>NZ_CP092284.1:3402040-4082448 GCF_023311895.1 Marinobacter sp. M3C
TCATATAATCCTGGGTTTCGTAGAGTTTGAAGGAATGAATCACATTGGCGGGATTTTCTTGTCCATCAATGGTGCCCTGCTGCATGGCGGTCAAGGCTTCCGTCCACGCCATCGGAATGGCGTTGGCACCCAATGCGCGGAAGGTGTCCACATACACCGGATTTTCCATTACGCGAATACGCAGGCCTTTCATGTCTTCTGGTGTGTTGACCGGGCGCTCGCTGTTGGTCAAATTACGAAAGCCGCGTTCGGCGTAGGCCAGGCCTTTCAGATTGACCTCGGAAAGCTTGTCGAGCAGGTCCTGGCCAATGGGGCCGTCGAGCACGTCGTAAGCGGCTTGCGGTGAAGGGAACAAAAATGGCAGCTCAAAAACCGCCATTTCTTCGACAAAATTAGCAACCGGGCCGTTGGTAATCACGCCCATATCAACGGTGCCAATCTGCATGCCTTCAAGCAGGGTGCGCTCGTCGCCCAGTGAAGCGTTAGGGTAGAGCTCGATGTTCACCACACCTTCGGTTCGCTCTGCTACCAGATCCTGAAATTTGACGGCTGCAATATGAAAGCCATCTTGCTCGTTGACCACGTGAGCCAAGCGCAGAGTAATCGGATCCATGTTGGTAAATTCTGACGCAAAAGCCGTAGCGGCCAGCGATAGGGAAATGCCAAGTACCAGTGTATTCAAACCGAGTTTTTTCATTATAATTTTCCTCAAGTGATGACGCGTCTTGGGCGCGCTGTAAGCCGCCGGGCCGATACCAGCGCAGCTAACCGCAATACCGCAAAGACCATGGGTTTCGTAGGCTGAACCAGAACCAGAACCAAAAAATATTTACGTTAACGTAAACTGTATCCAGTTCAGCGTTAAAAAGAAATCAAACTGCCAGCATCATCGGATGCTTTCAACAATCAGCGCAATGCCCTGGCCGCCGCCGATACACATCGTAATAAGGCCATAGCGACCGCCCGTGCGTTCAAGCTCCGCTAGGGTTTTGATGATGAGGATGGAGCCTGTAGCACCTACCGGGTGCCCCAGCGCAACAGCACCGCCGTTCGGATTTACCTTGTCTGCCGGCAAACCGAGTTCTTTGCTGACCGCAAGCGCCTGGGCGGCAAACGCTTCATTGGATTCAATTACATCCAGATCTGCCACACTAAGGCAGGTCTGCTCCAGCACCCGACGCACAGCCGGGATCGGGCCAAGGCCCATTAGACCGGGATCCACCCCAGCAAAGGCATAACCCACCAAGCGTGCACGCGCTTTAAGTCCACGTTTTTCGGCTTCTGCTGCGCTCGTCAATATCATGGCGGCCGCACCGTCGTTAAGACCAGACGCATTGCCTGGCGTAACGATACCATCTTTAGCAAAGGCAGGTTTGAGGCCAGAAAGACTTTCGACAGTCGTATCTGCACGTACATGCTCGTCCTGCTTAAAAATGAACTCCTTGCGACCCTGTTTTACGGCCACAGGCACAATCTGTTCTTTAAAGTAGCCACTCTCAATAGCATGGCTGGCACGACGATGACTTTCCGCCGAAAACACATCTAGATCTTCACGGCTGAGGCCATACTTTTGGGCAATACGCTCAGCCGTCAGGCCCATGTGACCGCTACCAAACGGATCGCTGAGAATGCCCAGTGTCATATCGACCACTTTCCCGTCGCCCATCCTCAAGCCCTTGCGGACATTAGGAAGAACATAAGCCCCCTGGCTCATGCTTTCGACGCCACCGGCCAATGCAATCTGGCTGTCGCCCATAATAATCATCTGCGCGGCGCTGATAACCGCCTGCATCCCGGAACCACAGAGACGATTTACATTGAACGCCGCAGAACCTTTCTGCAGACCGGCATTAAGGCCGATATGGCGCGCTACGTAGGCATCTGCCGGGCCAGTCGAAATAATATGACCAAAAACGGAATGGTCGATGTCTTCTGCGGGCACAGCTGATCGGCTGATCGCCTCTTTTGCCACACAGGTGCCCAGATCGGCCGGGCCCATCGAGCTTAAACTTCCGCCGAAGCCGCCTATAGCTGTGCGTGCTCCGTCGAGAATAACTACATCGGTCAGTTTCATCGTTTGTTTCCTCAGGTTATCGATCTGTAAAAATCCGCAAAGCGGATAATTTATTTGCCCAGCATAGAACGGGCAATCACTTCTTTCATGATTTCAGACGTTCCTGCGTAGATTGTTTGTACTCGCGCATCCACAAAAAATCGCGATACGGGATACTCAACGGTATAACCGTAGCCGCCAAACAGTTGTAGACAATCGCTGGCGATATCGCACTGCATTTCGGTGAGCATTAGCTTCAGAATGGCGGCGTCTGTTGGCCCCATTTCGCCTTTAAGATATTTAGTCGTGCACTGGTTCAGATACGCTTTCGCCATCTCCAGCCGTGCACGGGCTTCTGCAAGTTTAAACCGGGTATTTTGAAAGTCAGCTACTCTCTGACCAAAAGCCCTACGTTGCTGCACATAGTCCAGAGTAATCTCCAGCACGCCCTCGGTCGCCCCCACCGCCTGCGCGCCAACCCCTAGGCGTTCACGCGGCAACTCTTGCATCAGGTAAGCAAACCCCTGCCCCTCCTCACCCAGCAGAGCGTCGTGGGGAACCACAAGATCTGCAAAGAAGAGTTCGGCGGTGTCGCTGGCATGCTGTCCGATTTTGCGGATGCCTTTGCCACGGGAAAAACCGGGCAAGCTCGTCTTCACCAGGAACAACGACACGCCCTTGGCGCCGGCCCCAGGGTCGGTTTTTGCACACACAATGACCAACTCTGCCTGCAAACCGTTGGTGATAAACACCTTGGTGCCATTAATTACATAGCCGTTATCAGTGCGCTGTGCCGTGGAGCGCATAGCGGCCAGATCGCTGCCGGCACCTGGCTCGGTCATGGCGATCGCACTGAGCAAATGGCCACTGATCATAGCCGGCAGATAACGCTGTTTCTGAGTTTCCGAACCTAGGTGCAGAATGTAAGGCATCACGATATTGGCGTGGATATTGTATCCCGAAGCGAGGCCGCCGAAGCCCTTGCGGGCAATTTCCTCAATTGCCAACTGAGAGATTTCAAAACTCGCCTCCGCACCGCCATATTCCTCTGGCATGTCGATACCGAGCATTCCAGCATCCCCCAGGGTACGCCACACGTCGCGCGGAATGACGCCCTTCTCTTCCCATTGCTCATAAAAGGGTGCGATTTCTTTGTCGAGCACTCGGTTGATCATGGAGCGAAAAAGCTCAGTATCTTGATGATGTCCGGACATACATAACCCCGTCGTAAATCTGATTAATCAGGCAGGCACCCATTTAAAGGGTTATCCTGCTTAACGAGAATGGCCGCACAAGCCGAAAAAATTGACACATTACGCACCTGAACCGCCCCAGCCATGCCTGATTCCCAGCCCAGAGCTCATATTGCAAACCACTACCTTCATGCATCTATTCGCGGTGCTGAACGTCAGGGGTTTCAGCGCGAAACACTGCTGGCAAGCGCGGGTGTGCCGGCGGCGTGGCTTGAGAACCCAGAACAGCTAATCACCGAAGAACAACTTACCCAGCTTATAAAGACGGTATGGCGGGCAACACGCGACGAGTTCATGGGGCTATCCACCAGACGTTGTAAAAACGGCACGTTCGCGCTGATGACAGATTACTGTCTCGGTTCTGCGACCCTTGGCGCCGTGCTAAGAAAAAGCGCACGCTTTTTCAAAATCGCCTGCGACAACATCGACATCAGCCTGGATGAAAGCACCCCCAACAAACTGATGTTTTTCAGCCTGAGCCTTGAAGACGCCAGTCAGGATACTGACCACATGCTGCAAGAGTTCCTGCTGCTGATGTGGCAAAGACTCGCATGCTGGCTGGTAGATCAGCAGATTCCGTTTGCCACCACGCAGTTCAATTATCCATCGCCGCCTCACGTTGCTGAATATCGGGCGATGTTCCCAACCGAGTTGCATTTTGATGAATCTGTTTGCGGTTTTTACCTGCACGAAAAGTACCTGCAACTGCCGATTACGCGCAGTGAGGCTGAGCTGATAACGTTTCTTAAAGAAGCGCCTGCCTACATTCTGCATCGTCCAGATCATGACGACAGCCTACGCAACAGGATTCGCGCTCTACTGGCGCGGCAAAACATGGGCAATATGCCGAGCCTGAATGAGCTTGCGCAGCTTCTGCACATGACACCCCGAAGCATTGGGCGCAAGCTTCAAGAAGAAGGCACTTCCCTGCGCAAGATTAAAACGTCTTTGCGACAGGAGTACGCTATTAAACTGATGATGACCGAAAACCTCAGTGTTGCGGACGTCAGTGAGCGAGTTGGCTTTTCGGAAACTGCCTCGTTTTGCCGGGCTTTCAAACGTTGGACTGGCAAACCCCCGTCACAGTGGCCAAGGTGATCGGAAAGCTGTCAATGTCTTGCTGTCTGATTAGGTCAATTTTTTTGACCTGACCGATCATTCCCACGAGGTCTGTTTCTCTGAATTAATGCCGGCACGCACGAAATAACAACAATTCAAGAGGTAGATGCATGAACAACTCTGGCACCTCCGCTTCCTGCCCCGTATCGGCGGGTATCCAGCGGGCTCTGCGCAACACGATCGGAGACGCCTTTGCCCGCTCTGCGAGCATACATGGCAGCCGCACTGCACTGACGTTTGACGACCGCACCTGGACGTTCTCAGAGATTCACTCAGCCTCGAACAGGCTGGCCCATCGTCTGATCGGGCTCGGCCTTGAGAAAGGCGACCGCGTTGGTACCTATGGCAAAAACTCGGATGCCTACGTTTTGCTCTGGCTCGCCTGCACCAAAGCCGGGCTGATTCATGTACCACTTAACTACGCGCTGATTGGCCACGAACTTACCTACGCGCTCAATCAGTCTGGCTGCAGGGCCTTGTTTGCCGACCTGGATCTGCAATCACAAGTCGATGCGATCCGGGAGACAACCGAGGTTGCCATTCACGGCAGCCTGCACGGCGGTAACACCAACGACGCGCTGACATTCGCGCTTGAGGCCGGCGAAGACACAGCACCGGATTTGGAGCTTTGTGATACAGACCTGGTGCAGATTCTTTATACCTCTGGCACCACCTCCGACCCCAAAGGCGCCATGCATACGCATCGTTCACTGATGACGCATTATGCCGCCTGCCAATACCACCTGAACATTCGGGCCAGCGACCGCTCACTCGCCGCGCTGCCGCTTTATCACTCGGCGCAGATGCATGTATTCACCATGCCCATGCTGCTGAGTGGCGGGTACAGCCGGATGATCAACACCCCGACACCGGACGCAATTCTCGGGCTGCTGGCCAGCGATCAACTGAACGCCTTTTTTGCGCCGCCCACCGTGTGGATTGCCCTGCTGCATCATCCCCAATTCAACCCGGGCAAACTGCAACATATGGATAAGCTTTACTACGGCGCATCCATCATGCCTGGCCAGATAGTAAAAGAGCTTGGCGAAAAACTGCCTGGTGCAGGCCTGTACAACTGTTATGGCCAAAGTGAAATTGCACCGCTGGCGACGGTGTTGCTACCAGAAGAACACGCAGACCGACCGTCTTCTGCCGGTCGCCCCATGCAAACGGTGATGACGCGCATTGTGGACCCGGTTACCGGTAAAGACTGCAAGCCCGGGGAACACGGAGAACTGGTTCACCGCTCACCGCAACTGATGGTGGGTTACTGGGGCAAACCTGAAGCCACGGCGGAAGCCTTCAAAAACGGCTGGTTCCATTCCGGTGATCTGGGCTATCAGGACGATGCGGGCTACATTTATATTGTTGATCGCATCAAGGATGTGGTGAACACGGGCGGAGTATTGGTAGCCAGTCGCGACGTAGAAGAAGCTCTTTACCAGCACGAATCTGTTGCGGAGGTTGCGGTCATCGGTGTGCCGGATGAGAAGTGGATTGAAGCCATCTGCGCCATAGTGGTGGTCAAAGAAGGTTATCCGCAAGACGCAGAAGCTTTGATGAGCTACGCACGAACCAGGCTGGCGAGCTTCAAGTTGCCAAAGCATATCCACTTTGCGGAACAGCTGCCAAAAAACACTGCTGGCAAGTTGCTGAAACGAAAGCTCAGAGAAGATTTCGCTTAATGAAGTAAGCGGCGGGCTACCGGCAGCATCATGGCAGGCGGGGGACTCGGCTTTCTGATCCCGCCAAATGTGTTGATGATCATCAATGCTTTTCTTGTACGTGAGTTTGTGGGCAAGTCGTTGGCCTCCGCTGCTTTCAGGACCCCTGAACAAGCGGAAATTCGTCAGTTGCGAGAGGACAATCGCCGCCTGACAATGGAGAAAGGCATCTTAAAAAAACCGCCAGAGCCTGAAGCTGCTGGCGGTTTTTTATAGTCGGGTAACTTACTCCGGCTTTTTGGCGACCAGAGTCAGAATATCGTAGCTGGCAACCAGCACGTTTTCCTGATTGGTGACCTGAACATCCCACACCACTACACCTTGCGGATGGCCATCGGGTGACATACGGCCCTGATCAATCTTGCGTTTGCAGGTCAGCCGGGCGCGAATGGTATCGCCCGGTGCGACCGGTTCGATAAAGCGCAACGTGTCCAGACCGTAGTTCGCCAATACCGGGCCTTCGCCCGGATACACGAACAAGCCTGCAGCAGCCGACAGCACAAAATAGCCGTGTGCAATGCGCTTGCCGAACTGGCTTTCGCGGGCGGCGATTTCATCAAAGTGCATGTAGAAGTGGTCGCCGGACAAACAGCCAAAGTTCACCAGATCTGCTTCGGTGACGGTACGGCGGTGTGTTAGCAGCGATTCACAAATCTGCAGGTCTTCGAAGTGACGGCGGAACGGGTGCACGTCGTTTTCAATCAGCTTGGCACCGCGAACGTATTCGCCAGTGACCGCCGCCAGCATGGTGGGCGAGCCCTGAATAGCCGAGCGCTGCAAGTAGTGATGCACCGCGCGAATACCACCGAGTTCTTCACCACCACCAGCGCGGCCTGGGCCGCCGTGTTTCAGCATGGGCAGGGGAGAGCCGTGACCGGTGGACTCTTTTGCCGCTTCCGCATCCAGTAGATGCAAGCGGCCGTGATAAGCGGCCAGTGCCGGTGCCAGCTTGGCAATGATCGCAGGATCACGGGTGGTGACTGTGGTCACCAGTGATCCGCGTCCTTTGGCGACCAATTCCACCATGTCGTCCAGGGTATCGTAGGGAATGATGGTGACAACTGGGCCAAAGGCCTCGATGTCGTGGGCACCACAACCGTTTTCCGGGTTACGGCACAGCAGCAGGTGCGGCTCGATGAACGCGCCTTTGTCGGTGCCTGGCCCGGTGGGCTTAAAGCTTCCGTCTCCGCCCATCACCAGTTCGCTGGTTTTTAACAGTTCCTGAATGTTGGCTTTCACGTCTTCAAGTTGATCGATAGACGCCAGAGCACCCATGCGCACGCCTTCAACGGAGGGATCGCCTACGGTAATCTTCGACAGCCGTTCTCTAAGCTTGTCGCATACGGCTTGTACTTGGTTTTGTGGCACCATAACCCGGCGGATCGCGGTGCATTTCTGGCCCGCTTTGGCGGTCATTTCGCGGCCGATTTCACGCACAAAAAGATCAAATTCTTCATGTTCCGGGGTAACATCCGGTGCCAGAACCGCGCTGTTTAGCGAGTCGGCTTCAGCGTTGAACGGAATCGAGCGCTGGACAATATTCGGGTGGTTACGCAGCATGCGCGCGGTTTTTGCCGAGCCGGTAAAAGTGACCACATCCTGCTCTTGCAGGTGCTCGAACAGGTCGCCTGTGCTGCCTATGATCAGCTGCAGGCTGCCCTCTGGCAAGGCGCCGGATGCGTGCATCAGGCGCACGGCCAGTTCGGTGACGTAGCAGGTGGAGGTGGCCGGTTTAACAATGGAGGGCATGCCCGCCAGAAAGGTTGGCGCAAACTTTTCCAGCATGCCCCACACCGGGAAGTTGTAAGCGTCGATGTGCAGCGCAACACCCCCACGTGGCACCAGAATATGGGTGCCGGCAAAGTGGTTGTTCTTGCCCAACTGCGTTACCGGGCCTTCGTGTACCACATTGCCAGACGGCAGTTCGCGGCGGCCCATACTGGCGTAGGAAAACATGGTGCCGAAGCCGCCGTCGATGTCGATGCCGTTATCCGCTTTGCTGGAACCGGTGTGCATAGACAGCGCGTACAGTTCTTTCTTGTGCTCCTGCAGATACATCGCCATGGTTTTAAGCGCCAGTGCGCGCTCTTGAAAATCCATGGCCAGCAAGTTTTTGCCACCGACTTTGCGGCCGTATTCGGCGGCTTTTTTGAAGTCTAGAGTGTCGCCATGCGTGTGCGCCACAATCTCGCCGTTGATGGCGCTGGGCAGGGCTTTGGCCCGCCGCTCGCCAATCCATTCACCGGCAATAAAGCTTTTAAGAGCTGACATTTAGTAAAACTCCAAAATCACATTTCGTCGTAGTCAAGAACGACCTTGTCGCTGATGGGGTAGCACTGGCAGGACAGCACATAGCCTGCGGCCACTTCGTAGTCTTCCAGAGCGAAGTTCTGATCCATCTCGACTTCGCCTTCGATGACCTTGGCTCGGCACGTGGAGCACACGCCCGCTTTGCAGGAGTAGGGCAAGTCGGCGCCTTCGGCGTTGCCTGCCTCCAGAATGCTCTTGGTGTCACGCACCAGATTAAAGGTCAGGGAACGACCGTCCGCTTTTACCGTAACCACGCTGACGGCTTGCAGGTCGACTTTGGTTTCCGCACGATCTTTGCGTGCCTTGGGCACGCCACCAACAGGCGTAAAGAGTTCAAAATGAACGTTCGATTTGTCCATGCCATGACGCGTCAGTGAATCGCGCACGGTTTCGGTCATCATCTGGGGGCCGCAGAGGAAAGCAGCGGTCAGGTTCTTGGCGTCAATCCAGTGGTCAAACAATCGGTCGCACTTGTCTGAGTCAATGCGACCGTTGTACAGGTCTATGTCCTGTTCTTCGCGGGTGAAAATGTACACCAGATTGAAGCGGGTCATGTATTCGTTTTTAAGATCTTGCAGCAGGTCGCGGAACATGGTGCTGCTGGTGCCCTTGTTACCGTAAAACAGAGTGAACTGACTCTTGGGCTCGGTTTCCAGGGTGGTCTTTATGATGGACAGGATAGGCGTAATGCCACTGCCGGCTGCAACCGCCAGGTAATTCCCGTCACGTTCCGGATCCAGCTCAACGGAGAAATGGCCCTGCGGCGGCATAACGTCCAGAACAGATCCGGGCTTTAGCAGGTCGTTAGCAAAACTGGAAAATACGCCACCGGGTACACGTTTGATGGCAATACGCAGTTCTTGATCATTCACACTGGAACAAATGGAGTAGGTGCGGCGCACTTCTTCGCCGTCAACTGTGGTACGCACCACCAGGTGCTGGCCCTGCTTGTACTTGAATTTTTCTGCCACGTCGGTGGGCAGATCAAAGCACAGGGATACGGCGTTTCTTGTTTCCGGCCTGACCTCTTTGAGGGCCAGTGAGTAGAATTTATTCATGGCGTATCGGCTCTATATGCATTTGAAATAGTCGAAGGGTTCAAGGCAGTCGCGGCAGCGGTAAAGTGCCTTGCAGGCAGTAGAACCGAATTCGCTGACTCGTTCGGTGTGCTTACTGTCACAAAACGGGCAGGTGATGATTTCATCGGCGCCCAGCAGGCTCATTTTGCTGGCACTGCCCTGGGGCGGTGTTATGCCATATACCCGGAGTTTTTCCCGGCCTACGTCGGTTATCCAGTCTGTGCTCCAGGCTGGGGTCAACACGCGATTAATGTGCGGGTCGCGGATGCCAACGGCGCGCAGGGCTTCGGCAATCAGTTCTTCGATCAGCTCGGTGGCGGGGCAACCTGAGTAGGTGGGCGTGACATCAATGCTCAGATGTTTGCCGTCCCAACTCAGCCTGCGCACGATACCCAGCTCTAACACGCTGACGGCAGGCACTTCCGGATCTTTGACGTTATCCAGCAGCGCCCAGATTGCGTCTTCCGTCAGCAGTTCGGGGTGGGCGTTGGCCGGCACCCGGTCGCTGGCAATCAGTAGGTCTACAGACGATGGTTCACGTTCATTCACCGGATGAGCTCCCTTTTATAAACAGACTTACCAGGTGGTCGCATCCGGGTAGGCGCGAGGCAAAAACTGCATCTCGGCCAGGATGATTCCGAGGTGTTCGGTGTGAACGCCGCTTTTACCGCCCATGTACATCCAGGCGTCTTCCGCACCGGTTTTCAGGGTGGCTTGGGCCGCCACCTCACGCACCATGCCGAACCAGTCTTGCTTCAGTTTCTCTGGATCCGGGCCAATGCCGGCCTTGAACATGGCGTGATCGGTATCGTCCGGCGTTACCAGTTCGCCGGTGAAGCGCCACAGCAGATCAAACGCTTCCTGAATGCGGCGGTGGCTTTCTTCGGTACCGTCGCCCATGCGTTTGACCCACTCTGACGAGCGGCGCAAGTGATAGGTGGCTTCTTTGACGGCCTTCGCGGCGATGTTGGCAATGCGCTCATCACTGGCATTTACCAGACTTTTCAGAGTGAAGTAGTGCCATACGTCGAAGAAAAACTGGCGCGCCATGGTGACTGCGTAGTCTTCATTCGGCTGCTCGACCAATAGCAGGTTGCGATAGTCGAGAGCGTCCCGCAGGAAGCACAACTTGTCTGCATCACGGCCGTCGTCAATCAGTTCGGCGGCGTATTCGTACCAGTTGCGCGCCTGGCCGACCAGGTCTAGCCCGACGTTCATTATGGCCATTTCTTCTTCTATGGCCGGCGCTTTGCCACACAGTTCGCAAAGGCGCTGGCTTAGAATCATGTCGGAATCCGCCAGGCGGAGCAGGTAATCCTGTAGAGCTTTTTGTTCAGTCATGGGTCGCTCCTCACATGTGCCCGACTTCGTCTGGCAGTTTGTAGAAAGACGCGTGCCGATACACTTTGTCTTCTGCCGGATCGAACAAGACTTCTTTCTCGTCAGAAGCGGAGGCTGTGATGGTGTCAGAAGGAACCACCCAGATACTCACGCCTTCGCTGCGACGGGTGTACAGATCACGGGCGTTTTCCATGGCCATTTCATTGTCAGCAGCGTGCACGCTGCCTACGTGCTTGTGGTTAAGGCCATGCTTGCTGCGCACGAATACTTCGTAAAGGCGCCATTCAGACATAAGTGCTCTCCTATTCGCGCGCCTACTTAAGCGGCTGCGCGTTGTTTTTGTTTTGCGGCGTAGGCAACGGCGGATTCGCGTACCCAAGCGCCTTCGTCTATCGCTTTGCGGCGAGTAGAAATGCGTTCACGGTTACACGGGCCATCGCCTTTGAGCACGTCGTAGAACTCTTTCCAGTCAATGGTGCCGAAGTCGTAGTGACCGGTTTCTTCGTTCCACTTAAGGTCTGGATCAGGTGCGGTGCAGCCGAGGAATTCCAGCTGTGGAATGGTTTGGTCAATGAACATCTGGCGCAGTTCGTCGTTACTCTTGCGCTTGATTTTCCAAACCATGGACTGCTGCGAGTTGGGGGATTCGTCGTCGTGCGGGCCAAACATCATCAGCGCTGGCCACCATAGGCGATTGATGGAATCCTGCACCATGTCTTTCTGGGCCGGAGTGCCTTCACGCATCATGTCCAGCAGAATCTGGAAGCCCTGACGCTGGTGGAAGCTCTCTTCTTTACAGACTCGCACCATCGCACGGGAATAGGGGCCGTAGGATGTGCGCTGCAGAACCACCTGGTTCACGATAGCTGCGCCATCTACAAGCCAACCCACGGCGCCCATATCAGCCCAGTTCAGGGTTGGGTAGTTGAAGATGCTCGAGTACTTGGCTTTGCCATCGTGCAGCTTCTGAATTTCTTCATCGCGATCAGCACCCAGGGTTTCCATGGCGCTGTACAGGTACAGGCCGTGGCCTGCTTCGTCCTGAATTTTGGCCATCAGCTGAAGCTTGCGCTTCAACGTAGGCGCGCGGGTAACCCAGTTGCCTTCCGGTAGCATGCCGACAATTTCTGAGTGGGCGTGCTGGGAAATCTGGCGAATCAGGGTTTTCCGGTAGCCGTCTGGCATCCAGTTTTTAGCTTCGATTTTGGTTTCGGCGTCTATTTTGTCCTGAAAGTCCTGCTCTTCGAGGGACATTTCTTCACGGGTCTTGAGGCGCTTGGTACCGGTGTCAACGAGCTGTGCGTACATAACTCTCTCCGAATCTGTCTTGTTGGTCTGTTTTAGTTGGACAGCAATGCTCCGCGACGAATCACGGGCTATGCATTTATACTATATGATACTGGATAAATTTCAAGCTAGATTATTCTGTATCATGTTAGGGCGTTAAGGTTCTAAGTAACTGAATCTGTTAGCTAAAGTGTCAGACGATACGTTGTGACTTTTAGATCATTATTTAAACAACAAAATTTAAATGACGAGTGCGATGCATCGCTGAAACGTCCGTGTCAGTCTTTGCGCCGGTCGAATACGCGTTTTGCCTTGCCTTCCGAGCGGTTGATGCTTCCTGCATCCTGCACGTCTATCTTGGTGCTGATACCAATATACGATTTGATGTGATGCGCCAGTTCTTTGGCTGTGTGTTCTTTGACGTTCTCGCCTTCTGCGCCAACTTTCAGTTCTACCCGAACATCCACGCAGTCCAGGTTGCCTTTTTTGTACACCTCGATTTCGTAATGAGGCGACAGAGCGCGGCATTTCAATACCTGCTCTTCAATCTGGCTGGGGAATACGTTAACCCCGCGAATAATCAGCATGTCGTCGCTGCGGCCGGTGATTTTATCGATGCGGCGCATGGGGCGCGCGGTGCCAGGTAACAAGCGGGTAAGATCGCGGGTGCGGTAGCGCAGTACCGGCATGGCCACTTTGGTGAGCGAGGTGAATACCAGTTCGCCGTATTCGCCGTCTGGCAACACGTCGCCGGTTTCCGGGTTAACAATTTCCGGGTAGAAGTGGTCTTCCCAAATGGTGGGGCCGTCTTTGGTTTCCAGGCATTCCATACCCACGCCTGGCCCCATCACTTCAGACAGGCCGTAGATATCCAACGCTTGAATGCCCAGGCGGCCTTCCAGCTCTGTGCGCATTTCGTTGGTCCAGGGTTCGGCACCGAAAATGCCCAATCGCAATGGCAGCTTTTTGGGGTCAATGCCCTGGCGGTCAATTTCGTCGGCAATGTTCAGCATATAAGAAGGCGTGACCATGATGATGTCAGGTTCAAAGTCTTTGATCAGCTGAACTTGTTTCTCGGTTTGCCCGCCCGACATGGGAATAACCGTGCAGCCCAGGCGCTCGGCGCCGTAGTGGGCGCCAAGGCCGCCTGTGAACAGGCCGTAGCCGTAGGCAATATGGATTTTGTCGCCGGCGTGGCCGCCACCGGCGCGAATGGAGCGTGCCACTATGTCGGCCCAGGTTTCAATGTCGCTTTGGGTGTAGCCCACAACGGTCGGTTTGCCGGTGGTGCCGCTGGAGGCGTGTACCCGGACGACTTTTTTCATGGGCACAGCAAACATCTTGAACGGATAGTTATTCCGCAGGTCTTCTTTTCCGGTGAACGGAATCCTGACGATGTCTTCCAAACGGTTGATATCCATCGGCTTCAGGCCAATGGCGTCAAACGCATTACGGTAATGAGGCACGTTAGTGTAAGCGTGCCAGACGCTCCATCGCAGACGCTGCAGCTGTTCGTGGCGAAGTTCGTCCACGCTGGCGGTTTCCATCCGGTCCAGTTTTCCGACTTTTTGCATGGGTAGGTCCATCATCTTTTCCTGCGTTGTTCTTGTTGCCCCGGTTTGCTACCGGATTAGCTTCAGTTTTTATGCCCGGCGCGCGCGTTTACGCGTCGAATACATCAGTCGGCGTGGTCTACGCGTTCAATAATGATGGCAATGCCCTGGCCCACACCGATGCACATAGTGCACAGAGCGTAGCGGGCTTTCTGGCCCTGCCGGTGGCGGAGTTCCAGCTCATTCATCGCGGTGGTGACAAGGCGTGCGCCGCTCATACCCAGCGGGTGGCCCAGGGCAATGGCGCCGCCGTTAGGGTTAACGTGTTCGGCGTCGTCTGGCAGTCCCAAATCGCGCAGTACTGCGAGAGCCTGGGCGGCAAAGGCTTCGTTCAGCTCAATCACGTCTATATCGGCCAATTCCAGGCCTGCGATTTTCAGCACCTTGCGGGTGGCGGGCGCCGGTCCCATGCCCATAATGCGCGGCTCAACGCCGGCGGTGGCCATAGCTATAACGCGGGCGCGGGGTTTCAGATTGTATTTCTTCAGGGCATTGCCGCTGGCGAGCAGCAAGGCGCAGGCGCCATCGTTTACGCCAGAGGCGTTACCGGCCGTCACGCTGCCGCCTTCGCGGAACGGCGTGGCCAGGCTGGCGAGTTTTTCCAACGTGGTAGCGCGCGGGTGTTCATCGGTATCCACCACCAGTGGGTCTTGCTTGCGGCGGGGAATGCTGACCGGCACGATTTCACAACCAAAACGCCCTGCCTTTTGAGCCGCAGCGGTGCGCTGCTGGCTGCGTAGGGCAAAAGCATCCTGGTCTGTTCTTGAAATGTTGAAGTCGGCGGCAACGTTCTCGGCGGTTTCTGGCATTGAGTCAACGCCGTACTGTTTCTTCAACAGAGGATTCACAAAGCGCCAGCCGATGGTGGTATCGAATATTTCGGCTGCACGGCTGAACGCGGAGTCGGCTTTGCCCATCACAAACGGTGCGCGTGACATGGATTCCACCCCGCCAGCTAGCATCAGCTCGGCTTCGCCGGTGCGCAGGGCGCGGGCGGCACTGCCGATAGCATCCATGCCTGATCCGCACAGGCGGTTAATGGTGGTGCCCGGTACGTCTACCGGCAAACCTGCCAGCAGCAGTGCCATGCGCGCCACATCGCGGTTGTCTTCACCGGCCTGGTTGGCGCAGCCATAAAGCACGTCGTCTATGGCGGCCCAGTCCAGGTCTGGATAGCGGTCTTTCAGAGCTTTGATGGGTATGGCGCCCAGGTCGTCGGCGCGCACGGCAGACAGAGCACCACCGTAGCGGCCCACCGGTGTGCGAACAGCGTCAACAATGTAGGCGTCTTGCAGTGTTTTGTTATAGCTCATTGATTATTCTCCGACTGGATGACTTCGCCGCGCACCTGGTAGGACTTGCCGCGAAACAGGGCCACCACATGGCCGTCCTGATTGGTGATGGTTATGTCGTACACGCCGGTACGATTGCCGCGGGACTGCTCAACCGCGCTGGCGGTCAGCAAGTCGCCTTCACGGGCGCCGAGCATGTAATCGATAGAGCAGCCAGACGCCACGGTCGCTTTATTGTAGCTGTTGCAGGCAAACGCAAAGGCCGAGTCCGCCAGAGTGAACAGGTAGCCGCCATGGCAGGAGCCGTGGCCCTGAATCATGATGCTGCTCACGGGCATTGTAACGGTGGCTTTGCCGGGGGAAACCTGGGTGATTTCCATACCCAGATTGCGACTGGCTTCGTCCCGCTGGTACATGGCGTCAGCACAGTTTTGTGCCAGCTGCTGCGGGGTTTGTGTGTTCGGTTGGTTGCTCATGCATAGAACCCCTTTTCGGCGAAACGATTTTGCCGCAGCAGCAAGGCAGGCCGGTAGCGCTCTTCGCCGTAGCTCTGCTGGATGTGTGTCAGTACGGTATGCACCAGGCTGAACCCAAGGTTGTCACTCCAGCGCAAAGGACCTTCCGGGTAGTTCAGGCCGGCTTTCATGGCAAGGTCTATATCGCCAATAGACGCCACTCCGTGCAGAGCCGCATCTGCGGCCTCATTTGTCAGGGTGGCAACGGTGCGCATAACAACCAGGCCTGGCCGGTCGGCAATCTGGCTGACTGCCAGGCCGGCCTTTTGCAACAGGGCGCAGGCATCGGTTCTGGCTTGCTCAGACGCCTGCGCAGCAACCGCGATGGCAAGGCGAGTGGTGTTGGCGTAATCAAACGCCAGGTCGAGCAGCACCAGATTATTGCAGGCTTCGTTCGCCGCTCGTTCGGTGGCCATACGGCCATCGGTCAATGCCAGCACGGCATCGCCATATCGCAGGCGGCCGGGACCATCGCGTTCGATGATGTTCAAGCCGCTGGCAGCCAGCCGTTTTACCAACGGTGCCAGCGGGCCGGGGTCGCCTTCGACAATCAAGGTATCGGCAGCGGAGTTGGCTTTTTCGGCGGTGGCGGGCAGGGGTTTTTGCGCGCTCTCGGCGTAGTTGTAAAAGCCCTGGCCGGTCTTGCGGCCTAAACGGCCGGCGTCAACCAGATCTTTCTGCACCAGCGAAGGCAAAAAGCGGGTGTCCTGATAATAGGAGTTGAACACCGAGGAGGTCACTGCGTAATTTACGTCGTGCCCGATCAGGTCTGTCAGCTCGAACGCGCCCATTCGAAAACCGCCGGCCTCGCGCATGATGGCGTCCAGGGTGGCGCTGTCTGTGGTCTGTTCTTGCAGCAGTCGCAGGCTTTCTGCGTAAAACGGCCGTGCGACTCTATTCACAATAAAGCCGGGGGTAGAGGTTGCGGTTACGGGTTTCTTGCCCCATTGGGCCGCTGTAGCGTAAACGCATTGGGCAACGTCATCGCTGGTGGCCAGGCCTTTGACCACTTCCACCAGTGCCATCAAAGGCGCTGGATTAAAAAAGTGCATGCCCACCAGGCGCGAGGGGTGCTTCATTTTTGCGCCCAGTGCCGTTACCGAGATGGACGACGTATTGGTGGCCAGAATGGTGTCGTCGCCGCAGACTTGCTCAAGGCTGGTCAGTAAGCTGCGCTTGATATCCAGGTCTTCAATGATGGCTTCGATGACGAGGCCGGCGCTGGCAAGATCGTCGAGCTCGTTAACCGGCGTAATGCGGTTGATGAGGGCGTCCAGCGCAGACTGCTCCATCTTCCCTTTATCGACCCGGCGCTGCAGTTGTTTAACGATGCTCTGACGGCCTGCTTCGGCGGCCCCTTCGCGCTGGTCAAGTAAAAACACCTGATGACCCGCTTGCGCGGCGACCTGAGCAATACCGGAGCCCATGGCGCCGGCGCCGATAACGGCAACAGGGATGTCTATGGCGAGTGGCTGCATGGTTTATTTACCTGTGAATTTGGGTGTGCGTTTTTCCATGAAGGCTGAAACACCTTCACGGTAGTCATCGCTGCGGCCAGCCAGGCGCTGCAGATCACGCTCGACCAGTGCCTGTTCTTCAAACGTATTATTGGCGCTTGCGTGCAGGGCGCGCTTGATCATTGCCAGGCCTTTGGTGGGCTGAGTGGCGAAATGACGGGCCAGTTTCATGGCTTCATCCTGCAGGGCGTCGTCTTCTACGCACTGCCAGATCATGCCCCACTGTTCCGCCTTTTCGGCACTCAATTTGTCGCCCAGTAAGGCCAGGCCTTTTGCCCGAGCCATTCCGACCGCGCGCGGCAGGGTCCAGGTACCGCCGCAGTCGGGAATAAGTCCTATTTTGCAAAAGGCCTGAACAAAGTTGGCGGAACGAGCCGCAAGTGTGATGTCGCAGGCCAGCGCGATATTTGCGCCTGCGCCCGCCGCTACGCCATTAACGGCACAGATGACCGGCATCGGCAGGTCCCGCAGGGCTTGCAGTAACGGGTTGTAGTACTGTTCGATGGAGATACCCAAGTCCGGCGTCTGCGCGCCTGGCTTGACGGCGCGGTCAGACAGGTCTTGGCCGGCGCAGAAACCCCGGCCGTTACCGGTCAACAGCATTACCCGCACAGAGGCATCGTTGCGAATACTCTTGAGCGCGGCGCGCATCTGTTTGTGCATTTCAACGTTGAAGCTATTAAGGCTGTCTGGGCGGTTCAGGGTAACTTTGGCAATCCCCTGGTCAATATCGAGAAGCACGCTCTGCTCGGTCATGAAATAGTCCTTTTTTCAGTTTTGGTACCCGTCTGTCATCGGGCAGTTGGTCGTTGTCTAGGAGGGATCAGCGTCCGTGGAATTCGGGTTTTCGCTTGTTGCGGAACGCATCCAAACCTTCTCGGCGGTCGTCCGTGGCAGCCAGAATGGTAAACGCGTGACGCTCGAATCGCAGGCCGTCAGCAAGGTTCATGTCCCCAGCGCGGCGCACTGACTCGCGAGCCAGCTGCACCGCAATAGGGCCTTTGGATGCAATAGTGATGGCGATCGCCATGGCGCGCTCCACGGTAAGCTCTGGTTGGCAGATTTCGGTGATCAAACCGGCTGCGAGGGCTCTTTGAGCGCCGATAGCTTCACCGGTGAGAACCATCTGCATCGCCAATGATTGCCCCACCGCTCGCACCAGCCGCTGGGTGCCGCCGGCACCGGGCATAATGCCGAGGTTGATTTCAGGTTGACCAAACTGGGCATTGGTGCCGGCAATAAGAATGTCGCCCCGCATGGCGAGCTCACAGCCGCCGCCCAGGCAAAAACCGTTCACGGCGATAATCAGCGGTTTAACAAAGCGGTCGATGCGCGCCCAGTGCTGGACACGGGGGTCTTCCAGCATTCCAACAACATCGCGGGAGGCCATCTCGTTGATATCGGCACCGGCGGCAAACGCGCGCTCGCTCCCGGTAATAACGACGGCTTTGGTTTCAGGGTCGGTTTCTGCAATATCGAGTTGTTCGCTCAGCGCCTCGAGCAGTGCGGTATTGAGTGCATTGAGAGCTTCGGGACGATTAAGCGTTAGAAGGCGAACGCCGTTAGTTGGCCCTTCTGATAGCAGTATCTGCGGCATCATTATAGTCTCGGTATTTCATTATTTTTAATTTTCCAGAACCTGAGCCCGCAGCTGTCGGGCGGTTCTTTACAGCGGTGTTTTGCCTTGTTTGTTTTAACGAAAGAGTATAGGTTTTAATTGATACCGGTCAAGGGTCAAAATAATGAATTTTTGTATCACGTTCGGTTTTTCGGTGTCGTAGTGTCCGCAGATTTCTGATTTTTATGTGTATCTTGTGTTTAACCTTGAGCGCCTAGAACTCGTGAAATAAACGTTAGTGTCCAGTTAGGGGGATCTTATGCCGTGTTACCAAATTGACGGGGTTACGCCAGTAGTGCATCCATCCGCATACGTTCATCCAACAGCGGTGCTGATAGGCGACGTGCATGTGGGTGCCAATTGTTACGTTGGCCCCGGTGCATCTTTACGTGGCGACTTCGGTCGTATTGTTATGGAGGCAGGCTCGAACCTGCAGGACAGCTGCGTTGTTCACGCGTTTCCGGGCCGGGACGCGATCGTTCGTCGTAATGGTCACGTGGGACACGGCGCAATATTGCACGGCTGCACCATTGAAGAAGACGCAATGGTGGGTATGAACAGCGTTATAATGGACGAGGCCGTTATTGCAGCGCGCTCGATTGTAGGTGCCTGCGCTTTTGTAAAAGCCGGTTTCGAGTGTGAGCCAGCCTCATTGATTGTAGGGTCGCCGGCCAAAGTGCTGCGACAGTTGAGTGATAAAGAAGTGGGCTGGAAGCAAAGCGGCACCCGCGAGTATCAGGCGTTAACTGAGCGCTGTCTTGAAACCATCAAAGAATGCGCACCGCTGACTGAAATTGATGAAAACCGGCCTCAGCTGAGAGTGGGTGCGCACAACTTGAAAGATCGGTGAGAAAGAGTTCGAGCTTTAAAAGACCGTCTCAAGTCCCAGGTACCAGACACGCCCTGCGGCGGGCTCAAAATAACGACCATTGCTGGCATTAATGCGCACGTTTGCGAAGTAATCCTTGCCACCCAGATTGCGAACGCCGGCGAAGCCTTTCAAAAGAAGGTTTCTGTCGGCGTACAAGGTGTTTCCGCCACGCAGATTAGCCAGCCAGTAGTCATCAATTTTTACCTCATTGGCGCTGTCAGCGACCATATCGCCGATATAACGAGCTTCCAATGTGACAAAAGTGCCGCCCAACCCTTCCCATTTTAACCGGTTAGACCAGACTTTTTCGGGCAGGCCCGGTAATCGATTGTCGTCGTAATTATTGCCCTCTGAACGGTAGTTCTCAAACGTGTAGCTGGCCAAAGTGAGTGCGGTTTCTGCACGCCAGCTCGGTGAGAAAAGCCAACCTGCGGCAGCCTCGAAACCTTTTCGGGTTGTATCTCCGGCGTTGCGGTAGAAGGTTCGATCATCAGGACCGGTTAATTCATAGGGAATCAATTCATCCCGAACATCAACCCAAAACAGGGTGAGGTCATAATCGATGCCGTTACTCAGGTCACCGCGCAAACCAAGCTCATGATTAAGAGATTTTTGAGGATCGGTTTCCGAATTGAGCCCGCCTACTCCAGATGGGTTCGCAAACTCCGAGAAGGTTGGCGTTTCGAAGGCGGTACTGATGTTAGCGTATGCCTGATGTGAGGGCAGATATCGATAGCTTAAGCCTGTAGAACCGCTCCATTCACGGAAGGTACGATTCCCGCTCTGGTTTCCATCTGCGGCAAAATCGTCATCAACCTTGAGGCGAATCCGGTCGAAACGACCACCAATGGATAAGGTCAGTTGGTCTGTAAGGTCCAGATCGCTTTGAACAAAGACACCAAGGGTGGTTGCCGTTTGCAGCTCGTCGGCGGTTAACCCTAGTAAATTACCGTTAAAACTCATTTCCCGACGGATGCGCTCATCCTTTTGCCTACGAGCTTCCAGCCCAGCCACATAACGAAATGGTAGCCCCGCAAGCTGAAGCGACTGGCGATAATCGGCACTGGCCCCGAAATAGTCACGGTTATAGTCGATACGGCTATCGCCAGGGTAGGGGAGTTGTTGCTCGAAGTTTCTGCGCATGTAAAAGGTTTTGGCGCGTAATTCACCGGGCCCGGCGGACAGGTCCTGATACTGCAAACCAAGTACTTGCTGATCAACGGTTTGCCCGGTGTTGTATTGCTCGGTAAAGCGTCCGGCCTGAGACCGGTCCGCCTCAACCTGATCAGCGGTTAGGGCGCCCGGGTCCTCGGAACGGGGGTTCTCCAACAGATTTATGATGGCCGTTAGTGAGCGGTCTTTATCGAGCTCCCGGCGTAATTTGGTGTTAAGAAGGTACTTCTCTACCCTGGCGTGGTCGCGGTAGCCTTCATAGTTAAGCGCCGACGCGCTTACGCTGTGCGACCAGGGCCCGCTGTTCTGGTTGTTGTTTATGACCACCTTGCCAAAGTTATCGCTTCCGCCAGTGGTGCGAACGGATGTTTTATCGGGCTTACGATGCCCATCTGACGTGGTTACGCTGATGACCCCGCCCGCCGCGTTACCGTAAAGAACCGAGGCGGAGCCCCGAATGACTTCTATGCGTTCGGCGCTGTCCAGGTCAATCGCGTCCAGTTGCGCCTGACCATCCGGTAGCGTGTAAGGAATGCCATCAACCATGATTGTAACGCCGCGCACTCCGAACGGTGCTCGCGCTCCAAAGCCGCGTATGGCGATGCGCTCGCCCTGGGCAAAGTTTTCCTGATTCTGCAGAAAAACGCCCGGAACCTGGCTCAGAGTTTCATTCAACTTCGATCTGGGCTGACCTTGCTGAATGGACTCTCGCCTGACGACCGATATGGCGGCCGGGGTTTTGTAGAGTTCACGCTCCATAACCGGTGCCGTGACGACAATGTCGGCTGAGGATTGGCCATGGGCCGTCATTGTGAACGGTAACGTCAATAGACCGCTTAAAAAGAGACGTTGAGATTTAGAGTTTTTCATCGCTCTTATCTTTGTTAGGTGCCATTCGATACTGAGCCCTCAGCCTCGCAGTCAAGGGCTCGCCTCTTACTTAGTTAAAGCGCCATAAAGACTGATTTGGTCTCGAGGTACGAGTCTAGAGACTGTTTACCCATATCGCGACCAACGCCAGAGAGTTTGTAGCCTCCGAAAGGCACGCCCGCATCCAGCATGTTGTGTCCGTTTACCCATACGGTACCGGCTTTTAATTTAGGAATTAAACGCTGCACCAGGGAAAGGTCATTAGACCAGATGCTGGCCGCTAACCCATAGGGGCTATCATTGGCTCGGCGTACAGCCTCGTCAACATCATCAAAGGGGATAACCACTAACACGGGGCCAAATATCTCCTCACGAGCAATAACCAGACTGTCGTCTTCACTGGTAAAAATTGTGGGTTTGACGTAATACCCTTTACGGTCAACCCGTTCACCTCCGGTTACCAGGCGAGCACCCTCTTTGCGGCCCGACTCGATGTACTGACAGACGCGGTCCAGTTGTACTTGAGAGACAAGCGGCCCCATTTGGGCTGAAGAATCAAGGCCCGGCCCCATAGGAATGGCCTCCGCCAATTCCACCAGGCGGCTAACAACCGTGTCAAATATGCTTCTGTGAACATAGAGGCGAGAGCCTGCACTGCAGACCTGCCCGTGGTTGAAAAAAATCGCCTGGGCTGCGCCTTGGGCGGCTTTTTCCGGGTCACAGTCTTTAAGGACAATCATGGGTGACTTGCCACCTAGCTCCAGGGTAACCCGCGCCATGTTGTCCATTGCTGCACGGCCAATCATCTGGCCCACTTGTGTCGACCCTGTAAAGCTGATTTTGTTGATGCCTGGGTGTTTTGTCAGAGCCGAACCGGTGGTTTGCCCATCACCTGTGATGATGTTCACCACACCGGCAGGAAAGCCGACCTCTTCGATTAGCTGGCCCAGATAGAGTGCCGATAGAGACGTTTGTTCAGCGGGTTTTAGAATCACTGTACAGCCCGCTGCCAAAGCCGGTGCTATTTTCCAGCACGCCATAAGGAACGGAAAGTTCCACGGTATAATCGCCGCTACAACGCCAACGGGCTCCCGCCGGGTATAGGCAAAGAAATCAGCCTCTGGCGGAGCCATAGGCACAGATACATCAAGGGTTGAACCCTCAATCTTGGTTGCCCAGCCTGCCATGTAACGGAAAAACTCCAGCCCCAGCCCAACATCCACCGCCAGAGCGATATCGGCCGACTTGCCGTTATCGACTGCCTCTAGCTCAGCGATTATCCGGGCGTCCCGCTCAATCAGGTCTGCAAGCTTTAACAGCAGATTTTGGCGAGCGGAGGGCCTCATTCGGCCCCAGGCATCCTGTTCCAGTGCATCCTTTGCAAAACTCACAGCCTTGTTAACGTCTTCTGGCTGAGCGCAGGGTATGTTGCCAATGACGGTTTCGTTGGCCGGGTTGATCACCTCTATACGCTTATTGTTTAGTGCATCAACCCACTGCCCGCCAATCAACATGCGGTGGTTCTGGCAATCAACAAATGCCTGGGTTTTCTGCTCCGTGATACCTGTTTTATTGGCCATCATGTTCATTGTTGTTTCCTTGAATCACTGGTTTTTAGGACGAATTGCGTCAGCGGTGCCCTGAATGAAGGCTTTTAATTTCTCGGCATCGGTTTCGCTCAGCTTGCCAGTAAAATCGGGCATGCCTTTGGAGACAAATGGGCCGTTGAATAAAAAGGTGTCCAGGTTTTCAATAACCGCGGTCTTGGAGTAGCCCAGGTTCGGAATATTTCCGCCTTTATCAACTCCGGGTACGCCGTGGCAGAACACACAGTTACTGACATAAAGTCCCGTGCCTTCCTCAACGAATTCCGGGTTGTATTTGACGCCGGATAGCAATGAACCCAGCTGGTATTTTATAAATTCAGGCATTTCGGCGTTGCCGTTCAGCGCAAAGGTATAAACGGTACCAGGTGTTTTCAGGTCGGACCCTCTTTGAGCTTGCCCGTATATCCCGCCCCAACCAGCGGCAATTGTGACGTACTGAACACCGTCAACTTCATAAGTCATCGGTGCCGCAATAACACCGGTCCCCATGGGCGATTCCCAAAGTGGTTTACCGGTTTCTGCATTGAATGCCATCAGCCTGGCATCTGCGGTTCCCTGAAAAACCAGGTTGCCCGCAGTGGCAAGTGTGCCGCCGTTCCAGGGGGATGCGTGCTCATAACGCCAGGCTTCCTGCTGTTTTATCGGGTCCCATGCTGTAAGGCGTCCGAAGGGTTTGCTGGATGGCGCAACTTCGTTGATGCGCATTGCGGTATTCCATCCAATACCACTCATTGGCTGTCCGGGCTCATTGCTCCCCTGTTCGACCCAGGTCGGATCCTCAGTGAGATTTATTGGAATATTCTGGGACGGAAAGTAAGCAAGCCCGGTTTGCGAGCTGTAAGACATCGAGTGCCAGTTGTGGCCACCGAACGGGCCGGGGATTGCATCAAAAGGTTTGTCCTGGGCGCGAGCTGCTGCTATCTCAATAGGGCGTCCGTTATCGTCGTATCCTTCAGCCCAGTTCACGTCAACAAAGTTTTCTGCGGAAATGAATTCTCCATTTGTGCGGTCAACAACGAAAAAGAAGCCGTTTTTCGGTGCATGCATGATTATCTTGCGCATCTTACCGTCGATTTCCAGGTCTGTGAGAATCATGTCCTGAGTCGACGTGTAGTCCCAGTTGTCTCCGGGCGTTTGCTGATAGTGCCAAACGTATTCACCGGTGTCCGGATTAAGGGCAACAATAGACGCCAGGTAAAGGTTGTCGCCGCCTTTGGGGCTGCGCTTCAGGTGAGACCAGGGAGCACCGTTTCCCGTGCCGATGTACATGAGGTTCAGCTCAGGGTCAAAAACCATGGAGTTCCAAACGGTGCCGCCGCCACCGGCTTCCCAGTATTTGCCACTGGGATCCCATGTCTCCGCTGCTTTGGCCATGGCTTCGTTTTCAAAGGGTTTGCCCGGGTCGCCCGGTACGGTAAACCAGCGCCATTTTTGGGCACCGGTTTTCGCGTCGTATGCGGTGATATAGCCTCGTACTCCGCGTTCCGCACCGCCGTTCCCGATGATCACATTACCTTTGAACACGCGTGGCGCGCCGGTAAGTGTGTAACCGATGTCATTGTCGATCAGCGTGTTTTTTTCCCAGACTTTTTTCCCGGTCTTAGCATCAATAGCGACCAGGCGGCCATCAAGCGCTGCGACATAAACGTTGCCTTCGTGCAGTGCAACCCCGCGGTTAACAACATCACAGCAAGCTTCATAGCCTTTTTCACGGGGTACGCCCGGATCGTAAGTCCATAGGTTTTTGCCGGTTTTAGCATCAAGCGCATGCACCACACTCCAAGACGCAGTGACGAACATCACCCCGTCTACAACTAGAGGTGTGGTTTCAATACCGCGGCTTGACTTTAGATCGTAGGACCAAGCCAGCCCGAGCTTATTAACGTTGCTGTCTGAAACCTGTGTAAGGGGGCTAAACCGTGTTTCTGCGTAATCAAAACCGTGGGCGGGCCAGTCTTTGCCCGTTTTAGCATTTTCAGTGATGTAGTCTTGATTCACCTGGCCGGCGGCAATAACGTTACCGGCTGCCAGCCCCAGGCACGAAATCAATGCGACGGGCAGTGCCTGCTGTTTGAACCAATTTCCGGGCTGATTGCTTTTCAAATTCATTTTAATGTCCCTTTCATTGTTATTACTTTTTTAGACAATTTTAAAACGCTTTGAGAACACGAAGGTTGAGACGATTCTGTTCTTTAAACCCATTTTCTACCGAGAGATCTCGCCCGTAATTCGCCAGAAGCTGCAGCGCTGGAGTGATGAACCACGCCGTTCCTATGGTCATTTTTGTGGTTGCCAGTTTGTCGTCCTGATTAACGCCGTTTAGCTCTGTTTCACCGCCGAACGTATGCGAGATACCTGTGCGAAGATCCCATTGTGGGCTCATGTGGTAGCGCAGAAATCCTTGCAACTGATAGGACGGATCTTGTTTCAGAGTAGCCTTGGCCGCGCCAAGTTCATCGTTTTCTCCATAAAAGGTGACATCACCCACCAGGTCCAGCGAGATATTGGGCGTAAGCCCGGTGATATAACCTGCTTGCAGCGCATATCGCCAGCGGTTCTCTCCCAGATTCAGTGAATCCTTTCGGTCATAGCTCCCCACCGGAACATAGACGAAAGGAGTAATACCAAAATAGGTATTACTTTCCGGTTTGTTCACAAGCCACACTGTGGCTGCAAGTGTCAGGTCGCCAATACCGCTGGCATCGCCGAGTGTTGACGTATCGTCTTTGCCTTCGAGCTTGCCGATTGGAAGAAGGAATTGAGGATCGACGGTGTACCCGCCAATGTCAGTGAAGTGGACTCCGCGCAGAATTCCGATCTGCGAGTCTAGCCCGGCATCAATTTGTTGTTTGTCACCGTTGGAGTACAGAGCGTCTCGCGTGGCGAACTGGTAGTAGCCCATCGCCAGATTAGTGCCCGGGGGCAGAGCGGTGTAATCTCCGGCATCGACGTCAATCGCCAGTGCTGAGCCCGAGGACAGTAGAAGGGTAGCAAGCACAGCTGAAGCAACGCTGGTGCTCCGCTGCTTAAAGGGAAATGACATTTTTCTTTCGTAGGTCGATAAAAGCGACATAGTGCAGATTCCTTGTTAGTTTTGTTGGCACCGCGCATAAGAATCTGCAGGGCGCGTGCCAAGTTGCTAATTTTTTAAATATTGTTTAAAAACATATTGTTAAAAATTTTTATAAAGATAAATTCCTGCATCTGGAAAGAAATGGATCGTTTCAATACACTCCGTTCAGCCAGATGAATAATAACAATACAGTTTGATGGAGGCGGCTATGCAGGCACATCGTTTCAATCCAGACATTCGGGTTCAGCAGGCGCGTGAGTTGTTTGATGAAGGCCGTGACGTGCCGCCGCAATGGGTACGGGATGAAGTCTTGCGCTCTTGGTTGCGCTCCAGAGAGCACGGCCTGTCGCCTGTCGATCAGGTTCTTTTGAACGCCATGCCTTGTCGTGAGATACAGCACATCCGCGATCGACATCAGCGGCTTTTGAGTTACGCCGAGCCGGAAATGCAACGATTGTTCCGTGCTTTGGGTTCGGCGGGCTGGGTGTTGGCGTGCCTGGAAGGGGAGGGGCGCAGCATCAAATATTTCGGCAGTGACAGCCCTCACTACAAAGTTCTGAGCTCCGCTTTAAATGCCGGCGTGGACCTTTCCGAATGCGTGGCGGGCACCAATGGCCCTGGGTGCGCATTGATAGAGCACCGGCCGTCTGTTGTCTGTGGCAACGAACATTTCTTGCATGAATTACGGGGCCTTTCGTGCGTTGCCGTACCCATTTTTGATCCGACAGGGAAGCTGATCGGTGCTCTGAATGCGTCCAAACCCTTTGATGGTCGACCGGTTGGGGTTCTTGAGTCGGTTGCACTGACAACCAGGGCTGTCGAAAATCGCATGGTTGACGATCTAGCGGGCGCGTTGGTTTTGGCGATTCACTATCGTCCCGAGTTAACCGACTCGGCAATGCGCGGCTTGATACATTTCTGCGAAGATGGCGAAATGCTGGGTGCAAACCCCTCAGCCCGGCAAATACTTGATCTCGACTTTTTGGAGCAGGGCCAGAAGCGCGTGTCTTTTAGCGATTTATTTTCCTGCCATCCCGACGAAATGCGCCGGTCTAAGAACAGGCCCACGGAGGTGGAGTGCCACAATGGCTCGAAGCTGTATGTGCGAACTGAAAGCTGTCAACCGGCGCCTGTTTTTGTAAGCGTTGTAGCCAAAACCGATTGCCCGTCAGCGCCGCCTCCATTTTTTGCAGATTCATCAATGAAGCCTCTTTTTGAGAGAGCCTGCCGCGCTTTTCAGCATGGTGTTCCTATTGTTATAAACGGTGAAACCGGAACAGGTAAGGAGGTTCTTGCGCGCTGGTTACACGCAACTGGGCCCGCTTCAGTCGGCCCATTTGTTGCGGTCAATTGTTCAGCTATACCAGCGGGTTTGATCGAGTCGGAGTTGTTTGGTTACGTTGATGGTGCTTTCACCGGAGCGCGCCGCGGAGGTGCTAAAGGAAAGTTTGAAGAGGCTAATGGCGGCACGCTGTTTCTTGATGAAATTGGCGACATGCCTCTTGAGTTTCAGGCCCGCTTGTTGCGAGTGTTGCAGGAACGAACAGTAACTCGGCTCGGAGAAGAAAGGCCTCGTTCTGTTGCCTTTTCTTTAGTGAGTGCTACGCACCGGAATCTCGATAAATTGATGGAGAAAGAGGAGTTTCGTGATGACCTTTATTACAGGCTTACTGGTCTGAGGGTAACGTTGCCAGCTCTGAGGGAACGTAAAGATCTAGATGCCATGACGGATCATTTGCTGGCTTTGGCTGCCTTTCCGGATGCTCCTTCAATATTGACGCCGGAAGCGCGGGACCTGCTGAGGAATCATGTCTGGAA
This sequence comes from Marinobacter sp. M3C, assembly GCF_023311895.1. GTDB lineage: Bacteria > Pseudomonadota > Gammaproteobacteria > Pseudomonadales > Oleiphilaceae > Marinobacter. Next base: position 3,430,174 of record NZ_CP092284.1, read on the forward strand.
AGGTAATGTCAGAGAATTACAGCAGGCTTTAAGCTTGGGCCAGGCGCTTTCAAGTAAGGGTGTTATTGATGTTGATCATTTGCCCGACGATATCAAAGTCGGTCAGCCGTCTGTACAAAGGACCGCTACAAAAATGGGTGTGTTAGCGGATGCAGAACGCGAGGCTGTGATTGAGGCTCTGAAAAAGTACGGAGGCAATGTTAGTACTGCTGCCCGCGAGTTAGGCATAACGCGAGCGACGCTATACCGTAAAATAAAGAAATTTAACCTTTGATCGGGGAGTGTTTTTTGTATTGGATACGGGCGTCCGAACTCTGATTAGCACGCTGCGGCGTTAGGGATTAAAGTTGTAAAATGTCTCAAACTATTCAACACCTGAAAACCACCACCTTCGCCTTCCTGGATCTTGAAACCACCGGCGGCAGTGCGGCAACTGATCGCATCACCGAAATCGGCATCCAGTTCTGGCGAGCGGGTGAATGTGTGGACCAGTGGCAAACCCTGGTGAATCCGCAAACCCGCATCTCACCGTTCATTGAACAGTTGACCGGCATTTCCAATGCTATGGTGGCGAATGCCCCTCTGTTTGCGGATATTGCGGACGAGCTGGAACAATGTCTGGACGGCGTAGTGTTTGTGGCCCACAACGCGCGCTTCGATTACGGTTTTGTGAAAGGCGAATTTCGCCGGCTGGGGCGAATGTTTTTGGCTAAAGTACTGTGTACGGTGAAACTTTCACGCCGGCTATACCCGGAGTTTCGGCGCCATAATATGGACGCGCTGATTGAACGCCATGGTTTACAACAGGTGCAGCGCCATCGGGCTATGGGAGACGTTGCCGCCATGCTCGGGTTTTTTGAGCATGCTTTGGCGCAGCAGGGCGAAGACACGCTGGAAACGGCCATAGTCGAGCTGTTGCAGCGGCCGAGCATTCCCTCCCATCTGCCATTAGATACCTTGCAGGACTTGCCTCGTGGGCCCGGTGTTTATCGGTTTTACGGCGAGAACGATGCGCTGCTGTACGTGGGTAAAAGCACGAACATCGCGCAGCGAGTGGCCTCGCACTTTTCCGGCGACCACAATTCCACCCGTGGCGTGCGAATTTCCGAAAGCCTGCGCCGCGTCGACTGGACCGAAACCGCTGGCGAGTTGGGAGCGTTGTTGCTGGAGCTAAAACAGATCAAAGGTCTGAAGCCGCTGTTCAACCGTCGCTCGCGGGCGGCCAAGAATCTGGTGAGCATAGAGCTGACCACAAACGCCCAAGGCTATCTGCAGGCGCGGCTGATACGGGAAATAGACCCTGGCCGGTTAGGTAACTATTACGGCTTGTTTCGCAGCAAGCGTGACGCCGAACGGACGTTGGCAGGCATTGCGGCGAAAAACGAACTGTGCAATCGCCTGTTAGGCCTGGAACCCGAGCACAGTGGCCCTTGTTTCCAGCGTGCACTTGGCCGCTGCCAGGGTGCTTGCGAAGGCTTTGAGGACCCTATGCGTTATAATTTGCGCATGCAAATTGCGTTTCACAGCCTGCGCCTGCAAACCTGGCCCTGGAAAGGGCCGGTGGCGATTATCGAGCGTAACGAAACCAGCCATAAAACCGACGTGCTGGTGGTGTACAACTGGGTGCATGTTGCTACGGTTCACGATGACCAGGAACTGGGCTCGCTGTCGCTGGGCGGCCAGACGGTCAATTTTGACTTGGATTCCTACAAACTTTTGGCTAAGGCCTTGCTGGGTAAAGACAGCGGGCAATTCCGTATACAACCGCTGCCGGCTTTAGTGCAGCCTGATGTGCTGATGCCGTAACCGGCGTAGTATTATTTCAATCGTATATTCGTGCTAACTTATGTGTTGATTAATTGCGAAATTTATTCCGAACACAGTCGAAAGCGCAATCGAGAACATAATCGAGAGAACCCATGAACAAAGATCCTGTATCCCGCGAGTTGTTTGACGACGTTATGGTGCCTAATTACGCCCCCGGAACGATTGTGCCGGTGCGCGGAAAAGGGTCGCGAATATGGGATCAGGAAGGTCGCGAATTCATCGACCTGCAAGGCGGTATTGCGGTTAACTGCCTGGGCCATTCGCACCCTGGCCTGCTGAGCGCGCTGCAAGAGCAGAGCCAGAAAATCTGGCATCTGTCTAATGTGATGACCAACGAGCCCGCGTTGCGGCTGGCAAAAACCTTGTGCGACCACACCTTCGCCGAACGTGTGTTTTTTGCCAACTCCGGCGCCGAAGCCAACGAAGCCGCCTTCAAGCTGGTGCGGCGTTACGCTTGGGAGCATTCGGGTGCTGAAAAACATGAAATCATTGCGTTCAAAAATGCGTTTCATGGCCGCACCCTGTTTACCGTTAGCGTAGGTGGCCAGCCCAAGTATTTGGAAGGGTTCGAACCCGCGCCTGGCGGGATTCACCACGCCGAATTTAACGATCTGGAATCGGTAAAAAAACTGATATCCAAAGAAAAAACCTGCGCGATTGTGGTTGAGCCTATTCAGGGTGAGGGCGGCGTAATGCCGGCCACAAAAGAGTTTTTGCAAGGCCTGCGGCAATTGTGTGACGAGAACGACGCGCTGCTGGTGTTTGACGAAGTGCAAAGCGGAGTAGGGCGCACCGGTTACGTCTTCGCTTACCAAATGTACGATGTGGTGCCAGACATTCTGACCAGCGCCAAAGGTTTGGGTGGCGGCTTCCCGGTCGCTGCCATGCTGACCACCGCAAAGGTGGCGGCCAGCTTGTCAGTTGGTACACACGGCAGCACCTATGGTGGTAACGCGCTGGCCTGTGCCGTAGCGCAAAAAGTCATGGACACCATTACCCAGCCGGAAATTCTGAAAGGCGTGAAATTACGATCTGATCATCTGCGCAAAGGCATGATGGACATTGGCGAGCGTTATGGTGTGTTCAGTGAAGTGCGCGGCGCCGGCCTGTTGCTGGGGTGCGTGTTAACCGAAAAATGGCAGGGCAGGGCGAAAGACTTTCTTAATGCCGGTCTGGATGAAGGTGTAATGGTATTAATAGCGGGCGCCAACGTGGTGCGCCTGGCGCCGTCTCTGATTATTCCGGAAGCCGATATAGACGAAGCTTTGAAGCGCTTTGAAGCTGCGGTACAGAAACTCACCGCCTAATCAAACAATGCGGAGATCCTATGTGGTTGGTGCGCCCGGTAATAGCGGAAGATATCGAGCCCATACTGATTTTCGCCGAGACGCATACGCGGGCGCTGCCCTCTACGCTGCCCCATGAGCGCGAGGCGTTGGCGGGCCGGATAAAGGAATCTTGCGCAGCGTTTGCGGGTGAACACGGTGGAAAGCATCTGGCGCGTTTTCTGTTTGTGTTGGAACACGTCGACAGTCATGAAATAAAAGGCATTGCCGGCATTGCCGGCATTGATGCCCGTGCCGGCAATGGCCAGCCTTTCTACAATTACCGCCGCGACGAGCTGATTCACGCCTCCCACGAACTGGGTATATCCCGGCGGGTGGAAGCGCTCTACCCATCCCATTCCCTGACCGACTGCACCCTGCTGTGTTCTCTGGTGATCGCCGAGGAACTTCGCGCCACCCAGGCATTCGAACTGCTTTCCCGCGCGCGTTTGCTGTTTATAGCGGGCCATAGAGAGTGGTTTGCGGCGCGCACCGTGGTAGAGCTGCAAGGCATACAACACAGTGACGGCAGTGTGCCATTCTGGGACAGCCTGGGCCGGCACTTTTTTAATATGGATTTTGCCACCGCCGATCGGCACTCCGCACAGCTGAGCAAAACGTTTATTGCCGAGCTGATGCCGCCCAACCCTATCTATGTAACTCTGCTCAGCGAAGCCGCGCAGCAGGCTCTGGGCGAAGCCCATCCGGCAACGGTCGGCAATCTGGAGCTGTTACAAAGAGAAGGCTTTGGTGCCGGCCACTACGTGGACATTTTTGACGGTGGCCCGGTGCTGGAAGCGCGCACCGACAGCCTGCACAGTATTGCGGCAAGCCGCCGCAAAATCCTTCGCGGCAGCGCCGATGCCGACGGCCCGTTATGGTTATTGGCTGCGGGCGAAGGCTCGGGCTTTCGTTGCACGTTGACCCCGGTTGGGGAAACGCTGGACGCCGCCTTGAAAGTTCCGGTAAACACCTGGCACCGCTTGGGTAGCGACACCGGTGACAGCGTGCGCGGAGTGCCATTATGAGCATCTTTATGAACGCCATTATGAGTACCGTCATGAGTGCCCTTGGTAATGGAGAGCTGCGACCATGCTGCTGATACGCCCCTTGGCTGATCGCGACCTTGATGCCCTGTACTCCATGGCGGAAAAGGCGGGCAAGGGCCTGACCTCGCTGCCGGCAGATCGTGGCCTGTTACAGAAGAAAATCGATTTGGCGGGAGACAGTTTTAACCAGCGTTGCGCCCCCGAAGCGGCGCTGTATCTGTTTGCTCTTGAAGACACCACAACAGGCCAAGCGGTTGGAATAAGCGGCATACAGGCCAGAGTTGGCCGTGATGAGGTGTTTTACAACTATCGCCTGAGCGTGACAGTGAATGCCTCCCGGGAGCTGGGTGTACACGTGCGAACGCCAACGCTGCAACTGTCTAATGACATGACCGACGTAAGCGAAATTTGCTCGCTGCTGTTGGCGGATACCTACAAAGGTGGCGGCAACGGCTTGCTGCTGTCCCGTTGCCGATTTTTGTTTCTGGACGACTTCCGTAAACAGTTCTCTGAGAAGATTTTCGCGGAAATGCGGGGTGTGAGTGACGCCGAGGGCAATAACCCACTGTGGGACGCTCTGGGCAGCAAGTTTTTTGATATGGCGTTCAGCGAAGCCGACCGCCTGTCGGGCATGGGCAATAAATCCTTTATTGCGGAGTTGATGCCGAAATATCCGATTTACCTGTCGATGCTTCCAGCTAGCGCCCGCTCGGTGATTGGCTGCGTGCACGCCAATACGGCGCCGGCGTTGAATATGCTCCAGGCGGAGGGTTTTAATTTCAACGGGCTGGTGGATATTTTTGACGGCGGCCCGGTGGTAGAAACGTTTATCGACAATATCCGCACGGTACGCGAAGCGGTTGAGCGCACGGTCACCATTACTGACAAGCCGGTGGCCACCGATGTGCCCGTTACCGAACGCGTTATTGTGGCTAACCGTTCGATGCGACATTTCCGTGCAACCACACTGCCGCTTACCTGCGTAAACGCCGACACGATTGCGTTGCCGCAAGACGTTGCTGCGGCACTTCAGGTTCAGGCCGGCGACACAGTGCACCTGGCGCCTCTGAAAGACAGCGGCCCGCTGCCGATAAATTCATTCAAAGCCCCCCAATAGCTAACACACATTGTTTAAGTGAGGTGCAACACCATGATCAACCTGACAGGTGAACTGTTCATTGATGGCCTTTGGCTCGACGGCCACGGCGATGAATTTGACTCCCTGCACCCGGTAACGGACGAAACGATTTGGCACGGCAGCGCCGCTGATATAGAAGATGTAGACGCAGCCGTGCGCGCCGCCCGCAAAAGTTTCCGTAACTGGCGCAACACCCGTTTTGAAGAGCGCCTTGGCATTGTGAAAGCATTTGGGGAATTGCTTGAAGCCAACAAAGAGGCCTTGGCCACATTAATAGGCAGGGAAACCGGCAAGCCGCTGTGGGAATCACGCACCGAAGTTGCGGCGATGATCGGCAAAATCGGTATTTCAGAACAGGCCTACAACGAGCGCACAGGCACCCGTGAATCTGAGGTGGCTGCTGGCCATGCGGTGCTGCGCCACAGGCCCCACGGAGTGGTGGCGGTATTTGGTCCTTACAATTTCCCCGGGCACCTGCCCAACGGCCACATTGTGCCAGCCTTGCTGGCGGGTAATACGGTGATTTTCAAACCCAGCGAACTGACCCCGGCGGTGGCCGAATTCACGGTACGCCTGTGGCAAAAAGCCGGCCTGCCAGACGGCGTGATTAACCTGGTGCAAGGCGCCGCCGCGACTGGAAAAGTATTGGCCGCGCACCCGGGGCTGGACGGCCTGTTCTTTACCGGCAGTTCCGCTGTGGGCCATCGCTTGCACGAACAGCATGGCGGTCAGCCGGAGAAAATTCTGGCGCTGGAAATGGGCGGTAACAATCCGTTGATTGTGCAGAACGTAAGCGATGTGGACGCCGCCGTGCACCACACCATTCACTCGGCGTTTATATCCGCCGGCCAGCGTTGCACCTGCGCCCGCCGGCTGCTGCTGCCAAAAGGCAGCAAAGGTGATCTGTTCCTTGAACGTTTGGTGGACGTAAGCGGCCGGTTGACGGTGGCTGAATTTGACGCCGAGCCCCAGCCCTTTATGGGTGCTGTCATCTCGCCTGCGGCGGCAGAGAAATTGCTGTCAGCTCAGGCGCAGATGGTGGAGCAGGGCGCAAAAAGTCTGCTGGAAATGAAGCAGCTTAAAGCCAATACCGGCCTGTTATCGCCAGGCATAATAGACGCCACGGGGTTGGAGTTAGCGGATGGCGAGCACTTTGGGCCGTTACTGACCGTATATCGTTATGAGAGCTTTGACGATGCCCTGGAGCTGGCCAATAACACCCGCTTTGGCTTGGCGTCAGGTATTTTGACGGACGACAAAAAGCTGTACCAGCGCCTGCTGGAAGAAACTCGAGCCGGTATTGTGAATTGGAATAAGCCGTTAACCGGTGCCAGCAGTGCAGCGCCCTTTGGCGGTATCGGAGCCAGTGGCAACCATCGTGCCAGCGCTTATTACGCAGCGGATTACTGCGCCTGGCCCATGGCGTCGCTGGAAGCCAAGGTTAGCGAGCTGCCAGGCACTCTGGCACCGGGGCTTAACTTCGACTGATCCGGGGTAGCACATCCACGTTTATCCAAGGCCCGTTCAGGGCCATCTGCTATGGAATCTTGAAAATGGCAAATCATGCCGTAGAAGCCAACTTTGACGGGCTGGTGGGGCCTACCCACAACTATGCCGGGTTGTCCTGGGGCAACGTGGCATCGAAATCCAACGTCAGTGCGGTGTCTAATCCCAAAGAAGCCGCTCTGCAGGGGCTGGCGAAAATGAAGCAGCTGGCTGACCGGGGCTATGTGCAAGGCGTGTTGCCGCCCCACGAACGCCCGCACTTGCCGACCTTGCGTGCTTTGGGCTTTAGCGGCAACGACGCAGACGTTCTGGCGCAGGTGCTAAAAAAGTCTCCGGAGCTGCTGGCGGCAGTGTCTTCCGCTGCGGCTATGTGGACAGCCAATGCCGCCACGGTTTCGCCCAGCGCCGACACCCGTGACCAGCGGGTACATTTCACCCCGGCCAACCTGGGCGCCAAGTTCCATCGCTCCATCGAGCACGTGGTTACTGGCCGTGCTTTAAAATCCATATTCGGCGACGAGAGCCATTTTGCACATCACCCGGCGCTTCCAGCGGTGAGCCATTTTGGTGACGAAGGTGCGGCCAACCACACCCGTCTGTGCAGCGATTACGGCGCTCCCGGAGTGGAGTTGTTCGTGTATGGTCAGCGAGCGTTAAACGATAAGGCTAAGGCACCCAAGCGTTTTCCTGCGCGGCAGACCTTTGAAGCGTCACATGCCATTGCCCGGCTGCACAATTTGCGCGATGAAGGCGTGGTATTTGCCCAGCAGAACCCGGAAGCGATTGACGCCGGCGTGTTCCACAACGATGTTATTGCGGTCGGTAATGGCAACACCCTGTTTTATCACGAGATGGCGTTTCTGAATGAACACTCCACGCTCAACGGAATTCGCGAGCGCCTGACCGGATGTGAGCTGCAAGCGGTGCGGGTGAGCGGCAGTGAAGTGCCCCTGGCCGATGCGGTCTCGTCTTATCTGTTTAACAGCCAACTCCTTAACACCAACAACGGCATGTTGCTGGCGGTGCCGGGTGAGTGCCGCGAAGTGGCCAGCGTGAGCCAGTATCTGGACAAACTGGTGGCCAGCGGCGGGCCGATTACCGCGGTGGAAGTGTTCGATGTAAAGCAGTCTATGCGTAACGGTGGCGGGCCGGCTTGCCTGCGTTTGCGGGTGGTACTCAATGATGACGAGCGGGCCGCCATGCATAGAGGCGTGGTTCTAACGGATGTTTTATACGATCGTTTGACTCTGTGGGTAGAAGCCCATTATCGTGATAGGCTCAGCCAACAGGATCTGGCCGATCCCATGTTGCTGCAGGAAGTACAAAAAGCGCTGGACGAACTCACAGGCATTCTGAGCCTGGGGTCGATTTACGATTTTCAACGGGGATAAAAAATACCCATGGTGCGACCTTATTTGCGCATGGCGTTGCTGGTAGTTGCGGCTTTAACGGCTGTGGCGTGTTCAAAATCGTCAGACGACAGCGTCGCTGCTAATAATGCAGCAGCTTCGGGCCCGGCGGTTGTGCACGTGCGCACAGCGGCGGTTGAAGGCGGTGATGCCCGCGAAGTGTCCCTGCGCTTTGCCGGCATAGTGCGTGCCAGCCAGCGCGCAACGCTGACATTTCAGCTCAGTGGAACCCTTACCGAGCGCAAAGTGGAGTTGGGTCAAACCGTAAAGGCCGGCGCCGTGCTGGCGCGGATTTACAGCCCCGCCCTGGAACCGGCGCGGGATTCTGCCATCGCTCGCCTGGATGAACTGATCACCAACTACGAACAGGCAGAACGCGAATGGCAGCGCGCCCGCAGCCTGAGCGAACGCGGTGTGGTGTCGGAACAGTCGCTGGAACAGATTGCCGCCCGCCGCGACGGGCTCAAGGCCGGCGTTGCCACCGCCCGCGCATCTTTAGCCGAAGCCAGCAAAATGCTGGAAGAAAATACTCTGAAAGCGCCATTTGCCGGCCGGGTAGAAGCCTTGTTGGTCGAGCAGGATGAATTTGTGGCCGCCGGTCAGCCGGTTATGCGATTGTCGTCGCCGAAAGGGCGGGAAGTGGAAGTGCGGGTGCCGGTGTATATGCTCAATCACGTTAGCCTGGGGGCGGAGCTGCCGGTATGGTCGGTGCAAGACCGCAGCCAGGCGCCGGTGCAGGGCAGCGTGGTTGAAATCGCCCAGGCCGGTGCCATTCGTGGCGAGTTGCAACCGCTGCTGGTGAACCTTCCGGCTAACACTCTTAATGCAGGTGTGCCGGTAGAAGTGGGCATTACCCCGCAAACCATCGCGGCCTTAACCGTGCCGTTGCTGGCGGTGATACGTGACGTAAACGCCACTGCCAGTTCCACTTTCAGTCCTCAGGCTAGTTCCAGCTCGAGCACCAGTGTGTTCCTCGTGCGTGATGGTGTTGCCCGGCGCACTCCGGTCACGGTATTGCGGATATTGGGTGAGCGCGTGGCTATTTCCGCCGAAGGCCTGGTGGCGGGTGATCAGGTGGTGTACGCCGGTATGACCAAATTGGCAGACGGCGACACCGTGATTGAAGTGGCGCACGCTGTGCGCACTCAGCCCGTAGAAGGATAGCAACGCCTTGACCAACCGCCGCCTGCTGAATTTTCAACGCCTGCTGGGCATGGTTGTCACCATGCTGTGCCTGTTGGGCATTGCTGCTTACAGCACCATGCCGCGCCAGGAGGACCCATCGTTTCCCTATCGTGCGGGCTTGGTGTCGGTGGTTTATCCCGGCGCCAGCGCCGCGGATGTAGAGCGCCTGGTGCTGCAGCCGCTGACTGACGAACTGCGGCAAGTGGAGGAACTGGATTTCAGCCAGGGCATTGCTCGCACCGGCGTGGCGCTGCTGACCCTGCGCCTGAAAGACACGATTTATGAAACCGATCCGGCGTGGGACCGGGTGCGCCGGGCGATGGACCGGGCACGCCGGGATTTTCCTGACGATGTTGGATTGATGACGTTAGACGACCGCGTGATTGATATTCCGGCGATTGTGCTGGCAGTGGCGGGGTCGCCCTCTGTGACAGAGCTGACGGCGGTGGCCGAGAGGCTAAAGCAGAACCTGGGTGATATCAGTGGTTTGTCCCGGGTTGATCTAGACGGCGATAGCGATGAACAGATAACCCTGGCGCTAGACGACGCTGCGCTTTTCCGCCTTGGGATTTCTCCAGCCCAAGTGTTGGACACCCTGGCGCAGCGCAACCAGACCACGCCGGGCGGCTTTGTGGTGGTAAACGGCCGCCGCCTGTCGATACTGCCGAACAGCGAATTTACCGATATTGAAGCCATACGTGCCACGCCCATTGAGCTGCCAGATGGCTCCCAGGTGCCGCTGGCGGCAGCGGTGGAGGTGTGGCGTGGGCCGGTGGAGCCGCGCCAGCCGGAAACCTGGTATGACGGCGAGCGGGTGGTAACGCTGTCGCTGATCATGGAAGAAGACACCACCGATGCCATCCGCTTTGGCCAGCAGGTGCGGGAGCGATTGCAACAGATTGAGGGTGATTTTGCGCCTTATCAAATTCACGAGATGTTCTTTCAGCCAGACAAGGTGCAGGAGCGCTTGATAGGTCTGGCGTGGAGCTTGGTGCTGTCGGTTCTGATTATTGTAGCGGTGGTGTTCACCGGCATGGGTATACGCATGGGGCTTTTGGTGGCGTCCATTCTGCCGATGGTAGCGTTGATCAGTATTGGCCTTTATGACCTGGGCGGAGGCGTGCTTCACCAGGTAGCCATTATTGGCATGGTGATTTCGCTGGGCATTCTGATTGATAACGCCATTGTGATTGTGGAGAACATACAGGGCCATCTGGATGAAGGTATGCGCCGGCTGGATGCCTTGCGCAAAGCGGTGGGTGAGCTGGCAGGGCCTTTAGGTGCGTCAACCGGCACCACCATCGCCGCGTTTACACCCATGTTGTTGTCGAAAGGCGGTGCCGCCGACTTCACACGCGGCGTGCCGATCATGATCATGCTGACGTTGTCTGTTAGCTACCTGCTGGCTATATCTGTGGTGCCATTACTGGCGGCGCGGTTTCTGAAGGCCCGCCGCGGTGTGAAGGAAGACCGGTTGATTGGATTTGCGCGTTTTCTGGGCGGGCTGGTGTTCTACCATCCCAAGCGCTTGGTGCTGGCGGGCTCGTTATTGGTGGTTGCCAGCCTGGGTATGACGCCGTTTATGGCTCAGCAGTTTTTTCCGAACGCCGACCGGCCACGGGTAATAGTGGAAATGTATCTGCCTGAGGGTACCGATCAGGCCCAGACATCGGCGGTGGCAGCCCAGCTGGAACACGCGATTCGCAGCCAGCCGGCAGCGTTGGACATACAGCGCTTTGTCGGTTTTGCCGGCCCCAGTTTTTACTACAACCTTCAACGATCACCTCAGGCGCCCAACCGTGGCCGACTGGTGATTCGTACGCCCACCCTGGCAGATACCGCTGACATGATTCGCTGGGTGCGTACCTACGTGGCTGAAAATCTGCCCGAGCTGGATGTGGTGGTAGGCACTCTGGCGCAGGGGCCGCCGCGGGCCGCGCCGGTAGAAGTGCGGGTATACAACGCCAACGCAGACGATCGCGCCCGTGCTACCGAACAGGTATTCCGCGCCTTACGGGCGACCGTTGGCACGGTGGACCTGCGTCATGATTTGGATATTGGCGTTCCGGGCGTTGCAATTAACGTGGATGACGCCACCGCTGCGCGCTTTGGTCTGACCCGTGCCGACGTTGCAAACAGTCTTTACGGCCAGAGTTTTGGCATAGTGGCGGAAACCTATCGCCAGGAAGACGACCCTATTCCGCTGGTGTTGCGCTCCCGCGAGGGCACCGCTATTTCCCTCGAGCGGCTGCTGTCGGTGAACATCTACAACAGCCAGGGCGACGCCATACCGCTGGCTGCGCTGGCCTCTGTAGACACCCGTTGGGAAGCGGCGGTGAAGTATTCCCGCAATGGTGTGCCAATCAATACGGTAGCGGCGAACCTGGTCACCGGGTTCAGCTTTAGCCAGGCTTTGGATGGCATGAATCGTGTGCTGGAATCCGATCCTTTGCCGCCCGGAACGCGTCTGGAACTGGGCGGCGACGCCGAAGGTTCGGGCGACGCCAACGGCGCCCTGCTAAAGGCTGCGCCCATCGGTATTTTGCTGCTGTTGTTCTTTCTGCTGTTGCAGTTTAATTCCTTCCGCCGGGTGGGCATTATTCTGCTGACATTGCCGCTGGCCACCGTGGGCATATTCCCCGGGCTGGTGCTGAGCGGCTCGCCTTTCGGTTTTCAATCGTTGTTGGGAGTGGTCGCGCTGGTGGGTATTGTGGTGAACAACGCCATTGTGCTGCTGGATGTGATGGATAGGGAGCTGGATAACGGGCACGACATTTTCAACGCCGTGCGCAAGGCCGTCGAACAACGCACCCGGCCCATTCTGTTGACCACTGGAACCACCGTGGCGGGTTTGCTGCCGCTGGCGTTCAGCAGCTCTACGCTCTGGCCTCCCATGGCCTGGGCCATTATCTCCGGCTTGCTGGCGTCTACCGTGCTGACCCTGCTGCTGATTCCTGCGGTCTGCTCGCTGCTGATCAAAGTGCCGGTAGCCGAACCGGACAACTCACCGGCTTGATCCGTTTTCCGGCTGGCTGTTTGAATTAATGGAACGTTCAAACAGCCAGTCGGGACACCAGCAATCCCACGCGCTGGCCAACGGGCACATCGCGGTTTGGAAACACAATCGCTTCTAGCTTCTCACCTACGCAGTAGCGTTGATTGCTGTCTTCCCAGATTACAGTGCCCGGGGCGTATTCGGTGAAGTTGGCCACGTCATCCGGTACGTGAAATTGAAAGCCCTCACCGCTGTTCAGAATTTCGTGAACCACCTGAAATATCACCAGCTCTTCTAGGTTGCCTGCTGTAGCGGCAGAACCTGGCGCTGGTAATCCGGCCAGGCGCCGTTCCAGTGCGTTATGAATACCTTGAAAACGGCTCAGATCGTTCTGGCCGAAGGGTTTTACCTGGCCTAGCTCTACCGTGAAGCTTTGAGCTTTCAGGGCGGAGGACGAAAACGAGGCAAAGGTGGTGCCTGCCTTGTGTTGCAGCAGCAGGGCGTGCACGTCCGCTTCCAGCAAAAAGGCGCACTGTTCAGCAGGTACCAGGCGGCCGGCTATAAACGCATAGAGTGCGAACTTCTCCTGTTGGGAGGAGCGTATGGCAGTGTGCAGATCGTAGTGGCTCAACGACAGGCCCTTTGCCTGCGTTTGTTCGGCGAAGGTCTGGCACAGCCGTTCCAGCTGCTGCGCGCGCTCGGCTTCTGGTGTTTGACGGACTTCGTCACGCCGGTGTGCGCCGCTGAACAGTCGGTTCAGATTGGTGTCAATAAAGCGCTTGCCCGTTACCATGGCCTGCGGGTTGCCCAGTATCAGCAAGGCGGGGCAGGCAGGTTGTAAGGCGCCACTAAGCAGTTCGTTGACCAGCTGGTTCAGCACTTCGATGGGCGCGGTTTCATTGCCGTGAACACCGGCAGAAATCATCATCGCGTCTTGATGGGTGTTTTGGCGATTTGCTGGCGGGTTAACCTGTAAAATGCCGGTGCCCAGTTGCACCAACTCTCCCCCGCCCGGCAACCCATGGCGGCATTGGGGAAGGGCTTCGCCGGCGTGTTCCAGAGTATGGCTCAGCCAGTCTTGCTTGCTATTAAAAAATGCGCTGCTGGCGGTCATCGATTTCTCTTTGTCAGGAATTCGTCGTCAGGATTTCGCCGGGCGCTGATGGCGTAGCAGATGGTTTTCCAGTTTGCGGAACACAAACACCAGTATAAACGTGAGCATCAGGTAAATGAGCGCGACGAATATAAATGCGTCAAAAGGTGCGTAGGTGCGTGCGTATATATTGCGCGCGGCACCGGTCAAATCGACCATGGTAACCACGCTGGCAATAGCGCTGGCGTGCAGCATGAAAATCACTTCGTTCGAGTACGCCTGAACCGCGCGGCGCGCCGCGTTGGGCAGAATAATGCGGCGCATGCGCAGCATCCAGCTCATACCATAGGCTTTGGCCGCTTCAATTTCACCCATCGGCGTGGCGATAATGGCACCGCGGATAATTTCGGTGGTGTAGGCGGCTGTGTTGAGGGTAAAAGCCAGCAGGGCCGGGTAAAAAGGCTCGCGGAAAATAGTCCACCAGAAAGTTTCCTGAATACCGGGAACCTGGGCAATGCCGTAATAAATAATGTACAGCTGAATCAGTAGCGGCGTGCCGCGAAACAGATAGGTGTACACCCAGATGGGGCCAGATACAAACGGGTTGCGCACGGTGCGCAGAATGGCTAGGGGCAGCGCAACAACAAGGCCGATCAACAGCGACACAAACACCAGCTGAACGGTGGTGACCAGGCCATCCCAGTATTCCAGAAGGGTCATGACGGTGAAGATGTCGTTCTGGTTCAGCCACTGGCTGATGAAGTCAGGCATGAATCAGCTCCTTTGCACCACGCCAACATTGGCGCGAATGTCCAGCCACTTGATGAACAGCTCGGAAACAGCTGTGAGCGACAGATAAACAAAGGCCACGGGGATGAAGAAGTGGAACGGCATGCGCTCGGCTTTGGCGGCCTCTTCGGCCACTCGCACCATATCGGTCAAGCCAATAATGGACACCAAGGCGGTGGTTTTCAGCAATACCTGCCAGTTGTTGCCAATGCCGGGTAGGGCATGGCGCAGCATTTGCGGAAAGATAATACGGCGAAAGGTATGCCAGCGTGAAAAACCATACGCTCGAGCAGCTTCTATCTGGCCGGTGTCTACAGCCAGAAATGCACCGCGGAAGGTTTCGGTCATGTAGGCGCCAAAAATCAGCCCGATGGTGACCACGCCTGAAATAAACGGGTCGAATTGAAAGAAGAAGTCGATTTCGTAAGCTTCCCACAACACATCAGACAGGCTGTTTACCGCTAGTTGACCGCCGTAATAGAACAGCATCATCATCACAATGTCTGGGACACCGCGAATGCAGGTGGTGTAGGTGGTCGCTATGGCTCGCAATGGTCGGTTGTCCGACAGCTTGGCAGAGGCTCCAAGCAGGCCGAGAATTAACGCCAAAGCCAGCGACAGGAACGCCAATTCCATGGTCACAAAAGCGCCTTTCAGAAGTTCAGGGCCGTAACCTTTCAGATCAAGCATGACATATTCCGGTAATCCGGGATGGCCAGAGCGGCCACCCCGAAGGCATGATTAAACCTTGATGTCGTAAGCGAAGTATTTCTTCATGATGGCATCGTATGTGCCGTTTTCTTTGAGGGTGTCCAGCGCTTTGTTAACACGCTCGGCCAGCTCTGTGTCGCGCTTGCGCATGGCAACGCCTACGCCTTCACCCAGCTTCACGGGCTCGCCGATTTCAATAAAGCCGTCTTTGTTTTTGATGGTCTGCTCGCCCACCGGGTAGTCTACAAATACTGCGTCAAGGCGTTGGCCTTCCAGATCCAGAGCCATGTCGTCGGCGGTGTTGTAACGCTTGATGTTTACAACGCCGGTCATGTTTTCAGTGACAAATGTATCCATGGTGGTGCCGCGCTGCACGCCTACAGACTTGTCTTTCATGGCGTCCATGTCGGTTACGTCGATATCAAACCCTTCCGCCGCAAACCAGCCGCCCGGTGTGTTGTAGTAAGGCTTGGAGAACAGGACGCGCTCGGCGCGTTCCGGGGTGACCGACATGGAAGACATGATGGCGTCAAACTTGCGCGCCAGCAGGCCGGGAATCATGCCGTCCCAGGCCTGGATAACAAACTCGCACTTGGCGTTCATTTCTTCGCACATGGCTGTGGCCAGCTCGACTTCAAAGCCGGTGAGTTCGCCGTTTTCATCTTTGTATTCGAACGGCTCGTAGGGCACATCGAACGCAATGCGAATGCTGTCTTCGGCCTGTACCGAACCGGTCAGCATGGCCAGCGCGCAACTGGCAGCAATCAGAATTTTTTTCATGGGTGAACTCTCCAGTGGTTTGCCTTTAATGGCTTTTTTTATCACTACGCCGCAGAAGGCGTGAATTACAGAAAACGGTATAGAAACACAATACAGAAAATGCAATACGGAAAATACGATAACACCGGTTATCCGAACTTGGGAGCCAGAAATTGCTGCATCCGCTCAGATTCCGGGTTGTCGAATACCTTCGTCGGCGAACCCTGTTCTTCAATGACGCCCTGATGCAGGAACAGCACCTTGGTTGAAACGTCTTTGGCGAAGGCCATTTCGTGGGTAACCACAATCATAGTGCGGCCTTCTTCAGCCAAGCTCTGCATAACCCGCAACACTTCGCCCACCAGCTCCGGGTCTAGCGCCGAGGTAGGCTCGTCAAACAGCATGACGTTCGGTTCCATCGCCAGGGCTCGTGCAATCGCGGCTCTTTGTTGCTGGCCACCAGACATCTGCGCCGGATAATAGTCCTTGCGCTCGTAAATGCCGACCTTGTGCAAATAGTTTTCAGCGCGCTCGATGGCTTCCTTCTTGGGTACCTTCAACACGTGGATGGGCGCTTCAATAATGTTTTCCAGTACGGTCATGTGCGACCAAAGATTAAAGCCCTGGAAAACCATCGACAGTTTTGCGCGTATTAGTTCTACCTGGTGGTTGTCGGCGGGAACGCGTTCGCCTTTGCGATTCTGCCCAAAGCGGATGGGGTCGCCTTGCACAATAATTTCGCCGGAAGTGGGTGTTTCCAACAGATTAATGCAGCGCAAAAAAGTGCTTTTGCCGGAACCTGAACTGCCAATCAGCGATACAACGTCGCCTTTTTGAGTTTCCAGCGAAATGCCTTTTAGCACTTCGAGCTTGTCGAAGGTTTTGCAAATATCCCTACAGATCAAGGGCGATTGGTCTGCCATCGGTGGCTCCTGAGGCTATAAATCAAAGGCGTCTGCTTTACGGACTGTACCAGTGTAAATCAATGCTTTTTATACGGTCTGGTTTGCCGTAATGCAACCACTTTAAGGGCACATTCTAGTTTCGCAATAGCCTGTTTTTGTAAGCATGCTACAATTTGCGGCTGCGTGCCCTTTGAGTGCTTGATAGTTCGCCAGGCCGTGCACTGTATTCAGGGCCCGTCTTTACCGAAAATACTGACCAGTCCGCTTAAAGACTGGCACTACTGAAAAGGCAAATGCGCGTGTCACAATTACAATTGGCAATTTTATTGGGAATGACAGTGGCGCTCGGGCCCCTGGCCTTAGATGCTTACCTACCTGCATTCCCGCAGATTGCCACGGATTTGAACGTTGACCACACTGATGTCGGGCTCACCCTGAGCGTTTATGTAGGAGCCTTGGGCCTTTCGCAACTGGTGGGTGGGCCGCTGTCTGACCGCTACGGTCGGCAGATTGTTTTGCTGGGAGGCCTGTTTGTGTTCGCTGTTGCTGCGGCCATGGTTGCACAAGCGAGCAGCCTGAACGAAATGCTGGGCTGGCGACTGGCGCAGGGCATGGGCGGCGCCTTTTGTGCGGTGTCTGTGCCGGCTATTGTGCGCGATCAGTTTCACGGCAAAGACGCAGCTCGGCTGTTTGGTCTGATTGGCCTTGTTATGTTTATAGCTCCGGCAGCGGCGCCGTCTATGGGGGTAATTTTGTTGGCAGTGGCCGACTGGCCGGCGATATTCATGATGCTGACAGGCTACGCGGTGTTTTTGGCCGTTGTGCTGAAACTGCGTCTGTTTCGCCATTTGCCGGCTAAAGAGCGAATAAAAACGCCGGTATCCACTCTGGTTACAAACTACAGCCTAGTGCTGCGGCATTCGGTGACCATGCGTTTTGTTGGCATACAAGCGTTGTGCTTCAGCGCTATGTTGGTGTTTATCACCCACGCATCTTTTATCTATCAGGAATGGTTTGCCCTTTCTAACACCCTTTTTTCTGCACTTTTTGCCGCCAACATTGTGTTAATGGCCAGTCTGAACATATCTAACCGCTATTTGCTGAAGCACTTCGAGGCGGTGTCGATTTTGCGAGTATCGGTATTGTTGCAGTTTCTTGCGTTGTTGGTGTTAGTGGCGCTGGCCTGGGTTGGAGCTCCGTGGTGGGTCATTGCCGGCTGTATTGTGACGGCCGTGGGTTTTATGGGTTCCATTATTCCCAACAACATGGCGAATGCTCTGGAGTTTTTTCCGCACTTGGGTGGCACGGCTGCGGCGATGCTGGGCGCTACTCAGTTCACTCTGGCTGGCGCCATCAGCGCATTTTCTACCACGGTAGTGGAAGAGTCTTTGTTGAACGTGGTGATTGTGATGGCGGTGTGTTCAATGCTGGCGGCCATACTGGCATTTGGTGCGCCGCGGGCGGTTCGCCGCGAGGTGGCAAAAATCGAAGCTGCTGCCGATGCCGCTGTGTTGCCTGAGCCTGCAAGCCCGAGCTAACGGCGGGTTGAAACACCATTGCCGCCGAACGGGCGTGCCTGATCAGCAGAACGATAATACCGGCGGCAACGGCAGACATACTCAGTCGATATCAAGTCGCGTGAGGGTTAGCTTGCGGAAGAGGCTTTATAATCCTTGATGATTGCGGAGAGTTGGTCCTTAAGGTTTAATCTTTTTTTCTTCTGAGTTTCCAGGTAGTCATCGGATGTTGTTTCTACTTCGGTTTCAATACGATGCACTTCGTGCTGTAAATCGTGGTACTCCTCAAACAACTTGGCGAAGTGCTGGTCAGACATTTTTAGCTTGTGGATCGTATCTTTGGATTCCGGAAATTCATGGATCAGGTCATGTTTTTCAATGGGCATTGAGAGACTCCTGTGATGTGTTGAATCGCTTCCTCAGGTCCAGTGTAGGCCCTTTGGGAATGCGTTGATTGATGCCGGTCAAAGACACTGCAAGGTACGGCCACGACGGCAGAAACCGGAGCTGGGTGTTGCCTTGCGCGCTGCGGCAACCTCCTATCCTAGCTGTTTAACCCTTTGCCTGCTTGCTAGCGGCGCCGAAAATATGCATTTGCTGCCTCTATAGGAAGATTTCCCTGAGAGAGAGCGTGTTTGTAGTGATGCGTTCGGCCCCGGTGGCTGTAATGCGGACCGTTTCGCTGAAACCGACGCCAAACTCGCCCGGCTTGCGCAGGCAGATTGGCAGATGAAAGACCATGTCTTGCTCCAGAATTGCCGGGTTGTCTGTGGTTATAAACATGGAACCGGCGACCCAGGATGGCGGAAACGACGCACCGACCGGGTAGCCAAATACGCCGGAGAAAAATGCACGGTCGACGATTGGCGCTAGCGCGAGTTCGCCTGCGCGGGCTGCCGAGGCGAAGCTTGCACCGGCGCGCGCGGCCGACATCACTGCTGCCAGAACTTCAAGACAGACCGCATGAAATTCACGAATTTCGGCGGAAGCTTCGCCAACGACGGCGGTACGCATCATAGGCGCGGTGTAGCGTTTGCGAACCGCACCGAATTCAGTGAACACCACATCTCCGCGTGCAACCTCATAACCCGCATGATTGGTGTGAATGATGCCGCTGCGCGCGCCAGTCGTCACAATCGGTTGCATGCTCATGAATTCGCTGCCCGCCCCCAGCATGGAGCTGGCACCGGCCCGGGCAATTTCATGGTCGACCACGCCCGCTCGTATCACGGCCGCTGCTGCGTCCATGCCGGCGCTGGTAATGGCGGCGCTTTCGGCAAGATACGCCAGTTCGGCAGACGATTTAACCAAGCGAACACGATCGATCAGCGCGCCGAAATCAATAAATGTGGCGGTGTCTAACGTGTTCTTGAGCGCCGAAAGCAGTCCGGGCCGAAAAGAGCCCGCCCAAGGGTTGAAGCCAATTCGCGGCGCCGCACGGCCCGCCGTGCGGCGCACTTGAGCAGCCAGATCGCTTGCCACTGTTTCGGGCGCCTGCCACGGATAGCCGATAACATCGTCCACCCGGCTCAGATACACGGCGGGGCCCATCTCAATGGCCGGCACGAACAGCACGGTTCTATCAAACGCGACTAGCAGCACGCACTGGACCGAGACCTCGAAGGTCGTGTATCCGGTCAGATAACACAGTTCGCTGGCTTCGGTCAGTAGTAACAGGTCAAGTTCGGCTTCGGCCATTCTCTGACGAACAGAGGCGAGCCTTGCCTCGTATTCGTCCGGTTTGAACGCCAGTATGGGCTCGGGGAAGTGGCTTTGCAGTTTTTCGCGGTAGGTAAGGTAATCCATAAAATGATCGCTCGCCGTTGCGGAAGCAGGCCCTCATTAGTCGTTCATTCATGTTCAGTTTGCAAGAAAAAAGGGATTTGGATTGCTATGGCAATTAATCTGACTCCGTAACAGACTCATCGTAATAACCCATATGCCGCGCAACAACCGGAGGGTGTTATGATTAGGTCGTTAAACCAGAAACCGCCAATGGAGAAATAACGATGGCGAAAAAGAAAGCACAGCCGACAAAACACAGCGCGGTTCAGCGCGAACTCAGAACCCCGAAGTACCAGATGCGGGTAGTGGAGAACAAAAGTAAATACCGCCGCAGCCGTGACAAAACCACAAGGATGGAGGATTTTCGCAAGGCTGCCTGACTGGCTGTTTTACGAAAGTCCTCCGTTTCAACGTCCTTCGTTTCAGAGGCGAGACAGATTCATTTTCTGACCTGCCTTTGATCAGCAGAATAACGCCTTACGGGAATTGATGGGTGCAGATATTCTGGCTTAAACGCAACCTGAGGCTTCAGGACTCAGAGCCTTTTTTTGAAAGGATGCGAGCCTTCCGCAAGAAGGGGAAAGTGCTTCCCCTCTACTGTCACGAGCCTGAGCTGATTCAGCAGCCAGACGTTTCAAGGCAGCACCAGTTATTCATTCAGGAAACTCTTGAAGAGCTTGATCGTGATTTTCAGTCGATTGGAGGCAAGCTCCTTCAGGCTGTTGGCGAAACGGTGGATGTTCTTGATCGCATCCACCGCGTGCAGCCTCTAACCAAGATATGGACCCACCAGGAAACCACTCAGAACAGCCAGTTCCAGCGAGACAAAGCGGTTGCTGCCTGGCGCGCTGTCAATGGCATTGAGCTGGCAGAGATTCCGCAAAACGGCATCGCCAGAGGGCCGCAGAAGCCCGAGTTATTCCCGCCTTACTTTGCCCGCTCCGTATCAGCCAAATTTCGTGATCCTACGGGAACTGACTTGTCCGAGAGGTTTGCTCCTCTGCCGTTTCCGTCCTTTGAGCTGAAGGCGATACCAACCGCCGCTGGAACCGATAAACCGCTGAGGCAGAAAGGCGGGCGGTCACAGGCCATTAAAAACCTGAATCGATTCTTCACCGTTCCGTATTTAAAGAAATACCCGTTCCAGATATCCAGCCCGAATACGGCCTGGCAGGGGTGTTCGCGCATATCAACGTATCTGGCTTACGGTATTGTCTCGGACAGAGAGATATTCCAGGCTGTAGATCGAGTGGTAACCAACGCGCACAGCCGGATGAACCCTGACCAGTTCGGTAAGTTTCAGGAAAACGCGCGTTTCTATCTAGATAGGTTGAGCTGGCGCCGGCAGGCAACGGCGAAAAAAGCCAAAGACAGGGTAAGCGATTTGCGGCGCAGCGATTCAGACGGCCAGCGAACGTCCGTGGAGCTGTCGAGCGAACAAAAGCAGGATGTCCAGCAGTCACTGTTCTGAATAGGAAGAAAGTGGTTGGCTGGCCGCAACTGAGAGGGATTTATGAAAACAAACCTGCCCCGGTCTAGCAAAGAGCGCATCAGAGAGGTTTTTAGCGCCTTCCTACTATTAGGCCTGACTTCCTTTGGCGGACCTATTGCCCATCTTGGCTACTTTCGTACGGAGTTTGTTGAACGCCGGCGCTGGCTTTCCGAACAGGCTTACGCCGACCTTGTCGCCCTGTGTCAGTTTTTACCAGGCCCAGCCAGCAGCCAGGTAGGTTTCGCCTTGGGCCTGATGCGAGCCGGCCCTTGGGGCGCAGCTGCGGCCTGGGCTGCTTTCACTCTGCCTTCGGCCTTTGTGTTGGTGCTGTTCGCTTTAGGTGCGGGGGTGCTTGATGGCCCCGTCAGCCAGGGCATCATTCACGGCTTGAAAGTCACAGCGGTGGCGATTGTCGCTCATGCGGTATGGGGAATGGCGCGCAATTTATGCCCTGACCGTCAGCGCGCCGGCATCGCTCTGGCAGCGGTGTTCACCGTGGTGTTGTTCAACGGCTCGCTGGGCCAAGTCACGGCCATCGTCATTGGCGCCTTAGCGGGCATGCTGCTGTGCCGGGTTCAGGCCGACAACGACGCACCCGAGTTGCTGCTACCCGTTTCTGCCCGTGCCGGCTTCTTGGCGGGGCTCATCTTCGTTGTCTTGCTGGTTGGCCTGCCACTACTGGCCTGGGTTAACCCTTCAGCCACTGTAGCGGTTATGGATGCATTCTATCGGGCTGGCGCCTTGGTGTTTGGCGGTGGTCACGTAGTGTTGCCGTTATTGGAAGCCGAGGTTGTGCAGTCCGGTTGGGTTGGGGCGAACGAATTTCTGGCGGGTTATGGTGCCGCTCAGGCCGTGCCCGGGCCGTTGTTCACTTTTGCTTCCTATTTGGGTGCAGTGATGACACCGCTCGGCGGTAGCCTGTTCGGAGCCGCCCTGGCGCTGTTTATGATCTTTTTGCCCGGAATGCTGCTGTTGGTGGCGGTGTTGCCGCACTGGAATCGGTTTCGCCGCTGGGGTCGCGCGCGGGCATTGATGAGTGGTGCCAATGCAGCCGTGGTGGGTATTTTGGGCGCAGCGCTTTATCAGCCGGTGTGGACCAACGCCATTCTGGGCCCCTACGAATTTGCTTTGGCACTGACCGGCTTTCTTCTTTTAAGCGTATGGAAATTACCGGCTTGGGCGGTGGTGATCATCTTGGCAAGCGGCGGCATTCTCATCACCATTTGATTGCACATCTTCTAACACGCATCGTCTAACGCACATCGCCAGCTGCGCCGGTTTTCCAAAGCTCTCCTTTTGCATGAAGAGGCTATCTAATGGCATTTTTTGGTAAGAAAAAACAAGAACTGCAGGCTCCTCTCGACAAACTTGAGGCGGCCGAAAAGCGGATTATCGAGCTGGAGGCGGATTTCCAGGCCATTGAAGAATCCTCGGCCGTTCTGGTGCTCACCCCTGATGGCCTGATTGACCGGGCAAGCGACTCATTCCTTGCGCTGCTGGGATACAAGGCTGAAGAGTTAACCGGGAAGCATCACCGTGTGCTTTGCGAGAGCGCCTATACCCGTAGCGAAGAATACATCGTGTTCTGGCAAAGTCTGGTTATTGGCGTTGCACAAAATGGGCGCTTTCTGAATCTTGATGCAAACGGGCAGGGTGTTTGGCTGAATGCGCGTTATCTGCCGGTAAGAATCAATAAAGGCATGGTCAGGCGCATTCTTGTGGTGGTGGAGCCGGCTGAAAACTAGCCTTGCCTCGGTTTGATGTGTTCCGATTTGCCTCTGTACAATTTCTATACAAAACACGAAGTGTTCTCACTGATAACTTAGGGGATAGTCGGTACTATTGCGCCTCAATGCCGCGGGCGGGAGTTTCCGCCTATTCCCTGACCCACACAAAAGACCTACCAGCGATGAAAAATCTGACCATTCAGACGCGAGTGCTGTTGCTCGCACTTCTGCCTGTAATCTTACTTACCGCGTTTTTGACCACTTATAACCTGAATCAGGCCAGGGGTATTGGTGACAGCGCAGTGGCGGGTTTTTCCTCCGATATGGAGCTAAGCAAGCGTCAGGAGCTGAAAAACTATATCGAGCTGGCGCGCACCTCAATTGCCCATCTTTATAACCAGCCTGGTTCTGCTGAAGATCCTGAAGTACGTGAGAAAGCTTGGGAAATACTGCGTCAGCTGAGATTCAATGACTCCGGAAGTCCTGGTTACATTTTCGCCTACGACACCAGTGGCGTGGGGGTCATGCATGGCGTAAAGCCGGCGCTGGAAGGCAAAAATCTGTGGAACTTTCAGGACCCTAATGGCACCTACCTGATCCGCGAGCTGGTAAAAGTGGCTTCTGACGGCGGTGGCTACGTTTCCTACGGATGGCAGAACGAAGCCACAGGCAAAGTGGCCCCGAAGCTGGGTTACGCAGAGATGCTACCGCAGTGGAATATCATGATTGGTACCGGGTTTTGGGTAGACGGCCTGGGAGAGCAGGTTGCTGCCATGGACAGCAAAGTCGGGGATGCATTGGATAACGCTGTCATTGGTTCAGTAACGACCTCACTGATCGCGCTGGCTATTATTGTGCTTTTTGCCCTGGTTGTTGTCCGTAGCATTATCCGGCCACTGAAATCCGCGGTATCTGCAATGAACGATATCGCCAGCGGCGACGGTGACTTGACCCGTCGACTGGACATAGACGGCAAAGATGAGTTGAGTCAGTTGGCAATCGCATTTAATAGCTTTGCGGATCAGGTGCACGGACTGGTTGAGCAGGTCCTCTCATCCACGGGTACTTTGAACGAAGCCTCTGCAGAACTGAGTCAAGTAATGGAGGAGTCAACGCAGGGCGTGGAGCGTCAAAAATCCGAGAGTGATCAGGTGGCAACAGCCATGAACCAGATGACGGCTGCAGCACAGGAAGTGGCTAATAACGCCAGCGAAGCTTCTGATGCAGCGGACCGTGCCAACGTTCAGGTAGTGGATGCCCAAGGCCTGGTGCATCAGACCATCGAGGTAATCGGCGGTTTGTCAGAGCAGGTTGCGGAAGGCGTTAAGGTGATTGAAAGACTGGGCGCGGATTCCCGAAAGGTCGACAGCGTTTTAGAAGTGATTCGTGCGATTGCCGATCAGACAAATCTGCTGGCCCTGAATGCGGCCATAGAGGCCGCGCGAGCCGGCGAAGCTGGTCGAGGCTTTGCGGTGGTCGCGGATGAAGTTCGTACCCTGGCTAGCCGGACGCAAAAGAGTACCCAGGAAATTCAAGAGACGATTGAGCGGCTGCAAACCGGTGCCGGCAACGCCGTGAAGCTGATTGGTGCAATCAGTGAGCGCAGTGAAGCGACCGTCGTGGAAACCCGTCAGGTGAATGAAGCGCTGAAGAGAATTAACCAGGCCGTTGGTACCATCAACGAGATGAACATCCAGATTGCCAGCGCCGCCGAGGAGCAAACCAGCGTCTCCGAGACCATTAACCAGAATGTTCACGAGATCGTGGCCATCACAGAGCAAACCGCTCAAGGGACTCGCAGGGCTGGAGCGGTCACACAAAGGCTCAAGGCGCTGGCGGCAGATATGTCAGACCAGGTCAGCCGTTACCGCGTGTGAGTGAATCCAAAATTAAGTGCCTTGCAAGGAAGCGCGACGCTTCTTTGCAAAGACACTTTGGATCGCTGTCAAATTGAGCCTGTTAACCGGTTGGTGCCGCCTTGTGTTTCATTCTGTGCAGGCCAGCTATCAAAGCGTCGCAAACCTGATCGTGGTTCAGGGTATCGCCCCGAATCGTCAGATCGGCATAGCGGGAATACAAGGCGGATCGCTCCTCAAAAAGCTCCATAAGCGATTGATCAGGCCTTTTTGAAATACCCCGCAAACTGTAGTCACCAATCCGCGCGAAAACCGTATCCAGAGAAATATCGAGGAAGATAACAGTGCTTGTCACCTTGAGGTGCCTCATGGCTGCGTCACTATAGACGGCGCTGCCACCGGTGCTGATGACGTGCTGTTGCACATTCAAGTTCAATAGCACCTGCTCCTCTACCTTTCGCAAGGCAACGTATCCATCCTGGTCAACGATCTGCTGAAGCGTACGTCCGGTTTCTTGCTGTATCAACAAATCGGTGTCAATAAACCCCAGTCCGAGTTTTTTGGCAACCAGCACACCCACCGTGCTTTTACCGCTGCCGGGCATACCCACAAAAATGAGGTTATTAGACTCTGCTAGCATGTCGTGCATCCTGATTTGCTATGCCGCCCAATCTTCAATATTCAAAGCTCACCCTTCTTGCCGGGCTTCCGCCCGTCGACAGGCTGCCGCGGTGAATAGCACGTCAGTAGAAGAGTTAAGGGCTGTTTCGGTGGAATCTTGCACCACGCTGATTACGAAGCCAATAGCGACCACCTGCATGGCAACTTCAATGGGCACGCCAAAAAGACTGGTTGCCAGAGGAATTAAAAGCAACGAGCCGCCGGCGACGCCGGAAACACCGCAAGCCGCCAGGGCTGAGACGACGCAAAGAATCAGCGCGGTGGGAAAATCAACGGGGATGCCAAGCGTGTTCGCCGTAGCCAGAGTGATCACCGAAATGGTGATGGCGGCACCGGCCATGTTGATGGTTGCGCCCAGCGGGATAGAAATCGAATAAGTGTCTTCATCCAGTTTCATGCGCTCACACAGCGCAAGATTAACAGGTATGTTGGCTGCCGAGCTGCGAGTAAAAAAAGCCGTGATGGCGCTGCCGCGCAAGCACTCGAACACCAGTGGGTAAGGGTTGCTGCGAATCTGCCAGAACACCAGTAACGGATTCGTCACCAGCGCCACAAACACCATGCAGCCGACAATAACCCCAAGCAGCTGGCCATACTCCAACAAAGCAGCCAGACCCGCATCCGCCAGCGTAGTGGCAACAAGCCCAAAAATGCCCAGAGGCGCAAAGCGGATAACGCCACGAACGATTCCGGAGACAGCGTCAGAAAGGTCGTTAAGACCTTGGCGCGTTGCCTCGCTGGCGTTACGCAACATAAAGCCAAGGCCAATCGCCCATGCCAGAATGGCGATGAAGTTGGCTTCCATCAGCGCCGTGACAGGATTGGCGACGGCGCTGAGTAATAAATTTGTCAGAATTTCGCCAACACCCGAGGGCGGACTTCCAGTTACGCCCGTCAAGTCCAGCGTTAACTCTGTTGGCATCAGAAAACTGGCCACCACTGCTACCACGGCTGCTGCAAGCGTTCCTGTTATATAAAGAATCAACACCCCGCGGATATGGGTGGGCTGGCCCTGTTTGTGTCCTGAAATGGCTGCAGCCACCAGCACAAAAACCAACACCGGCGCCACGGCTTTCAATGCCGAGACGAATAGCTGACCGAGAAGCGCAAAAGAGCCCGCAACCTCTGGCGATATAATGACCAGCAGTACACCGGCTGCAATGCCGATGGCAATCTGGGAAACAAGGCTCAGCCGCATCACTGATCGGAAAACAGAGCTTAATCCAGAAAACATGAAAACCTCAGGGTGTCGTTTTTAAAAAATGGACAATTACGCGCTCAGTGTTGGCGCTTGATTATGCAGTGTTTCTCAGTAAGCGTGGCGAATGCTAGGCACCTGGTGCAAGCTGCGGGAAATAAAACGGCTCTGCATGCTCCGGGATATCCCATTTTAGAGGTGATCGACTGCTGGTTTCGCTGAGCAGGCCTTCCTTTTTTAATTGCGCAAGTAATCGTCTAGCACTACGTTTCGGCATCCCCGTTAGATCGATGGCATCAGCCCGTTCCAGAGATCCTGCTAGGAACGCATTGTAAAGCAATAGAGCTGTAACCGGTTTGTACTCCCCGGTCATTCCAGGAAGCTGATCTTCAGTTTTATTCCCCAGTAGGCTCCTTCAGCAGTATGAAATGCTCAATCAGCCGGATCATCAGAGTTTTTTGATCCGGCAAGCTCTCAGCGACCAGAAGGGCCAACGCCACCAAGGTATTGTCATTGATAAGTTGTTCTACCGGCTTTGCCAGCAAGGACGCGTTGCGGCGCAGGTACCACAAAAACAAAAAAGAGCCGCAGCGCTTGTTGCCGTCGGCCAGCGGGTGATTTTTTATTACAAAGTAGAGCAAGTGAGCGGCGCGTGTGGCGATGTTCGGGTAGAACAGCTCATCACCGAAGCCCTGTTCTATCGTAGCAAGGGCTGATGTAAGGCCATTCCCGCGGAGCTGGCCGAACAGTTCGGTGGCCTCACCCTTGGCAATCAAGGTTCGCTTCAGCTGGCCAATGGCCGTCAGTGCTTCGTCCAGCTCCAATGGCTGCATATCAAGTTGCTTGATACCCACTTCGGCCAACCGCTGTTCGTCGTAGCCCTGCAACAGGCTCCACGAACGGGCGTAGTCACTGATGACTCGGGCAACGGCTTCGCCTTCGGTGGAAATTAATCCTTGATGAGTCAGGTTGCGGCTCAGTAGATTAACGGCCTGCTCGAACTCTATGCCGCGTTCCGTGAG
This sequence comes from Marinobacter sp. M3C, assembly GCF_023311895.1. Taxonomy (GTDB): domain Bacteria; phylum Pseudomonadota; class Gammaproteobacteria; order Pseudomonadales; family Oleiphilaceae; genus Marinobacter. The sequence continues at coordinate 3,458,143 of NZ_CP092284.1, forward strand.
CCGGCGCTGGTTGAGGGTGTAGCCTTGAACCAGGTGGTCTTTGAGGACTTGGGTGGCCCATTGGCGAAACTGGGTTGCGCGCTGTGAGCTGACTCTGTAGCCAACGGATATAATGGCATCCAGGTTGTAATGCGTGATGCTTCGGCGAACCTGTCTTTTGCCTTCCTGCCGAACTACCGAGAAATCCTCGGTAGTTGGATTTTCCTTCAGTTCACCCTCTTGATAGATATTCTTCAGGTGCAAACCGACGTTATCCGTTGAGGTGTCGAACAATGCAGCCATCTGGCTTTGGTAAAGCCAAACAGTCTCCTGTTGCAGCGCCACTTCAAGCTGGGCCTGGCCATCGTTCGATGTAAAAATCCGTATTTGTTGTTCAGTCATGACATTTCCTTGTCTAGAATTCCTTTTGGCGGCGCATATTGCTCGCGAAATCCAAAGCTACCAGAGATTCCGGCTTTATTCAGCATCCTGAACCGGCTCTTTGCTCAGGTCTGTGGTTTTCAACTCCTGCTTAATCTTCTCCAGCGGGCCGCTAAGGGCTGGCTCCAGTCGTATCATATGCTCCACCAGCCATTGCTTAGTGTTAGCGCTTGATTGTTGGGCGCTCAGTCCATTACCTTGCCGCTAACACGACCTCTGCCTCTTGGTCCCGATTGGAGCTTACGCGGGGGGGTATTGCTTTGTGGGCGCCAAAGATTATTGAGAAAGCTTGCGCTCACAGTTAATGTTAATGTAACACGGCCTCAATCGGTGGATCCGCACTGCGGTAAAGCTGGTGCGGGGTTTTTTGTTTTGTGCGGGCCAGATAAAGATGATTGATAGAAGGGAAGTTTGGCAAGAGCCCGGGCAGGTAATTGATATTGCGGGCTGGGATATCCACCAAGACTACGAAGTTTTTCCGGTTGGTGCTCGCGACAAGTCGTTGCGCGTTTCTCCAGACCCTGCCCCATTCGACTTCTGCCTGGCCGGGCATCGTTACCTGTTCAAAGAGGCGATAAAAAGCGCCAAGAATCCAAATCAACCGAGACATCCTGATCAGTATTGGGCCGAGGTCATCGCTTTTCGTGTTGGTCGATTGATGGGTCTGACTTTACCTCCTGTTTTTGTGGCAATTGATTCGCTCAGTGACGAGCCGGGAACCGTAAACGAATGGTTTTTAGGATACAACGACGAAAACGATGAGCGTTTTTTCCCAGGCGGAGACTACATGCAACGCCGCATTCCTGACTACGATCGGGAGAAAGGCAAGCGACACAATCTATCCACTATCATTACGTTAAGCCGTGTACTGGAGCGAGGCGGATGGCTCTCTCATGATTGGCGACTTTACTGGGGGCTAGGTCTTTGTTTTGACGCCTTAATTGGTAATACCGACAGGCATCAAGAGAACTGGGGTCTGATTTGGACAGAAGACAGCCCTACCGCGAGGTTTGCACCATATTTTGACAACGGAACCAGTCTCGGCCATGAGTTGCAACCCGAGAAAATGCAACGCATGGTGCGTGATCCGAACGAGTTTAACGCCTATCTACGAAGAGGGGAGCATCAGATGCGCTGGTCGTTGGGTGACGAACGGCGTTTACCGTCAATTCAAGGAATTGTTCGGTATTGCGAGCATTTCCCTGAGATTAGGGCAATACTAATAGAACGGCTCGTGGGAGTGTGCGAGGATGAGTTGGTGGCAATGCTGCATAACTTAACGTGCTTTGACCTTCCTCATCCATTTACTCAGCAGCGCGCTGAGTTCGTTGCTTTTCTTACACTGCGAAGGAGAGAGCGCCTACTGCAGGCCCTGGAGAACTGACATGACCCGCTTGATTGAACATCTGGTTGAACCACAACGACTGCTGCTTTTTTGGCAGGCACGAGAGAGTCAAAAGCGCTCCCGGTATCGTGTGGGGCAATTGGTAAAGCAGGGTGGCCATGTGGTGCTCCAGTACAGTGTTGGAACTGAGATGGCTCGCGCCAAAGAGGTAGGATTCCAAGGTTATCCGGCCTTTCCGCTGAAGCAGGTAGAGCACCGTCATCAAGTGATGGAAGCGTTCACGCGCCGCCTGCCGCCGCGCACCAGGCGAGATTTTAGCCGTTATCTTGAGCTTCGGGCCATTCCGGCTGACGCGGACATTAGTGAATTTGCCTTGTTGGGCTATAGTGGCGCCAAGTTGCCGGACGACGGTTTTGAGCTTGTGCACCCCTTCGATGAGCCACCGGCGGCTTTTGAGGTGTTGATTGAAGTCGCGGGATTCCGACATGAGGCCGAACTTGAAGTTTCGGAGCTGCAAGCTGGCGATGAAGTTCAATTCGTTCCTGAGCCGAATAACCCGGTGGACTCGAGTGCAATTCGGATGGAAAGCAAGGGATGTAAGCTGGGATATGTGCCCAGGGGCCATCTCACTATGTTAAATCGTATGCTTTCAGGCGGTGCTGATTTAACCGGAGAAGTGTTCCGCTCCAACGGCACGCCCGCCCGACCACTTGTTTATGTACTGACACAAATCATTCACCATAATGGGTTGATGATGCCGAGTAGTCCCCTGAGGCTGCAAGCCTGAGTTGTTCATATAATCCTTAATACGACCCTGGCCTCTTGGTTGCTGACAATCGCAATCTACGCTGGGATTTTTATTTCCTGCCTACACCAATCTTTTCAATCTTCTCTAATTCCCATACCGCTTAGTACCAACTTCTTCGATCAATGCTGAACTGGAAATAGTTCCAGGTGTTTTTCAAGCCGGCGCTGCCATTGGGTATTGCGGGAAATCGACTTCACCCGCCTAGTAGCCAGCCTACGAAGAGCTCATATCAGAAGCTGATTTTTTCTCTGAATAGCGTCCCAAAAAGCATGTGGTCGCCGGATTCATGACGCAATCTGCCTGCAATAATGCAAGGCGAGATGTTGAGGTCTCGGGCAAGAGTTCGAATGCTGCCCGGGTCTGTTGGCTTTTGGCTTTCCCATATTTGGGAAGGCATTAGTGCACTCTGAGCCAGTGCGTCAGCTTCGTCTTCCTTTTCGTCGTTACTCCTCGCTTTGAGGTCATCTATAAACCAAGTCTCTGTTCCATCCAGATGTAGAGCAACATGTGAAAGTTCGTGCATGAGCGTGAACCAGAAATTGTCGAGCCTGTCGTGTCTGAGCGTCATGGCAATTACTGGATTGCCGTTCGCTGCAATACATACCGCCCCGTCAAGATAGGTTTTTGGCAGGTGAGGTTCTATAACAAGATGAATGCCCGTTTTGTTCAAGTATTCAATTGCAAGCTGCGGTCCTTTTTCCGACCAGGACAGTTGAGCAAGAGTTTTCAGCCATGCCAGGTTAACAGTCCCTTTTTTGTAGGCGATGGGTAATCTCTGCTCCTGAGCTTTGTGCAGTACACGAGCCTGCCAGGCCCACAGTGCGTATGGGTCTGTTACTTTGTCGTTAGAACGCAGATGCGCGGTGGTACGGAGCATCGCTGGTTTGAGCTCAAAGCCGCCCGGAATACCCTTCAATAACTTGCTTACCCACTCGGAGGCATACTCTCTCAATTCCTGGAGCGAGCCGTTGAACCCCTCGAAATACCCTCTTTTTCGCATCACGCTCAGAGGGAATGCCTGCCAGTCGATATCCTGGCTGTTTGCGGTTTCCTGTGACATATCCCGAATGAGTACGTCGGCTGGGATTCCAAGGCCGTCAGTGAGTCGACGAATCATGTTGAGGCTCAGGTTGCGTGTGCCGTTCAGTACCTCGGTGACCTTGGATGCGGAGCCAATGTAAGGAATCAGGTCTTTCTTCTTGAGGCCCTGCTGATCCATACGGAAGCGGATGGCGTCCAGAGGGCCCGGCACATCAACTGGGAATTGCTTCCGCTCATAGCGTTCTATTAACAGTGCCAGTAAATCCAGCTCATCAGCGTCTTGACTGCCCGGCTGAGGATCAGCATCCATGAGACCCATGACACGGGCCATAGCCTGCTCATGTTCCTCCGGAGTTTTGATAATTTTGATGTGATCCATGATGTCTATTCCTTAAAATCGCTTTTTATCGTATTCAGCGTGAGTGCCCACCCACTCCACCACCACAATGCCGTTCTGATAGCGGATTTTAACGACGAGTCGGTAATCATTGCCTTTGATATTGAAAATGGCCCGATTGCCGGCGAGAAAATCTGCACTGCGATAGCGGTTCTTGATGTCTTGTGGGGTCTGCCAGGCCGCCCCCTCAGCTTCATTAACCCATGCTTCCAGCGGTTTTTTGGATGAAGCGTGCTTACGAATAAAATCGTAAATGTTTTCTCTTTCTAAAATTTTCATAAGCTAGAAAGTTCCCTTTGAGGAAATTATAGAGTTTGTTTCCAAAAAGGGAAGTTCCGAGTAGTTATAAGGACAGCGCAAGCTATTCCAGTATCTACTCTTAAGCAGTATAAACCGTTAACCAAGAGCTGCCTCCACAACTGTATTGGCCAGTTGGCAGCGGGTTTCGCTGGCCTGGTTCAGACGTTCTTTAAGTTGATCGGAGAGAGCCATGAGTTCATCGACTTTTTGGACGATGCGGTGTTGTTCTTCCAGTGGAAGGACAGGCATTTCGAACAGCTCGAGAACTTTCTTGCTCAAGCCTTCTCTCGCCACCCCAACCTGGCGAGACCAAATCATTGACTGACCATATGGTGACAAAATCAGATGGTGTAGATATTGGCGGCTGATCGGCTCGATTGTACGAATAATCGTCACGTGCTGGCTAACATTTGCTGTTTCGAGCGTGGTCGGAACTATGGTGCAGCGTCCCAGCGATGCACCTGTTATGTTTAGCAGAATGTCATTTGGATAGACCTGAGTATTCGACATGCGCTCATGAGTTTCGGGAGTAATTAAGGGCGACCCCATCGTTCCAAATATTTTGCGAGCGTAAAAACGGGATACCCGTTGCAACATAAGCGCTTTTACCGCCGCGAGGCGTAGCGCCTGAGCCAATCTTTTGCGTTAGCTCTCCAAGGCGAGCCCAATGCCATCCGGTGGGAACAGTGAACTCGACCTCGTCGGGCGCTATCTCGGGTAATTTGTGAGATTTCTTGATTTCACCGGTACGAAGTAACTCGGATTCGTTGGCGGAAACTCTTTCTATAAGCGACACCGCAGGCGTCTCGTCTGGATCCTGTGGCACCAGTTTCCCACGAATTCCGAGCTCCAGAACGAGTTGTTGCAGCTTCCTGACACCGATCAGGTCAATCTTGCCGCTGTTACCTCGGCCACGGGTAGATTTCTGTGTCACGGCACCCGTCCATAAACTCAAGTGCTCGGTAATCAGCTTCCGCGCACTCACACCTCACCTCCAGCATTTTTATCACTAAGAGCGTCGGCCAGAATATCCCGCAGCTGGTCACGAACTTCCTGAATCTCAGCCTTCTGCTGTTCGTATTTTGCCAGCAATTCATCCGGGTCGTGATTAACCAGTTCGCCCTGATGCGGATTCTTGATATCCAGGTTGTAGTTACGAGCCTTGATGTCGTCGATGGATACCTTCCACGCCTGCTCGTTTTCCTCACGGCTAGTAAAGCCATTAGCCTCATCGCCCCACCAGTCAATTTCGGTCTGAAATTCTTCAAACCGCATGGGCTTGGTTTTGTTGTAGCTTTTCACGCCGTCCGGGTAGGGGTGTTCGTAGTACCACACGTCTTCGGTGGGCTTGCCTTTGGTGAAGATCAGCAAATTGGTTTTGATGCCGGTGTAAGGGCTGAACACGCCGTTGGGCAAGCGTACGATGGTGTGTAGGTTGCACTCGGTCAGCAGCTTTTCTTTCAGGCGGGTTTTCATGCCTTCGCCGAACAGGAAACCGTCTGGTAGCACCACAGCAGCGCGGCCACCGTTGCGCAGCAGGTGGATAAAGAGGGTCATGAACAGGTCGGCGGTTTCCCGTGTGCGGAAGGCCGCGGGGAAGTTGGTTTCTATGCCGTCTTCTTCCATGCCGCCAAAGGGTGGGTTGGCGATGATGACGTCTACCTGCTCTTTCGGGCCCCAGCTTATAAGCGGGCGGGCCAGGGTGTTGTCGTGCTTGATCTGGTCTGGCACTTCGATGCCGTGGAGTATCAGGTTGGTGGTGGCCAGCAGGTGCGGTAGCGGTTTTTTCTCGACACCTATTATGGTGCGTTGCAGAGTCTGCTCATCTTGTGGCGTTTTTACATAGCGTGTGCGCTTGTGGTCGATGGTGCAGGTAGGAAACCGCCCGTGCCGCAGGCAGGGTCCATCACTTTTTCGTCCAACTTTGGGTCTACCCGGTTCACCATAAACTGGGTCACCGCGCGGGGTGTATAGAACTCACCTGCGTTGCCTGCGCTTTGCAGGTCTTTCAGGATTTGTTCGTACATATCGCCAAGCTCGTGGCGCTCGGCGGATTTGTTGAAATTCACGCCGCTCTGCAAATTGTTGATCACCTGGCGCATCAGCTGGCCGGATTTCATGTAATTGTAGGCATCTTCAAACACGTTGCGGATAACCACGCCGCGGTAATCGTCGCCGGCGGGTTCCAGAGTTTGCAGCCCGGGAAACAGGTTGTTATCAATGAAGTTTTTTAGATCGTCGCCAGTCATGCCTTCCGGGTCGGCGCCCAGTTTCGCCAGCGTAGTTGCTCTGGAATCGGGGATTTGTAGTTGTCGTAGAGAACGTCCCATTCTTGTTCGCGGTCGTCAAAAATCTTTAGGAACAGCATCCACACCATCTGGTCTATGCGCTGGGCGTCGCCGTCTACGCCAACGTCTTTGCGCATGATGTCCTGAATGGATTTGATGGTGCTGCTGATAGACATAGGTAATGCGTTCCTGCGATTTCAGAATTGGGGGTTTACGAAAGGCCGGTGGTTAGTCGATTTTCCGGTACAGCTCTTGTTCGAGGCTTCTTACCGCTTCGGTGTAGCCAGGTTTGCCGCCGAAGGCATCAATCAGCTCCATAGGCGCGCCAATCTGGGTGAAAGGCGCAAGGGTGAGAATTTTAACATCCTCAATGGATTCAATGCCGGTATCGGTGTACTTCTGCAGCAGTGCGTCCAAAACCTGGCGGCTGGCACCTTGATACTGGCTGAAGTAGTTGTTCTTGCGCACCTGTTCCGCGCGTTCTTTGCGGGTGAGCGGTGGCTGGTCGTAAACGATGTGGCAGATAACATCGAACGGGTCTGGCTCGGCGCCCAGCTTCTTGCTGACGTCTTTTATCAGGTCGTCCCAGATAACGCCCTGTTCCGTCAGTTCGTCGATAATGACCTGCTTGCGGTCGGCCTGGTGCCAGCGGCGCAGGAAGTCGTTTAGGGAGGCGTACTGTTTTTTGACCTGTTTGCGGGTGAAGTCTTTTAGGCTTTCGGTGATGAGCTTGCCATCTGGCCCGAGGTACTGGACGCGTTCAGCAATAGCGGCGACTTCGACGTTACCGACCACGTATTTTACGCGTTTTGGCCTGCCTGTTTCTTCCTCGCCACCGCCAGAGGTGTTGCTGTCGTCGTTTTCCCAAGTTGATTCTGGATCCACTGCGTAGCTTTCCGCGTCTTCAGCGCATGGGTGTTCGTCGGGTTCTGAACCGTCGTCTGCTTCATCCGCGTCTGGATTAATTGGGTCGCCGACTTTGGGCTGGTAAACCTTCACCGGGTCGCCGTCAAAATCTGGGTCGGCAAACAGTTCGGTGGCTTTTTTGAAGTCCAGAATGGTGAACCAGTGTTTGTTGTAGTCGTCGTTGATGCGGGTGCCACGGCCGATGATCTGTTTGAACTCGGTCATGGATTGGATGCGTTGATCCAGCACGATAATCACTAAAATTACGGCGAGAGGTTGTCAAGATGATAGGATGTGGCAGGTGTTGATTTACCGATAAATTAGCTAAATCTCTGATCTGCACACAGTTATAAAAGCATGACGGGTTTGAACCCATGACAGTGAAATAAGAAAATGAAAAAACATCTGAATGACCAGCTTTACGACATTATTGCCTTAAGTATCAAGAGTGGTGAACTGGCGAAAGGGCAGCTACTACTGCAAGGCCACTTGGCCGAGATTTTCGGTGTAAGCCGCTCACCGGTTCGTCAAGCATTGATGAGCCTACATCATAGCGGTTTGATCTGTACCTTCGAGGGGCGTGCTACTTGGTGGGCAAAGAGCCTAGTAAAGTGCTGAGGCGCATGTTGAAAAGCGATGATTTTAAGCTCAATGAAAACCGCGTTGCAACGCCGAAAAAGACCGAAGCTTGGAAAGCAGTCTACGACCGTATTGAGCGAGACTTATTGCATCAGTCATTGTTTGGCGGCTACCGCATCAACGAACTGGAGTTGTCACGTCACTACACAATCAGCCGAACAGTATCCAGTCAGGTGCTGACCCGTCTGTCGCTGATGGGGTTGGTGGAACGCGATGAGCGCTCGCGCTGGCAACTGACTCAGTGGGACGAAGTACGACTGAGTGAACTTTATGAAGTGCGGCGCCGCCTAGAGCCCTACGTGCTGATGCGCGCAGCGGAGTTTATCAAACCGGAGCAATTGAAGAGTTACATCGACCGTCTGTATCATGCGATAGATGCATATCCCAACATGGACAGCCGGCAGTTTGACGAGCTGGAAAGCGATCTGCACATTGATACCTTGGGGCATTGCCCGAATCGGCAGATGTTGAAAATCTTGCAGCGTACCCACGCGTTACTGTTATCGGGTAAGCATATTTTGCTCGATAAAAGCTATTTTCCTGAGGAAGACCCGTTTTTTCATGAGCACTTGAGTATTTTTGAGAAGCTCTACGCCGGTCGGGCGGACTTAGCCGCGCAAAGCATGGAAGAGCATTTGCTGATCGCCGAGAAAAAGGTCAAGCAGCGTATGGCGTCGTTCCGCGAGCACAACCGCGTCGCGGCTGTGCCCTATCTGGAACTGCAGGGCTGATCGATTAGGTCACCGCACCGACTTGCCATGGCACGAACTCATTATCGCCGTAGTTGTACTGCTCACTTTTCGACTGCCTGCCGGAGGCGATTTCGATCAGGATGTCGAAAATCTTCTTGCCGGCATCAGCCACGCTGAGCTCGCCGTCGACAATGCCACCACAGTTTATATCCATGTCCTCTTCTAATCTGCGGTACATGTCGGTGTTGGTGGCTAGTTTGATGCAGGGGGCTGGCTTGAAGCCTGATACCGAGCCACGCCCTGTCGTGAAGCAAATCATATTGGCACCGGAGGCAACCTGGCCGGTCACGGACACGGGGTCATAGCCCGGGCTGTCCATAAAGACGAAGCCGTGCTCTGTAATGGGCTCACCCCATTCGTACACATCGTTTAATGAGGTGGTACCGCTTTTTGCTGTAGCGCCAAGGGACTTTTCCAAGATGGTAGTTAGCCCGCCGGCTTTGTTACCCGGTGAAGGATTATTGTTCAACTCGGCACCGTTAATTCGCGTGTAATGCTCCCACCAAGTGAGGCGGTCAAGCAGCTTTTGCCCTACTTCTTGGCTGATAGCGCGTGCGATCAGCATGTGTTCGGCACCATAGATTTCCGGGGTTTCGCTGAGAATCGCGGTGCCGCCATTGCGCACGAGAAGATCAGCTGCATACCCGAGTGCCGGGTTGGCTGATATGCCTGAATAGCCGTCCGAACCACCACACTGCAACCCGAGCATGAGATGTTCGACGCTTTCCGATGTGCGCTCCAGGCGACCAATGTTAGTTAACACCTCATTCACTTGCTCGATGGCGCGCGCGATGCTAGCTCGTGTTCCTCCGACATTTTGAATGTTGAATACGCGGAAGTTTGGCCCTTCGCTGATGTTGTAACGTTTGAGCAGTGACGAAATCTGATTAGTTTCGCAGCCTAAGCCAATCAACACCGCACCGGCGATATTGGAGTTGCAGGCGTAGCCCCAAATACTGCGCTCAAGGAATTTGAACCCATCCGAATCGGTGTTTATGGCACAGCCGCTGCCATGGGTTAGCGCCACCACGCCATCGATGTTGTATTGCTTAAGTAGCTCGGATCCATCGAAGTGTGCGGCTACCGCGCGCGCTACGGTGGCTGAGCAGTTAACGGTGGAAAGAATAGCGATGTAGTTACGCGTGCCGACGCGTCCGTCGGCACGACGGTAGCCCATGAAGTGTCGGCGCTGATCAGGGGGCAAAACGGCAGTGCGTTCAATGCTGGCTGGCATCACATTACTAGCGTGACTAGCGGGCATGGCAACGTTGTGCGTATGCACATGAGCGCCAGCGGGAATGTGTTGTGTGGCAATGCCGATGACTTGTCCATATTTGATGACAGCCTCGCCTTCGGCAATGGCGTGGCGCGCTATTTTGTGGCCGCTCGGGATGTCGTTGACAACGTCTAGGGCGAGGTTTTCGATACGACTTCCACTTGCTAGTGCCTTGCGTGCAACGGCTACGGAGTCAGCATCACTGAGAATGAGCACGGGTTGGTTTGGTGTTATGAGCTGCATAAAGTTTTCTCATTGTTGTTTGTTGAGAAGTAACGATACTGCCAAAAATGGACATTGCACGCAATGTTTTCCGGTGTTAGTGTTGCTTGCAAATAGCCGTTCTTCGGCATAAAAAAAACAATATGAGACTTATCCAATTGACGATTGATACTCGTTCCTCTCGTTCTATCTGCGTTGTTGTAACGCGCATTTCCTTCTCTACTTACCGCTCTGTAGGCCGCTTGGAATGCCTAGGAGTATGGCATGCATAAAATCGTCAATGGCTATTTCACCTTGATCCAGATGCTGGCAGTTATCTGCCTCGTCACTATGGTGGTGCTGGTGTTTGGTAACGTTGTACTGCGTTACGGCTTTAACGAAAGCATTTTGATTTCTGAAGAAGTTTCGCGCTGGGCCTTTGTCTGGCTGACCTTTCTTGGCGCCGTAGTGGTGCTGCGCGAGCGTGGCCACATGGGCGTGGACATGGCCATACGGTTGTTGCCCTCTTGGGGCGAGCGAGGCTGTCTGATTATGTCTCAACTATTGATGTTGTTTTGCTCGGGGCTGTTGGTATGGGGCAGCTGGCGGCAGATGCAGATCAACTGGAACATACCGTCGCCAGTGTCTGGCTGGTCGATGGGGATGTTTTACGCCTCTGGCGCGTTTTTCGGCGTTTCGGCCAGTGTGATCCATGTATATGAGGCAGTTCGGTTAGCTCGCGGTGGTGAGGTTTTTCGTCCCGATGAATCGCTCGACTAACACAAGTAGCGCGCAACGGCATATCGCCGGGGTCCTACCGGTAAGAATGTTCAAAATAAAAACCGGAGTAGTGTAATGGTTATCGTCGCGATATTTGTATTTTCGTTATTGGGCGCCATGGCTATTGGTGTGCCCATTGCTTACTCGCTGATTCTTTGTGCGTTGGCCATGATGTATCAGCTCGATCTGTTTGATGCCCAGATTGTCGCTCAAGGCCTAGTAAATGGGGCCGACAGCTTTCCGTTAATGGCAGTACCATTTTTTATGCTGGCTGGCGAGCTGATGAATTCCGGTGGATTGTCCACGCGCATCGTTAACATGGCGATCGCTCTAGGGAAGCGCTGATCAAATCGTGACTCACCGCCATAATGAGGTTCACTCAAATTTCAGTAAGATTTCTGGCCGAGTTGTACGCCAGAATCATTAAATGTCCTGTTTTCAGGTTATAAAAGCCTTTTTGCGGCCGAAGTTCGGCCTTTAAGGCCTATATCACGCGCTTTGAGACGGATTTATCCTGCGAGCGAGTATAAGATTGCCCAGAGCAAACAACGTAAACAGCTGCGCTGTGTTCTTTAACAGCCCTCGGTAACGGACCTTTCGGTGCCGGAATAGATTCTTGATCACGTGGAACGGATGCTCCACTTTGGCCCGGATCTGGGCTTTGGCTCGCTCGAACTGGGTCACCAGATCTTTGCGCGGGCCTTCTGCCATTTTCTTGAGCTTGCCGCGTTTCTCTGCCACGTGCCAGGTAACCTTTGTGTCCTTAAATTCGTCGCGTTTGGCCACACCGGTGTAACCCGCATCCGCATACGCCTCGGTTTCTTCACCGTGCAACAGGCGCTCGGTTTCGGTGATATCCGCTACATTGGCGGCCGTGCCCGTCAGGCTGTGGACCAGCCCAGAGTCTGCGTCCGTGCCAATATGCGCTTTCATGCCGAAGTACCATTCGTTGCCTTTTCTGGTCTGATGCATCTCCGGATCCCGCGCCTTTGCTTTGTTCTTGGTCGAGGGCGGTGCTGCAATAATAGTGGCATCGACGATCGTACCCTCACGCATGAGCATGCCGCGGTCCGCCAAGTGGCCGTTGATCTGTTCAAAGATCACCTGGGTTAAAGCCTGCTTTTCGAGTAAGTGGCGAAACTTCAACAGCGTTGTGGCATCGGGGACCGATTCCACGGCTAGGTCAATCCCCACAAAATTGCGCAGCGCCTGACTGTCATAGATGGCATCTTCCAGTGCTTCGTCCGCCAGGGCGTACCACTGCTGCACAAAGTACATCCGCAGCATGCGCTTTAAAGGTATTGGGGGACGGCCTCGTTTACCGCGAGAATCAGGATAATAGAACGGCGATAGCGCGTTCAGCAGCCTCGACCAGGGCACGGTCTGCTCCATTTCTGCCAAAAACCGCTCACGGCGGGTTGTCTTTTTCTTGGCAGCAAATTCTGCCTGGGCGAAACTTGTTTGCTTCATGACAGTCTCTGGCTAATCCTGCGGAGGAGCGACCATTTTACCAAACCGACAACGTGAGGGGAATAAATCAGTGTTTCCCTAGTAGGCCACATCAAAGGTGGGCTCGGTTACGTCACTATTCTGGCCGCGTGTGTGCTGGCTAGTCTGTCGGGCTCTGCTGCTGCCGATGCAGCCGCATTGGCTACCTTATTGGTTCCGATGATGGTCAAAGCCGGACATGACAAGGGAACTGCCGGTGGCTTGGTGGCAGCCTCTGGGATCATCGCGCCGGTATTACCACCGTCTATCGGCCTGATCCTGTTTGGCGTAGCGGCCAACGTATCGATTACCAAGTTGTTCTTAGCGGGTATTGCGCCCGGTCTAATGATGGGAGTCTCACTGTGTGTGGCATGGCGCATTGTTTCTCGTCGTGAAACCGTGACCACTCGGTCGCGTGCATCGATGGGCGAAATTTCTAAGGCTTTTTATGAGGGTGTGTGGGCGCTGTTCTTGCCGGTGATCATTCTTGTTGGGCTGCGCACAGGGATATTTACGCCGACTGAGGCCGGTGTGGTTGCTGCGGTTTATGCTTTATTTGTTTCCGTGGTGATTTATCGCGAGCTAACTTGGAAGAGCATGTACCAGGTGCTGGTTTCTTCGGTAATGACTACGTCGATGGTTATGTTTCTAGTCGCGTCGGCCATGGTTGCTGCTTGGATGATCACCATAGCGGACCTGCCAAGTTCAGTGGTCGATATGTTAGAGCCAATGATGGACAGTCCGCGTTTGCTGATGCTGCTCATCGTAACAATCATCGTGATTATCGGAATGGCAATGGACATGTCGCCCATTATTTTGATCCTGGCCCCAGTAATGATGCCGGTTGCTGTAGCTGCTGGTATCGACCCTATCTACTTCGGCGTGATTTTTGTCATGACCTGTGCCATTGGCTTGATTACACCACCAGTGGGACTGGTGCTCAACGTTATTGCGGGTGTGGCTAAAATTAATTTTATGGCCACAGTGCGCGGCGTGATGCCCTTTCTACTTGCGGAACTGCTGGTCGTTGGCCTGCTGCTGGTATTTCCACAATTGCTACTGGTCCCCGCGCAGTGGCTCTACTGAGCAATACCCACGCGCCTGCCTTTATACTGAGGCGGCGCGTGTCTGTTGATTTGCCTAATTTTCAAGCCACCTTTGGCTACAATAAAAACACGAGGAATCTGTTATGAAATTTATCCCTAAAGCTTTCGGCGCAGCACTGTGTTTCTCAGCGATGATTTTGTCTACTGCTAGCCACGCTGCAGATGAAATCAATAAACACACCTTCAAGATTGCCTTCGTACAGGCCAAGAATCATCCGCACGGACTAGGTGCAAAGAAGTTCGCCGAAGTAGTTAAGGAAAAGAGCGACGGAAAAATGAAGGTCATGATATTCGCCAGCGGGACTTTAGGTGGCGATACGCAGGTCATTTCTTCTGTGCAGGGTGGCATTGTCGATATGACGCTAGTAACCCCTGGTTTGCTTTCTGGAATCGAGAAGGGCTTTGGTCTTTATGGCCTGCCGTTCCTGTTCAAGAACTCCACCGAAGTGGATGCCGTACTCGACGGTCCTACTAGTCAGGCGTTGCTGGGCAAACTTGAGCCTCACGGCCTAATTGGCTTGGGCTACTGGGATCACGGTTTTCGTCATGTCACCAACAGCCAGCGCCCAGTGAAAACTCTGGAAGACCTCAATGGCCTGAAGCTGCGCCTACAACAGATACCGACCGCAATTGAATCGTTTGCGGCGCTTGGTGTTAACGTCGTACCGCTTTCGTTCACCGAACTCTACACGGCTATGGAAACAAAAACCGTAGACGGCCAAGAGAACCCGTTGGCAGCTATCGAAACTTCGAAGTTTTATGAAGTGCAGGAGTATTTGTCGCTAACTGGTCACTTCTATGATCCATTGGTTGCAATTTTCAGCAAACAAACTTGGGACAAACTTAACGATGCCGAGCGCGCGCTAGTGCGCAGTGCCTCGCTTGAGGCGCAGGCATACGAGCGTAAAGTATCTCGTGATATGGACGTCAGCTCGCGCGAAATGCTTGCCAAAGAGGGAATGAAAATCAACGAAGTGGCACCCGAAGAAATCGAGCGTATGCGTAAGCAGGTTCGCCCGGTCGTTGAAAAGTTTATTGCTGAATATGGACGCGATCTGATGGACGAAATGAACGCTGAGATCGCCAAGGTGCGCAACGCTCAGTAATCCACGTTTCGGGTCGGAACCTTGTTTACCGACCCGAAACCACAGCTAAGGCAGACATTTCATGACAACTATTAATGTTGGTTTCATCGGTCTTGGTCTGATGGGTCACGCCATGGCCAACAACATCCAGAGCAAGGGCTTCAGTCTCGGCGTCATGGCTCACCGTAACCGTCAGCGAGTTGATGATCTGGTGGCCAAGGGCGCGCGTGAGTTCAGCCATGCTGCTGAACTCACGCGCGCAGTTGACGTTGTACTATTGTGCTTGCCGGGTACGACTGAGGTTAGCCAGGCATTGGCTGGGGAAACCGGCGTGCTGGCCGGACTGCGCCCAGGGCAGATCGTGGTTGATTGCAGTACGGGCGATCCGAACCGCACGGCCGAGTTAGCCGCACAGGTGGTCGCGCACGGTGGTCATTACCTCGATGCACCGGTTAACCGCACGCCAAAAGATGCCCAAGCTGGACGCCTTAATGTGCTCGTCGGTGGCGATGTCCACGTGCTAGACAAGGTTCGCCCAATACTGGAGTGTTTCTCGGAGACCATCCATCACTTGGGGCCTTTGAGCAGTGGGCACAAAGCCAAGGTGATCCATAATTTTATCTCCCAGGGTAACGCCACCATACTGGCTGAAGCTTTTTGCACAGCGGCAAAGAACGGAATTGACCTGGCCGCTTTTGCGGAAATCTGCAACATGAGTGGTGGCTACAGCCGGACCTTTGAGCGGATTATTCCCTATGTTTTGCATGGGGATGATTCGGGGCAACAGTTCGCTTTGTCCAACTGCGAAAAGGATATGCGTTATTACACTGAACTGACCAAATCCACTCAGACCACCGGCATTGTGTCCGATGCTGTTTATCAGACGTTCGTGCTAGCTAAAGCATTAGGCCACGGCGATAAATATGTGCCGCGTCTGTTCGACGTGATGGGTGAGATAAACGGAGTGAGCGTGCGCGCCAAGCCCTTGGAGAGCAAGGCATGAAGCTGCTTCGATATGGCCCACCTGGTCTGGAAAAGCCGGCGTTGCTCGCTGACGACGGCAGCATGCGTGATCTATCACAACACGTGCTCGATATTAGCCCGCGCATGCTAGGTCCCAAGGTGCTGGATGAGTTGCGTGCGCTGGATCCGGCTACCCTGCCCAAGGTTGAAGGTGATGTGCGCATCGGCCCGCCCATTGCGGCCATCGGAAAGATCGTGTGCGTAGGTTTGAACTATGCCGACCATGCTAAAGAATCCAATTTGCCCGTGCCTGGCGAGCCCGTGCTGTTTATGAAGGCCACGAGTGCCATCTGCGGGCCGAATGACGCCGTTATCATTCCTCGTGGCGCACAGAAAACAGACTGGGAGGTTGAGCTTGGCATCGTTATCGGGCGTAGAGCGCAATACATCGAACGTAAGCATGCGATGGACTACGTGGCTGGCTACTGCATCGTCAATGACGTGTCTGAACGGGATTTCCAGCACGAGCGTGGTGGCTCTTGGGACAAGGGCAAGGGCTGCGATACCTTCGCGCCGATCGGTCCGTGGTTGGTGAGTGCCGATGAAGTTAACGATTTACACAATTTGGATTTGTGCCTCAGCGTGAACGATGAAGTGCGCCAACGCGGCAACACCAGCACCATGATCTTTTCCATCGATGAGATCGTGAGCTATGTCAGCCAGTTCATGACCCTCAACCCAGGGGATGTTATCTGTACTGGTACTCCACCGGGTGTTGGCGCCGGCATGCAACCGCCGCAATTCCTCAAGCCGGGTGACCGTATGCGCCTGAGCATCAGCGGCCTTGGCGAGCAATGCCAAGACGTGGTGACTTGGCGGCCGACTGAAGCGTAGATAGCGCACTAACTCGAGGTTTTGACTATGCAACGACGCCTATATCAGGGTCGAGATTTTCGTCGCGCGCAGAATATTGAAGAACTGCGCGAAATGGCTCGTCGCCGCCTACCTAACTTCTCCTTTGAGTACGTCGAAGGCGGCTCGGACGATGAAGTGACACTGAGGCGAAATCGCTCTATTTTTGAGAGCATTACGCTGCAACCGCACTCGTTGCGAGACGTTGGGCATCGCAGCTTAGAACGTAACTTTTTTAGTAAGCCTGCGCAATTGCCGTTCATGATTGGCCCGACCGGGTTCAATGGCCTGCTAACGCGTGACGGTGACCTGCACTTGGCGCGTGCTGCGGCCGAAGCCGGCATACCTTTCGTGCTTAGCAACGCCTCGACCACATCGATGGAAGACATTGCGGCCATTGACAACATCCGTGCCTGGATGCAGATCTACCTGTACCGCACCCGTGACCATGTGACGAGGTTGGTGGAGCGCGCAGAAAGGTTGAATCTGGAAGCCATTGTGGTGACCACAGACAGCGCTATTTTGGGAAATCGTGAGTGGGATAAGCGCAATTACGCAAAGCCGCTGCACCTTGATCTACGCAACTACCTGGACGTGTTGTGCCACCTGCGCTGGATTTGGGATGTGCTGGTTCCCAACGGTGTGCCGCGGTTTAAGAACCTTGGTGATTTGTTGCCGCCTGGTAAAGACTCAGTGAAGGGTGCCGCCAGCGCATTGGCTGCTGAACTTGACCCGACCCTGAGTTGGGATGACATCGCCTGGCTGCGTGATATGTGGCGCGGGAAATTGATCGTTAAAGGCGTGATCCACCCTGACGATGCTCGCCGGTCGATGCAGTACGGTGTTGACGGAGTAATACTATCCAACCATGGAGGCCGCCAACTTGACGGTGCTGTATCCGCGATGGAAACTCTGCCGGAAGTGGCACGCATCTGTCGTGGGCGCATGGAAGTGTTTCTTGATGGCGGGTTCCGACGTGGCAGCGATATCGCCAAAGCCTTGTTGCTTGGGGCTTCTGGCGTGTTGATTGGGCGAGCCGGAATCTATGGTCTGGCCGCCGGTAAAGGTCCTGGTGCGGCGCATGCTATCGACATTCTTCGCAGCGAATTGGACCGTACTTTGGGCCTGCTCGGCTGCTGCAACCTAGAAGAACTCACCCCTGACCTGATCCATGCTCCGCGCTGGCGGGCGCTGGCTGAGGCCATTCGTAACTAATGTTTTCCCCCTCTGTCAGCCTAGTTGTCCAGTTGGCGATTTCGCCTAAATTCATGTCAGATTGGGCGGTATGAGAGCAGTCATGCCACGTTATTCCGAGGAACGTAAAGCGGCCGTGTTGAAGAAGTTGTTGCCTCCGCAGAACCGCAGTGTGGTGCAGGTGGCGGCAGAGGACGGCATATCGGATGTGACTCTGTATAGTTGGTTAAAACAGTGTCGACAACAAGGAGTGCCTGTGCCGGGTTATCGTAATGCAGGAGACGATGGGTCTCCTGATGCCAAGTTGGCCGTCGTGATCGAAACGGCGTCTATGTCCGAAGCGGAACTGGGTGCGTATTGCCGCCAGAAAGGCCTGTATCCTGAGCAGGTGCAGCGCTGGAAAGAAGCCTGCCTACACGGTAATGGTCTGCAAGAAGGGCAAGAGAAAACCGCTCAGAAACAGCAGCGTGATGCCCGTAAAACCATCAAAAAGCTGAAGGCGGAAGTTCGCCGTAAAGACCGGGTTCTGGCGGAAACAACCTCGTTGTTGGTGCTGTCAAAAAAGCTCGAAGCCTTGTACGGCGAGGACCCGGACAGCGAGGACAACTGACACCGCTGACCGAACGTACAAGGCTGTTAAACGACTATGACGAAGCTGTTGCCAGTGGCGCGGCTCGGTACAAGGCAGCCGATTTGATGGAGCTGAGCCAGCGCACGTTGAAACGCTGGCGACGCGCTAACGGCACTGTGGCAGAGGACCAGCGCCCGCAAGTGGAGCGCGTTGTGCAGCCACACCAGCTCACTCACGCTGAAGAAGCGGCCATCCTGGATACCTGCAATGAACGGGAGTATCAGAGCTTGCCACCGTCCCAGATCGTGCCTCGACTGGCTGATAAAGGGCTTTACCTGGCGTCAGAGTCTTCGTTTTACCGAGTGCTCAAAAAGCACCAGCAATTGAATCATCGGGGCCGTATGAAGCCGCCGCGCAAGGTCCCTGAGCCCACCAGCTTTACCGCCACAGGTCCGAACCAGGTGTGGAGCTGGGACATCAGTTATTGTCCTTCAGAGGTGCGCGGTCAGCACTGGTATCTGTACCTGATCATGGACATCTACAGCCGCAAAATCGTGGCTTGGGAAATCCACGAAGCAGAGTCCGGCGAGCTTGCCAAAAAGCTCATAGATCGAGCTCTGTTGCGCGAGAGATGTTGGCAAAACCCACCGGTGCTGCACTCAGATAATGGCGCGCCGATGACGTCCTACACACTGAAAGCGCGGCTGGCAGAATTGGGTATGTTGATGTCTCACAGCCGACCCAGAGTGAGCAACGATAACCCGTACTCAGAGTCGTTGTTCAAAACGCTGAAGTACTGCCCGAAGTGGCCCGCCAAAGGCTTTAGATCACTGATAGCGGTGCGTGAATGGATGCTGTTGTTCGACAAGCCTATAACGAAGAGCACCTGCACAGCGGCATCAACTTCGTGACGCCCGCACAGCGGCACCAAGGTGTTGATGCAGAGTTGTTAGCCAAACGTGAAGCAGTTTATGAACGAGCAAAGAGCCTGAACCCCAGGCGTTGGTCTGGTGACATTCGAAACTGGAAAGTCGCCGGAGCCGTATCGCTCAACCCTGGAAAACTGCAGGAAATTGAGCGCAATAAACAGGTTGCTTAAACGCAGCTATTTGGACAATTGGGTTGCAAATCACCGTTTTCTTCCGCCTCGTTCATTCGTTGGTGAACGGAGTGTTATTGCTGTGCACTCTGCCGCCACCTTAATACGTCAACGTGTCGGCTAATTTTACTGGAGAATAAAGAGAACTGATTGACTGCCTTTTGCTACCGCTCTCTGTCTGATGTGGCCGGCTGCTTCAGCAAGCATCAACAAATTGTTCAACTCAAGCACACAGCTGAGTAAGTCCTGAGCAAAATTCAGAACAGTCACGCGACGCCCCATTCTACAACCTTACGTTTGCGTTCGAATTCGCCCATTATGCTTGCACACCGATGACAAAATGCGGTGTGCTTCGAACACTGAGGTTGGCACCAGCTGAATACTCTGGCAGCGCCGCCTCATTTAGTTGAATGTCAAATTAATCCTCTGTCAATGCATCTTGCTCGTTACGCAAATGCTCAAGTAAGAGTGCGGCGAGTGGTGACAAGCTACTACCCTGACGATGAATGATTGAACAGGGCTCAGTGCGTGACTGCAGTTCCAGCGGCAGACGCCGCAACAAGCCAAAGCCTTCGCTAGAGCATGCGATAGAGTGGGGCATAATGGCCACCAGTTGCGAGTCTTCTTGTAGCAAACTGAGCATGGTGAACGTTGATGAGGTTTCCAGCGAATAACGCGGGAATTCCAGTCCGGCTTCACCAAACTCGCGTTCAAGCACAGCGCGCATAGGTGTGCCCGTGGGATAAACAACCCAGCTGTAGGCGTGTAGTTCCTGCAAGCTTAAGGTCGAGTTGTCGTGCTGAGAATGCTCGGGCCCGGCCACCAGTGCCAGGCGCTCTGGGTGCAGACTTAGACACGCGTAATCATCTTTGTGTTGGCTGCCGCTGGTGCGTGCGATGGCCAAGTCGAGCCGTCCTTCGTCAAGCAACTTAAGCAAGTGCGAGCTAATGCCTTCGACAACCTGCACCGAAATGCCTGGCTGTACCTGCCGAAGCTTGGTTAAGGCTTTTGATACCAAAGGTACGGAGCCCGCGATGGTGCCAACCGCCACATGACCGCCGTGGCCTTGAAGAATGCCGTGCATTTCATCATGCAAATGTGCGAGATCACTGAAAATTAAGCGGGCGTAGCGAATTACGCAGCGGCCCATGTCGTTGGCAACCAGACCCTTAGTGCTGCGCGCAAACAATGGCATGCCGAACGTTATCTCAATCTCATGTAGTGCTTTGCTCGCACCCGGCTGGCTGATAGCGACATGATCAGCTGCACGATGCAATGTGCCCAGGTCGTCGAGGGCAATAAGCAGCCTTAGCTGACGAATGTGAAAGCGTGAAACGATGTAGTTTAGTGGTTGCAGCATATGAAATAACTAAAGGTTATTACTTGATCAGAAGCTTTCATTAGACAGCACTTGGGTAATTTTTTAAAGTGCAGAGCAATAAAAGTCGCACAAGCGGCGAAAAGATATGTAAGGAGTACTGCAATGCGACTGATTCAATTTGAGAACGGGCAAAACCAACGTAAGGTCGGTATCGTCGGCAGTAAATACATCAGTGTAGTCAACGGTGTCGCGAGTACTCGCGAACTGGCGTTGCAAGCGATCCGAAATCGACATGGGCTAATTGCCGAAATCGAGCGTTTAGGCTCTGAGCCAGGCCCGCTCTATGCTGAATTAATTTCACAGCGCCGCGTACTGGCACCGTTGGATCATAGTGATCCGGCCCACTGCATGGTTTCTGGCACTGGTCTGACTCACTTGGGTAGCGCTTCCACGCGCGATAAGATGCATCAGCAGGTTGAAGCCCAGCAGGCCAACGAAAAACTCACCGACACCATGCAAATGTTCCAGTGGGGTATGGCGAATGGCCGCCCAGCGGCAGGCAGTGAAGGCGCGCAGCCGGAGTGGTTTTACAAAGGTGACGGAAGTATCGTGGTGCGTCCCGGTGAAGACTTCCCAGTGCCCGATTTCGCCGAAGATTTTGGTGAAGAGCCGGAGCTAACAGGCCTCTACGTTATTGCGGATGACGGCCAGCCGTATCGTATCGGCTTTGCCCTAGGTAACGAGTTTTCAGATCATGTGGTTGAGCGTAAAAACTACCTGTATTTGGCTCACTCTAAGCTACGTTTCTGTTCTTTTGGCCCCGAAATGTTGATTGGCGAGCTACCGCGTCATCTGTCGGGAATCAGCCGCATTCGTCGCGGTGACGAGGTTTTGTGGGAGAAGGAATTTCTTTCTGGTGAAGACAATATGTGTCACACCTTAGAGAATCTTGAGTATCACCACTTTAAATACAGTCAATTCTTACGTGCCGGCGACGTACATATACACTTTTTCGGTACTGCAACCTTGTCGTTTGCTGATGGTATTAAGGCACAACCTGGCGACACTTTTGAAGTCAGCTTGGATGCCTTGGGCGAACCTCTGCGTAATGGTATTCGTGTACATCAGCCCGCTATCCCGGTAGGTGGCGTGCGGCCTCTTTGATTTGTGCTTTGCCTGTGCCCCCACAAAGGGCCAGGTTTTTTCTTACTTATCAGGTCGCGGATAAGGCCGCACTTTTCTCTAGCTCACACGGCTGGGATTTCTCTATTTCTCGTTGTTGGTGCCAGTTCAATCGCAGCAATCACAAGCAAGAACATGTCATGCTAAATCTGACTGGCCATAATTATATCGGCGGTGAGCGTCGTGCCTCGGGTAGCATTCAACATAAGAGCGTCGACGCTATTACGGGCGAGTCGCTGCTTTATGGTTTGTCCAGGCTATGTTCGGCGTCAACTATCCTGTCCGGTGGGCCCAGGAACACGAAATCACAGAAATATTTGAGGTTGCCACCCTCACCTTCGGATTCACCAAACACTTCACGGTTATCGGTAACCTCAGCCAAGAACTTTCCCACCCTGAATCAGTCGATATACTCAGCGCATGGGCCGCTAACCCGCTTATAACGCAGCTATCTAAACTGCGCGACCTACGATAGCCGCCCTGATATTCACAAACTATACCCCGCACTGCCCTATGCCGAGAATGCCAACCAAACCAAGAAGAAGCTTCGCGATTTACACGCAAACATTGAAAAGAGACACTTTTTATTGTGTTTTATCGTCAACCCGCTAGCGTAAGGCTGCTCTGAGGAGCAATACCTTCTACGCAGGGCATTTCGAATTTGGTTGCTTGTCCAAGCTCTTGAGCGTGCCGTCACCAGGCAATGCTTAAGTGATAAAAGAGTGCAAAAAGTAGCCAGTTTTCTTACCCAAAACGCGCATCACCACAACTGGCAAATCATCGACAAAACGCTAGAATGCGCAAAATGCCTGATTGCCCTGCAACCTTTCACCTTTGATCGATTCACTCTGGCCCTCAGAAACGCCGGCAGCTCATCCGGGTGATGCTCGGAGTTTGGGCATGCCGGCGATTTTTGGCAGTAGCGTTGGGAGAGGAGAGGATTATTGTTGTGTCGTCAGATAGGCCCCCATTGACGAATGCCAAAGGTCCAGGGTGGCAGGCGATCGCTGCGATCCACCCGGTTGACGAGAGCGCCCCAAGGCCGGTGTGGCGATAGTTACGGTGTCCCCCAAGTGGTGGGTGAAGCCCTGGCCTTTGCCATCGCGATCCTGGATCGGCGAGAACATGGTGCCGAGAAACAGCATGAAACCATCCGGGTACTGGTGATGGGCACCGCAGGTTTGTTGCACCAGATCCAGGGGGTCGCGGCTGATCTGGCGCATATCGCTGGCATCCTCGAGCACGAAGCCGTCGTCGGAGCCCTCGATGCGTAGCGAGACGCGGGCCTGGCGCACGGTGTCCAGGGTGAAAGCATCGTCAAAGAGGCGAATGAAAGGACCGATGGCGCAGGAAGCGTTGTTGTCCTTGGCCTTACCCAACAGTAGGGCACTGCGCCCCTCGATGTCCCGAAGGTTGACGTCGTTACCGAGCGTAGCGCCCCGGGGCGTACCCCGAGCATCCACTGCCAGCACGATCTCCGGCTCGGGATTGTTCCATTGCGAGGCGGGGTGCAAGCCGACCCTGGCGCCGATGCCTACCGAGGAGAGTGGCTGAGCCTTGGTGAATACTTCGGCATCGGGGCCAATGCCGACTTCCATGTACTGTGACCAGGCGCCACGGGACTGCAGTTCTGCCTTGAGAGCCAAGGCTTCCTCAGAGCCGGGCACGATCTGTGACAGGTCACCGCCGATCAGTGCCTGCAATTCCTGGCGCAGTTCGGCAGCGCGAGCGGGATCACCAGCGGCCTGTTCCTCGATCACTCGCTCCATCAGACTGACGGCAAAGGTCACTCCACAGGCCTTGATTGCCTGAACGTCGCAAGGCGCGAGCAGATAGGGTGCACGCGGCGGCTCTGCCAGCGAGTTCTCAAGCAGTGCTTCTACTGGGCCGAGGGGCTCTCCCTCGGCCTTCGATACGATCTCCACCACGTCGTCGCAGTCCAGCAGATCGGCCATGCAGCGGTAGTCGGCACTGATATCAATGACTTCGCCATGGCGAATCATCACCAGCGCCGGGCCCGATCGAGGGGCTGGGCGCCAGACGCGCCCTACCAGCAGCGCCTGGGTGTGATCCTCGGGAAGAAAATCGCTCATCTTGTTATCGTTATTCATGTCTTATATCTCGCGCTTGCCATCCACCAGCCGGGAAACGCTGAGGGGATTGCCGTTCTTGAGTGCTTCGGGCAACAGCGCTTCGGGCAGGGCCTGGTAGCATACCGGGCGCAGAAAGCGATGAATCGCTGCGCTGCCCACCGAGGTGGTACGCGAGTCGGAGGTGGCCGGGTAAGGGCCTCCATGCACCATGGCATGACACACCTCAACGCCGGTGGGCCAACCATTGGCCAGAATACGTCCGGCTTTGCGTTCAAGTGTCGGTAGCAGGGCACGTGCACTGGTCAGGTCGCCCTCGTCAATATGAAGGGTGACGGTGAGCTGGCCTCCGAGTTGCTCGGCGACGTGCTGCAGCTCGTCGATGCTTGAGCATTCCACTACAAGCGAACAAGCCCCGAACACTTCTTCCTGTTGCAATGCTTCGTCAGCGAGGAACTCGGAAGCGGTGGTTTGAAATAACGCCGCCTGGCAATCATGGGGGCCGGAACCCTGCTGACCACGAGCCACTTCGCGGACCTTGGCATGGTTGGCGAAGCGATTGACGCCTTCTTCGTAGGACTGGTGTGTACCCGGCGTGAGCATCGTTTGCGCCGCGCTCTCCTTGACCGCAGTGCTTGCGAAATCGAGGAAAGTATCCAGAGCCGGACTTTTCACTGCGAGTACCAGGCCCGGGTTGGTACAGAACTGGCCAGCACCCATGGTGAGGGAACCAACGAAGGTCTTGGCGATCTCCTCACCCCGGTTGTTGAGTGCTTCCGGGAACAGGAAGACCGGGTTGATACTGCTCATCTCAGCATACACCGGGATCGGTTCGGGGCGGCTCTGAGCCGTCTTCATCAACGCGGTCCCGCCTTGACGCGACCCGGTAAAGCCCACCGCCTTGATGCGTGGGTCGGCGACTAGTGCCTGACCAAGATCGCGGCCCGAACCGTAGAGTAGCGCGAAGACACCCTCCGGCAGGCCGCAGTGTTTCACGGCCTTCTGTACTGCCTTGCCGACCAGCTCGGATGTGCCGGGATGAGCCGAATGCGCCTTGACCACCACGGGGCAACCTGCGGCTAACGCTGAGGCAGAATCCCCTCCGGCGACGGAAAATGCCAACGGGAAGTTGCTGGGACCGAAGACAGCCACCGGCCCGGTAGCGACATGTCGTTGGCGCAGGTCGACCCTGGGCATGGGCTGGCGTTCCGGCAGTGCCGGGTCGATGCGCACGTCGAGCCATTCACCGGCACGTACCACGGAGGCGAACAGACGCAGCTGGCCGCAGGTACGACCCCGTTCGCCCTCGATACGTGGCCGGGGCAGGCCGCTTTCAGCCACGCCTCGCTCGATCAATTCATCGCCGATGGCTTCGATTTCGGTCGCGATGGTTTCGAGAAAAACCGCACGCTCCTCAAGAGAGGTCTCGCGATAGGTATCGAAGGCTGCCCAGGCCATCTCACAAGCCAGGTCAACTTCAGCCTGTCCTCCGCCTTGATAGGTGGGCTCAAGCTTCTTGCCGGTAGAGGGGTCGATGGCATAGATGTCAGCTGCATTGCCGCCCACAGTTTTTTGACCGATTAGTGATTTACCTTCCAGTGTCATGATGAACTCCTTGGGTGTTTAAAGTGATGAGATTGCGCTAGTGGTCTTTTCCGTTTCAAAACGTAGGGTGTTGCGCAGCGGCCGCCCGAATTCAGGCAGACTGATATCGAAGCGATCGCCTTCTTGAGTGCTGATGCCGTCGGCAAAACTCAGGGTGGCAGTGCCGAAGAAATGCACATGCACATCCCCGGGGCGACGAAAGTTGTCGTACTTGAAGTGGTGGTATTCAAGGTTGGCCAGACTATGCGCCATGTTAGCCTCGCCGGTCAGAAACGGCTTCTCCCACAATGTCTTGCCGTTGCGCACGATGCGACTGCTGCCTTCCAGATGCTCGGGCAAGTCGCCGATCAAGAGTTCCGGCCCGAAGCTACAGGCGCGCAGCTTGGAATGCGCCAGCCACAGATAATTGAAGCGTTCGGTGACATGGTCGGAAAACTCGTTGCCGATGGCGTAGCCGACCCGCCAAGGCGTGCCGTCGTTGCCGATCACGTAGAGCCCGGCCAGTTCCGGTTCCTCGCCTGCATCCTCGGCGAAGCCGGGTACCGGAATCTCGGTTTCCGGGGCCACCACGCAATTGCCGTCACCCTTGTAGAACCATTCCGGTTGGGTGCCCATTTCGCCAGCGGTAGGCTTGCCCCCCTCGACACCGAGTTTGAACATGCGCATGGAATCGGTCATTTCGCTTTCATCGACCTTGGCTTTGGCATGCATGGCATCGCGAGTATCGGCACTGCCCAGATGAGTAAGGCCGGTGCCCGTGACCAGGCAGTGGGCGGGGTCGGTGTGGGTCAATGGCGGTAGCAAGCGCTTTTCATTGATCAACTGCTGATAGTCGAGTCGGCTTTCGGTCATTGATGATTCGACGATGTCACTCAACGGCTTGCCGCTACTGATAGCGCGCATCGCCAAGGTATAGGTGTCGGCATCGAGAAGCCTGACTTGTTGCTCGATTTCCACCAGGGCGGAGCGGATCTGGCCCTGATGTGAACATTGAATCAATCGCATGGTGACTTCCTCTTGGAGGTAATGAGCCGGTGAATCAAAGGGGCCAGATAGCCAGTTGCGGCCAGATCAACAGCGCCGCCAGTACGCACAGCTGGATAGCCATGAACGGCAGAACCGATAGGTAAATGTCTTTCAGACTGATATCCGGTGGCGCCACGCTTTTCAGGTAGAAAGCGGCGGGACCGAAGGGAGGCGACAGGAACGAGACCTGCATGTTGACCGCGAACAGGATGCCGAACCAGATCGGGTCGAACCCCAGCTGAATGACGATCGGCAGGAAGATAGGCAGGGCCAGCATGGCGATGCCGATCCAGTCGAGAAACAGCCCAAGAACCAGCATGATGGCCATCATCACCATGATGATCACGATCGGCGCCACATCGAGCCCGAGTATCAGGTTCGAGACGAAGCTGTTGCCGCCCATCAGGTTGTAGACACCCACCAGCGCAGCGGCGCCGATACCGATCCAGATGATCATTCCGCAGGTGTTCATCGTCTGACTCAGGCTGTGGTGCAGCATATCTCTGTTGAATTCGCCGCGTACCAGGGTGGCGAGTAGCACCCCGAACACACCCATGGCGGCGGCTTCGGTCACCGAGGCGATACCGCCATAGATGGTGCCCAGCACCAGAAAGGCGATCAGCCCCGGCAGCAGGATGGCCTTGAGCGCATCGAACCGGCTAGCGAAAGGATTGTCCTGAGTGTTTTCGTCAAGAGGTGGTCCGAGAGAAGGATTCTTCAGACAGCGCACCAGCACGTAGGCGATGTAAGAAGCCATTAAAATCACTGCCGGTGTGATGGCCGCGGTAAACAGCTCGGCAATCGACACGCTGGCGATCATGCCGTAAATGATCAGCACGATGGAAGGAGGCATCATGGTGCCCAAGGCTCCGCCGGCGCAAACCACGCCAATAGATAGATGCTTGTCATAACCCAACCGCAGCATCTGGGGCAATGCCAGAATACCCAATAGCACTATTTCACCGCCGATGATGCCCGACAGAGCGGCGAGGAAAAATGCCACCACAATGGTTTGTACAGCGACGCCTCCCGGAAGGCGTCCGGCGAATACGCGCATGGCATTGAATAAATCCTTGGCGATCCCTGAACGGTCGAGTAACGAGGCCATCAGCACGAACATCGGCACGGCCACCAGGGAATACTCGGTGATGAACCCGTAAACCCGGCTTGTTATCAGCGGTAACGCCATCTCGCCGAACCAGCCGAAGGTGAAGATCAGCGCCACCAGACCGGTAATGAAAGCCAAGGGGAGACCGGTGATCAGCAGGGCAAAGATTGCACCCACCATCAGGATCGTGGCGGTTCCGATATCCATCAGTTCGTCTCCTCGGTAGCGGCGGGCCTTGCACGGATTGCCTGAATCAAATGCAGCAATGCCTGAACGCTCATCAGTATCAGGGCGAACAGGATCACGCCCTTCACCATGGCTGGAAACGGCGGGTTCCAGGAGGTCCCGGAACGCTCCAGTGACCACTGACCGAGTGGGTTGTGCGATGCGCCCCAGAACATGTGGAAAGCGGCATAGCTCATGGCCAGGCAGAAGAACAGCGTCAGGAAATCGTTCAAGCGGTCCATCCAGCACTTGAGGCGTGGACCGGCGCTGTCATAGAGCACCTTGACGCGGATATGGCTGTTTTTCGCCAATGCCGCTGGCCCACCGAGGGCGAAGATTACGGCGATTAGAAACACCACGGTTTCATGTACCCACGAAGTGGGGCTGTCGAACCCGTAACGCATGAACACTTCCACTACGCTGATGCCCATGGCCAGCAGTACCAGCCAGGCGGCGACACGGCCACCTCGGGCAACCACACGATCGAGCGCCGTGCGTTCGGGTGACACCTCTTCGACTTTTTCCAGGATGTCGGAAATATCCTGGGTCTCGGGCGGGAGGTCTTGGGTATCAGGGATTTTTTTCGGCATGGCTCGTCTCTACGCATATCGCCCGAGGGGCTACCTCAAGCGATATGCCGATTGGGGTTAAAGGACGCCGGGTCAGAGAAGGTTGCGCGAGCGCAAAAAGGCGGTGGCCGAATCATAGACCTTCTGGGTCATCTCGTTTCTGCCAGCCCATTCTTTCCATTCTGCTTCCGCTGCAGTACGGAATTTCTTGCGATCTTCGGCAGAAAGGTCGTAGGGATGAACGTCAGGGTCTTCCTGAAGCTTTTGCAGCGTCTCAATATCCTGCTGTTTGAGACGTGCGATCAGGTCATAGGACATGCCATCGAAAGCAGTGCTGAGGGTGGTCTGCAACTCCTCGGACAAGCTATCCCAGATATCCTTGTTGATCGATACCGCAATCATCGGCATGGAGTGGAAGCCGGGATACAGAGGGTAAGGGGCGAACGCATGCAGGCCCATGGCATCGTTGTTGGAGAGCACCGTGGAGTCTGCGGCGTCAATCACCCCTTTCTCCAGGCCGGTGTAAACTTCGGATCCGGGCAGGTTGACCGGGGTCGCGCCGATGCGCTCAAAGATGTTGTAGACCATGCCTTGGGGTGCGCGGATCTTCAGGCCTTCAAAATCTTCCAGAGATTTGATGGGTACGGTGGAAGGGATCGATTCCAGAGGAAAGGTGGCGGCAGCGATCAGGTGAACACCATAAGGCTCGACCAGCTCGTTGTAGAGCTCCTCGCCACCGCCGTATTTCATATATTCCAGGAAGTCATAGGAGTTACTCCAGGCCCCCACCAAGTTGCCCAGCATGCCGAAAGCCGGGTTTTGTCCTGAAAAGTAGCTGGGATCTGTCATGTGTCCTTGAAGAATGCCGGCGCTGACCGCGGACAACGTTTCCGTCGGCCCAACCACTGCATTGATAGGCATCACTTCGATTTCAACACGGCCGTCGGTCATCTTGGTGATCTTGTTGGCCCATTCCTGTTTGATTTTGAAGCTCGGCTCACCCGATGTCTCCGATGCCTGAAATTTCCATTCGTAGTCGGCTGCTTGAGCTGTGGTCAGTCCCAGCAACAAAGCGGGGACAGTAAGAAGAAGGCTGTATTTCAAATTGAACATGTATTTTCTCCGACGATGAAGATTGTTTTTATTGTTTCATGGAGGGGATAACTCCCATCCGAGCTATAACAATGTTGAACATTTACCTGTATTGTTCAACATATACTTTAGTATAACAGACAATATAAGGGGGAAGGGAGTACCGTTTTTAGGCGAATTTACGCCATATCCGGGTTGGGCTATCGGCCGTGACCCTTTTACTGGAGTGCTTAGGATGTCCCAACGACAGCGGTCATTACGCAGTGCCGAGTGGTTTGGTACCACGGACAAGAATGGTTTCATGTATCGCAGCTGGATGAAGAATCAAGGAATTCCCGATCACGAGTTTCAGGGTAAACCAATCATCGGTATCTGCAATACCTGGTCAGAATTGACTCCGTGTAATGCCCACTTTCGTAAGCTTGCCGACCACGTCAAGCAGGGTGTGCTTGAGGCCGGTGGCTATCCGGTAGAGTTTCCAGTGTTTTCCAATGGTGAATCCAACCTGCGACCGACGGCGATGTTCACTCGCAACTTGGCAAGCATGGATGTCGAAGAAGCTATTCGTGGCAATCCGATGGATGCAGTGGTGCTGTTGGTAGGGTGTGACAAGACCACCCCAGCGTTGTTGATGGGCGCGGCGAGCTGCGACATTCCCACTATCGTGGTCACCGGTGGGCCGATGCTGAATGGCAAGCATCACGGCAAGGACATCGGTTCGGGCACAGTTGTCTGGAAACTCTCGGAAGAGGTCAAGGCGGGCAAGATATCCATGCACGAGTTCATGGCGGCGGAAGCCGGGATGTCGCGTTCGGCAGGTACCTGCAACACCATGGGCACCGCTTCGACCATGGCTTGCATGGCTGAGTCTTTAGGCACTTCGCTGCCTCACAACGCCGCGATTCCGGCGGTGGATTCGCGGCGCTATGTCCTGGCGCATCTCTCCGGCAATCGCATCGTCGAGATGGTCAATGAAGACTTGAACCTGTCGAAGATACTGACCCGGGAGGCCTTCGAAAATGCGATTCGCACCAATGCCGCCATCGGTGGATCAACCAATGCGGTGATCCATCTCAAGGCGATTGCCGGGCGTATCGGTGTCGATCTGGCGCTTGATGACTGGACCCGTATTGGCCGTGGCACACCGACGATTCTCGACCTTCAGCCGTCGGGACGCTTTTTGATGGAGGAGTTCTACTATGCCGGGGGACTGCCTGCGGTGCTGCGGCGTCTGGGAGAGGCTGACCGCTTACCCCATAAGGATGCCTTAACCGTCAACGGTAAGACATTGTGGGAAAACGTTGAGGATGCGCCGCTTTACAATGATGAAGTCATCCGCGCCCTGGATAATCCACTGCTTGCTGATGGTGGGATCTGCGTGCTGCGCGGCAATCTGGCTCCCAACGGTGCCGTACTCAAACCATCGGCGGCAACGCCTGAGCTGATGAAGCACCGTGGCCGCGCGGTAGTCTTCGAAGACTTCGACGACTACAAGGCACGGATCAACGATCCGGATCTTGTAGTCGATGCGGCCAGCATATTGGTCATGAAACACTGTGGACCACGCGGTTATCACGGCATGGCCGAGGTCGGCAATATGGGCTTGCCAACCAAACTGCTCGAACAGGGCGTGACCGATATGGTGCGCATCTCCGATGCCCGTATGAGTGGCACCGCCTACGGCACCGTGGTGTTGCACGTGGCACCGGAAGCCGCCGCCGGGGGGCCGCTCGCGGCAGTGCGTAACGGCGACTGGATCGAACTCGACTGTGATGCCGGTAGCTTGCATCTGGATATCAGCGATGCCGAACTCGCCTCGCGCCTGGCCGAAAGTGATCCCACCGAAAAATCGCGGCGAATCGCCAGTGACGGTGGCTATCGCCAGTTATATATCGAGCATGTGTTGCAGGCCGACGAGGGCTGTGATTTCGACTTCCTGGTAGGCTGTCGCGGCGCTGATGTACCGCGGCACTCGCATTAAGAATGGCTAAAATCGCAAAGGCTGGAGACCCCATGACTAAAAAAAATTATAAAATGACCGCCGAAAAACTACGTTCACGCTGGTGGTTCGATAATCCTGAACATCCCGGCACTACCGCGCTGTGTATTGAACGCTACATGAATTACGGCATCACGCTGGAAGAGCTGACCGGCGGCAAGCCGATCATCGGCATCGCTCAGTCCGGTTCCGACCTGACTCCCTGCAATCGTCATCACATCGAACTGGTGAAAAGAGTCAAGGACGGTATCCGTGAAGCTGGAGGGGTGCCCTTCGAGTTTCCCATGCACCCCATCCATGAGAATGCGCGGCGTCCGACAGCGGCGCTGGATCGCAACCTGGCTTACCTGGGGTTGGTGGAAATACTGCATGGTTATCCCCTGGACGGCGTGGTGCTGACCACCGGCTGCGACAAGACCACCCCAGCCTGCCTGATGGCGGCGGCAACGGTCAATATTCCCGCCATCGTGCTTTCGGGCGGCCCCATGCTCAATGGGTGGCGAGGCAACGAACGGGTCGGTTCGGGAACGATTATCTGGGAGTTGCGCAAACGTCTGGCAGCCGGCGACATCGATTACGATGAGTTTCTTTCTCGCACTACCAACTCCGCGCCCTCCATTGGCCATTGCAACACCATGGGTACCGCTTCCACCATGAATTCCATGGCCGAGGCGTTGGGGATGAGTCTTCCCGGATCCGCGATGATTCCGGCTCCCTACAAGGAGCGTGCTGCTGTGGCCTATGAAACGGGACAGCGAAGCGTGGCAATGGTATGGGAGGACTTGCGACCTAGCGATATTCTGACGCGAGCCGCCTTCGAGAACGCTATCGTGGTCTGCTCGGCACTGGGTGGGTCTTCCAATGCGCCGGTGCATGTCAATGCAATCGCAAGACATTCGGGTATCGAACTGAGCAACGATGACTGGCAGCATCTCGGCCATGAAATACCGCTACTCGCCAATATCATGCCGGCCGGCGCCTATTTGAGTGAGGAATTTTATCGCGCCGGTGGGGTGCCCGCCATACTCCATGAATTGCTCAAGGCGGGGCGCCTTCATGGCGATACCTTGACGGTCAACGGCCGAAGCATCGCAGCCAACGTCGAGCATAGCGAAACTCGTGACCCCGAAATAATCCGGCGTTACGACAATCCCTTGATCCAACATGCGGGTTTTCTCAATCTCAAAGGCAATCTGTTCGATTCTGCCTTGATGAAGACCAGTGTCATTTCGCCTGAATTTCGTCAACGCTTCTTGAGCGACCCTGACTCCCCCGATGCTTTCGAGGGAAGAGTGGTGGTATTCGATGGATCTGAAGACTATCACGCGCGAATCGATGATCCTGCCTTGGGGATCGATGCCCGTACTATCCTGGTAATGCGCGGCGCTGGGCCGGTCGGTCATCCCGGCGGGGCGGAAGTTGTGAATATGCAGCCTCCCGAAGTGTTGATCAAGGCCGGTGTTGAATCGCTGCCATGCTTGGGAGACGGCCGGCAGTCGGGTACCTCGGGCTCTCCTTCAATCCTCAACGCTTCGCCTGAAGCGGCCATCGGCGGCGGCTTGGCGTTGCTTGAAACCGGTGACCGATTGAGGGTCGATCTCAAGAACGGCGAAGTCAGGTTATTGATTGACGATACCGAGCTTGAAGGACGCCGTCAGCATCTGGAAACCGCCGGGGGCTATCAATATCCGGCGCACCAGACGCCATGGCAGGAAATTCAGCGCAGCCTGATCGAGCCGTTGGACCGGGGTATGACGCTGGATCTGGCTACCAAGTACCGCGATGTTGCCCGACGTAGTCCGCCTCGAGATAATCACTGAAGGACACATGACATGGCCGGCGTCAATCAAGATGCCGGTCATATATATATTCGAATTGGGATTAGATGGCTTTCAAATGACGTCCCAGGGCACCCTCGGGGGGCTCGATACCTAGCGCTTGGGCAGTGCCCTCAAGGACTTTCTGGGCGGCGAGAAAGGCTTCGTC
Organism: Marinobacter sp. M3C; assembly: GCF_023311895.1. Taxonomy (GTDB): domain Bacteria; phylum Pseudomonadota; class Gammaproteobacteria; order Pseudomonadales; family Oleiphilaceae; genus Marinobacter. The sequence continues at coordinate 3,491,917 of NZ_CP092284.1, forward strand.
GGGGCGGCGGGTGCGGATGCATTCCATCAATCGGCGGTGCCGTTCCAGACTTTCCTCGGGATCGCTGGCGCTGATGTTGGATTTCTCGATCACCAGGTAGATCGAAGGACGCAGTATGTGAGAAAGCTGGGCCCAGACAATATTATGGGTAGCCTTGTAGATGGCGATATGGAAGGCAATGTCATAATCGCTATGCAGACGGCGCTCTTCCGGGCGGCTGGCATTGTGCAGATTTTCCCCCATACCCTCGAAGGCTTCCTCAATGGCGACCAGATCGCGTGCCTTGGCGCGCTTGGCGGCGGTCATAGCGACATAGGGTTCGACATCCAGTCGAAAAGCGAGGATTTCACACTGGATTTTTGGGTTGGGGGAGGCATAGCGTGTCATCCACTCGGTCACCATCGGGTCGAGAATTTTCCATTCTTCATACTCCCGGACCTTGGAGCCATGACCGGAGATACGCTCGATGATACCAACATCCACCAGTTGTCGCAGGTCGCTACGTACAGCGGAACGGTTGATGGCAAATTGCGCGCAGAGCTCGACCTCCTTGGGGACGAAGTCCCCCGGCTTGTAATGGCCCGAGAAAATAGCTTCAGCCAGGAAGTCGGCCACACTAGGCCGCGGGGGTATCTTCTGTTGCTTGTTTTTCACGAGCCGCGTATCCGATTAAAATTCAGCATATCGTGGGGTATGTTGGACATTTCGTCAATATGACCTTTGTTTCAGGTCTGATGGTTCCTTCTGAAAGAATGATCTTGCCCAGCAATTCCTGGGCTTTTGGTTTCAGGCCGCTTGAGGCCAGCTTCTTTGCATCTTTCTGGGTTTGCCTGGTGTAGACCAACTTCCATGTCACCAGTCCAGCCCCTCATCGATCAGTAAAAGGTAAGCCTCCGGTGACCCCCTCTTGGACCGAATGCCTTTAATAACGCTTTTACCGGCCTTCCCGTCTTAGTGAAGTGGTTGAATGGATGTGACCAGCCCAGTTAAGGAATAATACCCTGAACCTGGAGAACCTACATGATCACAAGAAAGCTGTACTCAAAAGAATTTAAGCTGGACGCCATCAGCCTTGTGCTGGAGCAGGGATATTCAAGAGCCCACGCGGCGCGCAGTCTGGAGATCAACCCAAACATGCTGGGGCGTTGGATAAAAGAGCATGAATCGGTCGATGGGCAGGCTTTCAGAGGGAACGGCAAACTGACCGGACAGGATAGTTGACGCCGAACAAGCGTGCCACTTGAGGAATTCAATCCATAAAACAGAGTGTCATCGGTTCCCGGGTTGAAGTGGTTCAATGACGAAGGCGTTTTGATCGGGCGCTTCAAGGATCGTCTACTGATGAGTGAGCGGGGGCCGACCTGCAGACAGCCAGGCCCACATGCCTGCAAACAGGCCACAGTAAAGAGACCCGATATTCCTGATCGACTTAATCGTAAGATCAACGCCAGTCGTCCAGCCCATGCCAGGCGTGGTGCGGCGATATCACATACATCCGGGCGGGCCAGCGATGGTTGCGGAAGAAAAGCTTAAAACACTGTCCGGGATTAGTTGACCACTACAAAAAGGCTTCGCGGTAGCAAAAGCTGTTTTGCCACCACGAAGAAGGAAAAAGGAGTGAGAACTAAGGTCAACATTTCAGCCTGTGAAAAATAATGAAAAACCACTACTGCCGGGCTCCACACACAAGTTTTGTTCCATCGTCGACGACAGAGTCATTGAAGGCAACTCTATAAGGACTGCTCAAGCATCCAATAATAATCCTCTTCGCTTGCGATGCGTGGATTAGTCTTATGGGTATGGTCAGCCAGGGCACCTTTAATAATCTGAGGGAATAACTCTCGCTTCACACCCAGCTCTGTAAGTCCCTTCGGTAAATTCAGTCGGTCACTCATCTCTTGAATAGCGCGCCCGATTTCCTCAGGCCCCTTCAGCTGCATAGTCTGAGCAATGCGATCAAGCTTGTGTTCCTGCCTCATAGAATCGCAGTCGGAGTTAAACTCAATAACAACGGGCAGAAATATTTTGTTTAGCGTGCCATGGTGTAGACGCGGATCAATGCCACCTAACGAATGACTTAAACTATGCACACACCCTAAACCTTTCTGAAAAGCCAATGCCCCCTGCATCGAAGCACTCATCATATTCATTCGTGCTTCGCGATCGTCAGGGTTACGAGTAGCGCGCTCAATATTCAGCCAACCCCGGCGCAGTCCATCCAGCGCTATCCCATCAGCTGGCGGGTTGAAAGCGGCTGACATAAACGTTTCGAGACAGTGAGCTATGGCATCCATGCCTGTTGCTGCCGTCATAAGAGCTGGCAGACTCAAGGTTAATTCAGGATCACATATAGCAGATTTAGGCACCAGGTATGGCGATAAGAGGCCGACTTTACGCCCATCTTCAAGTATCAGGATAGCGCCTCTCCCAACTTCACTACCCGTGCCAGCAGTCGTCGGAATGGCAATAATCTGTGCTGTTGCAGCTGTGATTCGCTCCGCGCCGCCTTCAACTACTGCAAAATTTCTCAGGGGTCCTTCATGTGTTCCGCAAATGGCCACACCTTTTGCAAGGTCAATGGAGGAACCACCGCCAATGGCAATAATTCCATCGAAGCCTCCCTTGCGATATTGATTCGCCGCCTGCCGGACTGCAGTTTCATTGGGATTAGGGGGCGTCTGGTCATAAATCGTCACATTAGGATCCCGAAGGTGCTTTAAGACCTGATCAACAATACCGGCAGCTCTGACTCCCGCATCAGTTACGACCATCGGATGCCGAATACCGAGACGGTCACACTCCGCCTGTAGTAACGAAGATGCCCCAAAATCGAACTGAATTTGAGTGACGTAATTAATGATTGCCATTTAGTTACCTTTAGAATTATTAATGTTTTGGGTTTCAACCTACTAGTACGCTACAAACGCATCCACTTAGACATCATGGGCTTGTCGCTGTCAACAACAGTGGCCCTTGCCGCGTGGGGCAGCCGCCTGGATTCTGGATTACATTGGGAGACAGTGAAGACATCCGTCAGGGCGACGAGGGAAGTGCCAGCGCTCTCCGGGGAGCCGCTCCGTACCTCTGTCCGCCGGATTCAGCCAGCTCTGGGTGGCATGCAGTTGAACGATGCGCTGTGCAGGCTTTTTGCAAATTGAGTGCTGAAGGCTCAGTCTCCGGCTAATGAATCGAACACACTGTCATACTGTTTATTGAACCAACAAACACAAAAAGGGACATGTAATGAAACTCAAAGATTCCGTTGCCATTGTTACTGGCTCCTCCTCTGGCATCGGTGCAGCTATTGCCCGTCTGTTTGCAGAACACGGTTGCCATGTGGTGATCAACTTCAGTAACAACGAGGAGGGTGCCCGCACAGTGGCCTCTGATTGCGAAAAGTACGGGGTTAAGACTCTGATATACCGAGCTAATGTGGCAGAGGACACCGAGTGTCGCACCATGGTGGATGCCGCGCTGAAAAGGTTTGGCCGCATAGATATTCTGGTTAATAACGCGGGTACCACAAAGTTCTGCAACCACGATGACTTAGGCGGTCTCGACAAGCAGGATTTTCTTGACCTGTATACCGTCAATGCGATTGGACCTTTCCAGATGGCCCGCGCTGCGGAAAAGGCTCTGCGAGCCAACGGCTCTGGTCACATTATAAACATGGCTTCGATTGCTGGTTTGTCGGGCACCGGCAGCTCCATCGCCTACGCTGCCTCCAAAGGCGCGCTAGTTACCATTACTCGCTCGCTCGCTCGCGTGATGGGCCCCGAAGTACGAGTGAATGCTGTTTGCCCTGGCTTTGTTCAGGGCGAATGGCTAATGAAAGGCCTTGGCGAAGATAAATACAATACGTTGCTGGAAACGACCAAGGCCTCTGCACCACTGCACGATACGGCCTCGCCGAAAACCGTGGCAGATGTATGTCTGGGCCTGATCATCGGCGGTGATCTGACCACCGGCGAAACCATTCTCATCGACGGTGGGGCACATCTGGGAACGGCCCCGGTAAGTCGCTGAACGCAAAGCGCTGTAACGGGCAATCATATAGTGCATGATTGCCCGTTTTGCCGGGGCAAAGCGTCATACCCTGTTTCTGGTACCCATTCTGTTTTCAATCGCCTTTGCGGCTCATGCTACCAACGAAGCCGTTTGCGTACAGCAACCGCCGATAAGCGTTGCTGGCATATTGAGAGCCTCGATCCGAATGGACGACCAAACCCGCTTTCGGTTGCCGCTGCCAGATGGCCATGGTCAGGGCGTCTGTCACCGGCTTGGCGTTCATCCGTGACCCCATGCTCCAACCGACTATCCGCCGGCTGAATAAATCGATGAAGACCGCCAGATACAGCCAGCCCTCCCGGGTCCAGATGTAAGTGATGTCACCAACGTATGCCTGATCAGGCTCAGCAGCGCTAAAGTCTCGTGCCAGTACGTTGTCGAACACCGGCTGTTTATGGTCGCTGTTGGTGGTTACCTTAAACTTCCGCCGGTACCGGGCTTTAACGCCTGCTTCACGCATCAGCGACCGCGCCTTTCGCCGACCCACTGGATAGCCCAGGGCGTTCAGAGCGTGCTTCATCCGCCTGGAGCCATAGCTCTTGTCGCTACTTTGAGCGACCTCCTTCACAGCCTCAATCATCGCCTCGTGCTCCGCATTCGGCAACCGTTCGCGTTGACGTTGGCAGTACCGATAATAGGCATTGCGACTGACACCCAAGAGCCGACTCATTACGTCGACTGGCCAGGTCTTCTTATGCTGGGTGATGAACGCGTACTTTAATGCGTTTCCTTGGCAAAGAAGACCGTCGCTTTTTTTAGGATGTCTTTCTCCATTTTCAGGCGGCGATTTTCTTCTCGCAACTGGCGAATTTCCAACTGGTCAGCGGTCAGTTTGCCGTTCCCTCTGAAAGCCTGCCCATCGACCGATTCATGCTCTTTTATCCAACGCCCCAGCATGTTTGGGTTGATCTCCAGACTGCGCGCCGCGTGGGCCCTTGAATATCCCTGCTCCAGCACAAGGCTGATGGCGTCCAGCTTAAATTCTTTCCTGATTACGCATAAGCTTCAGCCATCTTCAACAGCCTGTAAGGCATCGGTGGTGTCCGGGTTGCCACCGTCAGAAATCGTGGAAGCATGGCCTTGAGGTCTTAGCGCCGGTTGAAGCGGTATTTGAACTCGGCGAGGTAGCGAAGTGCATGCTGTCCACGGATGGCATAGTAGGTCCCGGTGATCGCGTTCTTGACGTTGCCCAGTACAGTGTTGACCCAATTGAACGCCGGGTTCGCCACGCTGGCACGTCCACCACCGGTGATATGGCGCTCATGTACGTAGGTGGACGTATCGAAGGCTCGGAAGCACCCCAGGCCGTCGCTGATGACCTGGCTGCCAGGTATAATGGCCTGCTGAGCGTAGCGACGTATCTCGACAAGGCTAAAGCCGCTCACACAGCGAAGCTGGACACGCTGCGGATGGCCCGCCTCATCGGTTTGTACGGCCGCCACAAACGGGAACGTGTGCTCAGCGCCGCGACCGCGCTTTCCCGGCCGTTCATCGCCCAGGTAGGCGTCATCGATCTCGATGCGCCCGGAGAGCTTCTCTCCCTGGTTGCGCCCGTGCATGACCTGCAGCAGCTTGTGTTTAAGCTTCCAGGCCGTGTTGTAGGCGACGCCAAGCTCCCGGGACAGTTGTAGTGCCGAGATACCACTCTTGCGCTGGGTCAGCAGGTAAATGGCCAGGAACCAGGTGGTCAACGGCAAGTGTGTCGCATGAAAGATGGTACCGGCGGTCAGCGAGGTTTGATGGTGGCAGCGGTGACACTGGTAGAGCCCCCGGGACAGCCGGCATCCGGTGGCATTGCCACAGTCGGGGCACACGAACCCCTTGGGCCAGCGATGTTGGAGGAGGGCGGTCTGGCACTGCGATTCCGTGCCGTACTGCTCAAGAAGCGCCGGCAACGACAGGCCGGGCTGGAACTGGATAGGGTTGCGTGCCATGACGTCGCCTCCTCTACTGGACATAACTCCAGTATAGGTCAAGCTGGTGAAATGGTGGCTGATCAATATGAGTAATCAGGAAAGTATATGTAGAACATATATGAAAAAAATCTAGACATTTATCTGAGGGTTTGCGATGGTTCCCCTTGATAGCAATGCCGCCAACAAACAACAACAATGACCATGCTGTAGCTCGCTTGGAAAACACCCTTTAGTGAGGGCGGCCTGCAGCTCGCCAGGAGAATAAAGTATGCATCATCTTTGGAAGCGTACCTTGTTAATGATCGGTGCCACGCTGCTCAGCTCAGGCATGGCCTACGCGCAAATGCCTGATCTTTCCGACCCGCCAGAAATTAAGGGCGATGTGGTTGGTGACCACGGCAGTATCACCTTACGCATGGGGCTTGGCTTGGCCGAAAGCTCGCCTCAGTACATCTCCAGCCAGTACTTTGCGGATATTCTTGACCAGCGCAGCGAAGGGCGCATCAGCGTTCACCTGTTCCCTAACAGCCAGCTCGGCGATGACGTGCAGATGATGGAAATGCTGCAAACCGGCACGCTGGATATGACCTACCCATCGTCTTCTCCCGCGACAGGCTACGTAGCCGAACTAGCCGTTTTCGATCTGCCCTTCTTGCTAACTACCCGGGAAGCGGCCATTGCGGCCATGCGTAGCGATGCAGCTCAAGAGATGCTTGATGGGTTTGATGGCACCGGCATTAAAGCCTTGGCGTTCTCCGAAAACGGCTTTCGGGAGCTCTCCAATAGCGTGCGGGAAGTCTCTTCGCCGAAGGATGTTGCAGGCTTAGATGTTCGCGGTTTGTCAGTGCGTACGATGGAAAACCCAGTGCACCTGGCCATTTGGGAAGCACTGGGCGCCAACCCGACGCCAATGGCTTTTGGTGAACTGTTTTCCGCCATGGAACAGGGCGTAGTGGACGGCCAGGAAAACCCCTGGAGCACCATTCTAACGTCCAATTTCTATGAGGTGCAGGACTTCGGATCTGAAACCCGCCACGTCTACACGCCCTTTATCAAGATGATCTCTGAGCGCACTTGGGATCGACTCGACCCCGAATATCAGGAGCTGGTACAGGAAGCCGCGCTGCAAGCAGCGGATTACGAAATCCAGCTTTCGAGCGAGTACGACGACTGGGCGCGAGATCAACTTGAAGAAAGAGGCATGCAGATCACACGCCTTGATGACGAACAGATTGCCGCCTTCCAAAAAGCAGTGCAACCGGTTTACGACGAATGGGCACCGCGTATTGGCAAAGATCTGGTCGCTGAATTCCAGCGTATCGCCGAATCCACGATGATGGAATAAACATCCTTCAACTATTCAGCTTTCTATTGCTAGATCAGGCAAGAGGCAGACGCCTCTTGCCTGGCCGTTATTCGTCTCTTCGGAGAGCTCATGGACATACCCAACACCCCTATTCCAGATACTGCGGCATTTCTCGATGACCCCCAACGCCAACCGCTGGAGATCGACACCGAGCAATGCCGCGGTCCGGCGCTATTTCGCTGGCTAACGCTGGCTATGGAACATGTGATCGCCACCTTACTGATAGCGCTAATTATCTCGGTTTCAGCCAATGTCGTCGGCCGTGCCTTGTTCAACCACTCACTGCCTTGGGCCGATGAGCTAGCGCGCATGATTTTTATCTGGTTGATTTTTATCGGCGCCGCTGCGGCTTTTGCCCGCTACGAACATATTGCCGTGGATTTTCTAGTCCGTCGGCTTAAGCCGCGCGCTGCCCATGTGCTGTACTTATTGCAGCATCTAATTATCACCGCGTTAATGGGTGTCATTATCTGGGGTGGTTTTCTGGTGATATCTCGCGCTTCAGTCCGTACCGCGATTCTTAATGTACCGTGGAATCTCGTCAACGTCTCACTGGTACTGTGCGCGGTGTTTATTGCCGCGGTAGCCATATGGCGTGCCTGGCAGAGCATTCAACAGATACGATCGCCCACCGTTTCTAACGATGTGTCATCTACTAACGATAGAGGTCTGTAGGCCATGCTATGGATATTTTTAGGGATTCTTTTTGCCTCACTAACGCTTGGCTTGCCCATTGCGTTCGGCCTGGGCGTCGCGGCCGTAGTAATGGCGCTGCTCTCTGATATTCCGCTGTCGATCATGGTCGAGCAATCAGTCCGCGGGGTTAACAGTTTTCCACTGCTGGCAATTCCGTTCTTTATTTTGGTCGGTGAAGTTATGAGCAACGGCGGCATCGCCCGTCGTTTGATGGAACTCGCTGGTGCCCTGGTCGGTTTCGTACGTGGCGGCTTAGGCCAGGTAGCCATTACCGGCTCGATGTTCTTCGGTGGCATTAGTGGTTCAGCCGTGGCAGATACTGCGGCTACCGGCGCAATGATGATTCCTTCAATGACCAAGCAGGGCTACACCGCGCCACAAGCCACCGCAATCAATACTGTCTCGTCGGTGATCGGCATCATTATCCCCCCCTCTATCCCGCTGATTCTGTTCGGCATTGTGACCGAGACGTCTATAAGTCGCCTGTTCATTGCGGGCATCGTACCGGGGTTATTGATCGGTTTTGGGCTGATGACAACGACCTTCATTATGGCCAGCATCGGCCAGGCCGGACAGACCCGTAAGTTCCGTCTCGATTTATTATGGGAAGCGTTTAAGGCGGCATGGTTAGCGTTGGTGCTTCCAGTGATCGTGATCGGCGGCATTATTGGCGGCGTATTCACCGCCACAGAGGCGGCCGTCGCCGCCCTGCTTTATTCGCTGTTTATCTCATTAGTGGTCTACCGCGAATTTAAGATTCGTGAGCTGTGGGGTATGTTGATTCGCACCGCCCGCTTGACCGGCATGGTATTGCTACTGCTGGCCTTCGCGACGGTTATTGCTTGGTTTTTAACGATCAACATGGTGCCGCAAACGCTGGTCACTCAAGTACAAGCGATCACTCAAGATCCCTTCCTGTTGCTGTTGATCGTCGCGGGCTTACTGCTGCTGGTAGGCTTTGTAATGGATTTGACCCCGGCGATGGTGATTATGGCGCCAATGCTGACGCCCATCGTGACCTCCGTAGGCGTTGACCCGGTGTACTTTGGCGTATTGATGTCCTTTATTCTCGGTATTGGCCTTTTGACACCGCCAGTGGGCACCTGCCTTTACGTAGGCTGCGGGGTCGGCAAGGTCTCTATGGAGCAGCTCGTTAAAGCCATGTTGCCCTACTACGCCGCCTTACTGGTGGTGCTGGTCATCCTGATCGCGTTCCCTGGTATTGTGACGTGGTTACCTGATCTCACCGCCGTAAGCGGCAACTGATCGTTTGCACCATACAAGGAAATCAATATGCGATTGGTTCCATACCCTAATCATCACACTAAACCTTAATCATCACGAAACATCGACAATTAACGCCCGTTGCATAGGAGGCCAACATGACACTGCAAGGCACACTGCTTATCGGTCAGCAGGCCGTTACCGGCACCCAGTCTGAGATTTACGCCATTAATCCTGCCACTGGGGAAGCGCTGAAGCCACACTATCGTGGTGGCAGCCGCGCCGAGGTAGAACAGGCCTGCCAGCTTGTCGAGGCGGCGTTTGATCACTACCGCGAGGCTTCGCTTGAAACCCGCGCGCGGCGTGGCCGAAACCGGCCTTCCCCAAGCGCGCACGACGGAGCGCCAACCTCTGCCCCGCGCGGACCTGCGCCAGCGCCACATTCCGTTAGGCCCTGTCGCCGCGTTTGGCGCCAGCAACTTTCGCGAACTGATGCGCCATTTGGCACGTCGCTGATCCTTACGCCACTCATAACACTACCCAGGAGAGCACAATGACAACGATAACCCGCGTCGCGGTTCAGGATATCCGCTTCCCCACATCGCGCACGCTAGATGGCTCGGATGCCATGAACGCCGCTCCGGATTACTCAGCTACTTACGTCATACTACATACCGATGACGGCAGCCACGAAGGTCACGGTTTAACGTTTACGATTGGCCGCGGTAACGAGATCGTGGTCACTGCGGTACAGTCGCTGGCACCGCTGATTGAGGGGCGTTCGCTGGCGTCTATTACCGACAATATGGGCAAGTTTTGGCGGGAGATCACCGGTGACAGCCAGCTACGTTGGATTGGCCCCGATAAAGGCGCGATTCATTTAGCCTCCGCCGCCATCGTCAACGCCGTGTGGGATATGTGGGCAAAGCGTGAAGGCAAGCCGGTGTGGAAACTGCTGGTAGATATGACGCCGGAGCAGTTGGTGCGGTGTCTCGATTTCCGTTTTGTCACCGATGCACTAACGCCGGAAGAAGCGATATGCTTGCTACGCCGTCAGTCAACCAGCAAAGCAGCCCGCGAAGCCGAAATGCATCGCGATGGCTACCCCGGCTACACCACCTCATCGGGTTGGTTGGGCTACAGTGACGACAAGGTGCGCCGTTTGGCCCGCGAAGCGCTGGCGGAAGGCTGGACCCACTTCAAGCAGAAGATTGGCGGCGATATCGAAGAGGATGCCCGGCGTGCGGCGCTGCTGCGCGAAGAAATTGGCTGGGATAACGTGCTGATGATGGACGCCAATCAGGTGTGGGGGGTCGACGAGACGGTCACCAAAATGCGCCGCCTGGCTGAATTTGACCCGCTCTGGATTGAAGAACCCACTAGCCCTGACGACATTCTCGGCCACGCCGAGATTCGCCACCGCGTCGCGCCTATCGGGGTCGCCACCGGCGAACATTGCCACAACAAAGTGATGTTCAAGCAGTTCTTCCAGGCCGACGCCATTGATTACTGCCAACTCGACGCTGCACGCCTGGGTGGGCTCAACGAAGTTATCCTGGTGGTGCTGATGGCCGCCAAGTTCGGCGTACCGGTATGCCCTCATGGTGGGGGCGTCGGGCTATGCGAGTACACCCAGCACATCTCGCTGTTCGACTATATTGCGGTATCCGGCAGCCTTGATGGTCGGGTGTTGGAGTATGTCGATCACCTTCATGAGCACTTTATCGACCCGGTTGTGGTACGCCGTGGCCGCTACCAGGTGCCTGACGCGCCGGGCTACAGTATTGCCATGCATGCTGAATCCCAAGCGCAACACCGCTTCCCCGAGGGGGCAGCTTGGCAGGAAGAGCTTTAATGACGGGACACAACACCGGTACCTTTCTCGATAATTTACAAAGCCTGCTCGGCGAGCGCGGCCTAATACGTGAGCCAGCCGCCATGGCGCGCTATGTCAGCGATTGGGCGGGCGATACGCTAGGCATGCCGCTGGCCGTGGCACGCCCAGCGAATACGGCGGAAGTCGCCGAAGTAGTCACGCGCTGCTATGCGCAAGGTATTGCTATGTCGCCACAAGGCGGCCACAGCGGCTTGGTGGCTGGGGCGCTTCCCGCAGCGAGCGGCCAGGAACTGGTGATCAGTCTGGAACGCCTAAACCGTGTACGTGAAATTGATCCGATCAACTTCACCATTACGGTAGACGCTGGCTGCATCCTCGAAAACGTCAAATTGCTCGCAGCGGAACATGACTGTGACTTTCCGCTCTCGCTGGGAGCTCAGGGGAGTTGTCAGATTGGTGGCAATATCGCCACCAATGCGGGCGGGCTTAACGTGCTGCGCTACGGCATGATGCGCGAACTGGTACTGGGACTTGAAGTGGTACTACCCGATGGGCGAATTTGGGATGGCCTTAACGCCCTGCATAAGGACAACCGCGGCTACAACCTTCAACAGCTGCTTCTGGGCAGTGAAGGTACTTTAGGAATCGTTACTGGCGCGGTGCTTAAGCTCTCGCCACGCTCTACCCAGAACCGCACCGCGCTGCTTGGTCTACCCTCGGTGCAGGCGGTGATCGACCTGTATGGCTTGGCGCGTCGCGACTGCTGCGATTTACTGACCGCTTTTGAGCTGATTCCACGCCGCTGCATTGAACTTGCTATAGAAGTGACGCCCGAACTACGCGATCCTTTGGAGCACGCTTATCCCTGGTATGTATTGATGGAAGTCGCGGTCACGGGGCCGGTAGATCTAGGCACGATGCTGGAACAGCTGCTGGAAACCGGCATGGAGCGTGGGCTGGTACTTGACGGTGCGCTGGCGTCTAGCGACACCCAGTCTGCCCAGCTGTGGCAATTCCGCGAGAGCATGTTGGAAGGCCAGCGACGTCGCGGCGAGCATTTGCGTACCGATATCTCAGTGCCTATCTCAGCGATTCCGGACTTCGTCACCCACGCGAGTGAGGTCGTGATGGCCGCCTCCTCCGAGTGCGAAATCATTGCCTACGGGCATGTAGGCGACGGCAACCTACACTTCAATATCTTGCCGCCCAGCGCAATGGCTAACATTGATAAAAAACCCCATCTGCACGACCTAGAAGAGCGGCTTTTTGAAGTACTCGACGACTTCCATGGCAGCATCAGCGCCGAACACGGCATTGGCCGCACCAAGCAAGCGCCTTACTTGGCGCGGTTATCGCCCATCGAACGGGAGCTGATCAGCGGCGTTAAAGCACTCTTCGACCCCAAGGGGCTGATGAACCCAGGGCGCATATTGCCTACCGCTGAATAGATGCTCAGCCATTATTTTTTAAACGATCCGCCAGTACGCGCAAGACATTCGCATAAAGCAGGGTATCGGTGCCGACGCCAACGAATGTGCAGCCCGCTGCCAGATAGCCGCAGGCAGCCTGCTCATTCACCGTCACGATCCCCACTGCGTTTCCTGCGGCACGTATCTTGGTGATGGCGTCATTAATCGCCGCTTCCACATCGGTAAGTTAACGGGCACAAAGGCTGGCGACAGGCTTTTACCTGTTTTTTTTACACTCGCCGAAGCAGATTGACGTTGAGGTCATTACCCAGAGCAATGCGGGAAACAAACGCTCCAGGGCTTTGGCTTTCAGCCACCAGCTGAGCTTTGAATCTTGGATTCATAGAATAAGTGCAGCACTTTGGATTAACAGGTAGAGGTAGGAGGGCCGTTGCCGGTACCCTCATTCGCTTTACCGACCAAAGTGAAGAGAATCATGGGATACCGACAACTGACCCAGGCACAACGATACCAGATTTCGGCCTTCTTGAGAGTAGGCTGGAGCCAGCGGAAAATAGCTCGGGAGATCAACGGCCACAGCTCGACCATCAGTCGGGAACTGCATCGCAATCGAAGTCTGACTGCATACGAGCCGATGGAAGCCAGTCGTTTGTCCAGACGTCGGCGCAAAGCAGCTCGCAAATCTCATAAACGAGCGCCCTCATTGATAGATTGGGTGGCCAAGCAGATTCAGAGTGAATGGAGTCCTGGTCAGATAGCCGGTTTTATGAGGCGAGTTGGCAGTGTCCAAGTCAGCCAACAGTGGATTTACAACCTGATTTACCGGGACAAAATAGCCGGTGGCGACCTCTGGAGGTATTGTCGCTTGCCTTACCAGAGACGTTATCAGCGCCATCTTGCCAAGCGAGCGGGGTTAGGCAAGATCTCGGATCGCGTAGGCATTGAGTGCCGCCCTAAAGCCGTCGATGATCGTCTGCATATAGGCCACTGGGAAGGAGATACAATCCTTCACGGGCATAAGAATTCAGGCGCGGTTACTCTGGTTGAAAGACGGTCCGGCTACCTGCTCGCAGACTGTGTGCCGAAGCTGAAAGCCAACTTAGTTACAGAGGTCATCATCCGTGAGTTAAGGCCGATCAGAGGGGCCGTACAGACGCTGACACTGGACAACGGTTCTGAATTTTCGGACCACCAAACATTTAGCAAAGCGCTGTCGCTGACGTCGTATTTTTGTGACCCTTACCGGTCCAGTCAGCGTGGCTCCAACGAGAATACGAATGGCCTATTGAGGCAATACTTTCCGAAAGGCACCGACTTCGCCAAGGTATCCAGAAAGGCAATCAGGCAAGCGGTGAACAGACTGAATAACCGACCACGAAAACGGCTGGGTTATCGCACACCGGCAGACGTTTTCTGGGGCGAATACTCAGGGGGCTTGGATACGCAGATACGAGCGGTGCTGCACTTAATACTTGAATCCAGGATTCTAGGGTGTATTGACGACGTTTTCGGTACGGGCGGGTTACGCTTACGTTGTTCATGACAAGTGCCCACTAAGAAATAAGTGGTGACCAAATTTAGTTGACCACTACACTGGGCTCAAGATGGGATTGGTGGAGCGCTTACTTAGCAACTATTAACTGACTGGAGTGTTGCCAGTTGTCGGCCACGCGATATGCATGGGCTCACCCATGACCCCGAATAAGGCGCTCATTCACTCAAACATATTATCTTCACTCCAGACTCTAATCGCTAAATTGATCTCTTGGAAGGATTGTTCACCCCCTAAATATGGGGGCGTCCAGATCGTCAATGTCCCGTTAAGAAGCCGCTTGGGTTTGATGTTACGCGATTTTGACTGGGAGCGAGCGCATAACCACCAATGTGCTGTTCCATCAATGCCAAGCCATGAGAACACCCGTGATTCCGGTACCTATATAACCCACTTTCGTTTATTACTGCCATCTCACTGCTTATCAACACGTTGAATATAAAGCTGGAGCGAAAACGTCTCTACGCCAGCTTTATATACCGCTAACTCACTGTAGCGTAATTAGCTTTCGCGCTTGCCATTGACGAGTCGGTTTAACTTCAGCGGGTTACTTTCCTTAATCGCTTCAGGGCGCAAAGTATCAGGCAGATCTTGGTAGCACACTGGACGAAGGAACCGGAAAATAGCTGCCGTGCCCACAGAGGTGCTTCGGCTATCAGAGGTCGCCGGATAAGGGCCGCCATGGACCATGGCATGCCCAACCTCCACGCCAGTAGGCCAACCATTGACCAAAATGCGACCAGCCTTGCGCTCCAGCGTCGGCAATAGCTTGCGTGCCGCATCAATGTCAGCATCGTCCATCTGCAGCGTCGCGGTGAGCTGGCCCTCTAGATGCTCGGCAATACGTGTTACTTCATCGTCGTCGCGGCACTCGATAATCAGCGAGGTAGCGCCGAATACCTCCTCCTGAAGTTCTTCCTCGTTAAGAAAATCGTCTGCGCTGGTGAGGAACAGGCCAGCCTGGCACTGGTTCGGGCCTTCGCCCACCCGACCACGCGCCACTTCGCGCACTTTATTGTTGGCAGAAAGGCGGCTAACTCCTTGCTGATAGGCTTCATGAATGCCCTGTGTCAACATGGTCTGGGTAGCGCTTTCCTTAAGAGCCTCACCAGCAACTTGAACAAAATCATCCAAAGTAGCACTTTTTTTAGCGATTACTAGGCCGGGACTAGTGCAGAACTGGCCGGCACCCATATTCAGTGATGCGACAAACGCTTTTGCAATCTCATCCCCACGTGATTCAAGGGCCTGTTGAAGCGCGAATACAGGGTTGATACTACTCATTTCAGCGTAGACAGGTATCGGCTCGCGGCGTTGCTGCGCGATCTTCATTAACGCGGTACCACCACTGCGTGAGCCGGTAAAACCGACTGCTTTGATGCGCTCATCTGCAACTAGGGCAGCGCCCACTTCGCGGCCCGAACCGAACATCAACGAGAACACGCCTTCGGGTAGATCACATGCCTTGACGGCTTTCTGAATGGCTCGCCCGACCAGCTCGGATGTGCCGGGGTGGGCGGAGTGCGCCTTAACGATGACCGGACAACCCGCTGCCAGCGCAGAAGCAGTATCGCCGCCGGCCACGGAAAACGCCAATGGGAAATTGCTCGCGCCAAATACCGCTACTGGGCCCAGTGCAATATGGCGCTGGCGCAGGTCGGCACGGGGCATGGGCTTACGTTCGGGCATCGCCAGGTCGATGCGTACATCCAGCCATTCCCCGGCCCGCACCACAGAAGCAAATAAGCGTAGCTGGCCGCAAGTACGTCCACGCTCGCCCTCAAGGCGTGCTTTCGGCAATCCGCTCTCAGCCACCGCTCTTTCAATCAAAGCTGGTCCGATTGCTTCAATCTCATCAGCGATTGTTTCGAGGAAAACTGCGCGCGTTTCGAGGCTCGTCTCGCGATAGCGGTCGAAGGCTTCCCAGGAGAGCTGGCAAGCTTTTTTCACCTCTTCGGCGCTACCTCCAGCGTAAGCTGGTTCAAGTGTTTCCCCCGTCATCGGATTGCTTGCAAAAATGGTGGCACTTTGCCCTAAAATGGCCTGCTGACCTATAAGAAGTTTACCTTGTAGTTCACTCACGTTCGTTTCTCCTCAGTGTTGAAAATAGACTTCAAAACGACTCAACAACCATTTCTCTAGCTGTTGCATAATTCGAAATATTGTTCAATGGACAGAAAAAGGTATCACGCACTGTTCGCATTTCATCACCATTAGAAATCCTGGCTCTACCAGCAAAGCCCAGCATGACACAGAAAACGAAGTGTATATGCCTAACAAGGTAAACCTAAGTATTGAATGTCTACACTATACTTTTCAATATTATTCACCTTTTTTAATAAGCCAGATATAGCTGGCGTTAGGCCATTTTTAAACAGTAATTTGATGGCGCTCCAACAGGTGCTTATAAAGCTCACGAATGCCGTATTTCCAAGGTGGAAGCTGATCGCTGAGACCTACGCTATTTATCAATGCGCCGAGGCTCGATGTATGGATGGTTACACGGTCGCCTATGTGGTGAGTAAAGCCTTGGTCCGCACCATCGCGATCTTGGATAGGTGAAAACATTGTGCCAAGAAATAGCATAAAGCCATCGGGGTATTGGTGATGGGCTCCGCATGTTTGCTGCACCAGATCTAAGGGGTCACGACTGATTTCGCGCATATCGCTAGATCCTTCCAGGACGAAGTTATCATCAGTGCCTTCGATACGTAAAAAGACCTGGGCCTGGCGCACGCTATCCAAATCGAAGCTCTTATCGAAGAGTCGGATAAACGGACCAATGGCACAAGAGGCATTGTTATCCTTAGCTTTTCCCAACAACAAGGCACTACGCCCTTCAATATCGCGTAGATTCACGTCGTTTCCAAGCGTCGCTCCGCGCGGGATGCCTCCGGCATCTACCGCAAGAACTATTTCGGGTTCAGGATTGTTCCATTTCGACGAAGAGTGCAAGCCAACGCGGCTGCCGAACCCTACCGAAGAAAGTGGCTGGGCCTTGGAAAATACCTCTGCATCAACTCCAATACCTACTTCCATATACTGGGACCAGGCACCACGTTCCTGTAGTTCAGCCTTAAGTGCCAACGCCTCTTTGGAACCGGGCTGTATACGAGATAAGTCACCACCAATGAGAGATTGTATTTCTTCACGAAGCGCGTTGGCGCGAGTGATATCGCCGCCAGCCTGTTCTTCTATAACGCGCTCCAACAAACTAACGGCAAAGGTTACGCCGCAGGCCTTTACGGCCTGAACATCACACGGCGCTAATAAATAGGGTGAGCGCCTGGGTTCAGCCAAGGAATTTTCGAATAGTGACTCTATCGAGCCTAGTGACTCGCCTTTGGCCTCATTTATCAGCTTAGCGGCTTCGGGATGGTCGATCAGGTCAGCCATAGTTAAAAAGTAGGATGAAATATCAACGACTACGCCTTGTTTTAGCGCAACGATAGCTGGGCCATTATGTGGCGCGTCACGCCATACCCGGCCAACAAGTAGTGCATTCTGATAGTCTTCAGGTAAGTAAAAAGAAGGTAAGATAGCCTGCATGTAATATCTCTTTATATAGAGGCGCTTTGGATCAGCGCACCTCATATCAGATGGTTGACGGGTTAAGAAGTTAACCCTCCATACGGCCCTTGATGGACGAGTCATCGATAGCTTTTTTCAGCTCTGCTACAACATCGTTGGGAAGCGGAATACCCTGATCGAGATACTCCTTACGCCGGCCAAGACCGGCTTGACCAGGCATGCGCACGGGATTCTGAGAGTCGATCGGTGACGAGTTAAGACATGATTTAACTAAATAATCTGTCTCGTCGAGAAATGCGCTTTTCCCCGCAAAAAGTTCCGGATCGATCACTATCACCGTCACGGAAGCCCCCCAGCCACTAGGTTCGTCTTTCCGCCCAAAGCCGCCTAAGGCCGAAGTCAGAGCTTCAACCATCAAGCCCATGGCAAAACCTTTGTGACCAAACTCAATGCCTCCGAGCGGCAGGATGCTACCTTTTGGATCGCTAAAAAAATCTGCTGGATCGGCGCTAGCAAGTCCAGTGTTTGTCAGAATAACTGGGTGCGCCAACATCGTACTCTCTGCATGAGCTTTAGCGACACTACCATTGGTGACTGTCGACATGCTGACATCCATCATGATGGGCTGGACGCGACTGGGGATGCCCATTGCAATTGGATTAGGTGTGTAGACTGGGGATTTACCACCAAACGGAGCAACCGATTTAACTGCCGGATCCGAGGTCATAATGATCGGCATCAAGCCTTGCTCGACAAAAGTTTGTAAGTACGCCGCCAAACAGGCGATATGATGGGAGCGCTTTATACTGACGATACCAATGCCAGATTTGCGGGCCGCAGTAGCACTGCGCTCCAGCGCTTTCTGTACCAAATAGGGGCCGAGTATGTAATGGCCGTCGACGAGGGTCGCGACAGAGCTGACCTCCTTCGACGTTAGGGCGTTGTGATCGCCACTTGCGTGTCCCGACTTCAGGTCTTGCAAGTAACCATTGGCAAGCTTTACGCCATGCGTATGGTGGCCGAGCAGATCCCCCTCAATCAGAATTTTGCTGGTAATTTCACTAACTTCACGCGAGGCGCCAGCTTCTATGAAAAGGGTAACCAGTACATCTTCTAACCAAGCAGTTGTATAGCGTTTCATGAAATCCTCAGCGCTTTTTGACGGTGATTGTTCTTGAGTTTTTTATAGACCATGGTTAACAATGGAGAGATCCATAGCAAAATAACGAGCGCGCCTAGACCAGCACTGATCGGGCGAGAGAAGAAACTTAGCATATCGCCATTAGTTTTGAGCATTGAGCTCATGAAGCTGTTCTCCAGCGTCGTCCCCAGAACCAGGCCAAGAATCGCTGGTGCCATGGGGAACTCACATCTGGCGAGTATAGATGCGAGAAATCCAATGATAAGCATTATCCAGACATCGGTAAGCGAATTATTAATTGAAAACGCTCCGACAAGACAGAAGCATAGTATGATCGGCATAAGAATCTTGCGAGGCGCTAATATGAATACTTTGGCGAATTTTATCGCCGCAAACCCAATCGGCAACATAACTAAATTTGCTATAAAAAACACTATAAATAGGGCATAGATTAACCCAGTACCATCCATGAATATGGTTGGTCCAGGATTCATTCCTTTCATATAGAGTACACCGATAACAATGGCTGTGATCGAGTCGCCGGGAATACCGAATACTAACGCTGGAACCCAGGCACCGCTGATGCCAGAGTTATTTGCAGAACTGGCATCGACAATACCTTCAAGATGACCGGTACCATACGCCTGTTTCTCTTTAGAGCGGCTCTTGCCAACCGCATAGGAGATCCAAGCAGCAATATCTGCACCAGCACCTGGAAGAGCTCCGATCAGCGTTCCTATAGAGCTACCGCGTACCATATTGGGCCAATATTCTTTTATATGCTTCGGTGCAAGGCTGAAAACGCTGTCTTTGGATAAAGACGGCAATCGTTTTCCTTCATCGCTCGAACCATAGAACAACATTAATTCGTTGAGCGCGAACATACCGATCATTACCGGAATGAAATTGACTCCCCCCATTAAGTCTGGAATTCCGAAAGTGAAGCGGGGAGCTCCACTCATCATATCTAGACCAACCGTAGAGAGCAGTAAACCAATCATTAAAGAAAGGAAGGCTTTAACCCTTGAGCCAATGGCGATGAAAATTGAACAACTCAACCCAAGCAGCGCCAGCCAGAAATATTCAAAAGAACTAAATTGGAGTGCCACCTCGGCTAACGAAGGGGCAACAAAGACCAATATTACCGTTCCGAATAAACCGCCGAACACCGAACAGATCAAGTTCATGCCCAGCGTTTCTCTCGCTCGGCCTTTGCAGGCTAATAAGTGTGAATCGCTGACATAAGCAGCCGAAGAGGGCGTTCCAGGAATGTTTAAATAGGTGGCTGGAATATCTCCAGCAAAAATGGCCATAGCCGATGTTGTAACTATTGCGGCGATGGCTGGGACGGGGTCCATATAGAAGGTGATCGGAACCAACAATGCAACTGCCATTGTAGCGGTTAGTCCAGGAACAGCCCCCACGAATACACCAAATAAGGCTGCCGCAAGGATGACCAACAATGTTTCTACATTGAGGACGAGCTGTAGCCCTAATAGAAATACTTCCATAATTTAACCCCAAAAATTTAGTAGCCCTGTAGGAAGGGGGATCAGCAAGTATCGCGCGAATAAAAAATAGATAATTAATGATGCGATGAGGGATACGCATAATGCTAAGGGCAAGGAAGTTCTTCTAACCAGCATTAGCACGAACATTATGACCCCCAGACAAAGGGCTGCGCCGAGAAATTCGCTGGCGAATATATAAAATATAATTAGCCCACAAGGAAGAAGCGACACAAGAATAGAGCGGAAGTCCAACGCTGTTCTTATACTGGCACCTGCGCCTAGCAGCTGACTTTTTAGTGTAAGTAACTGCGTTACTGAAATCACCAAGCCCCCTATAAGAAACCCTCCCCCGATAAGGGAGGGGAACAGAGACGGACCATATTGAAGGCTAGCCATCGTAGGGTACTGGCTAGCGACAGTAACGACGACTGCGCCTAGCAGCATAAAGGTTAGGCCCAAAAATAAATCTCTCATTGCTTGCCCTTATTGACTCAACCCAACGTTCTTGATGATATCTCCATACACAGCATCCATTTCGATCATCAATTTGCTAAAGCCTTCAGCATTACGCCACTCCGTCCCAAAGCCTTGTTTGGCCATGAAGTCCTGATAGGTATCACTGTTGTAGGCAGATTCAAGAGCTTTCTCGATAGTCGAAACGATCTTTTTATCCATACCTTTAGGGCCAACGATGCCTCGCCATTCACCTACTAGATAATCACTTCCAATCGATTCATTGATAGTCGGTACATCGGGAAAGCTGTTAATACGCTCTGGTGCCATGACACCTAGGCTTTTGGCACGTCCTGCTTCGATCATTGAGCGTGCTTCCGGAACAGAGCTTGGAACAATATCGATGCCTCCGGCAGCGAGCTCCATCATAGCCGGCGCTGCGCCTTGGCTAGGAATAAATGTGACACGGTTGGCTTCAAGTCCTTGATCCATTAAAAAGCCGGCAAAAGCTAAATGCCATACTCCACCTTGCCCCGTTCCAGAGGCTGTAAAGGTACCCTTGGGTTGCTCAGAAATGGTATCAACAAGATCTTGAAGCGAATCGTACGGAGCATCCGCAGCTACCTGAACCCCTGCATAATCAAAGTTGATCTGACCGATCGGAGTAAAATCCTTATACGTTAGATCGGTAAGGCCTAGCCAGTGCATCATATTGAGCTCGCCGGTTGCCAAACCTAAGGTGTAGCCATCCGGTTTTGCAGTTGCCATAGCACTATGACCGACAACACCACTGCCACCCGGACGGTTAACAACATTGACATTTTGACCTAGCTGTTCTTCTAGAGCGGCGGCAATGGTACGAGCAGTAGCATCTGTGCCACCACCAGCTGACCATGGAACAATGATCGTAATCGGCTTTTCGGGGTAGGCGGCGAGCAGTGAGCTGGAAGCAGTTAGCAGTAACAGTGCAGCAATGCTTTTGATTGATTTTTTCTTGTGTGTAGTCTTCATGTGAGCCTCGATTTAGTATTTTTGTATGTGGCGAGTTGAATCTAGCATTAACGACTACTGCATTCAATAGTCATATTTCATCCTGAAGTGGTTGAATGGATGTGACCAGCCCAGTTAAGGAATAATACCTGAACCTGGAGAACCTACATGACCACAAGAAAGCTGTACTCAAAAGAATTCCTGATTACTCATATTGATCAGCCACCATTTCACCAGCTTGACCTATACTGGAGTTATGTCCAGTAGAGGAGGCGACGTCATGGCACGCAACCCTATCCAGTTCCAGCCCGGCCTGTCGTTGCCGGCGCTTCTTGAGCAGTACGGCACGGAATCGCAGTGCCAGACCGCCCTCCTCCAACATCGCTGGCCCAAGGGGTTCGTGTGCCCCGACTGTGGCAATGCCACCGGATGCCGGCTGTCCCGGGGGCTCTACCAGTGTCACCGCTGCCACCATCAAACCTCGCTGACCGCCGGTACCATCTTTCATGCGACACACTTGCCGTTGACCACCTGGTTCCTGGCCATTTACCTGCTGACCCAGCGCAAGAGTGGTATCTCGGCACTACAACTGTCCCGGGAGCTTGGCGTCGCCTACAACACGGCCTGGAAGCTTAAACACAAGCTGCTGCAGGTCATGCACGGGCGCAACCAGGGAGAGAAGCTCTCCGGGCGCATCGAGATCGATGACGCCTACCTGGGCGATGAACGGCCGGGAAAGCGCGGTCGCGGCGCTGAGCACACGTTCCCGTTTGTGGCGGCCGTACAAACCGATGAGGCGGGCCATCCGCAGCGTGTCCAGCTTCGCTGTGTGAGCGGCTTTAGCCTTGTCGAGATACGTCGCTACGCTCAGCAGGCCATTATACCTGGCAGCCAGGTCATCAGCGACGGCCTGGGGTGCTTCCGAGCCTTCGATACGTCCACCTACGTACATGAGCGCCATATCACCGGTGGTGGACGTGCCAGCGTGGCGAACCCGGCGTTCAATTGGGTCAACACTGTACTGGGCAACGTCAAGAACGCGATCACCGGGACCTACTATGCCATCCGTGGACAGCATGCACTTCGCTACCTCGCCGAGTTCAAATACCGCTTCAACCGGCGCTAAGACCTCAAGGCCATGCTTCCACGATTTCTGACGGTGGCAACCCGGACACCACCGATGCCTTACAGGCTGTTGAAGATGGCTGAAGCTTATGCGTAATCAGGTATACTTTTATATGTATTGCGTTGCGGTGAAGAAGGCATACAGTTATTGCAGACTTTCTGCTTGGTTATAGAAAGGTTATTAAAACGACAATGTTGGTGGCTTAGGCACGCCTACTGACTTATTACCTTTATTTTAGGCGTGGAGCCTCAGCATGGCCAATTCTCGCCAAATAACTCCTGAGCAGCTGCGTTCACGTTACTGGTTCGATAATCCCGACCACCCCGGTACCACGGCGCTTTGCATTGAGCGCTACCTTAATTACGGCATCACGCTGGGTGAGTTGGCCAGTGGTAAGCCAATCATCGGTATTTGCCAGTCAGGGTCTGATTTAACCCCGTGTAATCGCCACCACATTGAGCTGGTCAAACGGGTGAAAGACGGTATTCGCGCGGCGGGAGGGGTCCCCTTTGAATTCCCCATGCATCCTATTCACGAAAACGTGCGTAGGCCTACTGCCGCGCTGGATCGTAACCTCGCTTATTTGGGGCTAGTGGAAGTTTTGCATGGGTACCCACTAGACGGCGTGGTATTGACCACCGGCTGCGACAAAACTACCCCCGCTGCGCTAATGGCGGCGGCGACAGTCAATATCCCGGCAATTGTACTGTCTGGCGGGCCAATGCTAAATGGCTGGCGTGGTGCCGAGCGGGTGGGCTCGGGAACGATTATCTGGGAGCTGCGCAAGCGTTTGGCAGCGGGTGATATTGACTATGCAGAGTTTCTCTCACGGGCTAGCGATTCGGCGCCGTCCATTGGTCACTGCAATACCATGGGCACGGCGTCGACGATGAACTCCATGGCTGAAGTATTGGGGATGAGCCTGCCAGGATCGGCAGTCATACCGGCCCCCTACAAAGAGCGGGCAATGGTGGCTTATGACACTGGCATACGGATTGTCGATATGGTGTGGGAAGACTTGCGACCGCTGGATATTCTGACCCGAGAAGCGTTTGAAAACGCCATTGTGGCGTGTTCTGCACTGGGTGGCTCCTCCAATGCACCAGTGCACATTAACGCCATTGCCCGCCACGCGGGCGTTGAGCTTGATAATGATGATTGGCAGCGTTTAGGCCATAAAATCCCGCTGCTGGCCAATGTATTGCCCGCAGGCGCCTTCCTTTGTGAGGAGTTTTATCGCGCCGGTGGCGTTCCCGCGATTCTCCATGAATTACAGACGGCAGGTAAATTGCACGGCAAGGCGACGACGGTCAATGGTCATTCACTGGCCGAAAACCTTCAAGGCCGCGAAACCCAGGATACTGATGTGATTTGTCGCTATGCCGACCCGCTGGTCGAGCATGCCGGGTTCCTCAATCTCAAAGGCAATTTATTCGACTCAGCGCTGATGAAAACCAGCGTGATATCCCGGGATTTTCGTGAGCGTTTTCTTAATGATCCCAATGACCCCGATGCCTTTGAAGGCAAGGTCGTGGTTTTCGATGGGTCTGAGGATTACCATGCGCACATAGACGATCCTGCGTTGGCTATCGACGCACGTACCATTCTGGTGATGCGCGGTGCTGGTCCGGTGGGCCATCCTGGCAGCGCCGAAGTGGTTAATATGCAGCCGCCGGAAGCGCTGATCAAACAAGGAATTGAATCGCTGCCACGTTTGGGTGATGGGCGCCAATCGGGTACTTCTGGCTCGCCATCCATTCTCAATGCGTCTCCAGAAGCCGCCACGGGTGGCGGTTTGGCGCTGCTTGAAAGCGGTGACCGGCTGCGGGTTGATCTTAAGCGTGGCGAGGTGCAGCTACTGATTGACGCAACTGAACTGGAAGCACGCTGCGAGCGTTTAGCCCAGCAGGGCAGCTACCGTTACCCCGGTCACCAGACTCCCTGGCAAGAGATTCAGCGCAGCATGATCGAACTGCTGGATCGCGGTATGACGCTAGAACCTGCGACTAAGTATCGCGATGTCGCTCGCCAGCACCCGCCGAGGGATAACCACTGACATGAGCCGTTTCAACACCTTGTCACATCGCCAACAGGGGTTAGTGCTGACCGGTGGGGGGGCACTGATCATGGCCCCCGATGCGCTGTTGATTAAGGTGGCCGATCTCCCTGATGCGGAAATACTCATGTGGCGCGGTTTCCTTTCTGCGCTTGGTTTTCTTCTGATCGCTCTGCTGCGCTATGGCCGTGGCACCTTGGCGGCCTATCGCCGCTGTGGCTGGACCGGTATCGCCGTTGCACTGTTGTTCAGCCTGACGACCTGTGGTTTTGTGCTCGGTAATCAGTACACCAAGGCGGGCAACGTATTGATGATACTGGCCAGTTCGCCACTCATCGCCGCGGCCCTCTCCTGGGTAATTCTCAAGGAACGTTTACCACGGCGAACCTGGCTGGCGATCTGGCTGTGCATGGTGGGAATCGGCATGATCGCCCTGGATGATGCAGGCGCTGGCTCTTGGGTAGGCAACGCCTTTGCTTTGATGGCGGCCACCACCCTAGCCATTAATTTCACGTTATGCCGCACGCGCCCCGGTGTTGATATGAGTCCGATGTTGGTCTTTAACGGCATTATTGTCGGTAGCATCGCAGGGCTATTTTGGCTCACGGGGAGCGAGTCTGTACTGCCGACTCCGAATCAGCTTGCGGTGGTGATCCTGCTGTGCCTGATTATTGTTCCCTGCGGGGTAACCCTGCTGCAGCGCGGGCCCCTCTATTTGCCCGCCGCTGAGGTGGGCCTGCTGCTTTTGTTAGAAGTGGTGGTCGGTACGTTGCTGGCCTGGTGGATTCTTGCTGAGCAGCCGGCACCAATGGCACTGGTTGGCGGTGTTTTGGTACTTGGCACTTTGTCTGCTAAGGGGCTCTATGAGCGCCGGCTAGAGTTGAGGCTGCGAGCGGACGCCGATCCAACGCTGCGAGTAGCGACAGACCGGTCGGTTACGTTATGATTGGTAGGAATTAAAACAGGTCTTATCATAATGACGTTATCTCTTATCAAGCCAGCAGCTCGCCCCAGTATCGCCGAACATCTTGCTGAGGAGATCTTCGGCGGGCGCTATCATCCCGGTGACTTTGTGCCTCGTGAGCTGGATCTATGCGAGCGCTTTGCTATTAATCGCTCCGCCGTACGCAGTGACCTTCGCCAATTGGTAGAGGCGGGCATTATTGAGCGTATCTCCGGTCATGGCTCCAAGGTGCGTGAGTACTCTGAATGGCATATTCTCAATGCCCAGGTGGCCGACTGGTTGACGCGTTACGCCGCGCCTAACCCCGATATCCAGCGTGAAATCCTCGCTTTTCGTCTCGATGTAGAACCTTATGTTGCAATGACCGCCGCCAAGCGTGCCAAGGCACGTGACCTCGTCGCCATCGAAGAAGCCTTTGAAGGGCTAGGGCAGAATCTGCGTAATGCCACTTGCCAAGAGGAACGGCGCTTACACAGTGAATGCGATATTGCGTTTCATGAGGCGATCTTCAAAGCGACGCACAATATCGTCTGGGCGCAGCTATCGCATATTTTGCGGCCCTCAATCTACTTGCTGGTATCCATGTCTAACGAAAGTGCTTCAGATCCTGAAGATAGTCTGGAGCGTCACCGTCTACTGATGGAAAGTATTCGCCTGCGCCGTCCACGTGAAGCTTTCTTGGCGGCTCAAGCGGTATTGGCGGGTACCGCCGAGGCGCTGGGGCTTGAGCATAGCGCCAGCTCACTGGGGTGCAGCGTGGAACTACCTCATACAGCTTACTAAGCCCTTTTCTCGGTTTCCAATTACTATTTCCAATTTCTGTGTCCAATTAAGCTAAGGCAACCGTATATCTGACGCTGCTATCGTCCTGGTGGGCGTGGGTAAAATTGCCCGCGACCAGCATCTTCCGGCAATCGCCGCGACTCCTAACTGCCGTCTCGTCGCCACCGCAGACCCCAATGCCACTTTGCCGGATGTTCCTTCCTATAAGGCGTTGGATGCTATGCTGGATGCACACCCTGAGATCGCCGCCGTGGCGATCTGCACGCCGACCCACCTGCGCCACTCTCAGGTGCGTGCTGCGCTGATGCGCGGCAAACATGTGCTGCTTGAAATGCCGCCGGAAGCCCTCATCAAGCAGGGCGTGGAATCGTTGCCTTGCCTGGGCGATGGTCGTCAGTCCGGCACATCGGGTTCACCCTCGATCCTCATTGCCTCACCCGAGGCGGCCACCGGTGGCGGACTTGCGCTGCTGGAGAGCGGTGACTGGTTGCGTGTCGACATCGGCCGCGGCGAGGTTCGCCTGAAGATCGATGACGACGAACTCAAGGCACGTCGTGAATGGCTAGAAGCCAATGGTGGCTATCGCTACCCGGGTCACCAGACGCCCTGGCAGGAGATTCAGCGCACCCTGGTCGAGCCGCTGGGCCGCGGCATGACGCTCGAGCCGGCCACCAAGTATCGCGACGTCGCCCGGCGCAGCCGACCATGCGACAAGCACTGACTTAACACCAACCTAGCACCAACTCCGCATCGCTTCGCCAGCCTTGCAGTGCGCTTGGCTGGTGGAGTACGTGCGGATATGGGCCTGACCTAGCTCTTTGTTGCAGCCGGTGATCTTGGACACCTGACCTTCCAGCGGAAAATGATTCAGGGTTGCTCCCCTTGTCACGAAGTATGGTTCATATCGTCAGTCCCCTGATGACCTGCGGCAGTTCACTGGCATGACGGATCGCGATGGCGCCGGCCGGTGTCGCTTCATTATCGGGAAAATGGTTGAGATGAATGACCCGCATGCCGGCTTCCAGTCCGGCTGCCACCCCCACCGCGGCATCGTCGATGACAACGCAGTGCTCGGGGGCGACGCCCATCCCTTTGGCGGCTTTCAGAAACAGCGCGGGATCGGGTTTCCAGACACCCAGCGTGTAGGCACTGAACAGGTTGTCAGCGAAATGATGCGCTAGTTTGGTGCTTTGCATGGCGCAACGGATCTTCCGCTCCGGGCCGTTGGAGACGATGGCCTTCGGGTACTCGGACAGGGCGTCGAGGGCCTCGGGGATGCCGGCGATGGCGACGAGCTCGGCGCGCATTCGCGCTTCCATCGCCTCGCGCATTTCCGCTTCCATCACCGGATAGCGACCCTCTTCGAGGGCCTGATGGCGTTCTTCCAGCGTCTCGATGATCGACTTGAAGCGCACCCCGCGGAATTCTTCCATGTACTGGCGAGCGGTAAAGGGCAGGCTGAAGTTGGGCAGAAGCTCACACATGACAGTGGCGAGCAGGATCTCGCTGTCAACCAGTGTGCCATCAGAATCGAAGAGCAGGCAGAGCGGCTGGGTCATTTCCGGCTCCAGGCAGCGTCATTGACCAGGCTGATCGGGCGCTCGCCCTTCAGGGCCAAGCAGATGTTGTCCACCGCTCGCTGCGCCATGGCCAGTCGGGTTTCGTGGGTCGCCGAGCCGATATGCGGCAGCGCCACGACATTGGACATGTGCGGCAACGGCGATTCCGGCGACAGGGGTTCCTGCTCGAAGACGTCGAGGCCGGCGGCGCGGATCTCACCCTTCTCCAGCGCCCCGATCAGCGCCGGCTCATTGACGACCTTGCCGCGCGAGACGTTGACGAAGATCGCCGAGGGCTTCATCAAGGCGAATTCCCTGTCGCCGAACAGATGCTCGGTCTCGGCCGTGAGTGGCACTGTGACGCAAACGAAGTCGGACTCGGCGAGCAGGGCGTCGAGCTCGCGCCGCTCGGCGCCGCGGGAGCTTTCCAGGGCTGGCTTGGGCGAGGCGTTGGAATACAACACCTTCATTCCGAAACCCAGCGCGCCGCGCGTGGCGATGGCCGCACCGATGCGTCCCATGCCGACCATGCCTAGCGTCTTGCCGTGCACGTCGCTGCCGAATTGCGGCTCATCGATGCTCGCCTGCCAGTCGCCACGCTTGACGAAATCGGCGAGTTCGATCGCACGCCGCGCCGTGGCGATGATCAACAGGAAGCCGGTATCGGCGGTGGTCTCGGTGAGCACATCCGGGGTATTGCACAGCAGAATTCTCCGGCGCGTCATTTCCTCGACCGGATAGTTGTCATAACCCACCGAAATGGTGGCGATGGCCTCCAGCTGGGGGGCCGCATCGAGGAGGGAGGCGGGGATCTTCAGGCTAGAGCCGATCAGGCCGTGAGCGCTCTTGAGTGCCTCACGGAAGGCCGTGTTATCGATCGACTCGAGATGCTCGAAGTAATCGACGTGAAATTCCCGCCGTAACTGGTCGAGCTGGGCTTGCTTGAGGCGGCTGAACGCGACGATGCGTTTGGTCATGATTCTGTCTTTGAGAACATAGCGGGTCGTTCAGGTTGAAGGGGTGATAAGGTTGGAGAGGTCGGAGGCCTTCTCAGTCGTCCGGTGCGGCTTCCAGTGCCTGCAGCCGCGAGCGACTGGGCAGGCCTTCCATATCGCCGCGGACCTGAACCGCCTGGGCACCGATCAGGTTGCCGCGGCGAAGTGCCTGGCGAGGTGACAGGCCGTCGAGAAAAGCGCTGATAACCCCCACGGCGAAGCCATCACCGGCCCCGACAGTGTCGACTACTTCGGTTACCGAGAAGCCCGCGACGGTGAAGCTCGTCTCCTTGTCACCAAGCCTGTCATCACCGAACCCGTCATCTCCGAGCTTGCCCCGGTAATAGCTGCCCTCCGGCCCCAACTTGATGATCACCGCTTGTGCGCCGCGATCGAGATAGAAGCCGGCGATGTCATGGGGCGTGTCGAGGCCGGTCAGGCGTCGGCCTTCGCTGAGGCCCGGCAGTACCCAGTCGGCCCTGGCCGCCATGGCATTCAGCGTCTCGCACATCTCGGTCTCGCTGGCCCAGAGGCCCGGACGCAGGTTGGGATCGAAGGAGATGCTGACACCGGCGGCCCGGGCGCGTTCCAGCATGTGCCAGGACAGGTCGCGACAACTGGCCGATACGACTGGCGGAATGCCGGTGGCGTGCAGGTGTCTTGCCGCACCGAACGCCACACCGGCGGCGTCGGCTGGCGACAATTGGCCGGCGGCGCTGTTGCGTCGGAAATATTCGACTCGCGGGTCGGCGCCGGCATCGGCGCGCTCCTTGAACACTAGACCGGTGGCATGGTTCGCGCTGCTGTGAAGATGCCGGCAGTCCAACCCTTCGTGTTCCAGGGTGCGACGAATGTAGCGCCCGAAGCTGTCGTCACCGACCCGACTCAGCCAGCCGACGTGAAAGCCCAGGCGCGCCAGGCCGATGGCCACGTTGGTGTCGGCACCGGCGATACGCCGCTGGAAGTGTTCAACGTCCGACAGTTCGCCTACCGAGTCGGCAACGAACATCGTCATGGCCTCACCGAAGGCGAGAATCTCGGGGTCGGTCCGGTGGGATGACATATCGTTTCCTCTTGCAGGTGGCGTCTGGAGAAGCGCGTTCGTGGAGGTCTGAAGTCTCGGGTCACTATATCATTAATTGATATGGGTGCGGCTCTTCTGGAGTGACAGCTATGCTGCCCGCAGGGTGATCGTATTGGCGTAGCGGGCCTGGTGAATGCGGTCGTGTTCTTGGGCAAGGTGGTAGGCCCAGTACTTGTCGAGGTCGCCGTTGCTGCGTAGTGCGCGGGTTTTGAGGATGGCTTCCACCGTGCGCCGGTTATGTCGATCCGGTCAGCCACGATGTGGCGGCAGGCACCTTCGATAATGCCGGTGGCGATGGCCAGTCCAGGTGTTAAGTCTTGTTGGTCAGGTAGGTTGCGCAGGTATCGGCTGCGGTGCGGTGGCCGCGGTCCAGGCAGGCGACCTGGGTCGCTTTGCCGGCGAGGACGGCGCGGGCCTTGTGTTGGACCCAGGTCTCGGCGACGAGGTCGCTCTCGCTGTGGAAGCACCAGGCCGCTTTCCAGAGGTATTCCAGCACGTGGATGAAGTCGATCAGGATGGTGATTCCGATGTTGTGCTGGTGTGCTTCGGCCCTGATGCGGTTGATCTGGTTGTTGCCGTCGACGAGCGCGATCCAGGTGCGCTGATGACCGGGGTCCCGGCGCCCGGCCTCGTCGAAGATCTGCCCGACCACTGTGGCGGCGGCTTCGACGAGGCTGGCGGTGAGCCACTTGTGTACACCCAGCATGGGTATGAACTAATGGGGTGAAAGTCCTCTGTGGGAAGATCACCGTTCAGCCGGTTTTACCCGATTGAACGCTAACCACTAGTGTCCCTTAACAAAAATCCGTATAGATAATTATTCCGTCCTGTATAATCTGACAAACAGACACAGGAGAGGTGCTCATGGCGCGGATAGCTAGACCCCTTGAAGTAAGTGACTCTGAGCGAGAGGAGTTGGAGTCGTGGTTGCGGCGACAACGCATGCCTGCGGCTGAACAGTTGCGAGCGCGCATCATTCTGCTAAGTACTGAAGGCCTTCCAGGCAGGGTGGTCGGTGACCGCGTTGGGGTGACCTCCGAAACGGTGAGTAAGTGGCGAAACCGTTTTAAGGCGCGCCGGGTTGCAGGCCTGACTGATGCGCCCAGAACCGGTCGGCCTCGAACCATAAATGATCAAAAAGTTACTGATTTAATTAATAAAACGCTCAGGGAAAAGCCAAAAAATGCCACCCACTGGTCGACGAAGCTGATGGCAAAAGAGGCCGGATTGAGCGCTATGTCGGTGAGTCGAATCTGGAGGGCTTTTGGTTTGAAGCCGCATCGCCATGATACGTTCAAGCTGTCTACCGATCCCCATTTTGTAGCCAAGGTTCACGATATCGTTGGCTTGTACATGAACCCACCAACGAAGGCGTTGGTGCTGTGTGTCGATGAGAAAAGTCAGATACAAGCTATCAATCGAACTCAGCCAGCGCTGCCCCTGTCCTTCGGGCACACAGAAACCAGAACACATGATTACGTCCGACATGGCACCACGACGCTGTTCGCGGCACTTGATATAGCGACCGGGGAAGTGATCGGCAGACTTCATCGCCGACACCGTGCAACGGAATTCCTGGCCTTTTTAAAAGAGATTGATCGCGCCGTCCCACACGATTTGGACGTTCATCTAGTCATGGACAATTACGGGACACACAAAACGGCAAAGGTGCGCGCCTGGTTTGCCGCGAGGCCGCGCTATCACGTGCATTTCACGCCGACTTCAGCATCCTGGATCAATCAAGTCGAGCGGTTCTTTGGGCTGATTTCAGAGCGCTGGATTAAACGAAATTCACATCGCAGCACACGTGAGCTTGAGAGCTCGATCAAAGACTATCTGAAGATTTACAATGACGACCCGAAACCCTTTGAATGGCATAAATCTGCCGACCAGATTATTGAGTCAATCGCTAGATTATCAGACAAACTCAATAAACAAACGGACTTCTGTTAAGGGACACTAGTGCCTCGTTTGGGTAATTCGTTTATTTATTATTGATAACACTCAGCTTTGCTCGCGCCACCGATGTCATAATGGATTCTGCGCTTTTATACCAGCGAAAAGGCTTTGTCAGCTTTTCATTGTGCGTCTTGATGCATCGGCGAATGGCTGTCTTGAGTTCACCAACCTTCGGTTTGGCCATTGCCCTACAATTGAATGGAACCTGTCAGCCTTAGCGCCCAAAACCACATTCAGTGACAGCGTACTGGTCAGTCCAAACCAACACAGAAAAAGCATCTAATTGCTAGGGGCTGTTGACAATTCACATCGGTAGCCATAGAAACGCGCACGCCAGAGACACGATGCTCTCATAATTTCGAGCAAGCTTGTCATATCTGATGGCGACGGCCCGACAATGCTTGAGTCTGGCAAACGCGTTCTCCACCAGATGTCTGAGCTTGTACAGCTGCCAGTCGAGTCCCTTGTTGCCCTTGATCGAATTTTTCTTTCTGGGAATAATAACGCTCATTCCGAGGGCTTCTGCCTCAGCGCGTATCGTCTGACTGTCGTATCCTTTATCGGCTATTAGTATCTGTGCACCTTCAATTTTTTTGATGAGCGCGGGCGCTTCTGTACAGTCATTGATGTGCCCGCCTGTGATGGTGAATACGTGCGACAGACCTTTAGCATTGATGGCCAGATGGACCTTGGATGTGTTGCCAGCTCTGCTTTTACCGATGTGTTCATCGTGACCGGCGGCGGCTCCGGCGCTGTGGTGGTGCGCTTTTACATCGCGGCCATCAATGAAGACCAGCTCCAGGTTCGAGTCGGTTGTCAGCCCACTAAAGAGCTTTTTCCAGATGCCTTTTTTCGACCAGTGATTGAACGCCTTGTAGATGGAGTTCCACTTGCCGAAATGCTCTGGCAGATCTCTCCATGGTATGCCAGTACGCATTCTGAACAGAATACCTTCGACTGTCCTGCGTAGGCCTGCCTTGTTATTTAAAGCAGGTCTGTACGTAGTCCATTCTAGCCTTAATGTTGGCTCGGCTAGCCCGGCAATGCCGGTTTCTACAATATAGAGCGAGCCTGCAGAAGGCTGCTCGGTATTCAGCCCTTCTTGGGCAGTAGTGATATAAAGCTGCTCCTGGGTTGGCCCGGCGAAGGCTTGGCAGGAGGGCTGGCTGACCGGCAGCTGTACACTGCCAATCACCTGGCCGTCATAGTTCAAGCGTACCACTTGACCCGCACCCCCGAGGCTAGCCACAGGCAACCTTCGCTATCCACCACGGCGCCGTCCGGATTGCCTGGCGTTGAGGAAAAGTCAGCCCAAGGCGTCGGTCCACCTTTTGGCCGTCCATCGTTATCAAGCGCCCAGCGCATCATAACGCCTGTCACGGTATCGGTGAACCAGGCAAACTTGCCATTGGCCGAGAAGCACAGTGCATTGGGAATGGTCAGACCAGAACGCAAACGCGTGAGTTTACCGCGATGCAGTCGGTAAAGACTACCCGCGCCTTTTTCGGCGGCCTTGCCCATGCTGGAGAGCCATAGGCTGCCGTAGCGATCAGTGCGGGCATCGTTGCTTCGGGTGATTGGGTTATCAGCTTCGAAATCACAAAACCTTTCATTATTACCGCTAATGAGGTCGAAGCGACTCAGGCGATCTTCGCCGACTAGCAGCGGGTCGCCTCTCATCAAGGGGCGCTGCCAGTGAAACCATGTGATCAAGCTGATAATAGCCATTCTCTCCCGTAGCGGGGGGATAGCCAGTAGAGCCGTTGCTCTAAAATATTGCACCAGTAGAGTAGTTCGCTGCTCGCTTGCCATTGAGGGCCTTCACCCAGCATACAGCGGCAGTCTACTGACAACTCAGCTTGCCACGTAGAGATACTCATGTTTTTCCTCCTGCTAGCCAGGCATCGACCAGCGCTTGGGCTTGCTTGCCCACATGTAAGGCAGTTTGGCCGGGTTTATACAGCGCGCTGCCAAGGCCGGCACCATCCACTCCTGCGGCGCGCCAAGCGGCAAAATTATCCACGCCGACGCCGCCCACGGCATATAGTAGTGTGCTCGTTGGCAGCACTGCGCGCACGGCTTTCATACCCTCTAATCCTACCTGAACCGCTGGGAATAGCTTGAGCCCGGTAGCGCCCGCATCTAGGGCATCGAAGGCTTCCGATGGGGTGACAATCCCCGGCCAGCTCGCCATGCCAAGCCGATGCGTCTCTTCAATCACGGGCGCGCGACAGTTAGGTGAGACGATCAATCGCCCTCCGACTGCGTGAACGTCACGCACCTGAGCAGGCGTTAGCACCGTGCCTGCCCCAATCAGAGCGCGCTCGCCAAAGGCATCCACCAACCGGCGAATGCTTTCCAGCGGGCCCGGGGAATTGAGAGGCACTTCAATCTGGGTGATGCCAGTGGCAAGCACCGCTTCGGCGACTTCAATGACTTCGTCGGGCGTCACACCACGCAAAATACCGATCAGTGGCAACGTCATAGGAAATCTCTCCATTAACAGTTAGCAGCATGAAGCAAGGCCGAGCAGCATTAAGCCTTCAGCGCTTTGTGGGCGAGCCGAAGGCCTGCCAGTACGGCCACGTCGCCCTCCAGATGCTGCGTCTGAAAGCCGATCGTATTGAGAGCCAAGGTGTAGCGATGGCAAAGTTCTTTATTGCCAATCAGTGTTATCGGCTCGCCATTCGGGCGGTCATGGCAGGTACCGGCAAGCTCAAGCCCTATGGTAAGCCCCGAAAGCCGTGCTGAGAGCACAGCAGCTCGCGCCTTGCCAGAGGGCAGGCGGCCATCGAGTAAATCTTGAGCGCGTAGCCCGAATAGCCGGCTACTAAACGTTTCGGGCGCATCATTGATCTCGCTTACTGCTGAGATAAAGGCGTCATGGCAAGCGGGGTCGTTTAGGTCGTCGCTGCCAACCGAGTGTTGCAGAACCGATTGGTGTGCCAGCAGTTGGTATAGCTCACCGGTTAGATAAGTTGTAAACTGCGTTACCGCACCCGACTCAAGAGTCGCCCATTTGGCATGCGTGCCGGGCAGGCAAGCGAGGCCGGAAAAGGCGGGGGTTTCGGCAACCAACCCTGCCAGTTGCGTTTCTTCACCGCGCATAACATCCGAATGACTAGAGGCGCTGCAAGTTTGGCTTAAACCGGGGAGCAGATAAACACGCAGCTGGGCGCCTGCCAGCGTCGGCAACACTGCACCTTGGGTGAGCTGATCTAGCCGCGTAGGTACCGGCAAATAAGCGGCTTCTTGCCAGCCTTGGCGGGCACCCGCCATGCCACAAACGATCACTTCTATCTGCCCACTACCGGGCAGCCATTCGCCGATTAGGTGCAGCAGCTCGGCTTCATACTGGTCGGGGGTAAGCGACAGCATGCCCTTATCACTGCCGGCTTGGGCAATCACGTGGTCGTGTTTATCTAACCCCCAGGCGCGCAGGTTGCTGGAACCCCAGTCCACGGCAATCCAGGCCAACTGACTAGCTATCTCTGCAGCAGTATCACTCATGATTAAGTTTCATGGCTGATAGCATAACTCACCACTCCGCTATAGATCCGTCTTCATGGGTCCAAACCGGGTTGCGCCAGCGGTGGCCTACCTTGGCACGCTCCTCAACGAATTCTTCATCAATTTCAACGCCAAGCCCTGGGCCTTGGGGGATCGCGCAGAAGCCGTCTTCAATCGCCAGTGCTGATTTATCCACCAAGTAGTCGAGTACGTCGTTGCCCTGGTTGTAGTGAATGCCCATGCTCTGCTCTTGAATAAAGGCATTATGGCTCACCGCATCCAGCTGTAGCGAAGCGGCTAATGTCAGTGGGCCTAATGGGCAGTGAGGGGCGAGGGCAACATCATAAGCGGAAGCCAGCGCGGCTATTTTGAGGCCTTCGCTGATCCCGCCGCAATGGGAGATATCGGGCTGAATAATGTCGATCATTCCATCGGCCAGCAGGTCACGGAATTGGAAGCGTGTATGCAGCCGCTCGCCGGTGGCCAGTGGGTAACCCAAGCCACCGGCGATATTTTTCAAGCAGGGCAGGTGCTCGGGGGCAACGGGTTCTTCCACAAACATTGGGTGGAAGGGCTCTAATTCGCGCAGCAGCGCTTTGGCCATGGGTCGATGCACGCGACCATGAAAGTCGATGCCAATGCCGACATCAGGACCTACCGCATCGCGGGCTTCCGCTACTCGGGCCACGGCTTCATCAACCTTGCGGTGAGAATCAACAATTTGCAGTTCAGGCGCGCCGTTCATCTTAAAGGCGGTAAAGCCTTTTTCGACCAGCGCTTTGGCCCCAGCGCCGACGTCACTGGGGCGGTCGCCGCCGGTCCAGGCGTACATACGCATCTTGTCGCGCACGGCGCCGCCTAATAGCTGGTGAACCGGCACACCTAAATCGCGGCCTTTAAGATCCCAGAGCGCCTGATCAATACCGGCAATCGCACTCATCAAAATGGGTCCGCCGCGATAAAAGCCGGCGCGATACATCATGTTCCAGAGGTGTTCGATGCGGTGCGGATCTTGGCCGATCAGGTAATCGGAGAGTTCATGCACGGCGGCCTCAACGGTGGCAGCGCGGCCTTCAATCACCGGCTCGCCCCAGCCGTAGCAACCTTCGTCGGTCTCGATCTTGAGAAACAGCCAGCGCGGGGGAACTTGCCAAGTCTTAAGACGGGTAATTTTCACAGTGTGAAATCCTTTTGTAAATCGAGAATTAACTGACGATGCCAAGGTCGATGGCCGTGCGACGGAGTACTTCACGCGCGGCGATTTCCGCAGCGGCTGCATCGCGGTGACGAATGGCCTCAAGCACCTGGCGATGGCGCGCCAAGCTGTCGTCAAGAATGTTGGTACGATGCTGTGAGCGGTGAATCAGTGCCATAATAGAGGGGCGCAATAGATGGCCCATTTGACGCCAGACTAAATTGTGGCTGGCCCGGTACGTGGCGTCGTGGAAGGCGACGTCGTACTCGGCATGCTCAGCGCGGGACTCAACACTGCCCGCTGTTTGCGCCATGCCTTCAAACGCCATTTCTAGGCGTTGGATATCGTCCGCCTCTGCGGTTTGGGCGGCTAATCCGGCGACTACTGGTTCAGCGGAAAAACGAAACGCGTAAATAGCACGCACAAGCTGCGGGTCAAGGTTGACCAAGCCGGTCATCCATTCGCTCATTAACGGGTCAAGCAAGTGCCAATCGTCTATCTGTCTAACCAGCGTGCCGCGACCAGCAGTGCGTTCTAGCAATCCGGCAGCGGTTAGGCTGGCCAGGGCATTGCGTACCTGGTTGCGGCTGACGGCAAAGTGCCTGCTGATATCAAGCTCGCGAGGAAATCTATCTCCCGGTTGCCAACGGCCTGCCAGCAATGCCTGAGCGAGTAATCTCGCTAAATATTCAGCCCCACCCTGGTGGGGCGGTAGCGTGTCCAGGGTCATGGTGCATCTCTTGTTAGGTTGGCGTTGAGGGTAGTCTATTAAATATCTGACATTTAAACAAACAAGCCACTTTAGACTTAAGTACTGGTTATACGTGTGCCGTGGCAGGGGACTTAAGCGCAAAATGGCGCGTCTGTGTTAGGCGCGCCATTTTGCGTTTGTGGTCTATTGATCGTTCAGAGATTTCTTTCCTTATGGCAACATTTTCACGTGTTGGCAGTGCCGTATAGGCGCCGTCCAGCAACTGCGTAACCAAGCTAATATCTGCTTCACCGCCTAGTCACAGGTTGTTGCGCAGGTTGGCGTCTACACTGACCAAACAGCCTGCGCGCTTTGCCATGGTGGTCATCGCTAAGGTAACGTCGGCAATCTTTGGGTCGGTCAAACTGTTGCTGCAGAGGTGGATAATGGCGGGGTTCTCAAACACGCCGTGGGGTAAATGCTCAAGGCGGTAAAGCAAATCAGCGGCGGGCGGGCGTTTAAAAATCAAAGGTGCGCTCGTCAACCTCATCCCGAGAAACAAACGCCAGCGCCGTGCGCGCTTGCTGAGTGAACACAACCCCGCTGGTGTCCACACCGTGACGTTTGAGTTCACGCACCAAGAAATACCCAAACGTATCATCGTCCACCATGCCTAGAAACTGGCTAAGAGTCTGCGCGGTAGAAGTTTTCGAGACGGTTCTCCAGCCTCAACCGGATGCTCCAAGTCGCACTATTTCGGGTGATGTTCTGCAAAGGCTCGCTGCGCTTCAGAATGTGGCCAATGGAGCGCTTGTACGGGTAGCTCTGGCCTCGGTGAGACTCGATTAAGCGCCAAGCAAGCCCAGGCTTCTAGTCGAAGCGCACCAGAGTCCTCATGCGCCTCAGGTCCAATGCAAGACAGACCAGATCCCATTCGCCTTTCGCCGCAGCAAGCCCCCGCATACTGAACTGGCGGAAACCCAGACTGTTATTGATCTAACCGTTCACAGTCTCGACCAGATGCTTGCGCTGAAAGTAGATCGCCCGCCCCTCTGGGGTAGCAAACTTCCGGGCCATTCGTGTCGTGGCCGGATACCGGGTCTCGTCGGGTTTCACACCCCCTTACCTTCTCTGCGTAACGAGACATAACCGTCAATACCCTTCTCTTCCAGGGCCTGAAGATCCTCTTTCTTACGGTAGCCCGAATCGGCCAGACGCTGCTCCGGCTGGCCTCCCAGGTTGCTTCTATCCCGTCCAACAGTGGCACCAAACGGCCGTTATCACTGGCGTTGTTGTCTTGATGGTTAGCGACGATAATTTGGAACTCGCCATCGACTTGCGCCTGCTCCGCTTCCAGTTTGGCTTTCGCTGCCCGAATCTTGCTTAACCGCGACTGGCGATGTTGCAGCTCTTCCGGCAATTCATCGCCCCGCTGTGCCGGACCAAATTGCTCGTCTTCTGCTTCATCCACAGCCCGAGCCTGGCCACAAAGCTCATCTACTTCTTTCGACAAGCGGGCTTCTTCCTCTTGCATACACCCGTAACTCCTGGCTTTGTGCTTGCTGGCATTCGCCTTTATCTTGGTGCCATCAATCACCAGCGCTCCCAGACGAATCAGCTCCGCCTCCCAGGCAATCTGGATGACCTGAACAAACACCTCTCTGAACGCACCCAAGTGCTGTTTGCGGAAATCGCACAAGGTTCGATGCCTGGGGAAATTGTCGGCCGCCAGCACGCGAAAGGCCAGGTCTTCTTCCAACTTCCTGGCAATCTTACGGGAGGAAAAACACTGTTTGCGTAA
The DNA here is from genome assembly GCF_023311895.1 of Marinobacter sp. M3C. Taxonomy (GTDB): domain Bacteria; phylum Pseudomonadota; class Gammaproteobacteria; order Pseudomonadales; family Oleiphilaceae; genus Marinobacter. The sequence continues at coordinate 3,531,355 of NZ_CP092284.1, forward strand.
GCATAGATCAGGACTTTCAGCATCATGCGCGGATCGAAAGGCGACTTGCGGCGCCCGTCTCCTTCGTAGCGAGCGTAAAAGGCGCTTAAGTCCAGTTCTTCGACAACGTCACTAATGAAGTAGGCCAGATGGCCTTCGGCCAGCCATTCGTTAAGACTGGCCGGCAGCAACAACTCCTGATCTGGCGAATAAGGTCGAAAACTCGTTCCCATCACATCTATTCCGCAGTTCGAGAAAGTCCGCCTATTATGTCATAACAACGTTTCTACCGCGCAGACTCCTAGTTCAGATCTCCGCATAGCGACAAAGTTTACTATATATAAATGGAAGGTATGCTTGTATGACAAGTATGATAGGAGAGAGCCTCAGGCAGTCTCATCAGAGCCCCTTCAAGCGCCGCCTTCTTGACGGCGAGGCGTGGCTGGGCCTGGCCAATCCCTACACGGCCGAGATGGCGGCCACGGCGGGATTCGACTGGTTGCTGCTGGATGCTGAGCATTCGCCCAGCAATCTGAAAGGTCTGCTGGGCCAGCTTCAGGCCATCGCCCACTACGCCTCCCATCCCATCGTGCGGCCCCCGGTCGGAAACTCGGTGCTGATCAAGCAGTACCTGGGCATCGGGGTACAGACCCTGCTGGTGCCCATGGTGGAGACGGCCGGCCATGCTGCCGGTCTGGTAGAGGCCATGCGCTATCCACCTCGGGGGGGTTCGCGGCGTAGGCCATGTGTTGGCGCGGGCGGCTCACTGGGGGCAACGGACGGATTATCTGGATCGGGCCGACGACGAGCTGTGCCTGCTGGTGCAGGTGGAAACCCTGCAGGGCCTGGAGAACCTGGAGGCCATCGCCGCCACCGAGGGCGTCGACGGTGTCTTCATCGGCCCGGCGGATCTCTCCGCCTCCATGGGGCATCTGGGTGACCCAGGTCATCCCGAGGTGCGTACGGCGATTCACCACGCCTTCACGCGACTGCGTGCCGTCGGCAAGGTCGCGGGCATCGTTACCGTCGACGAGGACGAGGCCAGGGGCTATCTCGATGTCGGTTGCGGCTTCGTCGGCGTCGGCGTCGATACCCTCCTGTTGATGAAGGCGATGAAGGGGCTTGCCGAGCGGTTCTGGGGGTCCTGACCTGACATCGAGAGGATCGTTATCTCATCGGCAAGGAAGGATCCGACCCGCGTTCATCAGGCCATCCGGATCGAAGAGCGTCTTGATGCCCCGCGCATGCTCGAGTTCCATCGGCGAGAGTCGCGACATATAGGTTGCCTGCTTGGTACGGCCGATGCCGTGCTCGGTGCTGATGCTGCCATCGAAGCTGTCTAGCACCGCGAACAGCTTCATCTCCAGCGCGTGCAGGTGGTCGTGCTCGGCGGCCGGATATTGAAGTGCAGGTTGCCGTCGCCGATATGGCCATAGGCGATGATCTCGCAGTCGGGCGAGGCGTCCATTACTACCTCACTGGCCTGTGAAACGAAGGCGGGAATCGCCGAGATCGGCACCGAAATGTCGGTTCGCAGATGCTCGCCGTGCAGGCGCTGGCCTTCCAGCATGCTCTCTCGGAATTGCCACAACTGCAGTGACTGACTCTCGCTGCTGGCCGGAACGCCATCGAGGATCAGCTCGTGCTCCATGCCTTTTTCTAGCAGTTGCTCGAGCATAGTGCCCAGATCCACCGGCCCGGTGGCGGCGACTTCACATCAGCACTTACTAGGGATGGGCCTTGTCCATGGGGTCGCGCAGGCTCGGGGTGGTCACCTTGGCAAGCTCGATACAGCGACGCGGGATCAGTTCGAAGGCCGTGAGCAGGTCACTGCAGCCACGCCGGGCCGGGACGTAGAGATCGACACCGCCTCTACGGAGGGCAGCCCAGCAACGCGGTGCGACTCTGTTCGGCCCTCCGTAGAGATCGACACCGCCTCTACGGAGGGCAGCCCAGCAACGCGGTGCGACTCTGTTCGGCCCTCGGAACCAGCTTGAGAACGGCGCCGGAAACGATGTCCATGGCCCCTCGCTGCCTAGAAACAGTTGCTTGAGGTCGAGTCCGCGGTTGTCCTTGTGCAGGGCATGCAGGCCGTCCCAGAGACGACCATCCGGAAGGACCAACTCCAGGCCGAGGACCAACTGGCGTATCAAGCCGTGGCGCTGGACATTTAGGTCGCCGGCATTGGTGGCGATCTGGCAGTTGCCTTGGGCCCCCAGCGAGAGCGGAAAGTCGCAGGCGTGTTCGGCGGCGGCCTGTTTGACGGTCTCGAGAATGCAGCCGGCATCCACCGTCATGGTGAAGTTGACAGGGTCGATGTCGCGAATGCGGCTCATGCGCTCCAGGCTGATCACCAGCTCACGCCCGTCGCGGGCGGGCATGGCACCGGCCACCAGGCCGCTGTGACCCCCGGGGCGTCATGGCAACGCCATGCTCACGGCAGAGTGTCACTATCTCGTCGAGCCGCTGCTCGATGATCGCCAGAAGGGAGGTGTTGTCGCTCATTCAGGCATTCTCCTGCCAAGCGCCGCCGTCGGGAAAACGGTGATCGGTCAGTGAGGCGTCGTGCATGGTGATGCTGTAGCCCGGCGCCTCGGGGACCTGGTAACGGCCGCATCGATCTGGCAGTAGTCGATGGCCTCGGCCCAGAGGAACTGCTTGAGCATTACTTTGTTGTGGCAGTGCTCGCCGGTGACCACCTCGATGGGTGCCACACGATGGCGCATCTTGGCGACGGTCTCGTCGACGTCCCAGACCTGGATGGCATCCATCATCAGGACATTTTCCCAGCCGATCTCTTCGCGCAGCAGGGCGGCACGACGAATGTCCTCTTCCAGGTCGCCGCCGATCTTCTGCTTGAAGTGGGTCCAGCCCTCGGCCAGGGCGTTGCGTGCCAGTTGGCGAACCTTGTCGTCGGTATAGCCGAGCCAGCCCGCCGAGGTGATGTAGCCGGGAAAGCCGTCGCGGCGCATCTCGGCCTTGCCGGGCTCTCGCTCGCGAAGCAGGACGATGGCTTCCTCGGGCGTCAGGGCATCGGTGACGAAGCGGAAGTCGAGGCAGCGCACCAGCTCCTCGGGGCTCATGTCGGCCAGCAGTTTCCAGATCGGCTTGCCGGCCCGCTTGGCCCAGAGGTCCCAGACCGCATTGACCGGGGCGGCGGTGGCGAGGTGAATCGCACCCTTGTCGGCGCCGATCCAGCGCAGCTGACTGTCGCCGGTGATCTCGCGTCAGAGGGCACTCATGTTGGCGATGATCGCCTCCAGCGAGCGGCCCTCGATGAGCGGGGTGAGCGAGCGCACGGCGGCAACGACGATCTCGTTGCCGCGGCCGATGGTGAAGGTCAGGCCGTGGCCCTGGGTGCCGCTGTCGTCACGGTGTGCAGGACCACATGGGTGGCGGAGTAATCCGGCGCGGCGTTCATGGCGTCCGAGCCGTCCAGCGAACGCGAGGTTGGGACATGGATGTCCTGGACGTCGACGCGAGTGATAGTGGTCATGATGGTGTCCTCATAAGTGTCGTGGGGCGATGGCAGGAGGCGTTGTTGTCCTTGGCGTTGCCAAGCAGTAGGGCGCTGCGACCTTCCATGTCGTAACGGTTCACATCATTGCCCAGGGTGGCGCCCTTGACGCGACCTTCCGCGTCCATGGCCAGCACGATCTCCGACTCCGGGTTGTTCCATTGTGATGACGGATGCAGACCCACGGGGCTGCCGAAACCCACCAACGACAACGGCTGGGCCTTGGTGAACACCTTGGCATCAGAGCCGATGCCTACCTTCATGTACTGCGACCAAGCGCCTCGGGCCTGCTTGAGGGCCATGGCTTCTTCGGAGCCGGGCACGATGCGCGACAGGTCTTTGCCGATCAGCGTTTGCAACTCCTCGCGCAGTTCGACGGCGCGGGCCGGGGTCGTCGCCAGCCTGCTCCTCGATCACTCGCTCCATCAGACTGACCGCGAAAATCACGCCATAGCCATTTACCGTCGGGACGTCGCAGGGAGCGAGTAGGTAAGAGGCATTTGGCGAGGTGCCAAGCGAGTTGGTGAGTGATATCGATGACCTCGCCATCGCGTACCGCGACCAAAACCGGACCGACAAGGGTCAAATCGCGCGAGGCGAGCCCGATCAGTAGCGCTGTGGATAGATCGGCAGGTATGAAATTTTCTGGAGACGGGGGCATAACGGCTCCGAGTGGCTAATGTGAGTGTCTAAAATAGCGGGCTAACTTTCGCCTACGGCACACGCGATGTCGTAATGTATGACAGGTATGCTAGGATCATTATGGCAACCCAACGACGACTTCCAGGCTATAGCCAATCAGGAGAACAGCATGTTCGATGAAATGAAAGGTAAGCGGGTACTGGTGACCGGCTCGAGCCGCGGTATCGGCGCGGCAGTTGCCAGGCGGCTCGGGGGGCTTGGTGCGCGAGTGGCGGTGCATTATCACCGCAGCGAAGGGCCGGCCCAGGCGGTCTGCGATGATATCCGCCAGGCAGGGGGCGAGGCCTTTCTGATTCAGGGCGATGTCAGCCGCTCCAGCGAAGCCACCGCGATCGTCGATCATGCGGCGGAACAACTAGGTGGGCTCGACCTGCTGATCAATAATGCCGGCGACATGCTGGGACGCGTCAGCCTAGATGAGATGGACGATGAGCATTACGACCGCGTCATGGACCTCAATGCCCGCTCAGTGGTGATGGCCAGCCGGGCGGCGCTGCCCTACCTGCGCCAGGCCGGGGCCGGCAATATCATCCATACCGGTTCGATTGCGGCGCGCAATGGCGGTGGTCCCGGCGCGGGTCTCTACGCCTCGGCCAAGGGTTTCGTCACCACCCTGACCCGCAACATGGCGAAGGAACTCGCCGGCGACAACATCCGTGTCAATGCCGTGGCACCCGGTGTGATCACCACGGATTTCCATGAGCGTCACTCCAACGATGCTCAGATGGACGCCGCGCGTGCCACTATTCCCCAGGGCCGTCTGGGTAGCGCCGAGGATTGTGTCGGCGCCTATCTGTTCCTGGCGACCGATGCCCTTAGCGGCTACATCACGGGGCAGATCATCGAGGTCAATGGTGGGCAGTTGATGCCATGAGTCACATCGGCCAGTACGACATCGCCATTACCATGGGGGACCCGGCGGGAATTGGTCCCGAGATCATCTGCCGTGCCGTCGCCGCCATGTCGCCGTCGGCGCGTTCTGGCACGCTGCTGGTCGGCGATCCGGCGATCTTTCGGCGTGCCGCGCAAACGATCAGTGCCGAGCTGGATTTCGCTCCCCTGGATACCGCCGACGCCCCGACAGGCAGTGTGGCAGTGGCGGTAGTCGAGGCGCCCGCCGATGTCGCGATTCCCGATGGTGAGATCAGTGCCGGTGCCGGCGACATGGCCTTTCGCTGCATCGCCACGGCCGTGGAACTGGTGCAGAACGGTCGGGCCGGGGTGATCGTCACGGCGCCTCTGAACAAGGCGGCACTGCATGCGGCCGGTCATTATTATGATGGCCACACCGGAATGCTGGCCGCGCTGACCGGTGCACCGTCGTCGTTCATGTTGCTGGCCTCAGAGCACCTGTCGACCCTGCACGTGTCGACCCATGTGTCGCTGCGCGAGGCCATTGACCGGGTGACGCCCGAGCGGATCATCGCCACCGTCGAGGCCGGGCACGAGCATCTCAAATCTCTGGGAATGGCCAATCCGCGCATCGCGGTGGCCGGCCTCAATCCGCACTGCGGCGAAGGCGGTATTTTCGGCGACGAAGACACACGCTGCATCGCACCGGCCGTCGAGGCCCTCAAGGCGCGTGGGTTCGACGTCAGTGGTCCGATCTCCGCCGACACCGTCTTCTATCGCGCCTCGCAGGGTGAGTTCGACCTGGTGGTGGCTCAGTATCACGATCAGGGCCATATCCCGGTCAAGCTGATTGCCTTCGACACCACCGTGAATGTCAGCCTCGGCCTGCCGATTCGACGCACCTCAGTGGATCATGGTACCGCCTTCGACATTGCCTGGCAGGGCAGGGCGGACGCGACCAACATGGGCGCGGCCATTGCCTATGCGCATCGCCTGGTCGCTGGGACCGTTGCCGAGAGCGGGGCCGGTGTGCGTGAGTGAGTGTCGAGTGGCGATCGTCGCCGACGATCTGACCGGCGCGCTGGACGCCGCGGCACCCTTCGCCCAGCGCGGCGCGACCACACGCGTGGTCGTGGCGCTGGAGCGGCTGGAAGCCTTGCTGGACGCGTGGCGAGGGGCGCTGCCGGAGGTGATCGCGGTGACGACCGAATCACGCCATCTGACCGCCTCGACGGCGGCCGAGCGCGTGGTGCGGGCCACCCAGATACTCGCCCGCCTGGCGCCAGCCGTATGGTTCAAGAAGATCGACTCGACACTGCGCGGCCAGGTGGTCGCCGAAAGCCTGGCGATGCGCCAGGCCTGTGCCCGACGGCTGTTGCTCGCCCCTGCCGTGCCCTCACAGGGCCGCACGACCTGCGATGCCCATATCATCGTGAACGGACGACTCCTGGAGACCACCGACTTTGCCCGTGATGCGCGTTCTCGCCCTCCTAGTGGTGGGCTGGACGCCTTGTTTTCCGCCGCTGGATTACCCCTGACGCGCCATGCTCCCGGGCAAATACTGCCCGCAGCAGACAGCGTAGCTGATGCTAAGACTGACGCTGACCTCGATGCCTTGGCCGGTGGAATCATCGATGGTCAGGATGCGTGGCTGGCGGTAGGCGCCGCCGGGCTGAGTCGCGCCCTGGCACACGTCATGTTCGGCGAGACGGAGTCGCGCCCCGTTTATGCGCGATTCACTGGCCTCTGGCTGGCCGTAGGCTCGCGCAGTGAGCGCGCAGCGCAGCAGGTGGCTACCCTGCGTCGTGTCGCGCCCGAACTGCCGGTTGTGATAGGCGCCGGTGATGTGCCGGTCGAGGCGCCTTTCCTGTTGCTGCTTTGCAATACCGACGAGACGCCCCGCGAGGCGGACGAAGTAGCGGCAATGCTGGCCGAAGCACTCACCAAGGGTATGGCAACGGCCACGCAGCGCCTTTATCTGATGACCGGTGGCGATTGTGCCAGTGCGCTGATGAAGGCCTTGGGTGCGAGTTACGTGGATGTCGCGGGCGAATGGGAGCCGGGAGTCGTGTTGGGATATCCGCAGGGTAACCGGGAATGGCCTTTGTTGACTAAGGCGGGCGGATTCGGTGATGAATCCTTGTTGGTACGCCTTCTGCAACATCTGGCGTAGACGCGACGCCAGAGGTTGCATTGCTAAGTATAGTCGACTAGATTCGAGTGTGATGGTATGACACGTATACAGGTAAGCCATCTTCCTTTTTCTACCTGTCACCTAACAAGTCTATTCCCAAATAATTCATGTCAAGGATAACAATAAAATGGGCAACACCAGTTTTCGACTCAAGAGTTTTCATCGTCTCGCTATCGGCACCGTCCTGCTGGCCGGGATTAGTTTCGGCGGGCAAGCCTTCGCTGAGACGCTCAATTTCGCCCACGTCTATGAAACATCAGAGCCCTTTCATGAATGGGCCCTATGGGCGGCCGATGAGATCAAGGAGCGCACTGATGGCCGCTACGAGATCGAGGTCCATGGCGCCTCGACGCTGGGCAAGGAAATCGACATCAACGAGGGCCTTCAGCTTGGCACCGTAGACCTGATCTTCACCTCTAGCCAGTTCGCCGGGCGCTTCTACGGTCCCATCGGCATTGCCGGCGCGCCATATATGTTCCGCGATTTTGACCATTGGCTTGCCTATGCCGACAGCGACCTCTTCGATGAGCTCGCCCAAGGCTATAAGGACAAAACCGGCAACGTGCCGTTGGCCATGAACTACTATGGGCGTCGCCACGTGACTTCGAATAAGCCAATCAATAAGCCGGAGGATATGAAAGGTCTTAAGATCCGCACGCCTAACGCGCCGCTGTACATGATGTTCCCAGAGGCGGTAGGTGCCAATCCGGCGCCTATCGCTTTCGCCGAGGTCTACCTGGCCCTTCAACAGGGGGTTGTGGACGCTCAGGAGAACCCGCTGCCAACCATTCGCGCCAAGGCTTTTTACGAGGTGCAAGATTACATCAATCTGACAGGCCACATTACCGACTCGCTGATCACCATTGTCGGTGGGCCGCTGTGGAACCGTCTTTCCGAAGAGGACCGGGAAATCTTCCGCGAGGTCTACAAGGAAGCCGGCCAGAAGATCACCGCCGATATTCTCCAATCCGAAGAGGACCTCGTCGCTTGGTTCAAAGATCAGGGTGTGACCGTCAATGAAGTCGACGTCGCGCCATTCCGCGAAGCGACCGTGCCGTACCATAACGGTGAAAATGCTACTTGGGATCAAAAGACCTACGATCGTCTCCAGGCGATCGGTCAGTAGGACTCTCCTCGTTGCCGACACGCCACCCCTTCAATGGGGTGGCGTCATCTTCGGAGCTAGAAAATGACAATGAAAAAATGGCCAGCCGAGGAGCCCGGTTTCCAGATCGAGGAAGAAGATACTTTCGAATGGCGAGACTACGGTATAGAGGATTACGCCACCCTGGCGGTGTTCTGGTTGCTGGCGCTGGATGTGTTCATGCAGTTCTTCAGCCGATATGTACTTGGGAACTCGATCGCCTGGACGGAGGAGATGGCTCGCTACCTGCTGGTGATCGTGGGCTTCATGGGCGGCTCCATGGCCGTACGCACTGGCACGCAAATTTGCGTCGAGTTTTTCTATCGCTACATGCCGGGATGGATGAGTCGACTGCTCGTGATCCTCGTGGATTTCGTCAGCATCGCCTTCTTCGCCATCGGAGCCTGGACCACTTGGAAACTTGCCGACTTGACCACGTCGTTGATGACGTCCGTCGATATCCCAAAGAGTTTTCTCTACTACTTCGTTCTGGTGGGTTTCCTCTTGATGTTGGGGCGGTCGATCCAGATTGCGATACTCCACTGGCGCAATCGTAGCCCTGCACATCCTGACATCCCATAACAACATTAGCCGGAGTTTCTCCCATGTCTCATACCTTGGCTGTGCACCGTCGGAGCGCGTTAGTTTCACCCCTCATCGCCGCGCTGGCGGTGTCGGGTTGCCTGACCTTAGCCTTCTTCGGCGAGTATCTGCTATTTCTCTTTGCTGCGCTGTTCACCATGTTGCTGCTGGGCGTGCCGATCGCCATCAGCTTGGCGGGTTCCTGCCTGCTTTATGTCTATCTCTCCGGACGGGTGCCGGACGTGGTGGTCGTGCATCGCATGATCAATGGCATCGACAGCTTTCCGTTGTTGGCGATCCCCTTTTTCATCCTGGCTGGTAACCTGATGAACAATGGTGGTATCACCAACCGCATTTTCGATTTCGCCAAGGCGCTGATGGGCTGGATGCGTGGTGGTCTGGGTCATGTCAACGTCGGCGCCAGCATCGTCTTTTCCGGCATGTCCGGTGCGGCGGTGGCTGACGCTGGAGGTTTGGGTACCATCGAGATCAAGGCCATGCGCGATGCAGGCTACGACGAGCAATTCTCGGTGGGGATCACGGCGGCGTCCTCGACGATCGGCCCAATCATCCCCCCCAGCCTGCCAATGGTCATCTATGGTGTAATGGCGTCGGTCTCCGTCGGACAGTTGTTCGCTGCTGGGCTGATCCCAGGCCTGCTGATGGGGGGGGCGCTGATGGTGATGATCACGATCATGGCCAAACGCCGCGGCTATCCCCGCGATGCGGCATTCTCGATTCCGGTCCTGTGGTTGACGTTTCGTCGCGCCTTCTTGTCATTATTGACCCCGCTGATCATCGTTGGCGGGATCATATCAGGGGTGTTTACACCGACCGAGGCCGCCATCGCAGCGGGGGCCTATGCGCTTTTCCTGGGCGGTATGGTGTATCGCATCCTGACCTGGCGGCGGCTGATAAAGGTCAGCATGGAAACCATCGAGACCACAGCCGTCATTTTGCTGATCGTCGCTGGTGCTTCGATATTCGCTTGGATCATGACCAGCAACCAGGTGACTCAGCACGTCGTGGACATTCTGGGGCCCTTCGCGGACAACCCCATAGCGCTGTTGATTATCATCAACCTCGTGCTGATCGTGGTCGGCTGTTTCATGGAGACCATTGCAGCGATCACCATCCTAGTCCCGGTCCTGCTGCCAGTTGCCGTGGGGGCGGGCGTCGACCCGGTGCACTTTGGCGTGATCATGGTACTCAATCTTATGATCGGCCTGCTGACGCCGCCGGTGGGCATGGTGCTGTATGTGCTGTCGCGGGTATCTAATATTTCCTTCGAGAACTGCATGCGCGGCACGCTACCGTTTCTGATTCCGCTGGTTGTTTCGCTGCTGCTGGTGACGTTTATCCCTGCCATTTCGCTTTGGCTGCCGACCCTTGTCTACCGTTGAGTTTGACTGAAGGAGCTGAATGCCAATGACATTCGATTCAACGGATTTTCGCGTTGTTGTTGCCGACCTGGAGCGTTTTATGGGTCTGATCCTGCACAAGGCGGGGACAAATACGGCCTCCGCCCAGGCCGTGACTCGCGCACTGGTCACGGCCTCGCGCATGGGGACGGACAGTCACGGCCTGCGGTTGTTACCGCACTACATCCAGGCTCTGCAGGGCGGGCGTATCAAAGGCCAGCCCGAGATGCGCTTTACGCGTCGCCTACCGGCCACGGGATATCTGGATGCTGATGATGGCTTAGGGCATCTGGCAGGCTACACGGCAATGAATCATGCCGCCGAAATGGCCGAGACGGTGGGGCTCGGTGCCGTGGCGGTGGGTAACTCCTCGCATTTCGGTGCTGCGGGTTGCTACGCCCTGGCTGCGGCAGAGCGCGGGTTGATTGGCATGGCCTTCTGCAATTCCGACCCTTTCGTCCTGTTGCACGCGGGCAGGGCACCGTTTCATGGGACCAACCCCATCGCCTTCGCGGCACCCCTGAACGGTGACGAGCCCTATCTGCTCGACATGGCGACCAGCTCGGTACCTTGGAACCGAGTTCAGCAGTACGGCGCTATTGGTCGTGAACTGCCGGACCAGGTCGCGGCTGACTCCGCAGGTCGCGTTACCCAGTCCCCGGCCGAGGTCTCTGCGCTATTGCCGCTGGGCGGTAATGATTTCGGCTTCAAGGGGGCAGGGCTTGGCGGCATGGTCGAGGTGTTGAGTTCTACGCTTGCGGGCATGCTCAACGGTTTTCGTCTCTTGCCGATGGGTGGACCCGACATGGCGACGCCACGTGGGGTGGGTCACTTTTTCTTGGCCATGAATCCGACCGCCTTCAGCGAGAGTGCGTCCTTCGAAGCCTGCCTTCGCGAGTACCTCGTGGATTTGCGTACCCAACCGGTCAATGAGGGTGCAGAGGTGTTGGCACCCGGGGATCGCGAGTGGCGCTGCCGTGCCCGGCGGGATGCCGATGGCATTCCTCTTGATAGTGCCAACCAGGCGGCTTATGCCGCGCTGGCGGCGGAGTTCGATGTTGAGCCGCTGGCGCCCCTGCCCTGAAAAAGACGTCGTGCCAGCCTCAGAATGGCGAAAAATACTGTAAAATGTATCTAGAGCTGAAGATAGCTACTCTTTCTTCATTGAAAACAGTCAGGAGAAAACGTACGTGAGTAGATACCAGGTGGAGCGCAAGACACTATCTGAACAGGTTGCTGACCGGCTGGAAACCGAGATCATTGAGGGGCGCTTGAGCGAGAATGCTCAACTGCCCTCGGAGAGGGAGCTGATGGGCCAGTTCGGGGTCGGTCGTCCGGCGGTACGCGAGGCATTGTTCTACCTGCAACGCCTGGGCCTGATCGTCATCAACAATGGCAAGCGCGCGCGGGTCATTCGTCCCACGGCGGAGGCCGTGATGGCACGCCTTTCCGGTGTGACTCGTCAGCTTCTCTCCAAACCCGACGGGCAACAGTATTTCCAGGAGGCCCGTGCCATGTTCGAGATCTCACTGGCGCGCTATGCCGCCGTCAATGCCAGTGAGGAGGATGTTCAGCGCCTGCGTGATGCCTTACAAGACAATCGCGACGCGATCGGTGATGAGGCGCGCTTCAAGCGTTCCGACAACTATTTCCATGGCGTCCTGGCCAGCATCGGCCGCAACCCCATCTTCGATGCCATCCATGTGGCTCTTTCCGAGTGGCTCGACGACCGTCGCGCCCAAGTGCTTCAGCAGCAGGACGAGGACAAGGCAGCGACGGCGGCGCATGCGGAGATCGTCGAAGCCATCGAGTCACGTAACGCCGATGCCGCCGAGGCGGCAATGCGGCGTCACCTGGATCGCCATTACGGTACCTACATGCAGCTCAAAAAGCGTCTGTCATCGACGCCCTGAGGGCTTACGTGCGACAGGTTGAGGATGTGCAGCTTGCGCTGCTCTAATGGAGAGATGTCGTTCACTATCTGGGTGCAGGGATATCGGCAGGGCAACTCGATCCCCAAAATATCATGAACGGCCCAGAGGGTTCGATGGAGGCGGAGAAGTTGGGGATGCGGGTAGGCGCGATTGCCTTGAGGCGCTGGCTATTGGAATGAAGCAGTTCGCAGGACATCGGCGTGAATCGGCGCCGACGTGGTGAAAGCGCGCGTTCAGCAAGCGAGTCAGTCGCATGGGGAAACTGGCGGGCAGGCTGACGCTCACCACGACCGTCAGTTTGCCCGAGGGCAGAGTATTGCACAGACGCCGATGGCCAGGCATCTCTTTAGCGCGAGTTGGTCCAGCGATAAGATGAAGGAGGGAGTCAAGTGGTCGACAGACGCTGCCAGCATGTCGCACATGCTGCCGTCGCGATGCACGTCGATGACCGTGATTCGCTGGTTGCAGTTGGTGAGCTCTTTGTGGAAGGCACGGCATTCACCGCAGCGCGGAGTAGGGAATGACGGAGGCGTTCTGTTCCACCAGTGCCTGGTCGTGACCGTCGCCCAAGTGCGCGATCTCGCCGGCTAGTTCGTGTCCCTTTACGCGCAGATAGGCAAAGTAGGGCTGATTGCAGCCGAATGCGTGAATATCGGTGCCAAAGATGCCGACTCGCCGGATGCTCAGCAGGGCCTCGCTGACATCGCAACCCGGCGCTAATCTTTCATCGCGTTCCATATAGTCGAGGGCGAGCACAGACGATGCCGCGCATGGCTCTGCGCTCCTGTTTCAGGCGAGTTTGATTCAGGTGGGGTCGTCGGCGATCACTTGCTGATTCTGTTCGCCCAGCCCCTTGATACCCAGGCGCATCCGCTGGCCGGGGCGAAGGTAGATAGGTGGCTTTTGGCCCATGCCAACGCCTGGTGGGGTGCCGGTCGAGATCACATCACCTGGCTGAAGGCTCATGAAGCGACTCAGGTAACTGATCAAAAAAGGAATCTGGTAAACCATGGTGCGGGTGTTGCCGTCCTGGTAGCGCTTGCCATCGACCTCGAGCCACATATCGAGCTCATGCGGATCGGCAATCTCGTCGGGTGTGACCAGCCAGGGTCCCATCGGACCGAAGGTGTCGCAGCCCTTGCCCTTGTCCCAAGTGCCGCTGCGCTCGAGCTGGAACTCGCGCTCAGAGACATCGTTGATTACGCAATAGCCGGCCACATGTTTCATAGCATCGGCTTCGTCGATGTACTTGCCCCCTTGGCCGATCACCACGCCCAGCTCAACTTCCCAATCGGTTTTCTGCGAGTCACGAGGGATCATAACGTTGTCATCAGGGCCGCATATGGCGCTCGTCCACTTGTTGAATACCACCGGCTCGGGAGGAACTTGGGAGCCGGTTTCGGCTGCGTGATCCGAGTAGTTGAGTCCGATGCATACAAACTTGCCGATCCCGCCGACGCAGGGGCCCAGGCGTGTGCCTTGAGGCACCTCGGGCAGGGTGTCGGGGTCCAAGTCGGCCAGCATCGCTAGGCCGTCGCGACTGATGTGGAGGCCGTCGAGGTCGGGCAGGTGGGCCGACAGATCGCGGATCACGCCCTGGGTGTCTAGCATGCCGGGCTTTTCCTGACCCCGAGGGCCAAAGCGCAGTAATTTCATGAGTGCTTCCTTTGTCAGATGGGCTCTGTGTATCTTAGTTGGGAATCGTCTAAAGAGGTATCGTCAGGTTAACCAGCCGCCATCAATGATCTGGGCGGAGCCGGTGGTATAGGCAGATTCGTCGGCGGCCAAATAGGTGGCGAGGGCCGCGATTTCGTCGGCGCTGCCGAGGCGACCCAGAGGCTGTCTAGCGTTGAACTCGGCGTAGACCTCATCCTCCTTGCGACCCTGCTGTTCGGCCTGGGCGCAAATGCGCTGGCGCAGCGAAGGTGAGTCTACGGTGCCCGGACAAATGGCGTTACAGCGGATGCCTTGGCCGATGTAGTCGGCGGCCACTGACTTGGTCAGCCCTAGAACCGCGGCCTTGGTGGTGCCATAGGCGCAGCGGTTGGGCACGCCCTTGAGGCTCGATGCCACCGAAGCCATGTTAATGATACTGCCACCGCCGTTCTCGAGCATGGCGGGCAGCAGCGCTCGCGTCATACGCATCATTGCCATGATGTTGAGAGATAGCGACAATTCCCAATCAGCATCGGTACCCTTCAGCAGCGAGCCGCTGGCCACGTAGCCCGCGCAATTGAAGAGGATGTCGACGGGCCCCAGTTCGGCAGCCAGCGCCTCGATGGCAGCGGCATCCAGTACGTCCAGTCGTCGGGTCTCGATGCCGGGCGTGCTGGCTAGTTCGGCCAGGGTGACTTCATTGATATCGGTGGCAATGACCCGTGCGCCCTCAGCGGCGAATCGCAGGGCCGTGGCTCGGCCGATGCCTTGGCCCGCTGCGGTGATCAGGGCTGTTTTGTTATTTAATCGCATGGCAGGTTCCGTGATCGTTAGTAATTTTAAGGTCTATTGGCGTAAGTGTTATTAACCTAGTATTTAGTATGACAGGATAATAGTCTGACATCTAGATTTAGCCTTATGCAATATGAAATGAGTCTGAAGAGAAATTGTGTTTTTAATATCAAATGAGCCTGAAGCAAGTGCAGGATTTGTTCATGATGGCGGGATGAAAAACATTATGAAGCTAGTGTCCTTTAACAAAAATTCGTATATATAATTATTCTGTCCTGTATAATCTGACAAACAGACACAGGAGAGGTGCTCATGGCGCGGATAGCTAGACCCCTTGAAGTGAGTGACTCTGAACGAAAGGAGCTGGAGTCGTGGTTGCGGCGACAACGCATGCCTGCCGCTGAACAGTTGCGAGCGCGCATCATTCTGCTAAGTACTGAAGGCCTTCCGGGCAGTGTTGTCGGTGACCGCGTTGGGGTGACCTCCGAAACGGTGAATAAGTGGCGAAATCGTTTCAAGGCGCGCCGGGTTGCAGGCCTGACTGATGCGCCCAGAACCGGTCGGCCTCGAACCATAAATGATCAAAAGGTTACTGATTTAATTAATAAAACGCTCAGGGAAAAGCCAAAAAATGCTACCCACTGGTCGACTAACCTGATGGCAAAAGAGGCCGGATTGAGCGCTATGTCGGTGAGTCGAATCTGGCGGGCTTTCGGTTTGAAGCCACATCGCCATGATACCTTCAAGCTGTCTACCGACCCCCATTTTGTAGCCAAGGTTCACGATATCGTTGGCTTGTACATGAACCCGCCAACGAAGGCGTTGGTGCTGTGTGTTGATGAGAAGAGTCAGATACAAGCCATCAATCGAACTCAGCCAGCGCTACCCCTGTCCTTCGGGCACACGGAAACCAGAACACATGATTACGTCCGACACGGCACCACAACGCTGTTCGCGGCACTTGATATAGCGACCGGGGAAGTGATCGGCAGGCTTCATCGCCGACACCGTGCAACGGAGTTCCTGGCCTTTTTAAAAGAGATTGATCGCGCGGTTCCGCACGATATGGACGTTCATCTAGTCATGGACAATTACGGGACGCACAAAACGGCAAAGGTGCGCGCCTGGTTTGCCGCGAGGCCTCGCTATCACGTGCATTTCACGCCGACTTCAGCGTCCTGGATCAATCAAGTCGAGCGGTTCTTTGGGCTGATTTCAGAGCGCTGGATTAAACGAAATTCACATCGCAGTACACGAGAGCTTGAGAGCTCGATCAAAGACTATCTGAAGATTTACAATGACGACCCGAAACCCTTTGAATGGCATAAATCTGCCGACCAGATTATTGAGTCAATCGCTAGATTATCAGACAAACTCAATAAACAAACGGACTTCTGTTAAGAGACACTAGGAAAACACTGATTAATTCAGCTTGAGTCTCTGATTTGGTCAAACAAAATTCTCGATAATCAAATCGACCAGGAACGATCATGGAGCAGGCGATTTCGTCGACACGAAAAAGAAGATTGGACGTGAGCGGTTTTTGGCCGAGATGGAACAGGTCGTGCCCTGGCCGACTAGGCACTGGAGGATGCCGTTTATGGCAGCCAGGTACCCGCACGACTGCTAGAAAGCTACCTAGTTCCCATCCATAAACATAAAGCCCTGAATCAGGTACCGCCGAAGACGGCCATTGGCAAAGCGCTGCATTACCTGACCAGTCAATGGGAAAAACTGACGGTATTCATGACGGACGGTCGCATCCTGTTGGATAACAACCCGGCGGAGAGTGCCATTAGCCCGTTGGCTCTTTAGCCAAACACCAAAGGGCGCGCACGCCAGCGCCAGACTCTACAGCCCGAGCCAATGGCATTGAGCCCCTACACTAATATGGTGGAAGTGCTCGTCAAGCTGCCTTCAACGACAACCGACGATCAACTTGACCGGCTATTGCCCTGAAACCAGGGCGAAACCATTCCTGTAGTTCGCGGAGCGCTGACGCCTAATACTAGTACCGACCCGAAGGCTAAATCCGTCTCCAGGTGCTTTAACTTCGCCTAAAAGGTGAGGTTAAAGCCAAAATTGGCGATTTTGTCGGTAAAACTGGACTATTAAATGTAGAATGAGAAAAAGGATTATTTCTCAGGCGGAATTTGGTTAGCTTGCAATTAGTTGCCGTCGCTCTTTAATTAATCAGCGTTTTCCTAAGTGAGTAATACCGAGAGCAGGGAGGTTGAGACATGGAGGGGGCAACAACTATCTTTACTCTTGGTCCTGAGCCGAGGGTTGGTCTCGATCTTCCATGGCAATATATGTGACGTTATGATTTGAATCTTGGATCCTGGATTCAAGTATTAAGTGCAGCACCGCTCGTATCCAAGCCCCCTGAGTATTCGCCCCAGAAAACGTCTGCCGGTGTGCGATAACCCAGCCGTTTTCGTGGTCGGTTATTCAGTCTGTTCACCGCTTGCCTGATTGCCTTTCTGGATACCTTGGCGAAGTCGGTGCCTTTCGGAAAGTATTGCCTCAATAGGCCATTCGTATTCTCGTTGGAGCCACGCTGACTGGACCGGTAAGGGTCACAAAAATACGACGTCAGCGACAGCGCTTTGCTAAATGTTTGGTGGTCCGAAAATTCAGAACCGTTGTCCAGTGTCAGCGTCTGTACGGCCCCTCTGATCGGCCTTAACTCACGGATGATGACCTCTGTAACTAAGTTGGCTTTCAGCTTCGGCACACAGTCTGCGAGCAGGTAGCCGGACCGTCTTTCAACCAGAGTAACCGCGCCTGAATTCTTATGCCCGTGAAGGATTGTATCTCCTTCCCAGTGGCCTATATGCAGACGATCATCGACGGCTTTAGGGCGGCACTCAATGCCTACGCGATCCGAGATCTTGCCTAACCCCGCTCGCTTGGCAAGATGGCGCTGATAACGTCTCTGGTAAGGCAAGCGACAATACCTCCAGAGGTCGCCACCGGCTATTTTGTCCCGGTAAATCAGGTTGTAAATCCACTGTTGGCTGACTTGGACACTGCCAACTCGCCTCATAAAACCGGCTATCTGACCAGGACTCCATTCACTCTGAATCTGCTTGGCCACCCAATCTATCAATGAGGGCGCTCGTTTATGAGATTTGCGAGCTGCTTTGCGCCGACGTCTGGACAAACGACTGGCTTCCATCGGCTCGTATGCAGTCAGACTTCGATTGCGATGCAGTTCCCGACTGATGGTCGAGCTGTGGCCGTTGATCTCCCGAGCTATTTTCCGCTGGCTCCAGCCTACTCTCAAGAAGGCCGAAATCTGGTATCGTTGTGCCTGGGTCAGTTGTCGGTATCCCATGATTCTCTTCACTTTGGTCGGTAAAGCGAATGAGGGTACCGGCAACGGCCCTCCTACCTCTACCTGTTAATCCAAAGTGCTGCACTTATTCTATGAATCCAAGAATAAAGTAATGACGCTAACGCAAATAGTCAGGAATGTTGAGGGCGCCATTGTCACGAAAATCGCTAAGACGCTCCTGTACCTTGGCTTCAGATCGTGCCAGATGAGCGGCGAGCGCTTGACTCGCCAATTCACCTTCTTTATTAAGCATTCTTGTAAAAATTTCCAGGTGATCATGAAAAAACGGATCTTGATCTGGGAGTGCGACAGTCGAACCCAGTATATGCTTGCTAATAAGCAACACGGGATAGGTGCGTTTTAGCATATTAAATATCTCCAGATTGCCACCCATGCGAACGGTTTTATTATGCAAGTCACTTTCGAGCTCATCAAGTGTCCCGCCCTCAACGTTAGGATATTTCTCTGCTGTTTTTTCAAGTTTCTCAATGAATTTTTTTATTTCTTGTTCGGACATATTGAGCGTTGCCCTTGAAATCATAAAAGGTTCAAGCTGCCTACGCGCTTCGTAGAGATTTCGCAGTCGTTCACTATCCAAAGGCACAATTGACCAGCTAGAATACTTAACTTTTTCGACCACTCCAATCGATTGAAGATAAAGAAGAATTGGGTGAGTAATCGTACGACTGACATTATATTTCTTAGCCAGTTGCAATTCGTTGAGTTCAAATCTACCTTTTATCGAACTTAAAACTACATCATGCTCGATAATATCAGCAATGCCACGCCATGTATCTGTTCGTTCGATCTTGGAATACTCATCCAAAGCGCGAAAATCGTTAGCGGTTAAATTCCGCCTGATAGGTTCAACGGAAAAATCTCCCACCATATATCCTCGTCCATAAAAACGAAAAATAAACTTGTTTTCATGCAAACGCTGTAATGCCTGACGAACAGGAGATCGACTCATACCAAATATTTCAGAAATATTCCCTTCAAGTAGTACAAGCCCGGGCTCAAGATAACCATTAGCTATACTTCGTTTAAGCGCCTCATATAGCTGGCCTTTCAAAGATTGCGACATTCAAGAAACTCACTATATAATGACTATTTAAGGGGCCAGATAGGCTCCATTAGAGTAAAACGTCCTGCATCCACGGTAAAAATTAATCATCAAATCAATTAAATGGTTTACTGTCACTATTTTCGCCTGATGTAGAATAAATTATAGTTTCAAATATATTTTCACGAACTTTATTTGACTTGAAGGTATCGTTCATAATGATGCCACAATCTATATTTTCAAGAATGCTGACATTGACCTTTATATTCGTTAACAACTTAATACACCGCGGCCTCAATAACTAAGTGCAACACCCTCAGAACGAGTATCGTGTTGCGATGAAAAGAACCGACCACCATCTCAGTCACATGGATCGGGCCACGCTAATGCTAATGCTGATGCGGGGCCAGGGCTATAGTCTACGAGCCATTGGCACGAAGCTGCACCGGGCTCCCAGTATCCTCAGCCGGGAGCTAGTGCGTCATACCGGCGAAGGTCGCACTTACGATGCAGGCCAAGCCGTCGAAAGGGTCTGCGCAGCTAGAACACGTTGCCGCCCCCGGTGCACATTGATCGAAGGCACGGACCTGTATGCCGTTGTCCTCGATATGCTCCGAAACCGATGGTCTCCTCAGCAGATCAGCGGCACACTGAAAGCTATGTTTCCCAATCATCCCGAGTACCAAGTCTCTCACGAGACCGTCGACAAGACGATCTATGCTGTGCCTTACGGTGAACTTCGCAAGGAGCTGGTCGCCTGCCTGCGTCAGGGGCACACTCAGCGCCGTCCGAGAGCGGGAGGTGTGGATCGCCGTCAACAAATCCCGGACCTGGTCAGCATTCATCTGCGCCCGCCCGAAGTTGATGAGCGCATCTTGCCTGGCCATTGGGAAGGCGACCTGATTAAAGGGGCCTTCAACCGTTCTGCCGTGGGCACACTGGTCGAGCGCGTCAGTGGCTGGGTGTTCCTCGCCAAGATGGATGGGGCCACTGCCACAGCCGCCGTCCAGGGCTTCAGTGCAGCACTCAATCAAGTGCCCCTGGAAATGCGCCAGACGTTCACCTACGATCAAGGACACGAACGGGTACGTCACGCAGAAATCACTCGGAGAACCGGCACAGCGATCTACTTTGCCGATCCGCACAGCCCCTGGCAGCGCGCGATCAACGAGAATACCAACGGGCTATTGCGCCAATACATGCCCAAGGGAACAGACCTGTCCGTGTGGAGCCAGGACGACTTGGATGCCATCGCTTTCCAGCTCAACACCCGGCCTCGAAAGCGGCTGGGTTTCAAGGCACCGCTGGAAGTTTTTATGGATCTGCTCAAACGTCAGTAAAATAAGTCAACTAAGCCCATAGATATCCATGGCATGTAGGTAATGGCAATCAAGCAAGCTAGTACTACAAGCACAAAACGTATCAACCATGGCAATAACTGGTCAACCGATAGCTTGGCTACCGCGCAAGCGGCAAATAGATTAACGCCCAACGGTGGAGTAAACATACCGAGCGCCAAATTCACTACAACAATCAGCCCAAAGTGCACTGGATCAATCCCGTACATTATCGCAATTGGGGTGAAAATTGGCGCCAGTACCAGAATCGCAGCGGAGGTCTCAATGAACATCCCCACAATCAACAACATGACGTTCACTGCCAGTAAGAACGAAATTTGGTTGTCGAACACGACCGTGACCCAACCGGCTATCTCATTTGGCAGCCCAGAGCGGCTGATCAGAAAGCTGAACAATGATGCGGCCGCAATAATCAACATTACGGCTGATGTGGAAATAACGCTGTTGCGCAGGATTGGTATCAATTCCTTAACGCTCAGTTCCCGGTATATAAACCCGCCCACGATAACCGCATAAACCACTGCCACGGCGGATGCTTCGGTCGGAGTGAATACACCACCATAGATCCCGCCAATCACGATCACCGGCATAAGCATAGCGATCCAAGCGCGTTTCACAGCCACGGGGAGGTCTTGGCGATCTTCATGATCTCGCAAGCCATAGCCCCGAACTTTGCAAAACAAATAGAGAAACAGCAGCAGGGCGCCGCCAATAAGAAGACCCGGACCAATACCCGCTATAAACAGCTTACCAATAGACGTATCAGTGCTGACCCCGTACAAAATCAGCGGAATGGATGGCGGAATAAGTACGCCCAACTCTGCGGAGGAAGCTTGAATCGAGGCTGCCAGTGGACGAGGATAACCATGTTTGACCATCGCCGGAATCAAAATGGAGCCGATGGCGAAGGTTGTCGCCACACTGGAACCAGATACTGCCGCGAACATCATGCAGGTGAGTACGCAGGTCATCGCTAATCCACCCTGCACGCCGCCCACCATTGCTTTAGCAAGATCCACAAGGCGCCGAGAAATTCCGCCTGCAGCCATGAGATTCCCGGCGAGAATAAAGAAGGGAATGGCCAATAGTGGGAAATTGTCGATGCCGATAAACATTTGCTGAGGCACCAGTAGGAGAGGTAATCCTGAGAAAAACTCAATACCGATAATTGAAGCAAGCACAATCGACACCGCGATCGGCACACCCAAGCTGAACAGTATAATCAAGGACAGTCCAATCGCAGCGTTCATGACTTGACGCTCGGTTCAGGTTCGTTTGGTTTTAGTTTTGAATAGGACGCGACCGGTACTGCCGATACAGTTTCATCGGCCGGCACTTCACTGTCTACCGGCCCTATGGTCTCAAGTCCCGTGGCCTGTGCCATCAACCGGGCCATAATCGCGACTAGCGCTAATAACGCACCAGTTGGCATAGCGGCATAAACCCAGCCGATAGAAACTCCAAGGCCAGACAGCATCTGCGAACGAACGCGCCAAGTCATGGCTGTTCCATAGTAGACCAGCACAAGGAACACGATTACACAACACAGGACAACGAATGCTTCTATCCAGATCAGACGCCGTGTGGGCAGCAATCTGTAGATCAATTCCACCGACATCATAAAGCCTCCGCGAAAGCCTGCGGCCGCACCAAGAAAGACACACCAGATCATGGCAGAGCGGGAGATAACTTCCGACCAAGTTGATGGTGAGTTCAAAAAAAACCGAGTTATTACTTGATAAAAACCGAGGGACACCGAAATAATTAGCATTGCTGCAGCTGCCAACATTGACAACCGGGTGGTCCAGCGTTCAAATCGCAGGAAATAATTCACCATTGGGATGGTCCTGTGGTGTTAAACGCCCGGTATACTGATACCGGGCTGACATGACAGCTCACTTAGCAATCGCTAGCCTGGATAAGGCCCAACATTTTGCTGCCATATTGATCTGTGTATATTTTGTACGCGGGCTCCGCTGCTTTCTGGAATGGCGCCTTGTCAATATCAGTTTCTACTTCCATGCCTTTGTCACGAAGCAGCTTCACACCATCTAACTCAAGACGAGACACTTCGGTACGAGTGGCCGCTACCGAGGCTTTAGCTGCCTCGAAAAACCAGCCGCGCTGCTCATCGTTCAGGTCGTTCAACAAGATCGGAGAAGCCAGGACAATCGCTGGCGAATAGACATGGCCAGTTAGTGAAAGGTAATCCTGAACCTCCCAGAACTTGGTAGCCACAATAACCGTACTAGGGTTTTCCTGACCGTCCACAGTGCCCTGCTGCAACGCAGTAAATACCTCTGGGAACGACATTGGCGTTGGATGAGCGTCCATTTGCTTAAACGCCTCCATGTGTACTTTGTTCTCCATAGTACGAATCTTCAAACCGGCCAAATCCTCAGGCGTCCTGATTGGGTGCTTGCTGTTAGTAATATGACGGAATCCGTTTTCTGACCAAGCTAGGCCCACCAGATTATGCTCTCCCATCTTGTCAAGCAGGGATTGACCAATATTGCCATCCAGCACACAGCGGGCTTGCTCATAGCTCTCGAACAGGAACGGCAGGTCCAGTACATAGGTCTCCGGTACAAAGTTACCCAGCGGTCCGGTGGAGGTAATCACTAAATCGACGGTTCCGATCTGCAAACCCTCGATCATAGCGCGCTCGCCACCGAGGGACCCAGAGGGGTGCTCGAGAATTTTGAATTCGCCGTCACTAAGGCGTTCCAGAGTTTTCTTGAACGCGTCAGCACCGACTGAGTAATGAGAACTGTCCGATAATGTATGCCCCAAATTAATGGTCTGTTGAGCTTGGGCATTGATCGTAATCAAAGACAGCGTAGCGGTGAAACCACCCATGGCAAGTGAGAGCATGCTTCGTAGGGATTTTATTTTCATTGTTGATCCTTTGATTTGTAGTTGCATACTTATGATTTCCTCTGACTTGGAGTCAAAGGGTTTAGTCGCGTTCGTCAAGGAAGTCCTTGATAATTTCGCGAAAATCGAAATCGCCCTTGAATCCCAACGCGTTGGCACGCTGATTGTTAAACCGTCCTGGCCAACTGGCGACAATAGCTTCAATACCCGCATCGGGCTTGTGTTGTACCCGAGCCATCGCCTCATCGCCTCCAGCCTGACGCAGGCTTTCTAACATCTCAGCCACGCATACAGTGATGCCCGGCAGCATCAAACTTCGTCGACTGCCCAAGTCGTGGCCCGGTATCTCGGCGCCATATATCAGTGCTTCGATCACCCTTCTCGGTGACATCACGAATAGTTCAAGGTCAACTGATACGGGACACACAACGTCCTTTCCACTAAGCGGTTCACGCAGTATGCCGGAGGCAAAGCTGGACGCTGCCGCATTGGGAAGCCCAGGACGGATCACAATAGTTGGCAGTCTCAATGCCAGTCCATCGACCAGACCGCGACGGCTGTAGTCGTTAATCAAAAGTTCACTCATGGCTTTTTGGGTACCATACGAGCTTTGTGGCGTCAGGGCTGTCAGATCGTCAAGCACTTCCGGCAGGTCGCCACCATAAACTGCCACCGAGCTGGCCATGATTAGTCGTGTGGTCGATAACCCTCGCAATCGGCACCCTTCCAGTAATGTCCGAGTGGCGTCAAAGTTGACTGCTAAGCCCAGATCCAGATCAGCCTCGGCGTCAGAGCTGACTACAGCAGCGAGATGGAAAATCACATCAGGACGCCCGTCCAGAACAGCATCCATCGCGCCGGGCAAAGTAATATCGATGGCATGACTGGAGGCTTCAAGAGATGAGCTCGTAGGCACCTTAGGCTTCACTTGGTCGATCAGGGTGATATGCGTTAGCGGCTGGCCGCTGAGTTCGCCGCGAACAACCAGCGCTCGGGTCAGGCGTTGACCAAGAAAACCGGCAGCACCGGTGATCAGGACGTGCATGGCTAATTCCTTATTGTTATGAATGTTTTCTTGCGTTCAATATATGTTGTTGTTGGATTGATCATCGGGGCTTTTCAGGTTGTCAGCCCATATTCTTCGCCCCAGCGCAGGCCGGCCCGGGTGCTGCCGGCAGGCCGGTACTCGCACCCCACCCAGCCCTGATAACCGAGGCTGTCCAAGTGGCTCAAAATCGACGGATAATTCACTTCACCCGAATCTGGTTCATGCCGCTCGGGGACGCCAGCAACCTGGATGTGGCCAATGTGTGGGAACTGGGCTTCCAGATTCCGGATCAGGTCACCCTCAGTAACCTGGCAGTGGTAGATATCAAACTGCACTCGCAGGTTATCTGCTCCAACACGCGCAAGTATGTCCGTTGCCTGGGCCTGGTGTTGGAGAAAAAATCCAGGCATATCACGACCATTAATCGGTTCAATCAGCAGGGTCTTTCCGACTTTTGCCAGCTCCTTGGCAGCGTAACGCAGGTTTTCTACATAGGTCATCAGGTGCGCCTTGCGAACTTCATCGGTCGCGTTTACCGGCATTAAGCCAGCCATGGCATGCACTTGCGAACAGTTTAGTGCCTCCGAGTAATAAATGCCTTGAGTCACGGAATCGCGAAACTCCTGTTCACGCCCAGGCAAACTGGCAAGGCCTCGCTCGCCAGCTTCCCAGTCCCCAGGTGGCAAGTTAAAAAGCACTTGGGTTAGTTTGTTTTTATCCAGCGCGGCTCTCAGCTCATTGGCTTCGAACTCATAGGGAAAAAGATACTCAACACCACGAAAACCCGCTGCTGCGGCAGCCGAGAAACGCTCAATAAACGCATGCTCGGTAAACAACATACTTAAGTTAGCGGCCAGTCGTATCATATCGAGTCCTTTAACAATTTCAGCTGCGAGGAAAGCGGGCTTCTAGTTCCCGGACCTGATCGTCAGTCAGACAACGAGGGTTCTGGTCTCGCAGCAGCAGGAAAAGCTTTGCGGTTTCTTCAAGTTCTTCGGTGGCATATACCGCTGCTTCCAGCGACTTGCCCGCTACTACTGGGCCGTGATTGGCCAGCAACACAGCACTGTGTTGACCCGCTAAACCCTTCACCGCATCACCGAGACTTGCATCCCCGGGAATGTGATATGGCACCAGAGGTAACTTGCCAACTCGCATCACGTAATAAGCGGTCAAGGAGGGGATGCAATTATTAGGATCAACATCTGGCAGACAGGAAACCGCAACCGAATGGGTTGAGTGCAGATGCACAATTGCGCCTGATTGCGGCCGTTCACCATACATAGCCTGATGCAAGAAGCTTTCCTTAGTGGGGGGATCTCCTGCGACCAGTTGACCATGACGATCCAACTGTGAGATGCGAGCTGGATCAAGCCATCCCAAACAAGCATTAGTGGGAGTCATGAGCCAACCACCGTCGTCCAGACGCACACTGATATTGCCACTGGAGCCCATAGTCAAACCCCGATCAAACAGAGATTTTCCATAGCGTGTTATATCGTCACGCAGGGAGTTAATCTTGCTCATAACAACACCTCAAACGCCCGTGAAAAGAAATCGACACCACCAAAATTACCAGACTTAAGCGCTAACGACAGCGGCGCCGGTTTTCCGACCAGGTAAGCCTGGGTCCATGGCACACCTGGATCAATTTGATCGCCGATACGCAGTTCACAAATGCCAAGAGCAGACACCACCGCGCCAGAAGTCTCCCCGCCTGCAACAAGTAAGCGCCCTACGCCGTCAGCAACCAACTCGCTAGCGATTATCGCCAATGCTTGTTCAATACATTCACCGGCGACCGCGGCACCAAGTTGATCCTGGGCTTGGCGGACCTTATCCGGCGTTGCCGAGGCGTAGATCAGAACAGGCGCTTTACTGCTCAGACGCTGCCGTGCAAAATCTAGAGCATGCCCGATATGGGTTTCGTCTTTGGCCAATGCAAGTGGGTCGAGTGCAAAGCCCCCATGGCTGGCTAGGAAGTGTTTGATCTGCATTAGGGTCGCTCGAGAGCAGCTGCCCGACAACACCAGTGCTCCACCACTTGCCGGTTCAAGACGGCCAGCTTGGTCCACGATGTCAAGCCAACCCAGGCGCCTATACTCAGCGGGTAGCGCCTGACCAAGTCCAGAGCCACCAGTGACCAATGGTAGCTTCACCACCACAGCAGCCAAGGTTGCAAGATCAGTTTCGTCGAGCGTGTCGCAAATAACATGTCGAACGCCCTGCGTCGCCAATCGTTCGAGATGGTCCCATGAGGTCTGGACGCCCGCAGAGAGCTCCGACCGGGCCAGCAGGCCGACACTGTGGTCAGTCTGGCGCGACAATGTGCGAACCAGATCAGCATCACGCATTGGATTAAGCGGGTGGTTTTCCATTCCGCTGTCGTTTAGAAGCCTGTCACCAACAAACAAATGGCCCTGGTAAACAGTTCGATTATTGGCTGGAAACGCCGGCACCATTACTGTCTGCTTGGCCTCAAGTCGCTCTAATAATGCATCCGCGACCGGACCAATATTACCAGCGTCGGTGGAATCAAAGGTGGAACAGTATTTGAAATAGATCTGCCGGGCGCCTTGATCTTGCAGCCACTCCAATGCCGCCAATGATATATTGACGCCTTCACTCATAGGACAGGAGCGGGACTTGAGCGCCACTACGACAGCATCGATATTTTCAAGCGTCAAATCAGTCTTTGGTATTCCAATAACTTGCAATGTCCGCATTCCTGCACGAACCAGATTGTTAGCCAGATCCGTTGCGCCAGTAAAATCGTCAGAAATTACCCCCAATACAAGGCTCATTGATTGACCTCCTCACCCTGAGCTACCTTCCTTTTAGGCAATTCAATTCCGGACAGTCTCTGATAAACTTTGATCACGGCAGAATCGTCTTCGCGACCTAGGCCCATGCCACTTGCCGCCGTGAACTGTTGAAGAGCACTCGCGGCCACAGGCATAGCCAAAGTAAGCTCACGGCCAGTTTGATGCACGATGTTCAGATCTTTGACGAAGATGTCGACGGCAGACAATGGGGTGTAGTCGCCCTTGATGATGTGAGGTACACGATTTTCAAACATCCAGGAGTTGCCCGCGGAATGGGTAATGACTTCGTACAACGTATCGGCGTCGATTCCCATGCGCATGCCCAATGCCATAGCTTCCGCCGCCGCTGCGATATGAACTCCTGCCAGATGCTGGTTGACCAGTTTGACGCTAGAACCGACCCCCGGGCTGTCGCCTAATCGATACACAGTCGCGGCCATCGCAGCCAGGATATTTTCGCCTTTGACGTAAGCATCCGGCCCACCGGAGGACATCACCGACAGTTGCCCTGCTTTTGCTTTGACAGTGCCCCCGCTGACAGGAGCATCCAACATCAGCAGGCCGAACTCTGCCAAGCGAGTGCCCAGCGTTCTAGCGTAACTCGGGGCAATGGTTGCACACTGTATTACGAGGCTGCCCGGCGCCAGCACGGCCGTTAAGCCACCCTCACCGAACAACACAGTTTCAACCTGTTCGGCGTTAACCACCAGCAACACGACGATGTCACACTCAGCGGCCAGCTCAGCGAGTGTGGCCACACTCCTTCCACCTTTTGATACGAATACGTCGCGCGCCCTGACAGAAATGTCGCACCCTATCACTGAAAGTCCGGCTTTTAATATGGCTACGGCAGAGCCCAGCCCCATAGCACCCAATCCGACGACACCGACGACTGAATTATTGTTGTTTGGCACTGAAATGATCCCTCGCAGCGGAGTGGCGGTTTCATCGTGAAGAACTATGGCAAGTTGCAACAACGCGATGCGTAACCATGAAATGTTAGCGCTAACATTATTAATAGATTATTATCCACACCGAAGCAATAGCAAGGAAAGAATTAAATGCCGGCGTCCAGTAACAAACCCAAGCGACATCGCAAAGGCGTTATGCACCCAACCATTGCGGATGTAGCGCTGGAGGCCCAAGTATCGGCAATTACGGTTTCGCGAGTCATAAATGCGACCGGTGCAGTGCGTCCGGCAACTAGGGAGCGGGTTGAGGCGGCAATTGACAAGGTCGGATATGTCCGCAATATGCTTGCCGGGAGTCTGGCGTCGGCCAGTTCCCGTTTCATTGCGGTGATCGTACCCTCGCTGTCCAACATCGTGTTTATCGAAGTGATTAGCGGTCTGCAGAGTGAGTTCGAAAAGCAAGGCTATCAGATTCTATTGGCCAACACTGACTACGACCTTGACCGTGAGTGCCAACTGGTCAGAACGTTTCTGGGCTGGTCACCGTCAGCCCTAGTGATCACCGGTTTGCGTCACAACGGCCCCTGCCAGCGGATACTGGAAGAATGGGACGGTCCGATTGCTGAAATCATGGAATTGGGTGATGCCATAGATCTTAACATCGGGCTTGATCATCGAGCGGCTGGGCGCTGTATGGCGCGCTACCTGCTGGAGAAAAAACATCGAAATATTGTTTATGTGGCTGCTCAGATAGCACAAGACTACCGTGCCGGATTACGCTATGAAGGCCACAAGACGGAGCTTGAGGCCGTTGGTCTGAACGCACCGCTGTTCGATATGGATCCTTTAGGCCAATTTGAAACCGGTGCTCGCTCGCTCGATATGGTGCTCGCCGATTATCCGGCCGTCACAGCCATTCACTTTGCCAATGACGATCTTGCTACCGGTGCGCTGTTGCACGCCCAGCGCCAGGGTATCCGAGTGCCTGAAACCATCGCCATCGCCGGTTTTAACGGGCTGCCCATCGGGCAACACGTAACCCCGCCATTAACCACTATAATTTCGCCTCGCCGGACGATTGGCCGCGTGGCCGCTGAGCAGGTCATCGCCCGCATTGAAGGTCGGCATCCCCAAAATGTTCAGACCGATGTCGGGTTTGAATTGTCGATTGGTGACAGTGCCTAGAACAGTGCCTATATCATCACCATCAACTCAAGCAACCTTAGGCCGGTTCGGAAATCGCCGTATTAAATGGCCAATGGAAGAACCGAAAAACGATTGCTCCCAGCGTAGGTTTGTCGCACAGCAATCGGTCAGAACCTGCACTCACTATCCGGGGGGGGCAATTTTGCTGGCGCGTCCAAGCTGCGCAGCGTTGCAGTACCCAGATTCAGGGAGCCACCTTCGGTTTGGCCATTGGCCTACAATTGAAGGAACATAGGCTAATACCCAATACCTCAAGCGCGCCTCCATAATGATCTCTGTTGATTTGGAAAGTGTAGAGTTTGATGAAAAATCTATAAAGGGCTTTAGACTGGAGCTTGTCAACCTTAGCGCCCAACAACACATCCAGTGGCAACGTACTGGTCAGCCCAAACCGACACAGAAAACACCATCTAATTGCTGGAGCTTACCATCGCAATTCAGGCCACTGCTGCGCTCACGAATACAGGTAGCGCGACTGCCACTTAGCATGCGTTACAAATTTATTTCATAAATAACGTGGTACCAAAAAATGATAGTTGGGGGAAATAATAATCGCTAGCTATGTTGGCATGGAATGGCGTGGCCGTGTACGGTTAGTGGAACTGCACGAGCAGATGCGCACTCATCTATAGACTGCGCTGAGGCAAAAGCTCTGGCACCCACGCCCATTAAGGATGCTGTTATGAAAATAAAAGCCGCTGTTTTGCAAGCTATTGGCGCACAACGCCCATATCAGCAATCACAACCACTGGTAATAGAAGAGCTGGACTTGGATCCGCCCGGTGACAATGAAGTTCTGATTCAAATCAAAGCCGCCGGGTTATGCCACTCAGACCTATCAGTGATTGATGGAAACAGACCGAGACCGGTTCCCATGGCACTTGGTCATGAGGCAGCGGGGATCGTTAAAATTGTTGGCTCCGGCGTTACCGATCTTGCCGTTGGCGATCACGTGGTAGCAGTGTTTGTGCCTAGTTGCGGCCATTGCACCCCTTGCGCTGAAGGCCGCCCCGCCCTGTGCGAACCGGCCGCTAAGGCCAATAATCAGGGTACGATGTTTGACGGTGGTCATCGCCTGCATCGGACTGACGGCACAGCCATCAACCATCATATGGGAGTATCAGCTTTCGCGGACCATGCGGTTGTTTCGCGTCACTCTCTGGTGAAAATTGATCACCGCCTGCCGTTCTGCCACGCAGCCTTGTTCGGTTGTGCCGTACTGACCGGCGTCGGTGCAGCGATTAACTCGGCCGGCATACAGGCAGGTCAGACTGTCGCTGTGGTCGGCTTGGGCGGCGTTGGTCTCAATAGTGTGCTGGGGGCGCTGGTGGCTGGTGCTAGCGAGATTATCGCAATTGACGTAGATGACCAGAAGCTCGCGCTGGCAAAAGAATTAGGTGCCACCCACACCTTTAATAGTGGACAACCCAAAGCGGTTGAAAACATTAAGGCCATCACGGCCGGTGGAGTCGACTGTGCCATCGAGATGGCCGGTTCCGAAAAAGCCCTTGAATTCGCTTATCAGATCACCCGCCGTGGCGGCATTACAGTCACCGGTGGTCTGGCTCACCCGGACAAAAAAGTCGCCATCCAACAAGTCAGCTTGGTGGCTGAAGAGCGAACGCTACGGGGTAGTTACGTTGGCAGCTGTGTACCGGTGCGGGACGTTCCCCGTTATGTGAAACTGTTTCAGCAAGGCAAGCTGCCCGTCGATCGTCTACTCAGCGGAGTGCTGACTCTCGATGAGATAAACGATGGTTTTGAGAAGCTTGCGGCGGGTAAAGCCGTTCGACAAGTCATTGAGTTTACATAAAGCATTCCATGCAAGCTTGCAGTAGGCGCATGTATTTATCTTTGACGATGTTCTGAAACCAAGATCACACGCGGTAAAGCCGAGGTCGGTGAAGCGTTTTACTTCCAGTGGTTTGATGGGGTTGGCAGTTGGGTCGATTTTAAGCATCGGCGTTTTCTTTTCTTCGGCTACGCAGTTTTCAACATTGGGGATGGTGAGTTCGCCTGAAAGGAGCCAACGGTGCTTTCAAACTTGGACAGTAACTCAGCATTAGGTTTTATCGTATCCGTAGAATGAACAAAGTTCCTGTTGAGACTAGGCACCGCAGACCTTGAGTTCAAAGCCTTCAGGTCAAGCGATTTGAGCAAATGGTATGCGTAGTAAGGGCCACAAACTCTGAATTGACGGAGATAAAGAGTCGTGTTCAGGTGCCAATATTTTTTTAAACTTAAATACACATTACCAGTGACACCACTTCTACCTGTAATGATTTCCGGTGGCTAAATCCAGTGGAAAGGACCCGTAACGACATGTAGTCTTCGGAGACAATAAGCCGAAAAGGGAAAGCTAGATGGTTATAAAAAATCAGTATTGAAAGTGTCCCATGTGCAACGAGGTAATACATAAGGCCGCAGTCGAATGCGAACATTGCGGTAAGAGCTTTCGAAGCATACGGGCTTCTGCGTGGGTGGCTAATCTCATCATTGCGTTACTAGTTGGGGCGATGCTGTGGGAGTTGATCAGTTGGGAGATGGGTAGCTTTGATGATCCCCACCACCTTCGCTAGAAGTTCCCCCCGGTGGGGTGCGATAAGAAGGGCAAGTAAACGGATCGTGGGACAGTCGGCCACTAGTGGGCTTGAGTAGAGCCTTGCAGGGTAGCGGTGTTTTTGTCCTGACTACAAATATCGAAAATCACTGACTTATAGTAATGAGTATGTTGTTTACTGCTTGATGGAGTATGAGGGCAGGATAATTGCAATGGATGCTTACATTTAGATCTTTAGAAATAACAAAACCCGCACGAGGCAGGTTTTGTTATTGAATCTAATGGTGCCCGGAGGCGGCACCAATTTCGTGTCGCATGCTGTCTCGCGATGTCGCTAACTGTCTGATCTGTATTATGAAAAATTCCTGTAGCCCAAATTCCCTGTATCTTTCTGTCCTATCAGACCGCACCTAGTAGCGCGGTTAATGATGGGGCAGATGATGGGACAGTTAGGTTTGGAGGATAGGGAAATGCCGAAATTGGCAGCGGAACTGGGAGCGCTTCAGGTAAAGCGGCTTTCTCACGGAGCAGTTAAAAAAGCGAAGAACGGTAAAAAAGTTGGCGACCCGTGCACGACACTGCATGCAGTGGGTGGGGTCTCAGGGTTGTATCTGTATTGTCGCCCACCAACAAAGTCGGCGCTGGTAGGAGCGCGCTCTTGGATATTGCGGACAGTCATTGGGGATAAGCGTGCCGATCTTGGTCTTGGGTCATATCCTCAGGTGCCTCTGGCGCAGGCTAGAGATAAAGCGCGAGAAATCAAAGATAAGATCCGATTCGAGGGATATGACCCAATTGCAGCACAAAGGGCCGTTAGGTCTAAATTAGTTGCCGATCAAGCGAAACAGCGGACCTTTGCAGACGTTGCACAGCAATATTATGAGAAAAAATGCCTTGAATTTGGGGGGGTAAATCCAGAGAAGCAAGCGCGTCGACTTGAGCAACACCTTAAGGATTATTGCCTACCCGTTCTCGGAAGTATTCTTATGGCAGACCTCGAAACCAGGCATGTTGTGTCAGCACTCAACACGATCTGGTTAGAGAAAACACCCACCGCAGAACGCGTCCGAATTACTATCAACAACATATGTGAAATGGTTGAGAATGACGGGGTACTCCGGCATGGGCTAAACCCAGGGCGCTGGCGGGGTAACCTGGAATATTTTCTTGCATCACCGGCCGCTATTCATGAAGAGGAACACCAGCCAACCGTAGGCTATAAGGCGCTACCTCGATTCTGGGAGTTGCTACAGCAGCGCGACACGATTCCAGCAAGGGCACTGGAGTTTCAAGCGCTTACCGCTGCTCGCCCTGGTGAAGTGCGCTTTGCTGAATGGGCGGAAATCGATTTCAAGGAGAAAGTCTGGACTGTTCCCGGGTGGAAAATCAAAGGCCGGAAAGATAAGAAAAAGAGCCACAAAGTGCCCCTGACAAAAAGGGCTATGGAGATTTTAAAGATGATGCCGCGAGATGATGGGGCTTATGTCTTTCCCGGATATCGTGGTAAAAAAACAATGAGTGAAAATGCACTCAATTTGACCGTGAAAGAAATTCATCAAGCTGATATTAAGGCCGGCGGGCCGGGGTTTGTAGACGTGGAATCCGGCAAAGTTGGCACTGCCCACGGCATGCGGTCTGCATTTAAAGATTTTTCTACTGAGGAGGTGAATGTTGATGACTATGTTTCTGAGCTTGCGCTGTCGCACCTGGAAACATCGTCTGCCCGATCTGCTTATAAGCGGGGTCAGTTGATACCCAAGCGGCGGAAGCTGATGAATAGTTATGAAAAGTATGTGTGCAGCCTAGTAAGTGTTACAACGTAATTGAGGTTGACCGGAAAACTTTCGGGAGTCAGAAGATAAAAACACAAGGAAGTGTTTCTCTACAAATACTCGGGTTCAGTTAATTTTTGAAGAGACTGCTCGCCGCAAAACTCTTGATTTGTCGTGTTTATGAGGTCAATAATTTCCTTTTCCGCTGCTTTAAAATCATTTCTAGGCATAAATTCAATTTTTATTCCGATTGCCGCCATGGCTTCTATTATGCGCCTTTGATGCGGTTTATATTCAAATGATGGAGTGCTCGAACTTGAGTATTCACTATTTGAATATTTGATGCAGTCATTGATTTTTTTTAGGAGTAATTCATATTTATAGCCTGGCGTCAATTGTCCAGTTTTTGAGGAAGGAAAAACTAAGTTATACCACTTGAAAGTGTCTATGGACCCTTTGTTTACTCTTTCCTTTCTTTTTAATTCATCATTCAGATAATCTTTGAATGTGTTCAGATTTAGCAGGTGGTTAGAGATGGCGTTAGTCTTGGCAGTTGCTATGTAGTTAAGAACAGCAAAATATATTCCAAGTACTGTAAAAGCCGTAATGGTTAAGGAAATAGTAGTGCTAAAGGCTGCTGTCGATAGTTCTATAAAATCGAGAAAGTTTTCTATGCAACTTTTTTTAATGCAGAGATCTCTTTGAAAAGCCCCCGAACCTTGAAGCCCGGTAAAAAAAAGAAATACTGATATGCAGGTTCCGACTATAAATATTCCGAGAGAAACCTCGGAGGCTCTTCGAAATTTACCTTCTAACGCGTCAGCATCCATTTCAGCTCTCATATGTAGGTTTCAAAAAACGTAATCTAGCTCTGAGGTCAGCCGCAGTATGCATAAAGGTTCGTTGGAGGATGTTTATTCTCTGGTGCGCCTTGTGGTAGCGTCGCCAGTACCAGTACCTTGAGCTCTTTGATGGATGATCCCTTTCTAGGTTCAAGACCATCGCGCAGCATCTTTTTATATCTCTTTTTGATGGGAGCGGCTCAACTTTCTTTATCCTATCCACTAGTTTTGAGTGTTGGTTATGGCCGACTCTGGCTAGTTTGTTCACTCGCCCTAAGCATCGATTATAATCTTTTCTATAAGAGTGGGTGGTTCGATAGTGTCTTTCTTTTGCCAAAATCTCAATATTTTTGACCGCTGCTCGTATATTTTTAACTTCATTTGATGCAAGGCGTGGCTCTTTAAAACACACTCTAAGGCCGTGCACCATTAATGGCGTTGATGCTTCTCGTTCGATTCGAGTCTTTTTCTCGTTAATAGGAAGATCTTTTTCATATAGCATATCCATAATTATTTTTTGTGCGAATGAAAAATCGTAATTGTGTGATTTTGACGAGACGGTGATATCATCTACTAATCTAGTATAATTTAGACCTTTCTTTAATAATCTTTTCGGTATTGATGGCTCTGTGTCATAAAGCGCTAGGGATGCGAGGTAGCTCGAAGTGAGGCCCCCTTGGGGTAAACGATCTTCATGACAGCATAGATTGGTCAAAATCTCAGAAACCGAATCTGGGTATTTGAAGAAGTTTTTATAGATATCATAGACGATGTCTTTATGGACATTGTCAAAAAATGACTTTATGTCAATTTTTAGAAGACTTTTTGATTTACAGTGTTTGCGTGCGCAAGCAATATAATCTTTCTGAACTTCTTCACCATCAATTATTTGGTTAGGTATTGAGCCATAAAGATAACTCGGCCATTGTACCGTATTGGGTTCAGATTTTTGGGGGGCGAATATTCGCTTGTTTATTCTTCTCTGAATGCGTCGAATAAGATAGTGAGGCTTAAATGCAGTTCTGAGCGAGCCATCCGATTTGTTAACTTGAACTTCTTCATAGCGGTCAGGTGGGGAGAGGGATAAGGCCTTATCGAGCTCTTCTCGGGTGATGCTCAGCGTTGAGCAAAGATTGGTTAGATTAGAAATTGATGCTGAAGATACCTTGTGGAATTCAAATTCATCCATGACAATTATCCGAAATTCAATATGGAGCTGGCCTTCCCATACAATAGGGGTACGAGTTTAGGTGTCGTATACACCGGAGATTCAACCTCTAATGCCACCTAGCTCCATCAGCCAGCTCCACCGTCTCTCCCGACTCTGGGCACAGAGGAGGGAGACCCTACTCTGGGTTCAGAGGCGGCGGACCCTGCGGGGCTCCGTCCAACAAGTTCGACTTTCACCGAACGCTCATAACGAGCAAACTGGAGGTGAATCTTTGATCCGGTTTTTACGAGTAAACGGTACGTTTACGCAAGTACGAGAGTATGAGCCATCGCTTGTTATGTCAACCATGCCGACGAATTTGTTTGGTCTTATGTGATTTAGGGCCTACACCAAGCTGAGGTCGACTATTTCGCTCATTTAATTGCCTAAACGCCTGATAAGTTCAATTTGACCCAACACCTGCACTGTCGCGCTCGGTATCGTATCTGTATCAATTAACAGAATAAGGATTCAGGTATGTACATTAAGGTTCGTGACGTAGCAAAGCGCCTCGGTGTTGATCGAAGCACCATTTGGCGATGGGTGAGTGAGGGTAGCTTCCCGAAGCCATATCGGTTCGGGCCTTCGACTGTTCGGTGGCA
Organism: Marinobacter sp. M3C; assembly: GCF_023311895.1. Classification (GTDB taxonomy): domain Bacteria; phylum Pseudomonadota; class Gammaproteobacteria; order Pseudomonadales; family Oleiphilaceae; genus Marinobacter. Next base: position 3,567,742 of record NZ_CP092284.1, read on the forward strand.
TGAAGAAGAGCTCAAACGGTTTGAGGTTAAATCTTCAATTCAAAAATGAGTTTTACCAATTGTTGGGAGACTGTCACAGCACCAGATGTTCGGCAGCTTCCCGCAAGTCTTTTCTCGGCTCCCCCCTCTAATTTCAACCCGATTCTTTAACAGTTGGTAGTGGCCGAGACCAATCTGTCTAGCAGATGTGGTCTGACTTACATCCAGCAAAATCCAAGAGTTACTTCGATTACAACGCTATACTCGCGAAAATATCGCTTTTCCCGTCTAATTGCAGAATAACGGCAATTTGACGAAACACCGGCTTCTCCGAACTAGCTATCATATCTATTCTAACCAACGTAATCAGGAGACAGATATGTACCAAAACATTCGCGAAGTTTCGAAACGGTTCGATGTTGCCCCATGCACCATTTGGCGCTGGGTAAATGACGGCTTTTTCCCACAGCCTTATAAGTTTGGCGCGTCAGTTACTCGCTGGCATGAAGAGGATATCAAGAAGTTTGAGATCAGGTCTGCAACTCGTTCGTGAGTCGCCAGAACCGAAGGGAAACGAGGCCAGATCGGGGGCTCTGAAGTATAGATGAGTCCACATCCACTCACGACAATGCGGGTAATTAGGCGTTACCCGCATCACCTCTCTGCAGCATTCCGGTAAGCACTCTCGGGAAAGGCCAGCTGAAGGGCGGTGTAGGTTTGTCGTTATGGTGGTAGATTGACAGCTTGGAAGAAATTTCTGCTTTCAGCCTTTCAGCCACTGAGAAAGGCGTTTGTCAGATTCTTTAAACCCGTCCGTGCAAACGGAGTAGAACCCTGCCCACAAAATGAAAACCTAACAACTGAGGGATTAGCATGGCTAGCACGTTTGGGATTGGTCTAAATATTCGCCGAAAAATATTTGTAAGCTACCACCATGGGGGTGATAGGTTTTATTATGAACGCTTAATTGCTCTCTTCGATGATACATATGAAGTCATTCAGGATAACTCTGTCGAGCGTTCAATACAGAGTAACGACACTGATTATGTCATTAGAGCAATCAGGGAACGATATATAACAGGAAGCTCCTGTACGTTGGTGTTGTGCGGGAAAGATACGCCGCAACGAAAGTTTGTCGACTGGGAAATAAAGGCAACTCTCGATAAATCTCACGGCTTGATCGGGGTTAATTTACCGTCTAATCCAAAAACTATAAATGGCAAATACGCAGTCCCTGACAGACTGTTCAATAACTTGAATTCTGGTTACGCATTCTTTGCCACATGGGCGGAGCTAACTGCAAGCCACGATAGCCTTCGTCGCCATATCGAGCTTGCTAACGGCACCTCTAAAAGTTTGATCGATAACAACAGAAGCTTGCGTTCTCGTAACGGCTGATAGGATCAGATTGGGCGATGATTTTTCACCTTAACTCTAAAAGCTGCAGCCTCCGCAGCAGCTAATGAACAAAACATTGGTTGACGCTGGAGAAAATAAAGAAGTCTCTGTGTGCGGCCTTGCCTTCGTTCACCTTGGATTCATCTCTGAAAAGGTAATCACTACCTCGTTTCCACGGACGGTTTTAAAGCAGTCCGTCAGTTGCGCGCTGGCATGACGATGATGTCAGCCAGTTTGAGATCAAGTCTGAAACTCGTCCGGCAGAGACGAATTGTTCAGAGCCTGCTTGAGGCCGAACAGCTGCAACGTTTCGCCACCAGTGAGAGCATGCCACGTTTATCGAAGGGCTTACCCAAGTAACCAACATCCGAAAGCGCTTTTTCAGCTCACCGAATTGAAATCTACTAGAATGTCTGGCTGATGCGGGTTATCGCACTGTGCAAGGATGACTCTTGGCCTTGGTTAACCAGCTTGTCCACGCTTTGCGCCGTTGTATGTCTCGATTTCCCAGTCTGCGGGATTCTCAGCTAAGAAGGCAGCTTCATACTTCGTCCCATCTTCTGATTCCCCAAGGGCAAATGAGCAACTTGCTAAAGTTGCGAAAACCCAGCGTTGGTCAGATCGCTCAGAAAAGGACGGAAGACTAATAGCTTCGGTTAAGGCCTCAATGATTGACTGTCGCACTTTTCGCGCACTCATCTCGTCGTATTTGGCTTCCGCGGGGTCAGTCTGAACTTTGGCTCGGAAATCATAGCAAGCTGCCAAGTTCTCGCCGTTGTAATAGTCTCGGCGAACTTCGAATCCACGGCCATAATAACGGAGCGCACTCTCAAGCTGCGACCGATCTCCGGTAGTCAGCCAAAGCCGCTTTCGGATAGCACCTGTAATACCAAGAGTTTCCGGATCATTTGAATGGTCTGGGTCAAGCTCATCAAGTATCCGAAGACCAGATATTAAGGCTTCAACTTCTGACGGTTGCTTTGATTTATACGTAGCTAAAGCATACTGCTGAATGATATAAGGTTCGCCTGGTTTCATCTTTACGGCGGCAGAAAAGGCGAGCGCGGCGTCTGTGTGGCGGCTCTCGCTCATGGCCTTTTCACCCAAGCGCATGTGACCGGATAATTGCTCTTGTGCAGCTTCGGTCTCGTCCAATAGCTCAGCATATTCCTCATCACTGAATCGCGGTTGCTGCAGCTTTGGCAGATAGGTGTAGACTGGGCTGTCAGGTTTCTGCTTTTGCATAACATCAAAGATTAATGCTCGAAGTTCACGTCTAGCTCGTACAGCTTCTCTAGCGCCAATGTCTTGGCCGAGATGGTTGTACTCGAAGGTGTTTACATGGTTAAGGTCGAAGTGGAGTTTTCCTTCTGCCTCTTTCATAATCAGAGTGGAAAATGGCCGCAGTGCATGACGAACTCCAAGCTCGTAGACGGCATTGATGTTGCCGGTTGAAATGTCAGCAATTACTAAATCCGCTCTGAGCAACATTTCGTACATCTCAGTGTCGATAGTCCCAGAGTGTATGATTTCGTCAGCTCGGATACAGCGTAGATCTAAGTCCGTTGCGGCTGGACGTATGATTGCTTCATATGTAGCGTCGAGGTCTAGAGTTCGGCCTGATTCGTAGTCCGTCTTTTTGCCAAATCCCATCACGACAAAGCAAACTTTTCGTTCATCTCTGATCACATTCATCTCCATTCAGGAATAACCCGCGACAGTGCCTAGCGCGTGACGTTGGGTGACGCACCGAAAACTTGCTCAATACCTTTAGTACCTTTCCTGCCGAAAACACGGGTAGCAACACGAACTGCCTGGGAATACATCGACTCAATTTCACGAGGGGACTGCGTCAAGGAAATGGCTTTGGGATACAAGCTCACCGCTTGGCTAAAGTCTTCTAGCATTAGACAAGCCTCGGCCTCGGTAGCTACACGCCAGTTAGTCTCCCTAGCGTTTGAGCAGTATTCCTTGACTCGTTCAGCCATCCCACGAACGGAGGTTGGAATGTCTGCGGAGGCAGGCGAGGCTATTAGGTCAAGAAAGGCAATGTTTATAGCGTGGTAGAAAGATTGCTCGGGATCGTTGCTAGCTTCGGCTTGGTCAAGCGCGACTGAATAGAGTTCTCGGGCCCGATGAAGATCTGCAGAGCTCCGCTCAACTAGCCAACGCCGCTTTATTCTACCTGCTAGGACACCTAGTGCATCGGTTGATTCGAATTTACCATGCTGTTCCAATATAAGAAGAGCTTCTTCGCCTCTGTTAAGGCCATCAAGGGCTAAGGCGAGTGTAGCGAGCGCATTGTCATCAAGCCCTCCAGAATGTGGTAGCAAGGCTTTCACTGCGGCTCGAAAATCGCCCAGCTCAACTGATAAACGGGCACCATCTACAACAGAGCGACTTTGTGTACCACCACTGAGGCCATGCATTACAAGTATATAACTCTGGTGATCGGGTCCTGTTGGCTTGATGATTTCGAGATGATTACCTGGAACAACTTCTCGCGCATTGCCCGGGAAGGGCTCAAGTGAGGATCGAGCAGGCACGAACTCATCCCTATCGCCAGCCACAACCTTCAGTGCAAAAGGACTGCCAGAACCGAATCGGATGTTCCACTCATGCCGCAACGAATGGATAAAAGAGCTCGTCGCTGCCATGTCACGAACCTGACGCTTCAAACCTGAGAATGGCCAAGCTTTCGACAAGCCGGCGCTAGGTGTGCCGAAGAGGAAGACATGGCTCAGTCGGTCGGCCAGTTTTGGGTCTATGAGGATGGCACGCTGAACAACGAGTCCTCCCATGCTATGGGCGGCAATCGCGACACAACGATAGTGGCTGAATGGGGGAAGAGATAGAGTTGTTTTCAGACCACTTGCGAGTGTTTCGATATCTGGATCAGCAGCCCAAACATTAGGCACATCAATGCGCAAGCTTGAAGAATAGCCTAGGCTAAATAAGTCCCAAGAGGTCAGGGCTGGGTCACCCAAGAGCAGATTAACGAACGCTGCCCAAGTGGCTCCTGTGTCGCCGGAGAATCCATGGACAAGTATTAGCGCGACATCCTGATCGTTGACGCGATGATCAACGCGAAACGGTGAAATCTCACCCGTGCTTGGCGTCATGCGCCTGATCAGTTTGCGCAAGTCAGCACCGTCAGTTCCTTCATACCAGCGCTTAGTGCTAGTTGACGGAATTCCGCAGTCGCATCTTTTCTTCCATGAGGGCTGCCTTCCCAGACTAAAATCGATGTAGCGCGATCCATTCCCGCAGCATTTTCTGCCTCTTGCACAATGGCTCTGGTCGCATCGCTGAAGGCTTGATCTCCTTCAGGGGAACCGCCGAGAATTATCAGATCGCCTTTCGCCTGAACATTGGCTATAACACGATCATAGAGTGGTCCCCACTCTCCTGGCCGATCTACTACCGACGTTTCGCGGAACTTTTTAGTATTATAGGGAAGGATAACACGGCATCGAACGCCGAGGCTTATCGCAGAGTCCAGAGCCAAAAGATCTGCTCCGCAAGCTGCAGAGCATACTAAAATTCCGACGGCCTCGTTCTTGAGTAGCTGAAGAATCTCATCCTTGACGATTGGTACCCGGTCGAGTGGGAAGCGTTTAACTTCTGCATCAAAGGCATCAGTTCTTCGACCTGCCAGAGCTACAACGGCGGAACATTTTCTATCCTCGGGCGCCTTGTCTATCATCAATAGCCGATCTTGGCTGCTCGCAGGGCTTCGACAATGCGATCACGGTTGAAACTCGTAGCCCAAGATGTGCCGACATTCAGGAGGCCCGTGGGAGTCTTGTTCGCTCTGGCAAGTTTTACAGCTGCTAGCTTGAGCTTGACGTCGTCTTTCTTCGCGCGCGCTATTTCCCACTCTATCCAATGGCTGTCATTGGTCTCTTGACCCACAAGAACTAATAGGTGCGTGGCCTCTTTCATCTTCTTGGTGAGCGACGCCCGTATGGGGCCTGCTTCAGCGCTATCTACCGGCACGTTTGGCCCGCGGCTATCAAATTCGAATTCAAAGTGGGCATTGGCGTCCCAAGCTTGAAGGAGGCGCTTATAATGCACGTCTTCTGAATGATCATAACTTACGAATACCTTGGGTTTTGCCATGACGTTTCTCCGGAATTCAAGCTGAAGTGATCTAGCAGCGGGGCGCTATGAGAGCGGCGTTTTGTTAGACATTTTAAAGTCGGCGGAAAAGGCGAATATCAACAAGTTAAACTAACGACATGTAACTTTCAAGGGGTTAACAAAGGAGTCCACCAGTACCAACAGCCGCGTCGGAAATGGTCCCTCAAAAACTGACCTTTTCTCACGCCGTCAAATCGAAGCCGATTTCTCCGGTGGCCACAAAACCTCCGATGCCGGATTACTCCTGTTCCGAGAAGTCGATAAACAACATCGCCTGACCCAGCGACTGGCCAACGTTCTCGTGGATCAGCGCGATAGCTCCCGCTGGATATAATGATTGCCCAACGGGTCTGCGCGTGGCGGCCGGTTATGAAGACCTGAATGACCATGATATCCTTCGGTTCGATCAGTCTTTTCAGACTATAGCGCGACAATTAACTTGGCCGGTGCTTGATGAAACAATCGGACTCGTCTCCATCATCAGGCATTAGTAGCGGTTTTATTAATTTAGTAAGTCCAGTTACTAAATATTACTAATGCCGGTTCAACATATTGTGCTGGGCCTGCGGCTGCGTCAATCCATCCAATACTTCGATGATCGGGAACGTACAACTGAAATGTCCCTCGGGCGTCCTCCAGCAGAGGCTGGCGCCATTCCCAGTGGCTTTCGCCAATCCTGTTCCCGATCAAGGGCTTCAATCAGCAGGCGCAGTGAGCTCCGAAAATCCTTCTTGGTGGATGGTTTGCACCAGTGCGCCAAGAGCCACTGGCAATGTTTCAGCCGAATCTGCTGAATGTGTTTTACCTCAGGAAATCGATTCTCGACAGCCACTGCCATTTTTTCGATACGGCTCAAATGCTTGTCACGGGTCTTTTGGGCGCCTTCCTTGGTCTTGATACGCTTGTACACACCATTGAGGTTCATTGTCTGACTTCCTCTCCACCACGGTTGGTCCGATCTCGTTTGCCAACATAGGATGATGAGATTGTTGACCTTTTGTGGCCGCCCTGATGACCGACAGCCCCTCTCCCTGCCGAATCCGCTTCCCTGTCAAACCCCCCGGTTTGTTTCAGTGGAGCCAATTGCCCGCTTGTTCGCTCGTAGATCTCAATGAAATTTTCAGCCCGCAGGTCTTTAGGGCATTCAATGCCGACGTTTTTGAGAATCGAGCGCAAGGGATTCGCGTGCCGATTGAGAAATTCTTTGAGCGAATTGTTGGTGTCAATGAGGCACGTGCCGGTGCCGGAAATGCTGTGGAGTGCGTAATCCAGAGCCTGCCACTGCACGCTTTCAACTGGAATTCGCCGATCTTCAGATTTGAAACCTCCTTTAGTTCCCTCCAATATCCGGACTGCATTATAAATGTCAGCTTCAGCTTTCATTCTGTGGAGGTCTGCTAAGGCTGCCTCCCGAAATCGCATACCGAACGCTCGCCAGAGCAGAACTAGCGCTGCACCTCGATAGTTGCCCATGGCTTCGGCTAAACGGACTGCGTCAAGGACCTTGTCCCACGTTGCCAGTGGGAGGGTCGTTCTGATGTAGGAACGTTTGCCGACGGCATCTGCCGGTGAAAGCCAAATTGTCTGGTCCCGGCGAACGGCCCGCATGACGGTATTTAATGTCGAGATAAGATTTTGTGCATAGCTGACCTCCATATCACCCGATGCCACAAAACTTGCGAGAGCCTTAGAGTATTCAATGGCATGCGGCAGTGTGATTTTACGCAGGTCGCGAATCGGTGGGTCGAGTTTCGACAGCCAAACAAGGCAGTGCTCAAATCTGGAATGATGTGTAAAGCGGGTATTGTGGTGGTCATTCTCTCCATAGCCTTGCGCGAGAGCCACTTTAACTGCGTATCCAGGCTGATGGCCCAGACCGAAATTCCGCTTTGAGCTGTTCCTTTTAAAGCATTTCTGTTTTTTCATTTCGTAGTTTCCTAGTTGGCGATATATCTCCTGTCAGTGTGTGCAGCATGTTTGTGTGGCAAAACCCTCAGCATATGGGGTCAGGACCTCTCGGTTTTCCACACGCGTAGGCCCTGTCCCCGTACGCTAAGTCAGTTTTAACCATGTCCAGATCATGGCTCCGGGCCTCCGTTTGCGCTGCTGCAAGCGCGATTGATTTGTCCTCACAAACCGGCGAAACCATTTCTGGTCGGGGCGGGCGTCATGCAGTCAGCATAGATTGTGAGGTATGGGCACCACAGTTCGTGGTCGGGGTGGGGCGAGAACAAAAAATGAGTGGTAGCGGTGATGACGCACCGCTGATCGCATGGCAATCCACCCAGCCCTGAAGGTTTCGTTCAGGGTTTCGTTACTCGGGGCGTTGGAAAGAGCTTCGGAATGCCTGATAGCAGGCGGCGAGCTCAATCCAAAATTTATGCATCTCAATTATTTATGGTTATAAAACCAGAACAGAAAAATCGAGATATGTTGGTTGCGATCAATGCCAAAAATGGCGTTTAAGGGGGGAGGTCGTGAAGAACTCTTTCGGAAGCGCCCATAGGGCATTTTAGGGTGGATCGGCTGATCCATTTTTTCATGCTGTTTGTTTTATGGTCCCAGCTAGACGCAGTCGAGGCAGTGCCTCAATACACGGATATTGTCTGAAATATTGTCGCCGATGTCCACAGCAGTAAATGCAGTTTTAGTGCGTTTAGCCGATGATCAGTGCTCGGGAAAATCTAGCAGGGAAGGCTTCGAGTGTACTCAAAGTGTACCGTGAGTGTACCTGTGTATGTTCCATTCTCGATCAGGCGCTGCGTTGCAGCGGTTGGGTACACTGCAGGTTCACTAGAGGTTCGCTAGAAGTACAGTGGGGAAGCCATAGAACTGATTGTAAAGTTCAAGAACGTAGGGCTCATTCAGGTCCAGATACCGTGCTCCAGCCGCCCGATTACATCCCTGAGCGTCTGAATCTTTGCAGAGGTATCCATATAGCCATAAGGCGTGTCATAGCCAATAGCCCTAAGAGGGGTGTTGAGCCATAATTCGGTAGTTTCAGCATCCCCTTCGAATAACTCAACCGCCGCCGCGATTACTTCTGCTCGCAGCGCCTCCATTATCTGTGATTGATCAGTCATATTTTTCTCTTTCGGTATCAGGGACTTTAGACATGCTGCTTTTTAACCCAACAGCTTAGCCGTGGCCTAGCTCAGTTTCCGTGAGCATTGCGCACGCTCACGGCGCTGTATTTGGCTAGGTTAACGATACTTCCCCATGACAGTTTTCAAAAAACTGTTCACGGCTCCGGGGCCCGTCGTTATGCTCACAGTCCCCCCTTGGCTGTTGATCTGACGAAGCGGCAGGTGCTTGCTAGCAAGTGGCGCATCATCAAAAAGGAATAGAAAGTTGTCACCTTGCATGCATTCACACCCTGGGCACGTATTTGCCCAGTATTTCCCTTCGTATTTCTTTGAGTAGCGATACTGAACGCTTGCCGGTCGTGGCTCTGGCGGCTGATCTTCCGCGAAGGGTACGCCATGCCACCAAAACACGGGAATGACCTTCTTGCACTTCCAGCACTCTTCCGTGGCAGCGATGTACTTTGCACGTTCTGGGTTGAAAACGGGCGAACAGTTGTTTCTATCGACGTTCCACTGGCTCAATACCCTCTGGGTTGTCTTGATCTGTCTTTTGCAGGGTTCGCACAGCATGACCTTCAGTTTTGACGCCTGCGGCACCCAACGAAAAGGGTTCGCAATGACATCTGCTGCAACTAGCTCAACCCAGAATCCGTCGAGGGAGCCAGCTTTTTCCTCGCCAACGGCGTGTGTGTGTCGGATTTCGACTGCCAGGGCAATTTTTGCACCGTTGTATCCTGCAACGTCTACCCAATAACTTCCGACGGCCACCTCCTCTTGTGCGCCTGTAAAAGTACCGGGAGGTAAGGCGCGAGTGACCGCACAGCCACAGTGCTCACAGCTATTTTCGATTGTTATCGCCCGATCACTACCAAGAGCGTTTAGGTGGATTACTTGGGCAATTAGGAGCTTCGCTATTTTGTGAATTGCGCTTTCTGGACTGCAATTTGTCCCTGGTCGGTGTGCGAAGTGTGCGACCCGGACGTCACCGCGTCTGAGTGTCACCGGATCGCTGCAGCTCGGACAAACATGTTCTTCACCCCTGATAGCGTCCTCGGCTGAGGTCAACATGGCCCCGCCATCGTGAGCATGCGACAACCTGAGATGCTTGGGCGCCAAGTCTGTAGACATAAACTATCTCCTAAAAATCCCGCGTCTCGTTATTCCTCTGATTCAACGGCTCCACCCATTCGACAAAACTTCCGCCTGCTGCATTATCAACTCGATGGCTTCAGAGGCCTTATCTGGTGGGTACTTATAACGTTGTAACGTGCGGCGCACCAGAATCCGCAATTTGGCCCGCACACTTTCCCGCACCTGCCAGTCTACTGTGGTCGATTTTCGCAATTTATCGGTGATCTCGATCGCGATCTTTTTCAGAATTTCATCGCCCAGTTCGCGCACGGCGCTTTCGTTATTTGCCAGGGCATCGTAGAAGGCTACTTCGTCGGGGGTTAGACCAAGGGCGGCATCTCGCTCCATTTCCGCCTGGAACTGCTTGGCCATGGCGATGAGTTCTTCAATGACCTGAGCGGTTTCGATACCCCGATTATTGTACCGGAGCAGCGTCGCCTGCAGGCGGTCGGCGTACTTTTTCTCCTGCACTACGTTATTGCGGGTCTTGGCTTTGATGTCGTCTTTCAGTAGCTTTTCCAGAAGCTCTACCGCAAAGTTTTTGTAGGGCATCTGCCGAACGTCTTCCAGGAACTCGTCAGACAGCAGGCCGATATTGGGTTTGTCCAGGCCGCATAGGGCGAACACGTCGGTGATGCCTTCGGACACCAGAGCATTGTCCAGAATCTGTTTCAGGGCGGTGTTCTTGTCTTCTTGGGTTAGTTTCTTGTCCACGCTGGTGAACTTGGTAATTGCGGTTTTTATCTGGGACAGGAAAGCCACTTCTTTCTGTACGGTCTGGGCTTCATCCAGGGTGGCGCACAGTGAAAACGCTTTGTTCATGGCCAACACGGTATCGAGGAAGCGCTTCTTGCCGTCTTCCAGGCCGAGGATATAGTTCGCAGTTGGAACCAGCAGTTTGTGGGGTTCTTCTTCAAAGCCGGCGTAACTGAAACCTTTGCCTTTGGGGCCGGGCGCAAACATGCCGTGGATGATGTCCAGTTTCTCTAGCAGGATGGCGTAGGCTTCTTCTGCGCTGTGGGTGGGCGCGCCTTTGCCTTTGGCGTCGGTATAGGTTTTCAGGGCCTGCTTGAGTTCGTTGGCGATGCCGATGTAGTCCACCACCAGGCCGCCGGGCTTATCCTTGAACACGCGGTTTACCCGGGCGATGGCCTGCATCAGGTTGTGGCCCTTCATGGGCTTGTCTACATACATTGTATGGCAGCAAGGCGCGTCGAAACCGGTCAGCCACATGTCCCGCACGATCACCAGCTTGAGCGGGTCGTTTGCGTCCTTGAAGCGTTTCTCCAGCCGCTTCTTGGTTTTCTTGTTGTGAATGTGGGGCTGCAGCAGGGCTTTGTCAGAGGCGGAACCAGTCATCACTACTTTAATGGCGCCTTTCTCTGGATCTTCGTCGTGCCATTCCGGGCGCAGAGCCACGAGTTCGTTATACAGCTGAGCCGCAATATCCCGGCTCATGGCCACAATCATGGCCTTGCCTTCAATGATGCTGTTGCGGGTCTCAAAGTGTTTGACCAGATCTTCCGCCACCTGTTTCAGCCGGGGGCCGGAACCTACCAGCTTTTCCAGCCGGCTCCATTCACCTTTGGTTTTCTCGCGGTTGCCAACGTCTTCTTCGTCTTCAACCACTTCCTCTACCTGGTCAGAAAGCGCTTCGATGGCCTCCCGGTTGATGTCCAGCTTGGCCAGGCGGGATTCGTAGAAGATGGGTACGGTTGCGCCATCGTCCACGGCGTCTTGAATGTCGTAAATGGACACGTAATCGCCGAACACGGCACGGGTGTCTCTGTCTTCATTGGCGATGGGTGTACCGGTAAAGCCAATAAAAGAGGCGTTGGGCACGGCGTCTCGCATGTGGCGGGCGTAGCCGAACTTGTAGCTGCCGTCTTTTTTCAGGGTGGCTTTCAGGCCGTACTGGCTGCGATGGGCTTCGTCTGAGATCACCACAATATTATGGCGGTCGTTCAGAACAGGGTGGCCTGATTCGCCGTCAAGCAGTGCGAACTTTTGAACCGTGGTGAAGATAATCCCGCCAGATTCGCGCTCCGCCAGCAATCGGCGCAGGGTGTCGCGATCTTCTGCCTGCACCGGCTCTTGCTTTAAAAGTTCTTTCGCGGCGCTGAAGGTGGCGAAGAGCTGGCCGTCCAGATCGTTACGGTCAGTCACTACAATCAAAGTGGGGTTGTTCATTTCTGGTTGTTGCAGCAGTTTGCCGGCGTAACAGCACATGGAGATGCTTTTGCCGGAACCCTGGGTGTGCCACACCACACCGGCCTTCTTGCTGCCAGATACTACTTCGTCACCGTAGGTGGCGCGTTTCTCGCCAATACCATGGGCATTCATATCTCGGGCGGCAATCACCGTGGCCCGCACAGCTTCGCGTACGGCGTGGAACTGGTGGTAGCCGGCAATCTTTTTGATCAGTTTGTCGGAGTCCGACTCGAAGATAACGAAGTAACGGATGTAATCCAGGAACAGTTCCCGATCAAAGAAGCCCCGCACCATGGTTTCCAGCTGCCATGACAACAGTGGTTTGTCGTCTTCATGCCTGAGGGTGCGCCAGGGCATGTAACGCTCCTGGCTGGCGGTGAGGGAGCCAACGCGGGCGAAGTAGCCGTCACTGATGATGGCGGCTTCGTTGTAAGCGAACAGGTCGGCCGCTTCGTCTTTGTAAGTTTGAATCTGGTTGAACGCATCCCAGATATCTACGTTCTCGGCACTGGGGCTTTTCAATTCCAGCACGGCAAAGGGCAGGCCGTTGATGAAACAAACAATGTCGGGCCGGCGCAGCTGTTTGGAGCCTTCGATGGTGAACTGGTTTATGGCGCGGAAGCGGTTGGTGGTCAGATCATTGAAGTCCACCAGAAATACCTGGTCGTGGATGACCCTGTCGTGCTCTTTGTCAGAGGCTCTCGGCAGCTTGTATTCAACCGGCACGCCCTCCAGCAGCAGGCGATGAAAGGCCCGGTTGCTGATCACCAAATCCAGGCTCTCTGGTTTGCGCACCACATCTACAGCCTGCTCAACGGCGCTTTGGGGCAGGTGAGGATTAATGCGGCGGATGGCCGCTTCAAGATCAGCCAGTAACAATACCTGTCGATAGTCGACTCGCTCCGGTGACGGACCGTCCGGCGCTATGTCTGGCCCGTGGCCGATTTCCCAGCCACCCTCGGAAAACCACTCAAGGCACTGTTGTTCCAGCTGATCCTCAGTCATTCTGTACTACCTTTTTCCATATTAAATGCAGGCTGGCTGTCAGTGAAGGTGAGTTCCTTTCGCAGCGAGTGGCCAAGCTTCTATTTGATTTGCTTCTGATTATGGTGGATATAATGTACTTGAGCTATAGATCATGCTGAACCGAATTGTTGAGGTAAAGTCGGCATCGTTTCAGGTCGATTTTGCAGTTTGTTTTTTTGGGAGTATTACGGTGAACCTCAGTGACGTATGATGGCCGCGGAGGATCTAAGTATGGCCAGCGCTAACCAATTGAAAGCCCTAGTTAAATCTCATCTTGAGGGAGATGACGAAAGGTTCTATTCTGTCGCCATACAACTGGCAGCCCATGAGGCGAAGGCCGGCCATGGTAAGTTGGCAGAAGAGCTTAGAGATCTTGTTGATAAAGCGAAGTTGCAGCGAGGCAAGGATTCCAAAGACCAAGAAAAGACTGTTCCCATTGGTCGACCAAAGGGGGATCTTGCTGGCCTACTCAGTGCGTCCCTTCCGAAGAATCGTCTAGGAGAGATGGTCCTCGATGATCGCCTAGATTACCAGTTGAAGAGGGTTGTTCGAGAGCAACGCCAGGCATCACGATTGCTGGCACACGGGCTCGCTCCGCGGCGTAAATTACTTTTGGTAGGTCCTCCGGGCACGGGGAAGACTCTAACTGCCTCCGTTTTGGCGGGGGAGTTGGGATTACCTTTATATCAAGTCCGACTTGATGGGCTTATTACAAAATACATGGGTGAGTCTGCAGCGAAACTTCGCCAGGTATTCGATTTGACCGCGACAGCTCGTGGTGTCTATTTTTTTGATGAATTCGATGCCATAGGATCACAGCGAGGTCTTGCTAATGATGTTGGTGAAATAAGGCGTATTCTCAACAGCTTTCTGCAAATGATTGAGCAAGATGACTCCCATAGCCTCATAGTCGCCGCCACCAACCATCCCGAAATATTGGATCATGCCTTGTTTCGGCGCTTCGACGATATTTTGTACTATGACCTTCCGGATGAGACGAAGACTGCAGAGTTGCTCAGATCACGCCTAGGAAATCACAGTCGGTCGAGCCTCTCATGGAAGAAACTTTCTGAGAACGCCCGAGGCCTCAGCTACGCAGAAATTGTGAGAGCATGTGATGATGCCTTAAAAGCAGCGTTAATCGAAGGTAAAGACTCGATCGGAGTTGCTGATATACGATACGCCCTAGATGAACGCAAACAGTCCAAGGCGCGGTTTAGTGGGAAAGAATTTCTATAGGGAAAGTAGTAGTTCATGGCCGAAAGAGAAAGCCAGCCAAAACATCACTTTATATTTAAAAAATCAGGGGAAACTGAAAGTTTTCGTCGTCGGGGAGGTGGTGGTGACGGAAACGAAATTCCGAGGCAAAATCGTCAGTCGCACGGGCAAAGCCTACTGCAACAGGTTGAAGGCCTCAAAGCCGATATTCAGAGCGCTAGAGAGCTCCAAGAGGAGGCGGGACTGGAAGATGGTTTTGGGCTACAAATTGAATTCGAGAGCTTTCCTGATATCGAATTGGCTTTTGAGCGTTTGGCAGTTGAGCGGTCGAAGATCGAATTGCTAAATGTTCGACATGAGGATGGCAAAACGTTTGCAGCGGTTTTCGTTCCCGATGGCAAAATGCATCTTCTTGAGAGCAAGATTACCGACTATCTAAGGAAGAGCAACGCTAGCGGATCTCCTAAAAACCAGATATTGATTGATGCGATTCAGAGCATACGAAAAGCTAGTATTAGATCACTTTGGACTGACGATCCAAAGGCTTTCCCCGCAGAGACTGAGGAAGTAATTTGGTGGGAGGTTTGGTTGCCTTTGCGCGGTGATCGGTTTGGAACCGTCGCGCAATTCAGGGAACTGGCAGAAGGCTTAAGGTTCCGGGTGGCAAAGGGGCAGATAGAGTTCCCTGAGCGCACAATACTCTTGGTTCAGGGCTCTCTAGATCAGATGCAGCGCTCCATGCTGACCCTCAACAGCATTGCAGAATTAAGGCGCGCCAAAGAAACTGCAGATTTCTTTGACTCTTTGTCAACCTCTGACCAGCCGGAGTGGATACAGGAACTGCTATCACGCCTCACGATACCCGAAGCTGGCGCGGGAGTGCCACACGTTTGTGTGTTGGATACTGGAATAAATCAAGGGCACCCTCTTCTCGCCAGAGGGCTTTCTATGGAGGATTGCCATACAGTTGAACCTGGTTGGGGTACTGATGATGGGGAGGGCCATGGAACTGAGATGGCTGGACTTGCTCTACTTGGCAATTTGACTCTAGTTTTATCATCCTCGAATCCGATTAATTCGCGCCACCGCCTTGAATCCGTAAAGCTTCTCGAAAACAGTCATTCCAATGGCAGTGATCCGGAACATCACGGATATCTAACGATTCAAGCTATTGGCCGACCAGAGATTACAGCACCTCATCGGCTCCGGGTTTTTAGCATGTCTGTGACAGCAAAGGACTCCCGTGATAGAGGACGTCCGTCTGCATGGTCAGCCACTATTGATCGGCTGGCTGTTGATTATGACAACCAAGGTGAGAGCCCTAGGTTGTTTTGTATTTCTGCTGGAAATGTCGATGATCCGAATGCATGGATCAACTACCCGGACAGTAATACAACGGATGGGGTGCATGACCCAGGGCAAGCTTGGAATGCAATCACCGTTGGCGCTAGTACTGACCTAGTTAATATTACCGAGCCAGATACGGCTGATTATTCTCCGGTAGCTCAAGCAGGAGCCTTGAGCCCATTTAGCACGACCTCCCAAGTCTGGGCGGGTTTCTGGCCCTACAAGCCTGACATCGTTTTTGAGGGTGGGAATGCGGCAGTTACTCACATGTACGAAAAGCCTTATGCTTCAACTATGGCAAGTCTGAGCCTGTTGACCACCAACTTCGAACCAACCGCAAAAAGTTTTACTACGACAAACGCAACCAGTGCTGCGACTGCGCTCGCCGCGCGCATGGCTGCTCAGGTAATGGCTGAATATCCAGATTTACGAGCTGAAACCATTCGTGGATTGATGGTTCACTCGGCTGACTGGACTGCAACAATGAAACGTCAGTGGCTCCCCAATCCGACTCGCCCTAACAAAAGTGATGTCGCACGTCTCATTCGGCATTGTGGCTTTGGCGAGCCAGATCTGGAGCGTGCTTTATGGAGCGTCGAAAATTCGCTGACATTGATCTGCGAAGATGTTTTGCATCCGTTTAAGCGAGACGGTAGTAGAGCTCCTACACTGAGAGACATGAATCTGCATAGGTTACCTTGGCCTTTGCAAGAGCTGGAAGCCCTTGGTGAGGTGGAAGTCGCGATGAGGGTTACACTGTCTTACTTCATCGAGCCCAACCCCTCGGCGCGTGGGGTAAAGTCCCGTTATCGCTATGAGTCGCATGGCTTACGATTTGAGGTAAAACGACCGGACGAAGGCGATGATGCATTTCGTAGTCGGATTAATGCTGCTGCACAAGATGCTGATGAGGGTGGTTCTACTACCACTGGAAACGATCCGCATTGGTTGGTTGGGCCCAGTAACCGGCACAGAGGTAGCATACATTCAGACATTTGGCGCGGAAGTGCAGCTGATCTTGCCAGCCGAGGGGTGTTAGCTGTGTATCCGGTGAGTGGTTGGTGGAAAACCAGGCAAAAACTTGAAAGGTATGATCAGAGAGCGAATTATTCTCTGATCATCTCAGTTCTTGCTCCAGAAATTGATGTTGAACTCTATACCGCTATTGAGAATCAATTGAAGGTGCTGGTTGAGGTTTGATGTCTTGAGCTGTCTTGTACCTGTCACCTCCGGAGTAAGATTCAATTCAGTGTTGAACTCCGGCAGATTATGGCCTGCTTGAACTCGATGACTCGTTCCGTGAGCCGGAGCTGGTTGAGGGTGTAATATTGAACCAAGTGATCTTTGAGGACTTCAGTGGCCCATTGGCGGAACTGGGTTGCGCGCTTTGAACTGGCCCATCTGTGCCTGGCTCAACCAAGCTGTATCCCGCTCTAGTGCCACTTCTAGCTGGGCCTGACCATCGCTTGAAGTGAAAATCCGTACCTGCTGTTCAGTCATGACAGTTCCTTGTCTCGGGTTCCTTATAACGAAGCATATTACTCACGAAATCCAAAGCTACCAGAGATCCCGACGTTATTCCGCATCCTGAACCGCTTCCTTATTCAGGTTTGCAGTCCTCAGCTCCTGTCGAGCTTTTTCCAGGGGGCCACTCAAGGCTTGCTCTAGCCGGGTCATATGTTCAACCAGCCACTGGATCATCTCTGGCCAGTTTGCCTTGTTATAACCATCTACGGATTTTTCGTACTGAATACGGCAAGCGATTTTATCGGGTAACGGCAACCAAACCAGTTCGTTGCCAAAAGCGGTTTCGATCTGTAATTTCATGCTCTCCAGTTGGTCAAAGACAAAACGATTTGCCTCGGGGCGACTGCTCTGTAAGCTCAATCCAACTCGCACTTCGTTCTTGCCGAATATCAGCTGGTAGCCCATGCCGCTGATGCCCGATCCCGCATTTAGCCAGTGATCTTTGGCGGGGCTAATGTTGTTGAACAGCGAACAGTCACTGCGTCCAAATGCTTCCAGTGTTTGCTCCCAGAAAGCCAGGCGAAGTGTGTGCCGGTGTTTTTGCTCGTGGCTGGCGCTCTTTTCCTCGGCTTCCTTGGCCATCATGCCGATCATGAAGTCAGAGGCTTCCGGCGTGGGGATGATCTGCTCCACATTCAGGAACAACTCGTCTCCAGCCTGCCAGGGAGTTACTTTGAAGCACTGACAGTTCACGCCAAACTGGCTGAGCCAGAGTACGGTGTTGGTGACTTCCTTACGGTAGTGGGCGGCCACCAGAATCAGGCGCTGGCTTTTCAGGGTGTTGAGCTGAACGGATGGCAGGTCATCGGCCTGCAGAAACTCCAACAACAATTTTTCAGCATCGGCAGGCTCGCCGCCTTCATTCTGGGCTTTCTGGTTGAGATAGCGCTGGAAGATCTCCACCACCTGCTGCTTCTTCAGGTTGGCGCAGTAGCTGGCGTACTTCAGTGCTTGCCAAACCACATCACGGCCGCTGTCGTCGAGCTTGTTTTCGATAATGACCAGGTTGCCGTCCTTATCAATGGCCAGTAAATCCAGCCGCTCGCGAGTGTCGTCAAAGCCGTCGAACTCCTTCTGGATAATCAGCAGTTCCTCGCCGTCGCTTTGGGCCAGCGCTTGCGGGTAGTTCTCTAGCCACTCCTGCAGATGTTTGCGCTCAGTGAACCCCAGCTCTCCGAAGCGTTTGGCTTCTAGTGGAGTGATGCGGTTGGAGGCTTGGTCGATCTTAAACATCCTCAGGGTTTCCCTTAACTTTTTGCGTTGTACGGGTATCAAGCGTGTTGGCTTCGATTAGGTTTGCCAACCGGCCAACTTCCGGTTTCAAAGCACCAATTTGCTTTCCAACGGCGTTGACTGAGTCAACGAGTTTGAGGAGGTGGGGTTTGTTGATGAAACCCGGCAGATTGGCGTAAGGTTTTACGTCGAGTAAAAACTGATCGGTATGCCTTTTACTGCTGCTCATACTCTCCCACTCCAACTGGATATGGAAAGGGTCTATCGGTTTTTTAGTGTTGCTTTTTTCCTCATTTTTGGGTGAGAAAAGTTGGTAACCCACTGCAAAGAAAATGGATATTTTCCCATCCTGAGGAATGGTTGCTATTGGACCGCGGCGGTGAGAGCAGTCAAGCACGAGATCGTATCTCGCAAAGTTTTCGGAATCGCCCTCAAATTGAAAGTAGACATCTTTAGCCGGTCCTTTGCCCACATTGGCGATTGCTATATTTAGTCCGCCCGTACCATCAGGGTGCGGCTCAAAATAGGCTATCAGTCTTGGCTCTGAGCCCGCCTTGCGAAGCAAGCGGTTCTCTCGCCAAAGAAAAAGGGTTAACAACGCAATTACGAGAGTAGAAAATCCGCTGAGGACTGTTGCAAGGTCTTTCCAAGTATCCACATTGCTGACCTTTTGAAGTAAGACAGCCAACCAATCGGTCATTTATGTACCCACCGTTGTTATTTTCAGTGCCCCAGACAGAAGTTTGGGCAGAAGCGAGTCGCGCATAGCCGACAATGACTTGGATTCATTACCATGATTTCTTGCAAGCTTTAAATACGGGGATGCAATTCGGTTGAATGCTTCTGCTAGCGCTTGTGGATATATTATCCACGGAAGCTCTGCCAGCGCTTTTGCACTGGCGCGCTGCCGTCCGCTTGTGCCAGTCATCGATTGAATGGCATGTTGACGAAAGCTCGTATCTCGGGCGATGACGTAGGAAATTGATTCTGGATAGGGCTCTTTAGATTTCATCACGATGTATTCTGTGGAGCCCCAGCCAACCTGACCGCTTTCCAAGAAATCAACGAATGCTGTTTTTCCGTTTTCAAGACAAGGCGTAATTCTAGCCAGCAGAGTATCGCCGTTAATGAATTTGGTTCCACTGTTCATTTCCCGCAGAACAACGTTCTCAGCTAGGTGGCCAGAGGTGGGGACGTTCTTCATATCAAGATAAGGGGCAAGAGCTCCTTTTTTCAGCGATCTGCGAGGATTGAATTGAATTAGCTCGGAAAGTTGATCAACACGCCACCCCTCCGGAATCTCCCCCAACTCACTCTCCTGCATAGCCGACGGAAACAGCTCGGCGGTGGCGCGGAGCTCGGCGTATTGCTCGGGCTGTTCGGCCTGTTCGGCCTGAAGGCGGCTAAGGTCTTCAGGCGTCTTTCCGGATATGGCTTGCATGGCGGCGAGCAGGGCGTCGTCTTCGCTGCCGCCGGCTTCCAGTGCGGCGATTTTGGCCTTGACCGGCTCGAAATCGACAAACCAGCTTTTGAAGATGGCTTGGGCCATTTGTTCGAGGGTTTGGTTGATTTGGTGGTTGAGTTGGATTTTGTCGTCAATGGACCTTAACTGCGAGGCAATACCACGTTGTTCATGCCGGGGCGGGATTGGTAGCAACACCTTTCGCAATTCGCTTTGCTTGATTCCTTTAACTGTAGAGCCGGATGCCCGAGACTCCAGTTGCCCTTGCACATAGGCTCCCTGCATCACGTAGCGGAGGTAGTCGTTGAGTAACAGTCCCTCGGCTCCTCGGAGCGTTACTATCCGCTGCGCTAGTGCTACATTCGCGTTAGATAGCTGTGCAACTTCGCCCAAAGGTGCTTCTGTCGTAACTACTATATCCCCAGCATGTGGGAGCCCACGAACCATCCAGGAATCATAATCTTCTTCAGCAATGAACTCCTTAGCAGTGAGGATGGTACCGCCTTTTACTATCTTGGCTGTGACCAATGGAATACCATGATCCGTTTTCTTTGGGGTCTTCCCTCGGTAGTCAATCAGCGCGTCAACGGCTTCAGATAATGGCACAACCTTCCAGTGAGAAGGGAACTGATCAGCACTCATACCCCAGCCCCCCAAGATTCCGCTTAATCTCAGCTTCCAGCCGGTCACTCTCCGCAAACTGCTCTCCCAGCTGCCCGGTTAGCCGCGCCATCTTCTCGGCAAACGGCTCGCCATCGTCTTCCAGTTCCTGAGCTCCCACATAGCGCCCCGGCGTCAGTACAAAATCGTGCTTCTGGATTTCGGCCAGGCTGGCGGATTTGCAGAAGCCGGCGACATCCTCGTAGCTCTCGCCACGCTGCCAGGCATGCAAAGTGTCGGCGATCTTGGCAATGTCTTCATTGGTGAAGTCCCGCAGTACGCGATCCCTCATGAAACCCAGATTGCGGGCGTTGATGAACAGGAACTTTTCCCGGCGGTCGCGCTTCTTCTCGTTGCGCACCGTACCGTTGGCTTTGTCGCGGGTGAGAAACCAGATGCAGGCCGGGATCTGGGTGTTGGTGAACAGCTGGCCGGGCAGGGCGACGATGCATTCCACCAGGTCCTCTTCCACCAGGCGCTTGCGGATGTCGCCTTCGTTGTTGGTGTTGGAACTCATGGAGCCGTTGGCGAGCAGCAGGGCCATGCTGCCGGTCGGCGCCAGGTGGTGGATCATGTGCTGCATCCAGCCAAAGTTGGCGTTGCCTTTGGGCGGGGTGCCGTACTTCCAGCGCACGTCGTCGGCCAGGGACTCGTTCCACCAGTCTTTGATGTTGAACGGCGGGTTGGCCATGACAAAATCGGCGCGTAGATCCGGGTGCTGGTCGTCCAGGAAGGTATCGGCGTTTTTCTTGCCGAAGTTGAAGTCGATGCCGCGGATGGCCATGTTCATGGCGGCCAGTTTCCAGGTGGTGGGGTTGGATTCCTGGCCGTACACGGAAATGTGCTTCTTCTGTTCTGAGGCGTCGTAGTGCTGCTCGCGGGCATGTTCTTCGATGAACTTGTCGCTGGAAACGAAAAACCCGCCAGAGCCCATGGCGGGGTCGTACACGCGGCCAGAGTAAGGCTGCAGCATTTCCACAATCAGGGTAACAATGCTCTTGGGGGTGTAATACTGGCCGCCCTGCTTACCTTCGGCGAGGGCGAACTGGCCCAGGAAGTATTCGTACACATGGCCGAGGATGTCTTTACTTTGCAGCGCCAGCTTCTCGCCACCCAATACCGGTTTGGTGAAGGATGTGTCAGAAAAGGTGTTGATCAGGCCCAGCAGCTTGTCGTTATCCAGCTGATACTGGCTGATGCGGTTGAGGATGCCCTTGAGCTTGGCGTTGTGCTTTTCGATGTCTTCCAGGGCATTGTCAATCAGCCAGGACACGGAACGCAGCTTTACGTCGTTACCAGCATCGTCCTGCCAGAGCACAGCGCCCACGGGCAAAACGGCTTTTTCTTTCAGGGTGTTCCAGCGGGCCGGCTTGGGTACCCAGAACACGTTGGCTTCGCGGTAGTAATCTAAGACTTCCAGCTCGTCGCGCAGGGCTTGCTGGTAGTCCTCGTCGCTGTCGTAGTCGCCGGACGGGAGGTGGTAGATGTCGCTGCTTTCATCCTTGAACAATTCCAGCAATTCTTCCTGGCGCTCCTCGAAGGCATCGGACACGTACTTCAGGAAGATCAGCCCCAGCACCACGTGCTTGTAGTTGGCGGCGTCCAGGTTGGCGCGGAGCTTGTCGGCGGCTTTCCAGAGCTTGTCGTCCAGGGCTTTGAGGAATTGCTGTTCCGTGTTGTTCATGGGCTCTCTCGTGGGTGTTTCGGCAATATGGCGTTGTTCAGGGTAACGCATGGATACGACATTGAGTGTCGCTGTGGTAGGCATATTTAAAAAACAGTTAGGCGGAGAGCTTAGTGGAAGTCCGGAGAGGGCGCAATTTGTGTCCCGGCCAGTAGGATGCCGGTGATCTCGCCTTTATTCAGCAGGTGCAAATCACTTCTATTATCCAGCCCCACCGCCTGCTTTCGACAACGCCTAGGCCTAAGCGTTGGGGACAGAATGGCCACTGAAAAAACAGTCCATCCCCGAGAGTGTTTCACCGTCGAGGATGGACAGTGGCCGGAGTTAGTGAACAGTCTTCGGCGTTTGCAGCAGAATGTTCCCGCAAGTATCGAAGTTGACTACAGCATGTAACCGATCAGGCTCTTCCTCATTACGATAAAGCTCCAGCGTGATCCAGTCGTCGCCGCGGCGCATCTGAGCATTGAAGATCGTTTCGTCGCTGCCAAACTGCCTGGAGAGTTCTGCGGCCAGTTGCTGGGCCAGTTTCATGAATTTCATGGATAGGCCCCTTAAAACCATTGGTGTTTTTTGATGTCACCAAGACTGTCCGCCAGCGATTTTGGCTTTGGTGGCGTTTGTATCAGTTGGGAGCCTGTCTCCAGCGTATCTGCGATCAGCTCTGCCATGGTTTCAGTGATGGTGGCGGTTTTGCCGTCATGGCACTCCAGCTCCAACGTTACTGTTGCCGTTTTGAAGTGGTCGAGCAACCAAGCGATAACCAGGGCTTCTTGAAGAATACTGCTGATGTGACTGCAATGTTGATTCATGTTGGGTTTCCTTCTGGATTAGAGGTTTAGTTTTGACCGGTCTAAATCCAGAGCCCCGGTCTTCCATGAAATCGTCGGTTACGCCTTCACTAGCATCAAAGTATTCTTGCCATACGGGATCGGTTGGCCGCTCGTAGAGCTTGACTGATCCTTTTAGCCGTTCCAACGGCATCAGCTCTTGAGTTAGCGGCTCGGCAAGCTCGTCAGCATGGGCTGTGTGAGCATCAAGGCCCTCCAACAGTTCCTGCTCAGTGAACGTTTTCTTTACCATTGGCGTCTCCCCTGATAGCGAGAATCATCACCTCACCGGGGTGTAGTGGTCATTTAATCCCGGACAGTTTTTTAAGTTTGGGTTCTACCCCGTTTCCACGGACGGTTTTAAAACGGCCTCCGTTTGAGACTGAGGGGTGTCACGCTTAGCGGGGGAAGTCCATTAACTCGTTCCCGGTGCCCTCTTGGTCAAACCGCTCGACAAAAAATAACTTCACAAATACAAACTGTTACACAGAAGTTATATTCGTCTCCTAGTATTCTAACCACCGCTGCACTTTTTCAATGTCTTTGAGTAGGTGGTAGCCGTTAGGAACTAAAACCAAAACACGGAGGCTTTAAATGCTAAGACTATTTGTCTTATTCGCGTCTTTATTATCCATTTCGCTCATACCCATCCAAACACATGCGAGCAACAACGGAACTGCTGCTTGTGAGACTCTTCCAGAACCTTTCCAGCAGCTTGCCATAATGACGTTAGACCCGGCCGTGGGGAATCCCCCTCAAGTTGGGCTCTGCCACCGTGTTGCTAATGCTGAAAAGCACTACGCAAAAGAGGCTGATGATAAGGCGATTCAAGAGCTGGAAAAATATATTGCAGGCGTTGGTAAGAGAGGCGGAAAATTTGTTGGTGAGAGTTACGCGGCTGCATTGATATCTGAAGCTGAGAGAGTCATTTCCATTATTTCTGGTAACTTCGAACCAGAGACGATGGCTATAAATGGCGGTGTGTTCGGCTTTAATGATAAGGCACCGGTAGGCGGCGCAATCGTTAACGTTAGTTTTATCGAATCAGGATCTACGTTTACAGCAACCACAGCCAGCGATGGTCTTTTTTCAATCTCAGACTTAACGGAAGCTGGTGTATACGTCATAGACGTAACGACACAGGATGGAAGAACAGGCAGCGCTCAGGGCAGCTTACTTGAAACCGAAAACTCATCCTCTGTACTCGTTACTGTTGATCTCGCCGGCAGCGGTGCAATCTACGGAACAGTTTATGACGAATCTGGGCAGTCTGTTCCCGCCGCTCTGGTAACAGCTATCTTCCCCGATACTGACCGAAAATACTCAACAACCTCATCAAGCGATGGATCTTTTGCGCTGATGAATGTCCATGGAGATGGAACGCTGATTCTCGTTGGCTTCAAAAATGATACAGGCGCCAGCGGCTCCACCACTGGAGTCCTCTCCAGTTACTCCTCCCAGATCACACGCAACCTGACAATAAATGCGCCTCAGACGGTAAATGCTGAGTTCCTCAACAGCGGTTTCGAAAATGGCCTTGAAGGATGGTCTACAGAAGGCTCAGTCATCCTCATTGACCGAAACCTTGTTTTCACCACACCGAACTCAGGCAACTAAGGGAGATTGAGTAATATGGATATCATGAAAAAAGTGACGGCAAAGTTAAGCGTCCTAATCCCTTACACAGCAGTAATGCTTCTCGCCGGTGCGCAAGATGCAGCTGCAGCTGGCTGCCCGGTAACTCAAGCCGCCATTGTCAGCAATGCTGGCTCCCAATCAGCCAAAGGTACCTTAAGTCAGGCGTTTATTGTCCCACCTGCTTACGAGCAGGTCTCTGGCCGTCTTCGGTTTCTTTCTAACGAGTGGCCGCAATACTACGGTACAGAGTACAACGACACTTATCTTGCACGTTTGACTGCGCCCGGTAAGGTGGAAATTATTGCGAGCGGAAACGTCAACAGCTCTACCTGGTCATCAGGTCTGCTTGGGTATAACGGGGCTACGCCTGAGATCACTTACAACACTGATCTTTCGGGGCTGGTAGGCAAGACGGTTCAGCTAGCGTATGAAGTACAGGATGTTGGGGATACAATCGTAGACTCTGCCCTGGCCGTCGACGCCGTACAGATCCTCCGTACAGAGCAATTTGTGCCCGTCGAAGGACAAGGTGGCGCATTGACCGGCGACGCTACAATCAGTGGATCATTTGGTCAGGCGGTAAAACTGACTTTTACTAACCAGAACATTCTTGGCACAACAATAGCTGTTAAGGATACTTCGCCTTTTGGACAAACGAAGGAGTCGATCATTCTGCCTCAGCAGAGCGTCACCTTCACGTTTTCAAGCTTTGGGGAAGAGCCTATGGGATGGAATTTTGATGTATCGACAAACTCCGATGCTTTCGTAGTTTCTTACGGCGTCGAATCAACCTGGACTGACGGGATGCCGCCCAATCCATGCTACTAAGACTGTTTGTTTTTACTCTAGTGATTATGGGGGCGGCTTGTAGCAATCATTCACAGCAGGCGCATGCTCAAGAGAGCAATGCCGTCACAGTCAATTTGGCTGCTGACGCGATTGAGGCAGCCATTCTTTCGGAAGGAGCCATTTGGCTGAAACTCACGCCGAGTGGAAGCCACCAACTGGCAACTACGACGAAGGATAACCTAGGCAACCGAGTAATGGTCCACGTTCTTGGCTATAAAGCTTTATCACTAATGGTTGTGCACGAAATCGCCTCGGATAGGCTGGTAATTAAGTCCCCATCACCAGAGCTAAAGGCCGCAATCGAACCCTATCTAGCAAAAACGAGATAAAGACTCGAAGGGGGCAATTACTGCCCCCTGAACTCCATACATGAAGTCGTTGGCGCAGCAAGCAATTGGCCAGAGGGGGGCTTTGTGATTAAATGAAGGCGAAAAACAGGGTGTTATGGGGATTTTTTGTAATACAGAGGTCTGGAAAGAAAAAATTACAGTTTAGTAATTTTAGTCGTTTTCCAAGCAATTCGGGTATGTGGGGACTAATGATGGGGCAACCACGTTTCCCCTCCTAAGTTATTGATTTAGAGGGGGGAGTGGTGCCCGGAGGCGGAATCGAACCACCGACACGAGGATTTTCAATCCTCTGCTCTACCGACTGAGCTATCCGGGCGTGTTGCAATACTGTGCTGCAACGGGGCGCTATTAAACCGGTTTGGCCGCACTGAGTCAAGAGGGCTTTTGAAAATTTGTTAAAGTTTTCAGTGCTGCTCGTTGGGCCACGTTTAGGGGTTACTTCTCAGGTGGAACGTAGCCTTCGGCTTTGTCGAAGGGTTCGTTGTTAAAGAAGCGTTCCATCTGCGCCTGTAGGTATTTGCGGGTGTTCGGGTCCATCAGGCTCAGGTGTTTTTCATTAATCAGCATGGTTTGCTGGCTTTGCCATTCTTCCCATGCCGCTTTGGAGATGTTGTCGTAGATGTCCTGGCCGCGGGTGCCGGGCATGGGGGGGTTGTTCAGACCTTCCATTTCTTTCTGGTGCTTGCGGCAGAAAACGTTACGGCTCATGGGGGCTCCTGTGGGTATTTTGGAATGTGTAGAGGAAACTCAGATTTCACGCATCATAGCAGCAATAAGGCGGCCGGGTTGCTACAGCAGCGTGGTCTGCTCCGGGTCTGTCAGCAGTGTGCGTATGGGCGCTGGCAAGCCTAGGTTCAATGCTTGATCACGGTGCAGCCAGCGGTGATTGTCGTCGGCAACGCGGCTCTGGGGTTCGGCGCTCATTCGCGCTGGCTGTATGTGCAGGTGGTAATGGCTAAAGGTGTGACGAAAACCGCTGATGCGTTTTGGGTCACCGCAGCTTAGGCTTAGCTGTTGTTCACAGGCCTGCTGCAGTTCGTCTTCGCCCAATGCTGGATCAAGCTCTGGCAGGCTCCATAGGCCGCCCCAGATGCCACTGGGTGGCCGTCGCTGAAGCAGTATGCGGCCGTCGCTGTCTTCCAGTATCAGCATCCAGGTGGTTTTTTCGGGCTTGGCTTTTTTCGGTTTCGAGCCGGGGTAGAGTGCGGTTTCACTGTTGGCGTAGGCCAGGCAGTTTTGCTGCACCGGGCAGCGTTCGCAGCCTGGGCGGCTGCGGGTACATACCAGGGCGCCCAGGTCCATAATGGCTTGGGTATAATCGCGAATACGTTCGTTGGGCGTGTGCTGTTCGGCGAATTGCCAAAGTTTCTGTAATACAGCAGTCTGCCCTGGCCAGCCTGTTACAGCGTGATAGCGCGCCAGCACCCGCTTGACGTTGCCGTCCAGTATGGCGGCTTTTATATCGTAGGATTGCGCCAGAATGGCGGCGGCGGTTGAACGGCCGATGCCGCTCAGGGCTTCCAGTTGTTGCTGGTCGCGGGGGAATTCGCCGTTGTGTTCCTGCACCACGACCTGCGCGGCTTTTTGCAGGTTGCGGGCGCGGGCGTAATAACCCAGGCCGGACCAGTGGCTGAGCACGTCGTCTGTAGGTGCTAACGCCAGTGAGTGAACGTCTGGAAAGCGCTGCATAAACGCCTGGTAGTACGGTATAACCGTGGCTACCTGGGTTTGTTGCAGCATAATTTCCGACACCCACACCCGGTATGCGGTGCGGTTGTGGTGCCACGGCAGGTTGTGCCTGCCGTGTTCATCAAACCAGTTCAACAGGGCTGAGGCAAAGCTGTCAGTCATCAGTTAAAGAAGCCTTTTAGCGCGTCTTTTACTTTGTCGCCGGCGCCTTCACCCAGTTTTTCCTGAAGCTTCTCTTTTACTTTGTCTTCGGCTTTGGTTTTTGCGCGGTCTATTTCTTTCTCTGCTTTGGCGCGGGCTGCGTTTTTGGCGATGTCTTGCAGGCTGTCGCGGAAGCGCGAACCGTCGAAGGAGCAGAGCCCTGCTGGGTCATCGCTCAGGTTGCCGCGGCACTCCAGGGGTATAACCACGTTCCTCACAATGTCGGTTACCCGGCAGGCTGGGTCACGGTGGATTTCACCCACAATACGCAGGCCGAGTTCGTAGTCCACAAGGGTTTGCTGCATATCGACGCTGCCCTGGCCTTCCAGCTGCATACCGGCAAGCGATGCCAGCAGTTCGGTGTTGTTCAGCGTGTTGCCGTTAATGTCCAGGGTACCGCGCATGTCATTAAACGGTGTGGTAGTGCCCCAGTCGGTCGTACCCAGGGTTTCCTGATTGACCAGCGCAATGCCCTGACATGCCAGGCGGGTCAGGTTCATGCGGCGGAACTCGCCTTCTGCCAGGTTAAAGGTGATTTTGCCATCGGCGTTACCGCGCAATGCGGCCATGGTGTTGCCGGTGGATTTGGCGTTTATTTTGAGGTTTGCTCCGCCAGAGAGCATGTCCACTTCCGCCAGGTCGTTCAGTAGCGGCAGTGTTTGTACGTCTGCCACGTCGGTGTTTACGCTCCATTTCGGAGTATCGGAGCGGGCATCGATGCTGGCATTGGCGTTAAAGCTGCCGTAGTAGAGTTTGCCGCTGAAGTCGTCGATTTCCAGCAGGCCGTTTTTGGCCAGGGTGCTGGCTTTTATCTCATTAATTTGAAGATTGCTGACGGTTAGCTTGTTCAGCCCCAAATCTATGTCTAATAACAGCGCACGCAGGGTGTCCAGAGGCAGCAATTGCGAGTCCGGGTCTGCTTGGGCTGCCGCAGTACCTGAGTCAGAACTAGGGCCAGAACCAGAATTAGAGCCGGTGCTGTTTTGGGCCGTTGGGGTATCTGATGGCGGTGGCAGGTAGCGATCGGCGTTTAGCTCGTCACCGGTCAGGCGGAAAACAAGCGCGGAGCTGGCCAGGTTATAACTGCCTGAACCGTTGAAAGTCGTGTCGTCCAGTTTCAGGGTTAAGTCGGTTAGCTCCGGCTTGCCCGCTGCTCCGCTGATGTTAGTACTGAAGGCCAGGGCGGTGAGCACGTCGCCGTCACTGGTTTCAATAGCGGGTTGGCCCAGGTTCTCCAACAGTTTTTTCAGAGAAAATTCGTTGATGGCGATGTTACCCGCCAATTTTGGCTTGTCGCCAAAGCCTTCTACATCCAGATTGGTGTTGGCGCTCAGGTTGGCAAAGCTGAGGCTGATGTCTTTCAGGTTCGCGGTTTCGTTAGCCAAGTTGGCGGCCAGTGATCCACTGATTTTAGCGGTGATGGTTTTACCGGCGAATGCATCGCCTTTTATGTCGAAGCTTGCGTCCAGGCTCGATGCGCTAAATGCATCTAATGCCTGGTTAGCCGATAGGCGGGCTGCAATACTGCCTTCTACCTTCATTTGCGGCTCGGTGGTTTCTACCCGAAAGCTGATGGACAGCGGAAACTCGGAACCCAGGGTGATGTCGCTGGCGCCCAGAGTGAAGTCTTCCAAGGTGATTTCCTGGCCGGTGGTGGCGTCGGTGTAGTGCACCCGGGCGTTGGCGATTTCGACGTTGCTGACGTTGAAATTCAGTGGTTTTGACGAGCCTTCACTCGCTGTTGCTGTAGCAGTTGCGTCCGGAGCCGGTTCGCTGGAGGCAGCTTGCTGCGCGTCTTTCTCCGGCATTATGCGGGTCCAGTTAGCCTGGCCTTCTTTGTTAACGCTCAGATGCGCGTCCAGGCCGCCCAGTACAAAGTTGTTCACTTGGGGCGACATGGCGACCAATGACCAGAAATCGATCTCTGCGACCAGGCGATCGAGCGCGATGAAGCGTTCGCCGTCGAGTTTGGCTTCAACGTTATTCAGCTCTAAGCCGATGGGAATGAACGACCAGCTGATGTCGCCGTCTAGAATCAGGTCGAGATTGGTTTGCTTTTCTACGGCCTGCTCAATTTGCGGTTTGTAGGTGTTGGGGTCAATCACCAGCATGGCGACGGCTATTGCCGCTACAGCCAGTAAAATCAGTGCCACAATAGTAATGAGCAGGTAACGTAGTGCTTTCATTGGGCGAGTCCTGTTCGTTCAGATCAGTGTGCGATAGTTCAGAGGATAACGCAGGGTTAGCAAATTAACAGCGTGAGTGTATGACAATGCCGTAGTGTTAGGCCAAAGTACCGCCGTATTTCTGTGACGATCGTAATCTCTAATAATGAGAACAAGAGCCTCTAATAATGACAAAAAGGAGTTGGCAATGGCCATCAACGTATCAATAGAACTCAGCCGCGAGCTGGAAATTGCCGGCAGTTACGATGAAGTGTTTGACCTGCTGGCGGATGTGCCCCGGTCAGTCAGTCACTTTCCAAAAGTGCATAAGTTGACGGACCTGGGCGATAACACCTACCTCTGGGAAATGGAGAAGGTAGGTGTCGACAAGTACTCCATCCAAACGGCGTACGCTTGCCATTATGTGTCTGACCGCGATGCCGGCACCATTCGCTGGGAGCCTGTTGCGGGCCAGGGCAATGGCGTGGTGAACGGGTCTTGGGTTATTACCGCCAAGGGCGATACTATGTCCACTCTGAAGTTTAAAACCAATGCAAAATTGACGCTACCGCTGCCGAGCCTGCTGAAACTGGCCATCAGCCCGGTCATCAAGCACGAGTTCAACTCGCTGGTAGACCAGTACATGCGCAATCTGAAGAAGGTGTTTGCATAGCGCAGGGCAATGGTTGCGATGAATCCACCGGCAGGACTCCGGTACGAATAAGCGGTATACTTGGCTCAATTATTCATTGGCATCTTGGATGCTGGAAGTTTTTAAAACCGATTTTAAACAGTAAGTTACGGAGTTCACATGATCGAACGCAAGGCTCGGGTCGAACGCAATACCCTTGAAACCCAGATCAGTGTTGAAGTAAATCTTGATGGCACCGGTAAAACCAACTTCCAGACCGGTGTGCCATTCTTGGACCACATGATGGACCAGATTGCCCGCCACGGCATGGTAGATCTGGATGTGGTGTGTGATGGCGACCTGCATATCGACGACCACCACACCGTAGAAGATGTGGGTATTACCATGGGCCAGGCGTTCGCTAAAGCAGTGGGCGACAAAAAAGGCATTCGCCGCTACGGCCACGCCTACGTGCCGCTGGACGAAGCTTTGTCGCGGGTAGTGCTGGACCTGTCCGGTCGCCCCGGCCTGCACATGGATGTCCCCTTTACCCGGGCAACCGTGGGTGGCTTTGATGTAGACCTGTTCGCCGAGTTTTTTCAGGGCTTTGTGAACCATGCGCTGATTACCCTGCATATCGACAACCTGAAGGGCAAAAATACCCATCACCAAATTGAAACGGTGTTCAAAGCATTTGGCCGCGCGCTGCGCATGGCCATTGAGCTGGATGACCGCATGGCCGGTATTATGCCCTCCACCAAAGGCACGCTCTGATCCGAGGCGCCCGAAACTGTTTCCAGCTGCTGGACTAATGAATTTATGAAAACCGTTGCCATCATTGATTACGGCATGGGCAACCTGCATTCCGTGAGCAAAGCCGTGGAACACGTAGCCCCGGATGCCCGGGTGCTGGTGACCGATAACGCCGACCTTATTCGCAGCGCAGACCGGGTAATATTCCCCGGTGTGGGCGCGATTCGAGATTGCATGGCGGAAATCCGTCGGCTGGGCGTGGATGAACTGGTGAAAGAAGTCTCCCGCGATCGCCCTTTGCTGGGTGTGTGCGTAGGCATGCAGGCGCTGATGTCCCACAGCGAGGAGAATGGTGGCGTTGACTGCATTGACGTATTCCCCGCCCATGTACGTTTCTTCGGCCACAAACTGACTGAAAACGGCGAGCGTTTAGGCGAACCTGGGAGCAAACGATTAAAAGTGCCGCACATGGGCTGGAACCAGGTCCAGCAGGTGCAAGATCACCCTATGTGGCACAAAATCGCTGACGATGAGCGCTTTTACTTTGTGCACAGTTATTACACCGAAGCCGAAGGTAACGCCGACATAGCCGGCCGCACCCGTTACGGTGTTGACCTTGCTGCTGCTGTGGCTAAAGGCAATATTTTTGCGGTGCAGTTCCATCCGGAAAAGAGTGCCGATGCAGGTCTGCAACTGTTAAAGAATTTCGTTAACTGGGCCGGAAACTGAGCAGGCTCCGATCTCCACGTAGTCGTCGAGAAATATCTAAAAATATTCAGGAAAACCAAGCACTATGCTGATTATCCCCGCTATCGATCTGAAAGACGGCAAATGTGTACGCCTGCGCCAGGGCCGGATGGACGATTCCACCGTGTTCGGCGGCGATCCGGTTGATATGGCAACCCGCTGGGTAGAGGCCGGTGCGCGGCGCCTTCATTTAGTGGATTTGAACGGTGCGTTTGCCGGTGAGCCGGTTAACGGTGAAATTGTGAAGGCCATCGCGCGCAAGTATCCGGATTTACCGATTCAGATTGGCGGTGGTATCCGCTCCGCAGAGATTATTGAAACCTACCTGCAGGCCGGTGTGCAGTGGGTGATTATTGGCACCAAAGCGGTGAAAGATCCCGAATTTGTGACCGAAATGTGCAAACGCTTCCCCGGCCACATTATTGTGGGCCTGGACGCCAAAGACGGCCGCGTGGCCACCGACGGCTGGGCCGAAGTATCTGAAATAATGGCCACCGATTTAGCAAAACGCTTTGCCAATGACGGCGTAGATTCCATTGTGTACACCGACATTGCCCGCGACGGTATGATGCAGGGCGTAAACGTAGAGGCCACAGCGGCGCTGGCGAAAGCCTGCGGTATACCGGTGATTGCTTCTGGCGGCGTGACCAATATGGATGACTTGAAACGCCTCGGTGCTGTGGCCGATCAGGGTATTCTGGGCGCCATTACCGGCCGTGCGATTTACGAAGGTACTCTGGATGTGGCCGAAGCTCAGGCTTACTGCGACAGCCTGAACGGCTGATTTTTTGATCTTCTGACACTGTGACTTTCTGACTGAACGGAGCATTTCCATGGCACTGGCCAAGCGCATTATTCCCTGTCTGGATGTAGACAAGGGCAGGGTAGTGAAAGGCGTGAACTTTGTGGATATCCGCGACGCTGGCGACCCGGTAGAAGTGGCCCGCCGTTACAATGAGCAGGGCGCTGATGAAATTACCTTTCTGGATATTACCGCCAGCCACGAAAGCCGTGACACCACCTATGAAACTGTTGAGCGAATGGCGTCAGAAGTGTTTATTCCCTTAACCGTCGGCGGCGGTGTGCGCACGGTGGAAGACATTCGCAAACTGCTGAACGCCGGTGCCGATAAGGTGGCCATCAATACCGCGGCGGTGTTTGATCCTGAATTTGTAAGAACCGCGGCCGAGCGTTTTGGCAGCCAGTGCATTGTGGTGGCGATTGATGCCAAACGGGTTAGCGCCGAAGGCGAAGAACCCAGGTGGGAGATTTTTACCCACGGTGGCCGCAAGCCAACAGGTTTGGATGCGGTGGAATGGGCGCAGAAGATGGTGGCGCTGGGTGCAGGCGAACTGTTGCTGACCAGTATGGACCGCGACGGTACAAAAATTGGTTTCGATCTGGGCCTTACCCGTGCCGTCAGCGATGCGGTAACGGTACCGGTGATTGCGTCTGGCGGGGTAGGCGAGTTGCAGCACCTGGCCGATGGCGTAACCATCGGTGGCGCGGATGCGGTGCTGGCGGCGTCGATATTTCACTTCAGCGAGCACACAATCCCAGAAGCCAAAGCCTTTATGAAAGCCCAGGGAATTGAAGTGCGGGATTAGCCCGCTAGGCAATTACAACCGGGCAGCGCTACTGTCCGATTCCGGTTTTCTCGCGTAAGCAGGCACTATGGTCTGCTTTTTTTGTGCGCCCGGCACGGGCGCACTCCTGGAGGTGCAAGTCCTCCCGTAAGCTGGCCACAGCGAACGAAGTGAAGCGCAACTGCGGAAGGGTGACCGACCGTGGGGAGGAAGCGTGGAGCGTAAACCGCGAGCCGATGAACAAGAATCGGATATGAGGCGCTGCTAAGCAGGGCGAGCGGGCAAGAAGCCGCGAAGCTCTTGTGGTCAAGGCAAGGTGGTGTAAATCCGGCGGTTGTGCGGTGAAGGAGTGTGTTCTTACCCGGGGAGATCTCGCCTCATGCCTGAAAGGGCGACGTGGAAACACGGAGCGAGAAGTCAGCAGAGGCCATAGTAGCTCCACCACGGAGCGAAGGGCCGAACGAGAAGGAGCGTCAAACGACTTGACGATGAGGTCTGTCAGGCATCAGATGCCCGCATCCGCGGGGCGGGTCACGCACCGGGAAGGTGAAGCCTTGCCGTGCGTGTCCAGCGATGAAACAGAACTCCCGCGTCGAGATCCGAAGGGCGCAGGGCGAAGCCTGCTAGAGCAGGCGTTCGCGAGAGAGAATATGCAACGGGCATGGAAGCGTGTAAAGGCGAATAAAGGCGCCGCAGGTGTCGACGGTCTGGATATCAGCCAAACCGCCGAACACCTGAGATGGGCTTGGCCTGACCTTCGGCAGCAACTGCTGGGAGGCACTTACCGGTCACAGCCTGTCCGTCGGGTAAGCATACCGAAACCGGACGGAAGTGAGCGGGAACTGGGTATTCCCACCGTGACCGACCGTTTGATTCAACAAGCACTGCTGCATGTGCTGCAACCTCTGATTGATCCTAGCTTCAGCGAACACAGTCACGGCTTTCGCCCGGGCCGCCGTGCCCACGATGCCGTTCTGTCCGCCCAGCGATACGTCCAGCAAGGCCGCCACATTGTGGTTGATGTGGATTTGTCCAAGTTCTTTGACCGCGTCAATCACGACATTCTGATCGACCGCCTGAGGAAACGCGTGAACGACCCCGGTCTGATCCGGCTGGTTCGCGCCTACCTGAACGCGGGGATTATGGATGGCGGGGTGATCACCCGGCGAGTGGACGGGACGCCGCAAGGCGGCCCCCTATCGCCGCTGCTGGCCAACGTGCTGCTGGATGAAGTGGATCGGGAGCTGGAACGCCGAGGGCACTGTTTTGCCCGATACGCCGATGACTGCAACGTTTACGTGCGCAGCCAGAAGGCGGGAGAGCGGGTGATGCGGCTGCTGAGGCGCTGCTACGACAAACTGCATTTGAAGATTAACGAATCCAAGAGTGCAGTGACGAGCGTGTTTGGGCGCAAGTTCCTTGGCTATGCTTTATGGCAGGGTCCGAACGGCGAAGTCCGCCGTGCGGTCTCAGCGAAGGCATTGCAAGCGTTCAAGCTGCGGATCCGGCAACTGACTCGACGTTCGGGAGGGCGCAGCATGGAACAAGTGGTGGAGAAGCTTCGACGCTATCTGCTGGGCTGGAAAGGTTACTTCAAGCTGTCGCAAACTCCACGCATCTGGCGCTCGCTGGATGGATGGATACGTCGGCGCTTGAGGGCTATGCAGCTTAAGCAGTGGCGACGAGGTAAGACGATCTATCGGGAGCTGATGCGCCTGGGCGCAAATCCCTGGGTGGCACAATCGGTAGCGGCTCTGAGCCGGCGCTGGTGGCACAATAGCTTGTCTGCTATCCACAACGTGTTGACGGTTGCCTACTTCGATCGGCTGGGTGTGCCAAGACTCTCATGACCTCAACTTCTCGAACCGCCCGGTGCGGACCCGCATGCCGGGTGGTGTGGGAGGGGCGGAGCCTCATGGCTCCCCCCTATCCCGATCGTTTGCAAACATGGCTTTATTACCGTTTCGAATGGCCCAGACGCCGCTGACGGTTGCTATTGCGATGCCCTGCTCATCCAGTAGGGGTAGGTGCTTTTCCAGATAATCTACGGTGATCTTGTGGGGGTGGCCGATGGCGATGGCCGTGCCCTGTTGCCGCGCACGTTGAATCAACAATTTGAATTGCCGGTCAACAAATTCTTCGGTTTGTTCGTGGTCCAGAAACACATCGCGGGTAAAGCTGGGGATGTGGTGGGCACGGGCGACATCACCGGCTATCGAGCTTGCGATCGTGCGGCTATCAACGAAGTACAGCGGGTACTGGCCCAGTTCTGTCATTACCCAATCCATGGGTTGCAGGCGCTGCGTCAGCAAGCTGCCCATGTGGTTATTGACACCCTGAACGTGAGGCACCGACTGCAAGGCCCGCCGCAATGTGCGGGTAAGGTGGGTTTGGTCCATATCTTCAGTCAGGCCGCCTGGTCCCAGGCCGAAATGCTGGGTATTGGCCATGGGCGCGTGCAGCATGATTTCTTTATTCAGGCTGTGTGACAGTTTGGCTAGCTCTACGGTATAGCGGCGGTAGGGCAGAAACGACAGGGTGATGGGCTGTTCCAGGCGCGCCAGGCGCTCCCCTTCAAGCCGGTTGTGGCCCATGTCGTCAATGATGATGGCGATGGTGGGTGGCGGCCCTGCCTGCGCTATGTTGCTGACCATGCCCAGAAGCATGGTCAGCAACATGCGAATCGACGTATTCGATAGCCGCGGTTTCACAAAGTGTCCCTTGGAAAGTGCCTCATGGACAGCAACTTATTCCTGAGCGCTGGACGTGCCGGTGCGGCTGATGATGTTCAGCCCCTTCAGCAGATTGAGCGCTGATCGCAGCTGGTAGTCACGATCCAGAACTGCGTCAGTGGATTCTTTGTTGCTGTCGCTTACATCTTTAGCTTCGTTTTTACGGTTTTCGGCCTCGTTCTTGCCTTTCAGGTGGCCGCTTAAATCAGCTTCAGTAAACATAGGCCGGCTGTCCAGTTCTTTCAGCTCTGCCGGTTTGACTTCGATATCCGGTTTTATGCCGGTGGCCTGAATGGAACGACCGTTCGGGGTGTAGTAACGAGCTGTGGTCATTTTTATGGCGTGGTTTTCATCCAGTGGAATCACGGTTTGTACGCTGCCTTTGCCAAATGACTGGGTGCCCATCACCACGGCGCGGCGATGGTCCTGCAAGGCGCCCGCGACGATTTCTGATGCAGACGCGGAACCGCCGTTAATCAGAACCACCATTGGCGTATCGGCCAGTATGTCACCTTCTGTGGCGCTGAAGCGCAGGCGTGAACTCTGTATGCGGCCTTCGGTATAAACCACCAGGCCTTCGTCTAGCACGGCGTCGACGGTGTCTACTGCTGCCTGCAGCACGCCGCCCGGGTTGTTGCGTACATCCAGAATGACACCTTTTAGCGCACCACCAGCGTCTTTTTTCAGGGCCTTCAGAGCGTTGCGGAACTGGCTGCCTGTTTCGGCCTGGAACTGGGTGATGCGAACATAGCCGTAACCGTCATCCAGCATGCGGGATTTCACGCTGGTGACCTTGATGATGGCGCGTTCTACCGGAATGACCAGTGGCCCTGTTTCGCCGTCGCGGATAATCGTCAGTTCTAGAATGCTGCCGGGTTCGCCGCGCATCAGCTCTACCGCGTCTTGCAGAGACATGCCTTTTACCGGTTGCTCACCCAGTTTTATGATCACGTCGGCGGCTTGCACACCTGCCTGTTGTGCCGGCGTGTCGTCTATGGGAGTAATGACCTTAATAAAGCCGTTTTCCATGCTCACTTCGATGCCCAAGCCACCGAAGGCACCGCTGGTGCTTTCTTCCAAGTCTTCATAATCTTTTGGTGCCAGATAGGCGGAATGCGGATCCAGCTCTGACAGCATGCCTTTTATGGCGCTTTCAAGCAGTTGGCTGTCAGTGACTTCCTCCACGTAAGCGTCTTTGATGCGACTGAATACGGCGGTAAATTTACGCAGGTCGTCCAGCGGTAGCTGCTCGCGTTCGGCCGGCATATCAATGCCCACGTGGGGATCGGCTATGGTGCTGGCCGGCGTTTGCTGCGCAAAAGCCCAACCGGAAGCGGCAAAACAGGACGCCATAACGAGGGCGTGCATCGGTAAAGCATGAAGAGTGCGTTGGGCAAGTTTCATTCACTTATCCTGTATTTATTCCGCTAGTTGGCGGGTTGCCGCTAATTCGCCACAGTATGGCGGGAGCGCTGGCGTTTGTCAGCTCTTGCCGGGTTTCGCGGGTTGCCCGGCCAGCCAGCGTGACGGATTATCGGGCTTGCCGTTGTGGCGTATTTCAAAATACAGCGCTGTTTTGTCGGTGCCGCCGGTCTGGCCGGCCTGAGCAATGGCCTCGCCGGCATCTACCCAGTCCCCAGTTGTGGTGTAAAGGCTGCTGGCATGGCCGTATAAGGTCATATAACCATCGCCGTGGTCAATAATGGTTAGTAGTCCAAAGCCACGCAGCCAATTGGCAAATACAACGCGACCGTAATGAATAGCCCGCACTTCTGCACTTGTGTCGGTGTGCATTAGCAAGCCGTTACGGCGTAGTTTGCCTTCGGCATAGGTTTCGCCAAAGCTGCTAACCACGGTTCCAGCAGCGGGCCAGGGCATTTTTTTACGCAGCTTCGCAAATGGTTGGTTGGCATTTGGCGCAGGTATGCTGGCAATGGCCTGTTGCACTTCTTCTAACAATGCCTCCAGGCGCTTTTGATCGGCGGCCAATTCGTCGCGCTCACTGCGACGCTGGCCGATGTCTGTGTTCAGGCTTGTCAGAGTCTGTTCGCGCTGCTTGCGGCTTTGCTCCAGTTTTTGCTGGCGTTGCTCTACATCGGCCTCGGTGGCGGCCAGTCTGGCGCGGGTATTCTGCATTTGCGTGCGGGTTTGGTTCAGCTCTGCCAGGCTGGCCTGAAAAGCCTGTACTTGGCCGACTGTGTAATTGCCCAGGTATTCGTAATAGGTGAGGGTGCGGGCAATATTGTTGGGGTCGGTTTCGTTGAGCAGTACTTTCAGGGCGCTGGCGTCGCCTTCCATCCAGGCCTGGCGCAGCAGCAGCTTCAATTGTTCGCGCTGGCCGTTGAGGATGAGGGTTAACTGCCGTTGCCGGGTTTCCAGTTCTGCCAGCTGTGCCTGCTGGCTGGCGGCCTGCTGCTTTAGGTCTCGAGCTTCCCGGGTCAGGTCACTGATGCTGCGTTCTAGGCCGGTCAGCTGTTGTTGCAGTTGTGAGCGGTCTTTTTCCGCTTTGGTCAGCCACTGATTAATGGCGCCAATCTGCTTTTTCAGCTTTTCAACCTGGGCCGGAGTTACCTGTTGAGAAGATGCTTGTTGCGCGGCTACCGGGGCTGCGCCGGCAAACGCCAGCACCAGCAGCAAGGGTAGCAGCACAGGTAAAACCAGTAGCGCGCGCAACATGACAACCTGCCCGTTTACAATCAACCGATCTCAGCCAGGCTGTGGCCTGTCATTTCGGTGGGTTGAGCCACGCCCATCAGTGCTAGCAGCGTAGGTGCTACATCGCTCAGGGCGCCACCGTCGTTCAACATTATCTGTTTTGGGCCGGTGTATACCAGGGGCACAGGGCCGGTGGTGTGGGCGGTGTGTACCTGGCCGGAGATCGGGTCTTGCATCTGCTCGCAGTTGCCATGATCAGCGGTAATCAGGCTTTCGCCACCCACCTCAGCAAGCGCTTCTACAACGCGCTTTACGCAGGCGTCCAGGCATTCGGCCGCTTTGATGGCAGCGTCCAGCTTGCCCGTGTGGCCAACCATGTCGCCGTTAGCGTAGTTGCAGATCACCAGATCGTATTTGCCGCTTTTAATGGCTTCAACCAGTTTGTCTGTCACTTCCGGGGCGCTCATCTCCGGCTTCAGGTCATAGGTGGCAACGTCTGGAGATGGCACCAGAATGCGGTCTTCTCCGGTAAATGGCTCTTCACGGCCGCCGTTGAAAAAGAAAGTAACGTGGGCGTATTTCTCAGTTTCTGAAATCCTCAGCTGGGTTTTGCCAGCGTTGGCCAGATATTCGCCCAAGCTATTCACCAGCTGCGTCGGCGGATAGGCGCAGCTGGCTTTTATGTCGGCGGCGTATTCGGTAAGCATTACAAAGTCAGCCAGCTGGGGCACTTTTTTGCGTTTGAAACCGTCAAAGTCAGCGTCTACAAAAGTGCGCGTCAGCTCGCGGGCACGGTCTGCGCGAAAGTTCATAAACAACACTGCGTCGCCGTCGTTAATGGTGGCGGGGCTATCACCTTCGGCCTGAATGCGGGTTGGCTTTACAAATTCGTCATTTTCATCGCGTTCGTAAGCCTGCTCCAGAGCGGTTACCGCGTCTTCGCAAGCGTACTCAGCTTCACCCAAAGCCATTGCATTGTAGGCTGCTTCTACGCGGTTCCAGCGGTTGTCGCGGTCCATGGCGAAGTAGCGCCCGGTAACGCTTGCAATACGGGCAACGCCAAGTGCGGAAAGACTGGCTGCGGCCTTTTCCAGAGACGTTTTGGCACTGCGCGGGGGCATGTCGCGGCCATCCAGAATGGCGTGCAGGTAAACGGCCTTAGCGCCGCGAGCTGCAGCCAATTCTGCGGCGGCAAGAATGTGGCTTTCATGGCTGTGAACGCCGCCTGGCGACAGTAGGCCAATCAGGTGAACGGCTTTACCCTGGCTCACAGCGGCGTCAATGGCTTTGCACAGGGCCGGGTTTTTCTGGAAACCACC
The DNA here is from genome assembly GCF_023311895.1 of Marinobacter sp. M3C. GTDB lineage: Bacteria > Pseudomonadota > Gammaproteobacteria > Pseudomonadales > Oleiphilaceae > Marinobacter. The sequence continues at coordinate 3,607,989 of NZ_CP092284.1, forward strand.
GTCTTTCAGATCTTTGTCGATGCGGGTCAGGTTCTGGTATACCACGCGACCGGCGCCAAGATTCATGTGACCTACTTCGGAATTGCCCATTTGTCCGCTGGGCAAGCCGACAAACATTCCGGAAGTGTTAATCAGCGTTTTCGGGTTGTTTTGCCACAAACTATCCCAGAACGGTGTATTGGCGTTGCTGATGGCGTTGTCTTCGGCCGGGTCGCGGTGGCCCCAGCCGTCAAGAATGATGAGTGCTGTTGGCGTGCGAGTCGCTGTCATGACGTGCTCCGGTTATTGGTAGATGTTGCCGAGACGAGTGGGACTCAAGATTCTAACTGCTTTCATTTGCCCATGCTACGCCGGTTACCTTCTGCGCAGGGCTGCGGGTGTGTATAATCTTGCCAAATTATTTTGCAGGGTGTTTTCATGGATCGCTTGTTTGAATTTGTTGTTAACCATTACATTCTGGTGTCGGCATTCGTTGCCTTGCTGCTGGCGCTGCTGGCCCTGGAAACCCGCCGCGGTGGTGCCAAAATTTCCGCCCAAGGCGCTGTGAACCTTATTAACCGGGACGAAGCGGTGGTGGTGGACATCCGTGAGCGCAAAGAATTCAACGAAGGGCGCATCACGGGCTCGATGAATATTCCATTGAGCGCTCTGAAAAGCCGCAGCAGTGAGCTGTCCAAGCATAAAGAAAAACAGCTGATTGTGGTCGACAAGATGGGGCAGCATTCTGCTATGGCGGTCAAACAGCTTAATACTGACGGTTTTGCCAATGTGGTGCGCCTGAGCGGCGGAATTGCCGACTGGAAAGCCAGCAATTTGCCGCTGGTAAAGAAATAACGAAGGGTTGTGTTGCCGCCCAGCGCCGCAGCACGTCGCTTAATTCACGGGCAACCTGGCCCAGATTGATAATAAAGGACTGAACATGGCTGAGAATTCGCAAGCTGCAGCAGGCAATGAAAACCAGAACCAACCACAATTCGCCATGCAGCGCATTTACGTAAAAGATCTTTCTTTTGAATCCCCCAACGCTCCGACGGTGTTTCAGGAGCAGTGGAAGCCGCAGGTCAATCTTGATCTGAACACAGGGCATTCCAAAGTCAGCGATAATCAGTACGAAGTTGTGCTGTCGTTGACGGTAACGGCAAAAATCGAAGAGAAAGTCGCCTACATTGTTGAGATCCAACAAGCCGGCGTTTTTCTGGTAAACGGCGTTGAACCTCAGCAATTGGGCCACATGTTGGGTGCATATTGCCCGACTATTCTGTTCCCTTACGCCCGCGAAGCCATTGATAACCTGGTAAGCCGTGGCAGCTTTCCGGCACTGATGCTGGCGCCGGTTAACTTCGACGCGATTTATGCCCAGGCACTTCAGCGTAAGCAAGAAGAAGCGACGGCTGCAGAAGCCACCAGCGAGCCCAAAACTCACTGACTTTCTGAGCGGGCAAGAAAAGCCCGGCTTACGAGCCGGGTTTTTTATTCAGAACCGCAAAATGCGAGCTGTCGCCAAGCTTCATAAACCACCAGAGCGGCGGTATTCGACAGATTCAGGCTGCGGCTGTGAGAGCACATGGGCACTCTCAGGCGGTGGCCATCCGGTAGGGCATCGCGAACCGGTACGGGCAAGCCGCGGGTTTCCGGCCCAAACATCAGGTAGTCACCGTCCTGGTAACTGACCTCATGATAGTAGTGACTGCCTTTGGTGGTTAGCCCGAACAGCCGTTGCGGCTGCTCGGATTGTAAAAACGCCGGGTAACTTTCGTGCACTTTTACACTGGCGTATTCGCTGTAATCCAGCCCGGCCCGCCGCATCTGTTTGTCTTCCAGAGTAAACCCCAGTGGTTCAATCAGGTGCAGCTTACAACCGGTGTTGGCGCAGAGCCGGATAATATTTCCGGTATTCGGGGGAATCTCCGGCTCGTACAGCACGACATTCAGCATATTAAATTATGCGTTCCGTTTAACATGTAGAGCTATCGCTCAACCGCCAGCGCCACACCCATGCCGCCGCCAATGCACAGTGTCGCCAAGCCTTTTTTGGCATCTTGACGCACCATTTCGTGCAGCAGGCTGACCAGAATACGGCAGCCGGAGGCGCCGATCGGGTGGCCCATCGCAATAGCGCCGCCGTTTACGTTAACCTTGGCTAGGTCCCAGCCCATATCGCGGTTGACCGAAATAGCCTGGGCCGCGAAGGCTTCGTTGGCTTCAATCAGGTCCAGATCGCTAACATCCCAGCCCGCCAGTTTCAGGCAGCGTTTGCTCGCAGGAATCGGGCCGGTACCCATAATAGTGGGGTCTACACCAGCACTGGACTGGGCTTTGATGGTGGCGAGTACGGTCAAGCCCAGTTCTTTGGCCTTTTCAGCGCTGCACACCATAACGGCGGCTGCGCCATCGTTGATGGTCGAAGAGTTCGCGGCGGTGACTGTGCCGTCTTTTTTGAACGCAGGGCGCAGCTTGGACAGGCCTTCGACAGTGGTGCCATCGCGCGGGCCTTCGTCTTTAGCGACAATAATCGGGTCGCCTTTACGCTGGGGAATCGAAACCGGCACGATTTCGCCGTCAAAGCGACCGGCCTTTTGCGCTGCTACGGCTTTTTGTTGAGACGCAGCTGCGAATTGGTCTTGCTCTTCACGGCTGATGCCGTATTTCTCAACGATATTTTCGGTGGTTATGCCCATGTGATAGTCGTTGAATGCGTCCCACAGACCGTCATTGACCATGGTGTCTACCAATGCCCAGTTACCCATGCGCTGGCCATTGCGGCTGTTTGGGAGAACGTGGGGCGCCTGGCTCATGCTTTCCTGGCCACCGGCAATGACGATTTCTGCGTCGCCGTTGCGGATAGACTGTACTGCCATGTGCACGGCTTTCAGGCCGGAACCGCAAACCTTATTGATGGTCATAGCCGGCACAGTCGCCGGCAGCCCGGCGTTAATAGCTGCCTGGCGCGCTGGATTCTGGCCGCAACCCGCGGTGAGTACCTGCCCCATAACAACTTCGCTGACCTGGTCACCGGCAATGCCGGTTTCTTCCATCAGCGCTTTAATGACAGCCGTTCCAAGCTGGTCAGCGCGCAGGGTTGATAACCCCCCACCAAAACTGCCGACCGCCGTCCGCTTGGCGGCAACAATGACAACATCACGCATGAGCATTCTCCATTTTTAGCATGCGGGCGACAGATTTGCCGCGCCTGGGTGAAACTGCCCACAGTGTAGCCCTTTGACTGGCGAGCACCAACTGCTTAGTGCGCGACAGATTTAATGCTTTTGTATTACATTGCGGATCGCCTTCAGCCTGCACTGGCTCATAGCCTGGCCCAGTTCCGGCCCGCGGTAACCTTGGGCCAGTAAGGTTTTGGCTTGCACGCCCGCAGCCGCCTGCGCCGAATCTGCCAGCCGTTGCAGGGCGAGCTGCTGTAAAGGCAGGTTGGGGCTGTTTTGAAGAGGCAAGGTAACACGTAACAGTTGCAGCGCTTCTTGCAGGCGCTCGGGCCGGCGCCAGGCGTCTGCGGCGTTAAGGGCTTCCAGCAGCTGTTCGGCCGGTTCGTTTTCGCTGTCGGTAATGTTCATGCAGGATGAGCAGCGTAAGGTGCAGGCCAGGATGGCAAGCTCCTGGCAGGCTTTTGGCGCCTTTAATAAAGTCGCCCGATTGTTAGCCTGTACGCTGGAAAGCGGCAGTAATAACGCTGCAATTCGCTGCGCTGTGTTGGCATCGGGTAAATTCTGGTGCAATTGCTGCAGGGCGTGAAAGGCCTGCTGGCGTACGGGCTGCGCTGCAAATTCCGGCAGGAGTTCAATCAGCGCACCACAACTGTGTAGAACCTCAAAAAACGTTACCGGAGAAGCCTCGTGTAACGCGCGCTGAAGCTCTTGCCATACCCGTTCAGGCACCAGGTGGCCCACTTCGCCGGCGTTTGTCATTGCCTGCATCAATTGCAGCGTGTCGGGATGGACTTCGAAACCCTGGGGCACAAAGCGGGCGGCAAAACGTGCGGTGCGCAGAATGCGCAGGGGGTCCTCAGCGAAGGCTTCGGAAACGTGGCGCAGCAGGCGGTCTTGAAGATCCTGCCGGCCGCCAAAAGGGTCAATAATCTCGCCGTCTTCGGCTTGCGCCATGGCATTAACCGTCAGATCGCGGCGTTTCAGGTCTTCTTCGAGGGTTACGTCGGGTGCGCTGTACACCGCGAACCCGTGGTAGCCATGGCCTTGCTTGCGCTCGGTGCGCGCCAGCGCGTATTCCTCGTGGGTATCGGGGTGCAGGAACACCGGAAAATCAGCGCCCACTTGGCGAAAACCTTGTGCCAGCATGACTTCAGGCGTGGCGCCCACTACCACCCAGTCGCGGTCTTTAATTGGTAGGCCCAGCAGTTGATCGCGCACTGCGCCGCCAACCAGGTAGATGTCCATAAATGTGCCCATAATAACGAGAAGTTGTGGCGCAGATTAGGTTAGAAGCGGCTGCCACACAAGCCGCTGCCGGTTACGCAGGCGCGGCGGTCTTTTGCCGTTTACACTGAAGATATTTTAGCGCCTGCGTAAAAATTCGAACAAAGTCAGTAAGTTGGATAACCTGGCCCGATTCTTTCATATAATAGTTAAACCGCATTTTCGGAGATTAGTAATGACACTTCGCGTTATAACCGCGTTACTGGTGCTGTTGATGGCGACAGCTTGCGCGCCCACGGGGCAGCAGGGCCGCAACGCAGACGCTAACCGTTTCGCGCCCATCACCCTGCGGGTTAGCGGCTATGGCACCTATGAAGACGCCACAAAAGACCGGTTAGACACGCGCAAACGCCTGATGGCGCGCAGGGCTTCGCAGCTGGACGCCTATCGTAACCTGGCAGAACGGGTTTACGGCACGGTGGTTTATGGCGGGGCTACGGTGAGCGATTTTGTGCTGCAGAACGATGATTTTCGAGCCTACGTTGACAGTTATTTACGCGGTATGAAGACCGTATCTGTGAACGAGCACAGTGATGGAGTAGTGGAAACCGTCGTCGAATTGAAACTGGAACCACGCTTTCGACAGTGTGTTGCCAGTGTGCCCGACACCCAGGTAGCCCGTTATTGCTCGTTACCCTTGCCCCGTGAAAATGACAGTGCTGGCGATGTTCGCAGCGGCAACACCGATTCTCTCTACTACCTGGATTAAGCGATGACTGCTTGCTACCGAAGGTTAACGCTGCCTATTTCAATCGCTGTTGCCTGTGCTCTGGCACTGGTACTTGCCAGCCAGCCGCTGCTGGCCGCGGTTGTTGAGGGTGTCGGCCATGCCAGCATTCATAATGGTGATATTGATAGCGCCCGCGCCCTGGCACGGCAGGCGGCTCTGCGCGATATGGCGCTGCAATACGACGCTCGTATCAGCAACAGCGACACGGTTGAAAATGGCGTGCTGACCAGTTCGCGCCTGCGCGTTACCAGCGATGTCCGCGCCCGCAATGTGCAGGTGGTGGATGAGTTTCGCAGCGGCCAGCTACTGCGGGTGACCCTGCGCGCAGAAATGACCGCTCAGCAAAGCAGTTGTGGTAACGGTGCGGCGTCTACGTTGAAAAAACGCGTGGCGATTACCGGGTTTCCATTGTTGTACCCTGATCACGCCCGCGTTGGGCGCCTGGATGATGCCGGTGAAATGCTGCCGCAACAGTTACAGGCCCGGTTGCGTAACGCGGGCAGCGTGCAGGTTCTTTCGGCAACGAGCTTGAGGATGTATGGCGATTTGCTGAACGCACCCACCGCCCAGCAGGATGACAACCGGCTGACCAATGTGCGCCAACTGGCGCGGGAACTGGGTGCTCAGTTTGTGGTCAGCGGGGTTATACGGGACCTGGATGTGGCTGACCCTGCAGCTTGGAATACGTCGGTATTCGGCAAACTTAAACGTGGTTTGAACGCTGTCGATCAGACCCGGCGCTTTATTGCGGATATGGTGATTTATGATGGTTTTAGTGGGGCCCCGGTTTACCAGCAGCGCTTCAGTGCTCGCGCGCAATGGAATGCTGGCCCCGGCAGTGCCAGCGGTTTTGCCTCGGCCGGTTTTGAACAAACCGACTATGGTAAGGCGGTCGCGCAGGTAATGGATGACATGGCCAGGTCAGTGACGGATGCGCTGAATTGCCAACCGTTTATGACCCGAATCAGCCGTGTTGACGGTGAACTTGTCACTATTGAATCGGGTGCCACCTCCGGATTGCGGCCGTCAGCAACGTTGCAGGTATACCGCAGTGCGCAGCACTTTGAGGCTCTGGACGCAACACCTGAGCTGACTGAAACCGGGGTTAACATCACACTCAACAATGTTCACCCTGAATTCGCTTCCGGCAAGCTGTCGGCCCATGGTGGCCAAACCAATATCCAGCAGGACGATATTGCCGTGGTGTGGTAGCGCGTCGCGTGCGTGATCGTTCGCCAAAAAAAGACCCGCCGTGTGCGGGTCTTTTTTATGTTTCTGGGCTAAAAAACGTACGACAGGTTATGCGGCTTGTTTAGAAGCAATATCACGGATCTTGCTGATCATCGAACGCAAACCGTTTCCGCGAGTCGGGGAGATATGGCGGAATAAATCCAGGCGTTCAAACAACTCATCGATGTCGATGGCCAGAAGTTCACGGGGTTCGTGATTGTTCAGCGCCACCAGGATGATCGCCGCTAGTCCGCGCACAATAATGGCATCAGAATCGATCAGCAGAAACAGCTTGCCGCTGGCTTGATCATAGTGATGAGTCAGCCACACTTGGCTTTGGCAGCCGTGCACGTAATTCTTTTCGTTGCGTTCGGAATCCGGAAACGGCGGTAGCTGTTTGCCCAGGTCGATAATGAACGCGTAGCGATCTTCCCAGTCGTCCAAAAGCTCGAAGGCCTCAAACACGTCTTCCATTGTGGTGCTGGTACCCAGCGGATTTTTCGTGAAATCGGTTGCGCTGGTGGTCATTACAACATCCCCAGTTCCAGTTTGGCTTCGTCGGTCAGCATGTCGCTGGTCCAGGGCGGGTCAAAGGTCAGGTCTACCGTGACTTTATCAACGTTGGGCACGTGTTCCAGTTTGGTTTTCACATCTTCAGTAATCACCGGGCCCATGCCACAACCTGCGGCGGTAAGAGTCATGGTGATGTGAATGTGGTTGCCGTGCTCTGGTTCCTGCTCGATGGAGCAGTTGTAGATTAGCCCCAGCTCTACCACGTTGACCGGAATCTCTGGGTCATAACAATTACGCAGGGCTTCCCACATCTGGTTTTCGTTTACCGTGCCGTCTTCCGGAGTATCAAAATTACTGACCAGTGGCTGTTTGCCCAAAGCGTCGGCGTCGTGGCCTTCAATGCGTGCCAAATTGCCATTAACGGCCACTGTAAAGGTTCCGCCCAGCGACTGGGTAATGGTTACGAAGGTATCCGAAGGAATCATGATTTCCGTTCCGGAGGGAACCAGGCGGGCTTCCACTTCGCGTTTGGTCAGTACAACTTCCCGTTCTTGCATCTGTTACTCCGTCATACCACTGTAAAGCTTTCGCCGCAGCCACATTCTGCGGTGGCGTTGGGGTTGCGAAACTCAAAGGTGGAGTTCACGCCTTCGGTAACAAAATCAATTTCAATACCGTTCACCAGTGGCATGTGCTCGTCTTTTACAAACAGGTCCACACCGTCGATATGAAATATCCGGTCATCGCTGCCAGACTCTTCCACCCACTGGGTTTCGTATTTAAAGCCGGAACATCCGCTCTTTTTGATGGCAAGGCGAATGCCAAGGGCTTCGGGCTTTTTATCCAATTGCTTGCGCACGTGTTTAACGGCGCTGGCGGTCATGGTGACCGCAATCGTTGGGGTGAACACTTGGGCTGTCATAATTTCACCTCCATCAGGTAAACAGGCGCTGTATTTTTTGCAGAGCAGTGAACAATTGCTCTACTTCTTCCAGAGTATTGTAGAACGCAAACGAGGCCCGCGCTGTACCGGGAAGCCCGTAATACTCCATTAACGGCATGGCACAATGATGGCCAGTACGAATGGCAATGCTCTGCTGGTCGAGCAGAGTACCGATATCACTGGGGTGCAGACCGTCAATTTTAAAGGATATCAGCGGCACTTTATGGCGCGCTGTGCCAATCACGGTCATGCCCGGCACGCTAGCGACCAGCTCATTGGCGCGCTGGAGTAGGGCACTTTCGGCCGCTTCCATCGCGTCGCGATCCAGGGTGGCCAAATAATCAATAGCGGCGCCCAGGCCCACGGCTTCGGCAATGGCCGGAGTGCCGGCTTCAAACTTGTAAGGCAAGGTGTTGTAGGTGGTACCGGCAAAGCTCACCCGTTCAATCATCTCGCCGCCGCCCTGCCAGGGTGGCATAGCTTCTAGCAACTCGGCTTTGCCATAGAGCACACCAATGCCGGTGGGGCCAAACAGCTTGTGGGCCGAGAACACGTAAAAGTCGCAGTCCAGCGCCTGCACATCGGGCTGGAAGTGGGGCACGGCTTGAGCGCCATCTACCAGGGTGATCACGCCCTGTGCTTTGGCTTTGGCCACCATGTCAGCCACCGGATTCACGGTGCCTAACGCATTGGATACGTGGGTGATGGCCAGAATGCGGGTACGCTCACTCAACAGTGAATGAAACGAGTCCATGTCCAGCTCGCCTTCCGGCGTTACATCAATCGGCACTACCTTGGCACCGGTGCGCTCTGCCAGCATCTGCCAGGGCACGATGTTAGCGTGGTGCTCCATCTGGCTCAGCAAAATTTCGTCGCCCGGTTTGAGCAGCGGTGCCAGGCCGTTGGCCACCAGGTTGATGGCTTCGGTGGTGCCGCGGGTCCAGATAATTTCCCGTGCGCTGGGCGCATTTAAAAACTGCTGGACCTTCTTGCGCGCGCCTTCAAAGGCGGTAGTGGCGCGGTCAGCCAGGGTGTGGGCCCCACGGTGAACGTTGGAGTGCATTTCCCGATAGTAGCTGTCCATGGCCTGCAACACCGCTTCCGGGCGTTGTGATGAAGCGCCGTTGTCCAGGTAGACCAGCGGTTTGCCGTTTACCTGTTGCGACAGTATGGGGAAATCCCGGCGTACCGCGTGTACGTCAAACAGCGGTTGGGTGGTTTTGGCCGCGGACAAAGTGCTCATAACCGGTTATACCTCTTGGAATGCCTGGTCGAAGAACTTATTCAGGCCGGTGTTGGCGGTGTCGCGCACCTGTTCCACCGGAATCTGCGCCACCAGTTCATTGATAAACGCCATGGTCAGCAGAACTTTTGCATCGCGCGGGCTAAGGCCACGGGACACCAGATAAAATATGGATTCATTATCCAGCTGGCCGATGGTTGCGCCGTGAGCGCACTTTACGTCGTCGGCGTAAATTTCCAGTTCTGGCTTGGTGTCAATTTCCGCACCGTTGGTGAGCAGCAGATTTTTGTTGCTCATGTTGGCGTTGGATTTCTGCGCATCCTGATGAATATGTATACGGCCGTTAAAAATGGCGTGGGATTTATCTGCCGCAATGTTGCGGTAGTTTTCCTCACTGTTGCAAAGGGCCGCAACGTGTTCGATGGTGGTGTGGTTGTCGTAATGCTGGGTGCCCTGGGTAACCACGACACCATTGAGTTTGCACTCGGCATGTTCGCCCTCAAGACGGACGTGCAGGTCGTGGCGGCGCAGGGTCCCACCAAATCCGACGCTATGGCCTTCAAAGCGCGAATTGCGCTGCTGGCGCACGCCGGTGGTGCCGATGTGCTGCACATTCTGGCCTTCGGTATTCAGGCGCACACTGGTGATATTGGCGCCATCGCCCAGGCTGAACTCGGTGGCGGTATTGACCATCACCGGGCTGTCGCCGCTAGAAACATAGTCTTCTACCAGGGTGAGCTGGCTGTTGCTGCCTGCGGCTACCAAAATACAAGGAAAGGCAGATCCGCTGTGGCTGGCGCTGGTGTGGTGAATCACAAACAGTGGCTGGTCCAGCACGATGCCGGGCTGCAGCTGAATCAGCAGGCCGTCTTCAAAGCGCGCAGCGTTCAGCAACGACAGGTTCACCGAGCCGTGTTTTGCTGGCTGATCGCTGATGGATTTGCCCAGCAGGTCAGCGGCAAGCTCGGCGTCGTCACCGTTCAAATCACTAAAGCGCTGAATGCTAAGGCCTTCCAGCGTTGGGTAGTTGCTGGCTTCAGGGCGCACAACGCCATTCACCAGCACCACAGTGTAACCCTGAATGTCGGCGGCGGCGCCGGCACTGGCACTTAATGGCAAAGAACTGGCCATGTCGTCGGTCAGTTTCAGGTGTTTGGCCGAGTACTTCCAGTTTTCAGTTTTGCGCGTGGGCAGCAACAGATCCGTCAGGGCGCTGGCTCTGTTAGCCCTTAGCGCCAGCAGTGGCTCTGGCAGAGCTTCACCCGCCGATTGCAGAAAGGCGCTGGAAAGCATAGATGCAGATTTCATGTCGCGACCTCCCGATCAGTGGCTGGCAGTTGCTGCGTCGTTGACTCCGAGCCAACCGTAACCCTTCGCTTCCAGTTCCAAGGCCAATTCACGGCCGCCGGACTTGATGATTTTACCATCGGCTAGTACGTGTACGTAATCTGGAACAATGTAATCCAGCAGACGTTGATAATGGGTAATCATCAGAATGGCGCGATCGGGCGCGCGCAAGGCGTTTACGCCGTCGGAAACCACTTTCAGGGCGTCTATATCAAGGCCGGAATCGGTTTCGTCAAGAATGGCGAGTTTTGGCTGCAGCAGCAACGCCTGCATGATTTCGTTACGCTTCTTTTCGCCACCAGAAAAGCCTTCGTTCACGCCGCGTTTAAGAAAAGCGGGGTCCAGGTCGACCTGTTTGGAAACCTGTTTGGCCAGCTTCATGAATTCAGCGGCGTTCATGTCGTCTTTGCCCTGGTGCTTGCGCATGGCGTTAACGGCGGTGCGCAGGAACTGCAGGTTGCTGACGCCGGGAATTTCAACCGGGTATTGGAACGCCAGAAAAACGCCTTCGCGGGCACGCATTTCGGTGGGCAGTTCAAGCAGGTTGTCGCCGTTGAGGGTAACGTCGCCTTCGGTGACTTCAAATGCGTCATTGCCTGCCAGCACCTGCGATAGGGTACTTTTGCCGGAGCCGTTGGGGCCCATGATGGCGTGAACTTCGCCGGCTTTTATTTCCAGGTTGATGCCTTTGAGAATCTGTTTGCCTTCAACGGAGGCGTGCAGGTTTTTGATGCTCAGCATGTGTGATTTCTCTCTTTTAAGCTTTTGAATTCGTTTCAATCAAATTTTGGGCTTCTACAAAGCTTAACCGACCGAGCCTTCCAGGCTGACTTCCAGCAGTTTGCCGGCTTCTACCGCAAACTCCATGGGCAGCTCTTTGAAGACTTCTTTACAGAAGCCGTTGACGATCATGGATACAGCCTGTTCCGCGTTAATACCACGCTGGCGGCAGAGGAACATCTGTTCGTCGCTGACTTTCGAGGTGGTCGCTTCGTGTTCCACGATGGCCGACTTGTTCTTACTTTCTATGTACGGAAAAGTGTGGGCGCCGCAGCGGTCACCAATCAGCAAGGAGTCACACTGGGTGAAGTTTCGTGCGCCTTCGGCTCCCGGGTTGAACTTAATCAGACCGCGGTAGGTGTTTGAGCTGCGACCGGCGGAGATACCCTTGGAAATCACCGTGCTACGGGTGTTCTTGCCCAGGTGAATCATTTTCGTGCCGGTGTCGGCCTGCTGGTAGTTGTGGGTCAGCGCGACTGAGTAAAATTCACCCACGCTGTTGTCGCCACGCAGTATGCAGCTGGGGTATTTCCAGGTAACGGCTGAACCGGTTTCGACCTGGGTCCAGGATACTTTGGAGTTGTCACCGATGCAGGCGGCGCGCTTTGTAACAAAGTTGTAGATGCCGCCTTTGCCATTTTCATCGCCGGGGTACCAGTTCTGTACCGTGGAGTATTTGATCTGGGCGTCTTTCAGTAGCACCAGTTCGACGACCGCAGCGTGCAGCTGGTTTTCGTCGCGCATGGGTGCCGTGCAGCCTTCCAGGTAGCTAACGTAACTGCCCTCGTCGGCAATAATCAGGGTACGCTCGAACTGGCCGGTGTTGGCAGCATTGATGCGGAAATAGGTCGACAACTCCATCGGGCAGCGCACACCTTTGGGGATGTACACAAAGGAGCCGTCGGAGAATACCGCCGAATTGAGCGCGGCGAAGTAGTTGTCAGCGGCGGGAACCACGCTGCCCAGGTACTTCTTCACCAGTTCCGGATATTTTTGAACCGCTTCTGAAATCGGGCAGAAGATAACGCCTGCTTTTTCCAGTGGCTCTTTAAAAGTGGTGACGACCGACACAGAGTCGAATACTGCATCTACTGCAACGCCGGCCAGTTTGGCCCGCTCATGCAGAGGAATACCCAATTTTTCATAGGTGCGCAGCAGCTCAGGATCAACTTCGTCGAGGCTCTGGGGCATATCTTCCGGGCGCTTGGGCGCGGAGTAATAGGAAATCTCGTTGTACTTCACCTTAGGGTAATCAACGTGTGCCCAGTCAGGCTCTTCCATCTCGAGCCAGCGACGATAGGCTTTCAGGCGCCACTCCAGCATGAATTCGGGTTCTTGCTTGAGTTCAGAAAGACGGCGAATTACGTCTTCATTGAGGCCCGGCTCAAAGGTGTCTGACTCAATCTCGGTCACGAACCCGTGTTCGTATTCCCGTTTGATGAGTTCTCTTACCTCTTTGTCTGTGGTCGCCATGATCGTCGCTCCGTGTTCTTTTATCGTGGGCTGTGACGCCCTTTAATTTGCCAGCAACCGCAAAGGTTGCTGGGCTGATCTGTTGCTTATTGACGTTGATTGTACAATACCAGAGTAATTTAGTCAGGTATTAAATCGAGGAAAAACGCTTTAGACCGCAAACCGCTTTTAAAGCAGGTTGCGCGTCTGGGTTGTGGCCAGTGCGAGTTATTATACGTGTAGTTTAGCCTTGCGTGCCATTCGGTAGGATACGTGTCAGGTAGCTGTGAACAAGCTGCGCCGGAGTGTTTGGCGGCACAGGAATACGTACGATGTGGCCGCTGCCGGGGGCGCAATCCACAGTGCCGCCGTTCAGCTTTTCCATAGCAGGTAGGGTGAATCGCAGGTTGCCGCTGGGGGTGACCAGTTCCAGCAGGTCACCGATGAAGAATTTGTTTTTTACGGTGATGGTAAGCCACTGGTCGTTGGCGTCGGCGATGGCGCCCACCACCTGCTGGCTGCCCAGATAGGACGAACCCCGCTCGTAGCTCTGATATTCCTGGGGCAGGTGGCGGCGCAGGAATCCTTCGGTGTAACCGCGGTTCGATAGAGCTTCGAGCTCGTCCATCAGGCTCATGTCAAAAGGCTTGCCTTGCACAGCTTCGTCAATAGCCCGGCGGTAGGCCTGCGTAGTGCGTGCTACGTAGTAGGTGCTTTTGGTGCGGCCTTCAATTTTCAGTGAGTGCACGCCCATTTCGCACAGGGCGGCCACGTGCTGCACCGCGCGCAGGTCACGGGAATTCATGATGTAGGTGCCGTGTTCGTCCTCATAAGCAGGAATTAAACTGCCGGGCCGGTTGGGTTCTTCCAGCAGAATTTCCTTGGGTTCTATCTCCCTGGGTAAAGCCTCCTGCACAGGGTTGTCAGAAGAGCAGGCGATCAGGTCGCCGGTTTGATCGTGGCAGTGTGCCACCGGTTTGTAGTTCCAACGACAGGCGTTGGTGCAGGCGCCCTGGTTGGCATCGCGGTGGTTCATATAGCCCGACAGCAGGCAGCGGCCGGAGTAAGCCATGCACAGAGCGCCGTGTACAAACACTTCCAGTTCCATCTGCGGCACCCGCTCGCGGATCTCGCGAATTTCGTTCAGTGCCAGTTCCCGTGACAGAATTACCCGGCTGATGCCCTGGCTGCGCCAGAATTCTACTGTTGCCCAGTTTACCGCGTTGGCCTGAACAGACAGGTGTATGGGCTGGTCTGGCCAATGCTCTTTTACCAGCATGATTAAACCCGGGTCGGACATGATAAGCGCATCGGGTTGTTGCTCCAGCACCGGCGCCAGATCTTTCAGATAGGAGCGAACCTTGTCATTGTGGGGTGCAATGTTAGAGACCAGATAGAACTGTTTGCCTAAATTGTGAGCGCGCTCAATACCAGCGCCCAAGGCGGCTGCGTTCTTGAAACTGTTGTTGCGAACCCGCAGGGAATAGCGGGGCTGGCCGGCATAAACCGCATCGGCGCCATAGGCAAAGGCGGTTTCAAGGTGCTCGGGGGTGCCAGCGGGCGCAAGCAGTTCCGGGGTATTCATAACGGGCTCCGGGATGAGTATGTTGAGGATAGGGCGCTTATCAAGAGGCGCGAGCGCGCTATTGTGCCCGAGCCAATCGGAATGTCAGTTGACCTCGCTCAAGGGTATTATGGATTAATTTCAGCTAACATCTGTACGCTGAATGCTTTGATGGTTTATCTTTCACCACTGAATTTTTAAAAGATGACAATATATTCTGAGTCGGGAGGGGTTTCATGGCTGTAAACGGGCAGCAGCAGGCTGCGCGGGCATCTCTGAGTATCCGCGTGCGTGCTTTGATTGACGGCCAGCTGGCCAGAGGAAAGGTAGGTGTAGAGGTGGTGGCGTCACAGCTGCACATGAGCCGCTATACCTTGCACAAAAAGCTGCGAGCGGAAGGGCTAACTTTCGCGCGTATATTAGAGGACGTTCGCCGCAAGCAGGCGTTGGCCTACATGCAAGATAAAACCAAGCCGCTGGTAGAAATTGCCGAGCATCTTGGATTTTCAGAATTGAGTGCATTCAGCCGGGCGTTCAAGCGCTGGATGGGCTCGTCGCCGGCTGAATACCGCTCGGTCAGGTTTTCCTGAATCGAGCTTAGAACTTTTTAAACACCAGGCTGCCGTTGGTGCCGCCAAAGCCGAAACTGTTGCTCATCACATATTCCAGGTTCTGGTTTTCGCGCACTTCGCGCACGACCGGATAACCTTCTGCGCCTTCATCCAGATTTTCGATGTTGGCTGATGGGCAAATAAAGCTTTCACGCTGCATGATCAGGCTGTAAATGGCTTCGTGCACGCCGGCCGCGCCCAGAGCGTGGCCGCTCAGTGCTTTGGTAGAGCTCAGCGGCGGAATGCGGTCACCGAAGGCCTGCTTGATAGCTTTCAGTTCGGTGATGTCGCCGGCCGGCGTGCTGGTGCCGTGGGTGTTGATGTAGCTGATTTCGCCGTCGATGTTTTTCATCGCCTGCTGCATGCAGCGTACTGCACCCTCGCCGCTGGGGGCGACCATATCGGCGCCATCAGAGGTTGCGCCAAAGCCGACGACTTCCGCCAGAATGTTGGCGCCGCGGGCTTGTGCGTGTTCTAGAGCTTCCAGCACCAGGGTGCCGCCGCCGCCAGAAATCACGAAACCGTCACGGTTAGCATCGTAGGTGCGCGACGCTTTCTCCGGGGTGTCGTTGTACTTGGTGGACAGCGCGCCCATGGCGTCGAACAACATGCTCAGGCTCCAGTGGATGTCGTCGCCACCGCCGGCCAGCATGACGTCCTGGCGGCCCATAGCAATCAAATCTGCAGCGTGGCCAACCGCGTGGGTGCTGGTGGCACAGGCCGACGTAATGCCGTAGTTGACACCGGTGATGCCGAACGCCGTGGCAATGCTGGCATTAATAGAGCTGCCCATGGTGCGAGGCACCCGGTAAGGACCCACCCGTCGAATGCCTTTTGCACGATGGGTGTCGATGGCGTCCATCAGCTCCACGGTAGATGCACCACCGGTGCCGAAAATGGCCCCGGTGGTGTTGGCGCGGATCTGCTCGTCGGTCAGGCCGGACTGGGTCAGGGCTTCGACCGTAGACAGGTAGGCATAGCCGGCAGCCGGGCACATAAAGCGCCACAGCTTGCGATCAATCAATTCTGGAAGGTTCAGGTTGATCTGACCGCAAATCTGGCTGCGTAGGCCGTTATCGCGGGCTTCTTCGCTGAAGCCGATACCGGACTTCACTTCCCGCAGTGATTTGGTTACAGCTTTTATGTCGGTTCCAAGGCTAGACACAATGCCCATCCCGGTGATTACAACGCGACGCATGTCAGTCACTCCTAAAAATTGTCGGTGGAGGTGAACAAGCCTACCCGTAGGTCTTTGGCCGTATAAATTTCCTTGCCGTCCACTTCCATGCGGCCGTCAGCGATAGCCATGGTTAGCTTGCGCTTTATAAGGCGTTTAAAATCAAGATGGTAAGTGACTTTTTTGGCATTAGGAAGAACCTGGCCAAAGAATTTCACGTCACCGGAACCCAGCGCGCGGCCTTTGCCCCGGCCGCCGGTCCATGCCAGGTAGAAACCGAGCAGCTGCCACATGGCGTCAAGCCCCAGGCAGCCCGGCATAACGGGATCGCTGTCAAAGTGAACCTTGAAGAACCACAGGTCCGGATTGATATCCAGCTCTGCGGTCAGGCCACCTTTGCCGTAAAGCCCGCCTTCGCTCCCAATATGGGTGATGCGGTCGAACATCAGCATTTCATCAATGGGCAGGCGCATGCCAGCGCCCTTGAACAATTCACCGTGACCGCAGTCGATCAGGTCTTGTTTGCTAAACGTATTGGGGTACGGGTTGGAATCCATAGTGCCGATGTCTCTTTCACAAGATGATTTTCTATAACTTTAGCTCGAAATTCGCCTGATGCTATTGACCATTAGTGGATAATTACAAAATTTGCGCAATGTTTACCCGATTTTGCCGTCTGGCCGTGGGCTAGCCAATATGTGAGTGTAGCGCCACAGGAAAATACCAAAGGCGATCAGCCATAGCAGAGTGCTGACGCCAATACCGGCGTGCCAGCCCAGAATATTGAAGGCCGTCAGCACCCTTGCCACCGCGGCCAGCTGGATCAATACAAAGGCGGTTACCATACCCCGTGGCAGCACCAGCGGCCGGCCGGTGTGGCCCAGGGTTACCCGTGCTATAACCCCGAATATCAGGCAGCCAATGGCGCCTGCGCCCGCAGCGTGGGCCCAGGCGTTTGAAGGCCATTCCAACAACAGATGGCCCGCCAACAGAACCAGCGCCACCGGCACCCACAGAATCGACAGATGTAACACCCATAACAGCGGTTCTTTATGGGTCAACCAACCTTTCCAATTGTAAAGTCGCACCAACATAATACCCGCGGCAACGATGGCCATCACGCCGGCAAGGGTGCGCCAGCCGCTCACCAGCATTGCCAGGAGCACAATCATCGCAAATACGCTGGCCATATCCAGTTTGGCCGAATTTTTCACCAGCGTAGGGCTCAGCCCCTGGCGGCTCAGATAACCGCTGGTGAAGGCCGGTGTGATCCGCCCGCCAACAATACTGATCAGGGCCAGGCCCATCAGCAGTGCACCGTAGCCATAAACCGGATCAAGACGGGTAACGAAGCCGATTTGCATCAGCCATAAGAGGCCCAGTACCACCAGTATCATCAGTTGGCGTTTCTGCCGCGCGTGCCAGACACGCCAGCCGGCATCGATCATCACCAACGGCAGAAAGGCCAGATTCACACCCTGCACCAGCCAAACGGGAAGATCACCGCCAAATGCCAGCAATAGCCGGCCAGCAAGCCATACACCCCATAATAGAGCAAGGCGCAGCCCATGAATTCGATCGGTCTGGGTCCAGGTGCATACGGCCGTTAGCAGAAAGCCCGCAATGGCGGCGGTCAGGAACCCGAACAGCATTTCGTGCTGGTGCCATAGCACCCCGGGCAAGGCTAGTGGCAGTTGTAGCGTGCCTGTTGCCTGAAGCACCCATACTGGCAACACAACAACAACCAGCAGAGCCATAGACAGGAAGAAAATGCGAAAAGGGTAACCGAACAGCTGACCGATACTGGCGCGGTCGGCGGATGGTGTCGGAATCGCCATGGGGGTCTCCGTTAATAGTGGTATTTTAAGTATATGTTAAAGGAAGGCCAGTTCAAATGACATACCCGCATAGGAGTAGTCTGCGTACAATGTCGTTTTTGTCGTCGCGCTTTTGCCCTTCGATTTGGGCCGAGAGAGACTATTTTGCGCGGTTTATAATCAATTTCATCGAAATCAAGGAACCCTCCCCGTGTACATGACTTTAAAAAGCATACACATGCTTACCGCGTATCTGACGGTGACGCTTTTCGCACTCCGCTTGCTGATGGATGCCGTGGGCCGCCCCGGTTGGCGACAAACGCCCTTGCGTTGGATTCCCCACGCTAACGACACGGTGCTGCTGGCCAGCGCTATCAGCCTGGTGTTTGTAACGCCGTGGATGCCGTTAGTCCATGGCTGGTTAACGGCCAAAATAATCTTGCTGGTGGGTTATATAATAGCCGGGCTGTTCGCTTTAAAAGTCAGCGTTGATAAGCGCGCACGCATCGTGGCAGCGGTGCTTGCACTGGTTCAGATAGCCGCAATATTTTACTTGGCGACCGCCAAGCCAATACTGTTCTCCTAACGCGTTTGGGTCGCGCTGCGGGCTGTCCTTTGTGCCCGGGGCGCACCCCATTCTTGCCCAGCCTATTATCTGTTCGCAATCTGTTGTGAGAACACAGGCGAATCTGTTACCAGCAGGGCTCCGGCAGGGAATTTAGCTTCGCAACGGGCCAAAGAGCTTTTAGCTTGCTGAATTGTCTACCCCTGGAGTTTCGGCCGGTGATAGAAAAAATGATCCTGACTGGGGCAGGCGATATTCTGAATGACGTTGCGAAAGTTCACGCGGATCTGACAGAGGACATCAGTGCAGTAGTGAATTCAGGGTCATGGTGGCTCTCGTCGCATGAAGGTATTGTCACTCAGGAGCGCTAGAGGCGCGACCCGAGAGGCTAGATCATCAGTCGATTTGAATGGCGCGCCAGACACGGCTGGGCTGGGCGCCGTCGCGCTGGTAGTCGGCACAGGTGTCGTGACGTATCAGCTCGCTCTCAAGGCAGCTCACCACCAGCTGGCCCTGCTGGTCACCGGCCTGCCAGCGGACTGGCAGCCGCAGGCGAGAGCCATCCGCATCGGTCAGTGCGTCCTCGACCCAAACCCGGGCGGTGTTGCCGCGGGCCGCGAGCCACTGAAGCGCCGCCACCTGGGCGCACTGCTCGGCGGGCGTCAGTTGCGAGTCGCCGCGGTAGCAGGGCAGGTAGGGGCGATCCTCGGCCTCGGCCTGTAACAGGCGAGGCACGTCGTCGGTAGTGAGGCGACCGTACTTGCGTCGCGCAGGGAAGACCATGACGCTGGCGGCGAGCCGACAGCCACCCAGGTGGGAACTCTCCCAGACATCGAAGGGGTAAGCACACTGCTGCGCGGCGCTGGCCAGCGCCTTGTAGCTGCGGTAACCGAACTTGGCGCAGCACTTGTCCTTCTTGCCGTGGGTGCAGCAAAGAATCAGCGATCCCTCGACGCTGCCGGCTCGCCAGCGTTCGACTGATTTCCCATCGTCGAAGGCGTGCAGTAGCTCGGCCAGTTCTTCCCTCGCTACGTCGTATGTCCGACCCTCCGGCATTAGTACCAACCGATGGTGATGAGTTGGCTGTTCCTGGCGATGTATCAGATTCACCCGACGGCCGTCGTCGGCGATGGCGTTGAGCAGGTCGAGCACCTCTTCCGGCATATCACTGGCCTGGCGGAGGTTGCGCAGCCACTTGGCCCGCGGCCAGCTGATCAGCAGGTTGCGTGTGGCATGCGCGCCAGTGCCCACTAGCGGGTCGCCGATCTCGGCGCTTTCGATGGAACAGAACTTTCTTGGGGCGGCGGTCATCGGCGACTCATCGTGGTAACGGGACGGGATCCGCCATGCGCGATCCCGGACACCACCTGGGAAATCGGCGTGGTACCCGTCAGGCTGGGCACGCAGAGCAGGCGCTGAGTATGCGGATCGCGAATGACATGCGCATCAAGGTCGAAGACTTGCTTGAGATGGGCGCTAGTAAAGATCGTTTCCGGTGGCCCGCTATGTTCGATACGGCCCTGGCGCATCATTACCAGAATGTCGGCATAGGCCGCGGCCAGATTGAGGTCGTGTAGTACCACCAGCAGTGTGCGTCCCTTGTCGTGAGCGAGCAGAACCAGTAGCTCCAGGAGGTCCACCTGGACCTTCAGATCGAGAAAGGTCGTCGGCTCGTCGAGCAGGATCAAATCTGTGTCCTGAGCCAGGATCATAGCGATCCAGCAGCGCTGGCGCTGTCCACCGGAGAGCGCGTCGACACTGCGCTCGGCAAAGTCAGTGACATCGGCGTAGACCATTGCCTCGCGAATGGCGCGCGCATCCTGCTCGGCATCCTGTCGCCACCATCGCTGGTGGGGAAAGCGCCCCATACCGACCAGTTGCCTGACCGTCAGGCCCTCCGGTGCGGAAGGGCCCTGCGGTAAGATACCCAGACGCTGTGCCACCTCGCGTGTACTGCGGCGGTGGATGTCTTTGCCATCGAGACAGACGCGTCCGGCGCTGGGCACCAGGGTGCGCGCCAGTGTCTTCAGCAGTGTTGACTTTCCGCTACCGTTTGGGCCGAGCAGTACCGTCAGCTTGCCCTCGTCTACCGCAAAATCGACGCCGTTTAGCACATGCTGGGAGTTGTAACCGGCACGCAGGGCTTTGCCCGTCAGTCGAGGCGGCTTGGCGGGTGTCGGGGGCATGGGCTGGCTCGTTAGTGAGTATATGAGACTAAGAACCATAAGGTAAAACGTTCTCATTATCAATATTTGAAATCGCCTTAATCAGCATAGGATGCTCTCCGCCTTACGCCTTACCCATAGTAAAGGGCGTATCTTCGCCTTGTTTCCGGTGCCCTGTGTCATAAGTGTTTGGAGCGCCTAGTGGCGGGTACGATGCAGCAGAAAAACGAAGAAGGGCGCGCCCACCCCCGAGACGAAAATGCCGGCGGGGAGGTCTTTGGGGAGAAAGGCCACCCGGCCGAGCAGGTCGGCGTAGAGCACGATCAGTGCACCCACCAGGGCGGCGGCGGGTACCAGCCGGGCGAATCCTCGGCCCACCAGGCGGGAAGCGATATGCGGAGCGATCAGGCCCACGAAGCTGAGCCCTCCGGCGAAGGCCACGGCTGCGCCCGCCAGGGCCACGCTGCAGGCCACCATTACCAGCCGGCTGCGCAACAGGTTCACGCCGAGCCCCTGGGCCACTGCGTCACCGAGCGCCATGGCATCTATATGCCGTGCATAGGCCAAACACAACGGTACCGCCACCAGCACCCAGGGCAGCATGCCCAACACGTCCTGCCACTGAGCGGCGTAGAGGCTACCGGTTAGCCATACGTAGGCGGTCATAGCAACGGCATCGTCGCTGATCACGATCAACAGAGTGGTCAGGGCGCCCATGGCGGCGGACAGCCCGATGCCGACCAGCACCAGGCGCGAGGGAGCAACACCCCCCTTCCACGCCAGCAGGAACAGTAGCAGGGCAGCAAACAGTGCACCGATCAGCGCGGCGGCCGGCAGCCAATGGATGCTCAGAGTGGTGCCGAACAACGCCAGGAAGGTCACGGCGGCCAAGGCGGCGCCGCTGGTGATGCCGATCACATCGGGGGAGGCCAGCGGGTTGCGCACCATACCTTGGAGGATGGCACCGGCCACGGCCAGGGCCGCGCCCACCAGCACGGCCAGCAGGAGGCGCGGCAGACGCAGCTCCCAGACGATAAAGGCGATATCGCTGTCCTGCGGTGTCGCCAATGCGTGCAGGATTTCCGGGAACGAGGTGGGAAAGCTGCCGAGGCTAAGCGACAGGCCCATGCTGGACAGTAATACCAACCCTAGCAGGCCCAAGAGGCTCGTGTAGCGCGCCCGGCCGGCAGCGACGGTGGCGTCGATCGAAGGGGTCAGAGTCAAGGGGCGGGTCATGGTCAGGCCGGTTTCCTACGCGCGAGATGGATGAAAAAAGGCGTGCCGATCAGCGCGGTCATCACACCCACTGGCACATCCTGTGGGGCCATCAGGAAGCGCGAGGCCACATCAGCCAGCAGCAGCAGGCCCGCTCCCAGAAGGGCGCAGGCCGGCAGCAGCCAGCGGTGGTCGACGCCGAAAATCTCTCTCGCCATATGCGGCACAATTAGGCCAACGAAGCCGATCATGCCTGCCAGCGCCACCGAACTACCAGCCAGCAGGATCACCACCAGGCCTAGCAACAGCTTAATGGTGCCGACGCGCATGCCCAGGCCCTTGACTATGTCATCGCCCAGCAACAGGGCATTGGCGTGCCTGACGAGCAGGGCACACAGCAGCAGGGCGCCACCGAAGAGCGGCAGCAATGGCACCACCTGCGACAGCTCACGGCCGGAGACGGAACCGGCCAGCCAGTACAGCACGCTCTCGAAGCTCTGGCGGTCGATGATAAGCAGGCCCTGGCTGAACGAGACGAACATGGCGGTGACGGCTACCCCCGCCAACACCACTCGCAGCGGCGCCAGCTCCCCATGACGGCCGCGACTCAGTAGCACCACCAGGCAGGCCGCTACCAGGGCTCCCAGCAACGCTGCCCAAACGTAGTCGGCGGGGGTATGGAGGGGCAATAGAGAGACCGCGATCACCACGAAAAACATAGCTCCGGCATTGATCCCCAGTATGCTCGGCGAGGCCAGAGGGTTGCCGGTAATGGTCTGCATCAGGGCGCCGGCTATGGCCAGGCTTGCGCCGACCAGGGTGGCGATGACCGCCCGCGGCAGGCGCTCCGTGAACAGGATGATATGCGCGACCCGGCTGGGGTCGTAGTGAGTAAGCGCCTCGAAAAAAGTGGGCCAGGCGATTTCGGTAGTGCCCAGAATGACGCTTGCCACGAAAGCCGCGGCGACCAGAATCAGACCCAGCAGCAGTCCCAGGCCCCGGTAAAAACGGCCAATCAGCATGCGGCGGCCCCCTCGTCGCGGGGCTTGGGCACTTTGGTGATATCGGCGTCGCAAGCCCGCATGGCCGGCGTAGGCATCGAAAGCCTGTTGGGGTTATCCAGTCCGTAGTGGACATAGAGGCTATCGAGCATCGCGTTGGCGGCCAGGATGCCGCCGCCCATGATCCAGGTCACCGCATCCACCTCGAAGACGCGGTCATCCTGCACGGCATCCAGTCGCTGCCAGAGGGGGTGAGAGGCCCAGTGTCGATAGTTCCGAGCGATGGCGGGGTCGTCCGGCTCCAGCAGCACGAAAATAACGTCGGCGTTCAGGACGGGAATGTTCTCCTCACTCGTCAGCTTCATTCCCCAGCCCTGGTCATCTACGGCGCCCGGCTGCTCGTAGCCCAGCTCATCGAGGATCGAGCCGGCGAACCCCGTGGAGTAAAGACGCACATGGTCGCTCTTAAAGCGCACCACGGCGGCCTTCTGCGGCCAATCATCGCCCAAAGTGTCGGCGATCTGCCGGCGAAAATCGGCCACCCGGTCGTCCCACTGCCGTATCAATGCTCGGGCCCGGGCCTCGCGGCCGGTGGCCTGCGCCATCAGCGTCAGGCTGGCCTTGAAGTCGAAGACGGTGCCGGTGACCACCGTGGAGGCTATTTGCTCCAACAGCGGCCGAACCCGCTCGTGACGAAAGCGCGTGGCCACGATCAGGTCGGGGGCCAGCCAGGCCACCTTCTCCAGGTTGGGCTGGGTCTCCAGGCCGACGTGCTCGACGCCGGCCAGAGCCTCGCGCAGATAGCGATACATGGGTTTCTCCAGCCAGGAGTCAACGACGCCCACTGGGGTGATGCCGAGCGCTACCGCGCTGTCCGTCGCCCCCTGGTAGAGGGTGACGACCCGCTGCGGGGGGGCGGAGATATGGGTGTCACCGAAGGCATTGGCGACGCTGCGCCCGCTCTGGGGCGCATTCGCGGCGAGAGCGCTGGGCCCCAGCGCCAGGCCGACCAGCAGCCCGGCTCTGGTGCACCACAGGCCCAGCCGATATATACGCTTGCGGCCGAAGCGGTCGGCCAGGTAGTCGGTTAGCGGCATGGTCATGCTCGACAGCTTTTGTCATGGATACTCCCGTCGTGGAGCATGGCAGGCGCCAGGCTGGCGCCGCTCAATAAGACGGATCGCTCGGTCGCTTCGCCTCAGAAGTCGACTTGGTAGCCCAACGTGAGGGTGCGACCGCGGCCCTTGAAGTACAGGTCGTCTTCCAGCGCGGACGACTGGGGGAACGACTGCGAATAGTAGGTGAAGTAGTCCTTATCGGTGAGGTTCTCGATGCCTAAGCTGGCGCGACCCACCGGCAGGCGAAAGGCCAGGGAGGCATCGATCAGGCCGTAGCCGTTGAACTCGAGATCCGGATCGTCGAAGCTGCGGTCGAAGTAGCGGCTGTACTGCAGGTGCGTGGACAGCTTCTCGGTCCAGGCCGCGCTCCAGCCGAGCTTCAGGGTCTCCGGGGCGATGTCGCGGCCTGTCAGCTTGGTGTCGACCTGGCCGTCGCCGTCGGAGTCGGACTCGCCCTCGGCGTCTGTGTAGGTCAGCCGCAGGCGATGGGCATCGCTCGGGCGGGCCTCGCCTGTGATCTCATAGCCCTGGATCTCGGTCTTCTCGCGCTTGACCCGGTAGCTGCCTTGGGCATCGGGCTCGATGCGCTGGCCGAGGTCGGAGTTGGACTCGTAGTAGCTCAGCTCGAGGCTATAGCGATCCCAGTCGAAGCGCGCGCCGATCTCGCGGTTGTCGGTGACGATGGGAGAGAGGTCTATCAGGGTGTCGACGGACTGGCCGACGGTCTTGACCCCACGCAGTACCCGTCCGACGTCGGGCATGCCGAAGCCTTCCGAGTAGTTGGCGTAGAGCTGGGCCCAGTCGGAGACCTGATAGACCAGGCCGGCGTTGAACAGCGTCTCGTCGAAGTCGGGGTTGCCGCCGGTCACTGATACCAGGTCGTTCTCGACGCTGGTGCTGCGGTCCACGGTCGAGTAATCGTCGACGTTTAGCACGGCATGCTCCTGGCGGGCTCCGGCATGCAGGCTCAGCGAATCGGTCAGGTCGTAATCGGCCTGGAGAAAGGCGGCATAGTTGCGGAACTGGGTCTCGGGCACATAGTTGCGGCCGGTCTTCACCAGCACCTGCTGGGTCTCGTCATGCAGCAGGTCGAGGCCGGTGGTCAGCTTGAGGCGATCGTCGAGCAGACCGTCGCGGCTCAGGGTGAACTTGCCGCCGATCTTGTCGGATTCGTTGCGGGTTTGGTCAAATCGCGTCTCGCCGTTCTCGTCCTGGTAGGGGAAGGAGCTGAGGCCAGTAGCACCAAACTGGGCGCGGAAGCGCTGGGTATAGAGCTGGGCATCCAGCTCGTTGCCGAACCAGTCACCGTGGGAGTAGGACAGCTGGGCCTTGGTCGTCTTGTTGTAGCCGGGCTCGCCGTCCGGGTTGCCCTTGCGGGCCGTGGTGGGGATGCCCGCATCCCGATCGCCGGACACCGGCACGTAGTCGTCGTCGATGTCGAGGTCGAAATGGTTGACGGAGAACTCGAGGTTCTGGTTATCATCGATCCAGTAGCCGAGTTTGCCGAAGAAATCATAGCTGGAGGAGTTCTGAAGCTCGCCATGGTAGGCGGTGCCCACGACCTCGTCGTTGCCGTCGAAGAAGACCCCGCGTTTCTGGCTGCTGGCGGCGGCCAGGTAGTCCCAGTTGCCACTCTGGCCGCTGATGCGGTAGTCCAGCTTGTGGCCGAAGCCCTCGGACTCGAAGTCGCCGCCGCTGGTCAGGCTGATCCCGGCGTGCTGGTTGATAGTGCCTGCCTTGGCGCGCTTGGTGACATAGTTGATGATGCCGCCGGTGGCGCCCAGGCCGTGCTCGGCGCTGGCGCCGTGGATTACCTCGATGCGCTCGACCATGGAGAGGTCGATGGTGTAACTGTCGCGACCGCCGTCCCGGAGCGGGTTGGATTGTGGCACGCCGTCGAGCAGGAACAGCACCGAACGGCCGCGGAAGGTCTCGCCGGTGTTGTTGAGCTTCTGGCGACTCGGCGAGTAGGATGGGATTAGGTTACTTAGCACTTGGCTTGGGTCTTGGGTAATAGCCAGCTGCTGCTCGATCTCCTCGCGGGTGATAATGGTCACCTTCTGGGGCGTCTCGCCGGCTAGGCTCTTGTTGCGGGTGGCGGTGACAACGATAGGGGACAGCTCGTTGGTTGCCTGTGTCTGGTTTGTCGAGGCAGATTGCGCGACGGCCATGCCGGGCAAGACAGAGCAGAGAACGACTGACAGCAGCCGCTTGGTAGCAGGGTGATCGGAGTAGAGCATTCTGGACGGTTTCCCTTGTGTTGACCCGTGGTGGTCGGGCGGCCCCAAAGCCGTTGTGCGGGTACGGGCTTGCAGCATTAATCTAAATGATAATGCTTTATATTTGCAGGATCAATAAAGGCTCGTTAACTTGCTTTTAACGCCACGGCGAGCATTTGGTCGAGTTCCAAGCTTTTAGGCCCTTCTGAATGGCCCTGTGTCAGGGGTTCCGTTAGGCAACGCAGGTGTTCTTGGGCGAGGGTTGCGATAGAGTTCTACGGTTTTTTAACGGCCGCGAAAGAGCACCGGAAGGTCGGCAGATTCTGCGGCGCTAGCCCACTCTTTGCGTTCGGCACAACGAATGGCCAGGTGCATGCGCAGCAGCGTGAGCAGCGCCAGCGCAAACAGCAGCATGAAGCTGGTTTGCCAGACGCCGGTTATATCACTGACGGTGGCGAATGCCAGTAACATCGGGGCGGCAAGAATGGCTCCGGCCATCGTGAGTGTGGCGGCCACCGTGTTTGCTTTATGGGGATAGTGTTGGGGCATCTGGCTAAACAGCGCCGCCTGGCCAAGGGCAAGAAATAAGCCCAAGGCAATCATCAGCGTTGAAAAAAGTGGCAGACCGAGGCTCAAGTTAAAGGGAATCTCGCGGTTGATGCCATGAACCTGATAGTGAGTGGGCGGGTAGCTGAGCATAAACGTCACGATCAATATGCCGGTCAGGCTGTGGTACATCATTCGCCGCGCGCCGAATCGCCGTGCCAGCTTTATAGCCGGGGCATGAAATAGCGCTGCGGGTATTACCCAAAGCAAATTGGTAAGCGTTGCGTGGCCAACATCAAGCTGATACACCTCAGCCAGAAAGTGCGGCAGCCACAACGTAAGAACAATAAAACTGGCAGACACGCCGCTATAAGACACTGCAAAACGCCACATCAGACGGCTTTGCTGAATGCAAGGTGTTCCGGCACCGTTGCTGCCCGCTGTTTCGCCTATGACATTCGCGGGCATTGCTCGTCGGTCCGCGTTTATTCCGAACGCCAAACGTAACCCAGAACCTGCCAAAACAGCCAGCGCCAACAACAGGCTGAGGGTGTTGGCCTGCAGGTGTAATCGGTTTTCCAATATTAATCCGCTGATTCCGCAAAGCATAAGCGCCAAGGCACCCAAAAGGGTTGCCGACGTTTTTGGTGCGAGCTCCGGCTCAAGCGGTATTTCTAGCGTTTGATGATGCGGTTGAAAACGGTTGTTTTGCACGCAGAGGCCTTATTTAAAAATATTTTTTGCCATCTTCAGATGTTACCAAAACCATGACTATTTGGGCCGGGGCATCGGGGGTACCTCCTGCTGGGGGGCTGTGGGGTAGGCTTTTGCGCGGCAACAGGCGCAGGGGGATAGAGTCTTGATTTCTCTGGTGGGGTAGGTGTCATGAACGTTGATATACATCAATTATAAGCGGCTGTTAAGTATGGGCTAATACAGTCATGGACCACCGCAACGCCTGTAACGGTGCCGATAAATTCGCCGGGAAACCCGCTATGAAAATAATGATCGCCTACGATGGCTCGCGCAACGCCAAACTGGCGTTAGCACAAGCCATCACCATGTTTCAAGAGCTTAAACCTACCCTCAGCCTGGTTGCCGTGGCTGAGAACCCGCGGGATATAACCGCAAGCAACGAGGACTTGTTTCAGGAAGAGCTGGCCAGCCTGAAAAAAGCCCTGCAAGACGCTCTGGAAATGTGCGTCAAGGAAGGCATCAGCGCCGAATCTCTGTTGCTGGAAGGAGACGCACGCAAGATGTTGCTCTACGCAGCCGAAAATAAAGTGCAGCCAAATATGTTGGTGATTGCTCGCCACAGTGAAGAGCCCGACGGCGGTTTTATTGCCCGTTCACTGACTTATTTCGTGGATGAGCTGGATTACATGACATTCGGTAAGGTCAGTTCGTTTCTGGCGCGCCGGGTGCAATGCCCATTGCTTATTCTGCCTAGCTGCTGATGGCCGCTGGTGCCCTGGCAACTGACAGAACTGTAAGAACTAAAAGCTCCCGGAGGCTTAAATGAAAGTCGCAGCTATATTCGGTTTTAAAAATCCAGAGATTAAAGCGCTGCACCTGACCTGGATTGCGTTCTTCATCACATTTTACGTGTGGTTCAACATGGCGCCGCTGGCGTCAAGCATGCTGAAAAGCGTGAACTGGCTGAGCGCCGATGATTTGCGCCTATTTGCCATCTGTAACGTGGCGCTGACCATTCCTGCACGAATTATTGTGGGTATGGCACTGGACCGCTTTGGCCCGCGCCGGGTATTTTCGATTTTGATGGTGCTGATGTCGATACCGGCGCTGACCTTCGCCTTCGGCAATACCATGACCCAGCTGCTAGTCAGCCGTTTGGTGCTCAGTTCTATCGGTGCGAGCTTTGTGGTGGGTATTCACATGACCGCCATGTGGTTCAAGCCCCGCGATATTGGTTTTGCCGAGGGCTTCTACGCCGGCTGGGGCAACTTTGGCTCGGCCGCTGCTGCATTAACGCTGCCGACCATAGCCCTGCAAATGTACGGCGGTGATGATGGCTGGCGCTGGGCCATTGCCCAGAGCGCCATCGTGATGGCGCTGTATGGCGTGTACTACTGGTTTGCGGTTACCGATGGCCCCGTTGGAACCGTGCATCGCAAGCCGCGTAAAGCGAGTGCGTTGGAAGTCAGTACCTGGGGCGACATGGTCAAGCTGATTCTATGGACCATTCCGTTGATTGGCGTACTGGCTATTCTGGTGTGGCGTATTGAGAACATGGGATATCTGAGCGTGACGGGTGCAATCGTGGCCTACGTGGTGATCTGTGCCATCGTTTGCTACCAGATTGTGCAGATTCTGCGGGTTAACGTTCCTATCCTGAAAAAGGGCGTACCGGAAGACGACAAGTACCCGTTTAACAGCGTTGCCGCATTGAACAGCACTTATTTTGCCAACTTTGGTGCGGAACTGGCGGTGGTGTCTATGCTGCCGATGTTTTTTGAAGAAACCTGGAGCTTGGGAGCTGCCGCCGCAGGAATGGTGGCTGCCTCTTTCGCCTTTGTGAACCTGGTTGCCCGGCCTATGGGTGGCCTGGTGTCAGACCGCATGGGTAACCGCCGCTTTGTCATGCTCAGCTATATGTTTGGTATTGCGGTGGGTTTTGCGCTCATGGGCATGCTGAATTCTAGCTGGCCGCTGATTATCGCCGTGGGCGTGACCGTGTTTACCTCGTTCTTTGTGCAGGGTGCAGAGGGCGCTACCTTTGGTATTATCCCCTCCATAAAGCGCCGTTTGACGGGGCAAATTTCCGGTATGGCCGGAGCTTACGGCAACGTCGGAGCGGTGGTTTATTTGACGATCTTCACCTTTGTGACTCCCTCCCAGTTCTTCTACATTATCGCCGCTGGTGCGTTTGTAAGTTGGGTGTTGTGCTTTATGTGGCTGAAAGAGCCGGAATCGGGTTTCGCCGATGAATACGCAGTGTCGTCAGTAGACTTGCAGATCGAGGAAGAGGGTCGTATTCGCAAGGCTGCTCTTGGCTGAGACGGCCTGGCGCAATAGGGGATAAGGGGCAAGCGGGGACAGATTTGAAATCTGTCCCCGCTTGCTGTGAGACCTGTCCCCGGTTTCCGTTTAAGATCTGTCCCCAGCCTTCAAACCCCAGGCTGAAAAGTGCGGGTTCGCAAAGTTTGGCTTGCCGTACACCATCGGCTTGTTGTCCAGGGTAACCAGTCGGCCACCGGCTGCACGCAGTACCGCGTCACCGGCAGCAATGTCCCATTCCATGGTGGGCCCCAGGCGCGGATACACGTCCGCTTCACCAGCGGCCAATAAGCACAGCTTCAATGACGAGCCCGCGCTGGTCTGGCTGGCCACCTTGGCGCCGGCTAGAAAACGCGCCAGAGCGGCCTCGTCGCCGTGGGAGCGGCTGGCGACAACGGTTAATCCGGCCGCTGGCACCGGGCGGCACTGAATGGTTTTGCGCTCGCCGTTTTCCTCTACAAAAGCTCCTAGCCCCCGGCCACCGGCGAATAGCCGCTTCAGGGCCGGCGCCAGAACCACGCCCAGTACCGGCACGCCGTTCTCAATCAGCGCAATGTTAACGGTGAACTCGCCGTTGCGGTTGATGAATTCTTTTGTGCCGTCCAGCGGGTCTACCAACCAGAAGCGGTCGCCGGTTTCTGGTGTATTGCCGGCGGCAGCCTGCTCTTCCGCAACAATAGGAATTCGTCTGTCCAGCGCCTGCAGCGCCGGCAAAATGAGAGCTTCGGCCAGCTCGTCGGCTTCTGTTACTGGCGATGCATCGCTTTTCGTACGCACGTCTATATCGCCGGCGTAAATGTCCATGATGGCGTTGCCGGCGCGGTGAGCGATGGGAAGAAGCTTTTCAAGCAAGGATGCGTAAGCGTCGTTCTTCATTGGTGTTTCGCCCGTTAAATTAAGTGATGATTTTAAGTTAACGATCTTTAAATATCACCGTTTCACTGAGCGGTACGCGGGACGTTCGCGTGTTATTTGCCTTGATTTCCGGATCCTCATAACCAAAACAGATACCGAACACCACGCCGATGTTCTCTTCCAGTCCGAATGCATCACGAATCAGATCAGGATGAGATCGTAAACTACCCATGGCACAGGAACCAATCCCATGGGCTGTCATTGCAAGCATAAGAGTTTGTGCATAAATGCCGACATCTACCGCGATGGTGGCGCCAAAAGAGCGATCCATACAAAGAAAGGCCACATGCGGCGCATCAAAAAATTCGAAGTTACGAAGGGCCGCCCGGCTGCGTCCGGCTTTGTCGTCGCGTGCGATCTCCATTTCTCCGTACAACGCGCCAGCACATTCAACTTGCCGGCCACGATAAGCACCTTCAAATTTGCTGACGTAGTTAAAGTCAGGTTCAGGGGGTGTTCCCCGCATCGCGCGATCAACAAACTGATCGCGTAATGAGTTTCTTAGATCGCCAGAAGCAACAACGACATACCAAGGCTGGGTGTTGCAGTTTGACGGTGCTTGCTGTGCTTGTTCGAAAAGGCTCCGCATGATTTCTTCTGGCACGTTTTTTGGCAAGAAACCACGGATGGAGCGTCGCTGAAGAATGGCATCTGCCAGAGACATAGCCGGTTTGATGGCTGCGTTCATAAGAGGCTCCGAAAAGACAAAAAATGATTGGTAAACGGTGTCATTTTTAAGTCGTTTTGATTTTTGTTATAAAGCTGGTTTTGGTGTCTGCTGATCAGAAAAACACTCCAGGTAGCCAGGTCGCAATTTCCGGAAAGACCATAATGATGCCAATGGCCAGTATCTCGATGATCACGAACGGAACGACGGAGGTGTAGATATCCTTCATAGTGATGCCCGGCGGTACCACACCTTTCAGATAGAACAAATTAAATCCAAAGGGCGGTGTTTTATAGCCGATTTCCATGTTGATCACGAACAGTATGCCGAACCAGATCGGATCGAAGCCGAGGGATTTTACGATGGGCATGAACACCGGCAGAGTAATCAGCATGATGCCAACCGGATCGAGCACCATGGCCAGGAAGAATATGATCACCATCATTGCAATGATGATGCCCCACGGACCGCCGGGAATGTGTTGCATCATGCCTTCGATCAGATCCTGAGCACCCATGCTTTGATATGCCGAGCTAAACGCGTGAGCGGCAAACAGGATCCACATGATCATGCCCGTAAGCTTGAAGGTACGGATAGCAGCTTCTTGCAGGATGCTCCACTTCAACTGGCGATAGACGGCTGCCGAAATCAGCGAACCCAGAACACCCATGGCGGCGGCTTCCGTTGGCGTGGTAATGCCACCGATTATGGAACCTAAAACCATGAAAACAACGCCAATGGGCAGCAGCACGGCTCTTAATGCACGGAGCTTCTCAGGCCAGGTGCCACGTTCTTCTGGAGGCAGGGCCGGTGCCAAGTGCGGCTGAAGGGTAGAGCGCACGAGGATGTAAGTAACGGTCATTACCATCAGCAGAACGCCAGGCATGATGCCGGCAGCAAACATCTGGCCTACGGATACCCCGGTAATCAGTGCGTAGAGAATCATCAGAATGCTGGGCGGTATCAGAATGCCCCAGCCGCCACCTGTATTGATGACACCCAGCGCCATTTTGCGGTCATAGCCCCGTTCCAGCATAGAGGGCAGTGCAATGGTGCCCATGGCAACCACCGCTGCACCACTGATGCCAACCATGGCAGCAAATACAGCGCAGATAACCAGGGTTCCTATAGCCAGACCGCCGCGAAGGCCGCCAAACCACAAGTGCATCATCCGATACAGATCCCTTGCAACACCGGTTCGTTCCAGCACCATGGCCATGAAAACAAATAGAGGTATGGCAACCAGGGTAAAGCTTTCCATGGTGCCCCAGATCTGCGAGGCCACCATATAAAAGGAATCAAATCCCCAGGTGAAGTAAAGAAAAATCACCGAAACGCCGCCGAGAACAAAAGCCAGCGGCAAACCCAATAGAAGGAAAAACAACAGCGAACCAAAAAACAGCAGGGTCAGGATTTCAATACTCACGACTGCTCTCCTTCAGCAACGCTCTGATTAGGGGGGTAGTAATCCAAGTCGAATGCTATTGCAATGTCTTCAAGAAGCTTAGCCAAACCCTGAAGTACCAGCAGTCCAGTTCCGATAGGAATGGCAAGTTTGACCGGCCAGACCGGGGGGTTCCAGGCAGAGTAAGAGGTCTCCCAACCTGCTATGGATTCAGTGGCCATATCAATACCAAACCACAATAGGGCCAGGGTAAAAGTGAAAAATATCAATGAGGTGACAATGTCCATAAACGCCCGCTTGCGAGGCGATAGCTGCGAGTGCAGAAGATCGACATTGACGTGGCCCCGATGAGCCATGATGTAGCCTCCGGACATGACTGCGTAAACGCCGAACAGCATTTGAGTAAGCTCGTTGGTCCAGACTGTGGGTGCGTTAAGCAGATAACGGAAGCCCACTTCCAGCAGCAGGAACGCGAACATGGCGAAAACGAGCAGGGCTACCCAGCGTCCGACAAAATCATTAAGACGGGTAACCCCTCTTATGAATACGGTCAGCACACTCATTGCATTCTCCAGGAGGATGTTGGGTTTTTCAGGGATAAAAAGGCCGGACGTCAAAGACTCCGGCCTGTAGCACTTATTCAAATTCGCTGATCAGAGGTAGCCGAGCTCGGCCAGGTAGCCCTTCAGCATGTCCAGCGCTTTCTTGGCGTTGTCGCTACGCTTGCCTTCCTCGTCCCACATTGCCTGTGCGGCCTTCACCAGCTTATCCTGAACGTCATCTGGCAGAACGTTCACCTGTACACCCTGTTCGGCAATGACCTTGGCCAGAGTGATGCGTTCCTTATAAAGGTACTCATTTGTGCGAACCCAGAATTGCTCATCAAGTGCGTCTTTGACGATTTTCTGCATGTCTTCCGGCAACTTGTTCAGCGCCTTCATACTGACAATAATGACATCGGTGCCCGCGATGTTCAGGGCTGGTTGAACGTGGTATTTGGCCACTTCATACAAGGCCATGCTCGCGGCACCTTGAGCAGCACCCCAATGGGCACCGTCAACGATGCCGGAGTCCAGTGCCGAGTATAGTTCGCTGCCTGGAATATAAGACGCTGCAGCACCCGCTTCGGTAAGGAACTTCTGCAGAGCACCGGAAGAACGAATCCTCAGACTGGTGAAATCTTCCCAGGTTTTAATAGGCTTCTTAACCACCATCTCGGTGGGATACACTTTGTCTGTCGCCCAGTAAACGTCGTGCTCTGCGGCTTCGTCGCGAAGCATCTGCTCAAAACCCAGGCCCTGATGGAAGTACTCAGCCTCCCACACGTTACGGAACGCAAAGGGCAGGCCGGAGGCAATGCCGGCAAGGGAAACTTTGTCTTGAGCATAAGCTGGGGAGATTGTGCCCATTTCCAAAATGCCGCGGCTGACGGCGTTAAAGGTTTCCTGGGCTTTGAAGAGTGCGCCCGCCTCATAGAGTTTTAACTTCAGACGCCCGTCAGTGCGCTCATCCAGAACTCGCTGCAATCTTACCAGGCTGTCAGTATAGGAACTGCTGGCGCCGGGCCAGTGGGATTGCACTTTCCATGTAAATGTTTCTTGGGCTACTGCGGGCGCAGCGCTTAGGGCAGCTGTAACACCGATGGTTAGGGCTGACACGTAAACTGTGAAGTTTTTGCGTGCTTTGGCGAAGAGATTCATGACTGTGCCTCATTCGTTGTTGTAATGATACTTCTTATTGTTTCACTCTGCGGAACTGACGACTGCAGGGTGGATTTATGTTTTCTAAATCTATCACATGATTGGGCGTTTGCAATAGGATGTTTTGTGCGTAAACAACAAAATACTCTTAAAAAGGATGGTTCAATGATTGACATTCAGTGTTCCCAGGGTGTGGTCCAACTCGTTATCAACCGCCCTGAAAAGAAAAATGCCGTGACACGGGAAATGTATCAGCAATTGAGTGACGCCATAATACGCGCCAATGAGGATGAGGCCGTAAACGCCATTGTCATTTCTGGCGCCGGGGGCGTGTTCACTGCTGGCAATGATCTGGATGATTTTCGGGCCCGTGCTATGGATGAGCATCCGAAGCCGTCCGCGGGACTGGCGTTCATTGAAGCGCTGATGGACTGTGATACGCCGGTTATAGCGGCTGTTGAAGGCCTGGCAATCGGTATCGGCACCACGTTGTTGTTACACGTGGATGTCGTGATAGCTGCAAAGAGTGCGCAATTCAAAACGGCGTTTGTGGATCTCGGGTTAGTACCGGAGGCCGCTTCTACGGTAACCATGCCCCTGCACTTGGGCGCTCGCAGAGCCACAGATCTGCTGCTGTTGGGCGAGGTGATCAGTGGCAACGATGCCAGAGAATGTGGGCTAGTAAGCCGGATTGTGGATGATGGGCAGGCGTTGGTTGAAGCGCTGGCACTTGCCGCAAACCTTGCAAATAAACCTCGTGAAGCTCTGCGGGCGAGTAAGCGACTGATCCGTGCTCCTTGGCGTGAGCAGATAAAACAGGCACTGGAGCGTGAACGTGAGGTGTTTTCTGAGCGACTTCGGTCAGAGGATTGTCGGGCCGCTCTGGCTAAGCTGGCCCAACGCTGAGCGGGTTTAACGCGCAACTGTGCGCCAGTAAGGTTCGCGCAGCTCCCGTTTCAGGACTTTACCTATAGTGGAGCGGGGGAGCTCCGCCCGAAGCTCAATAGCGGAGATGCGCTGGCTTTTGCCCAGTTGCTTGTTAGCCCATTCGAGTATCTCAAGCCCGGAATCCTGGTGTCCGGGTTTGAGAACGACCAGACCCAAAGGTGTTTCACCCCACTGTTCACTTGGAATACCGATAACCGCTGCATCGTCCACCGCAGGGTGCGCCAGCAGCGCTTGCTCAAGATCAACCGCGTAAATGTTAAAGCCACCAGAAATGATCATGTCCTTGCGACGATCGAGAATATGGATAAAACCGTCCTCGTCGATCCGCCCCATATCTCCACTGCGATAGAACACGTCGCCCTCCGGGCTTTCCCACAACATTTCCCGAGTTTGCTCAGGCCGGTTCATGTAGCCCCGCATCATGGAAATCGCACGGCCAACGAGCTCGCCGGTTTCGCCTTGCGGCAGCTCATGGCCATCTTCGTCGATCACGCGTACTTCCGCGCCTTCAGTCGGTATGCCGACCGAGCTCCATTTGTCCCGGTGCGCGGCACAGTCGAGGCTGGTAGAAATGCCGCCCTCGGTAAGGCCGTAAACCTCCCGTATGTTGCCGGGCCAGCGTGCCATGGCATCGGCGATCACGGTTGGTCTCAGGGGAGCACTGGTACAGAGTTTCAACTTAAAGCTGGAGAGATCAAAGCGGTCAAAATCTTTGTCAGCCAGAATCCTCTGGTACTGCACCGGTACCAGCATAGCGTGAGTTGCGCGATGTGTTTCGGCCAGTTCCAGGAACCGTCTGGTATCGAACTTTGCCATGATTACCAGGGTGCCACCGTGGAACAGAGTGGGTAACAGCGAAACCAGTGTGGTGTTGGAGTACAGCGGCGTTGAGATCATATTAATGGCATCGCCATCCAGCCCATAACGGCTCATTCGTTCCATCTGCCGTTGGCGGAATCGGTAATCGTGAAGGATGCCCTTTGGAGTGCCGGTGGTCCCGGAACTGTAAATGATGTTAAAGGCGTCATCCATTGATACGTCCGCGGGGCAGGCTTCAGATGAGGCATCGCCAAGCCAGTCTTTCAGCGCCAGACCAACCCCTTCACTGTCGTCATCCAGGGCAATAATGCGGTCGTCCGATAGTTCCTTCAGCCCAGCTCGAAAGCTGTGAAAGAGATCCCGGTTTTTGTGCGATACAAAAAGAAATTGTGCACCGCAATCGGACAACATCAGATTCAGTGCTTCGGCGCTGGACATACCTGAAAGCGGCACCATGCAGCCGCCAGCGGTCAGTACACCAAGATACAGAGCGACATAGGCGGCGCTGTTTTCAGACAGCGCCGCCACTGAGTCGCCGGGCTGCAACCCGGCATCTCGCAGGCGGTTGGCAATTTGGTTAGTGTGATCCAGTAGGGCTCTCCAGCTCAGCGAACCTTGTTCACTGATCAACGCCGGGTGGTCCGCGCGGGTAAATGCAAACCTCTGTATCCGGTGGCCAATGGCTTCCATGGGTTCGTTCGGGGTTATGGGTGCGTACACCGGCATTTTGCTCAGGATATTTTTCATTTTTGTGCCTTATGCTGCTATGGTGTTTTGACTAGTGAAATTTACTTCCGTTTATATTGACTCAAAAGTGGAAGTCGTGACAAATTAATGCGAAAGCAAAACCGCTAGTGCAATGATAAAACCCGCAATAATAAAACCAGAGATACAAGGAGCAGCGGAATGGGGCGTTTTGATGGCCGGGTGGCTATTGTTACGGGAGCAGGCAGCGGAATAGGTCAAGCAACCGCCTTGCGACTGGCGCGCGAGGGTGCTCAAGTCGTTATGGCTGATACGTCGGAGATGGGTCTGGTTGTAACCGGGAATCTGATGCCCGAAGGCGCTGAGCACCTCCGTCGCCTTGTCAACGTTGCCAATGAGGCTCAAGTCAAAAATTTGGTGAGCGACGCTATAAACGCTTTTGGGAAAATCGACATTCTGTGCAACATCGCGGGCATTGCCAGCACAGGGAAAGGCCATCCACCGGTAACCGAAAACGAGCGAGATGAGTGGGACACGGTGTTATCGGTGAATCTGATTGGCACCATGCTCCTCATAAAGCACGTCGCGCCGCACATGCAGGCTCGTAAACTCGGTTCCATTGTCAATACAGCGTCGGTTGCCGGCATCCGCTCGGGCGCAGGGGGCAATGCTTATAGCGCCTCGAAGGCTGGAGTGATCAACCTCACCATGACCGCTGCGTGTGATCTTGGCGATCATAATATTCGGGTGAACGCTGTCTGCCCGGGCCTGGTTGAGACCGGTATGACACGAAAGGTGTTTGACTACGCCCGCGCTCATGAAAAAGCCCACAAACTAGGCAATCGCTGCGAACTGCGCCGCTATGGCGAGCCGGAAGAGATTGCAGCGGCTATTCTGTTTTTTGCCAGTGACGACGCCAGCTATATCACCGGTCAGGCGCTGCCTGTGGATGGCGGCAATACCGCCTCTCTGAATTTACCAGGAATGAAAGTGTAATGAGCAAACAAGAATCCCGTCATGTTGATGGCACATATGTCGATGGTACAGAGCTGCCGGGCTTTCATAACTTACTCGGTTACCATCAGGCCTCCTGGGAGGAAAACGAAGCGGTTATTGAGCTGGAATTACAGCCAAGGCACCTGAACCTCGGTGGCGTTATTCACGGCGGTGTGCTTACGTCGCTGCTTGATATTGCCATGGCTCAGGGTGGCACACACTGCCCCTACCCGGGGCGGATGCGTAAAGCCATCACCTTGTCTTTAACCACTACGTTTACCGGCCAATGCTCCAGCGGCACCATTCGTGTTACCGGGCGCAAGCGGGCCGGTGGTACGCGGATTTTTAACAGCACCGGCGAAGTTCATGACGACAAAGGCAACCTGCTTGCCATCGCCGAAGGTACGTTCCGGATCCGGTCTGGCAGTGACAAGCCCGAAGGCGTCCCTATCTGATTTTCAGAGCATAAAACAAAAACCTGATCGGCTGCGAAGGCCGGTCAACGATTCAATGTCCAAGAGGAAACCGACATGTTCGAGTTGTCTGACAAAGCAAAAAAACTGCAAGCGCAGTTAAACGAGTTTATGGATGCACACATTTATCCCAACGAATCCATGCACCATCAACAGATTGAAAAGGCAGTCAATCGTTGGGCGCCGGTACCCATTATAGAAGAGCTTAAGGCGAAGGCAAAAGCCGAGGGACTCTGGAACCTGTTCCTGCCGGAGAGCGATTTGGGGGCCGGCCTGACCAACTTTGAATACGCCCACCTCTGCGAAATCATGGGCCGTTCTGAAATGGCGCCGGAGGTGTTCAACTGTTCCGCACCGGATACCGGCAACATGGAAACCATCGCCCGGTACGGTAATGATGAACAACAAGAGCAGTGGCTGAAGCCTTTGCTGGCAGGCGAGATACGCTCCTGCTTTTCTATGACGGAACCGGATGTAGCGTCTTCTGATGCCACCAACATTGCCTGCGAGATCCGCCGTGAGGGCGATGAGTATGTGATTAACGGCAAAAAATGGTGGTCCTCCGGTGCCATGACCACCACCTGTAAAATTGCCATTGTAATGGGTAAAACCGATCCTGCTGCGCCCAAACATCAGCAGCAGTCCATGATTCTGGTGCCGTTGGATGCGCCCGGCGTGAAAATGATCCGCTCATTGACGGTGTTTGGTTACGACCACGCGCCCCACGGCCACGCGGAGATCCATTACGAAAACGTACGAGTTCCTGTTAGCAACCTTCTACTGGGTGAGGGGCGTGGCTTTGAAATCGCCCAGGGTCGTCTCGGGCCAGGCCGCATTCATCATTGCATGCGCACCATTGGTATTGCGGAGCGTGCGTTGGAGATGATGTGCAAGCGTGCCAGTGAGCGCGAGGCATTCGGCAAGCCGTTATCCAGCTTTGATTCTATTCGAAAGGACATTGCCCGCAGCCGAATCGAGATTGAACAGGCGCGGCTGTTAACTCTGAAAGCGGCGTACATGATGGATACCGTTGGTAATAAGGTAGCTCGTCAAGAAATCGCCATGATAAAGGTGATTGCTCCAAGCATGGCACTGAAGGTGCTTGACCGTGCCATACAAGTGCACGGTGGAGCCGGCGTAAGCCAGGACACCTTCCTTGCGTCAGCCTGGGCCAAAGTACGGACGTTGCGGTTGGCGGATGGCCCGGATGAGGTGCATCTGGATTCCGTCGCCAAAATTGAACTTCGTCAGTACCGCTGATCAGACTAAAACCTT
The DNA here is from genome assembly GCF_023311895.1 of Marinobacter sp. M3C. Taxonomy (GTDB): domain Bacteria; phylum Pseudomonadota; class Gammaproteobacteria; order Pseudomonadales; family Oleiphilaceae; genus Marinobacter. Next base: position 3,647,591 of record NZ_CP092284.1, read on the forward strand.
TATGGAAGCGCAAACTATGAACAACCCACTTTTTGATATGACCGGTAAGGTGGCCCTGATCACGGGTTCCACCAAAGGCATCGGCCTTTCAATCGCCGAAGAAATGGCCCGCTTGGGTGCGAAAGTTGTTATCTCCAGCCGCAAGGCCGACGCCTGCGAGCAGGTGGCGAATGAACTGAAAGCCCAAGGCTATGAAGCCATAGCGATACCCTGCCACGTTGGCAAAAAAGACGACCTGCAGAACCTGGTGAACAAAACCATCGAAGCCTGGGGCAGTATCGACGTGCTCGTATGCAACGCGGCCACCAACCCGGTCTATGGCCCCACCTCCGAAATGACCGACGAGGCCTGGGACAAAATCATGGACACCAACGTCAAAGGCACCTTCTGGCTCACCAACATGGTGCTGCCGCAGATGGCACAGAAAGGTGAGGGCGCCGTTGTGTTGCTGTCCAGCATCGCCGGAATACGCGGTAATACAACCATCGGAACCTACGGCGTATCCAAAGCAGCCGAAGCTGCGCTGGCCCGAAATCTGGCCGTTGAATGGGGCCCTAAAGGCATCCGCATCAACAGCATCGCCCCCGGCCTGATCAAAACCGACTTTGCCCGCACACTCTGGGAAGACCCGGTACGCGTGAAGCGTGCAGAAGACAAAACCCCACTAAGAAGAATCGGCGATCCGGTAGACATCGCCGGCCTGGCTGTCTTTTTGTCAACCAAAGCCAGCGCCTACATCACCGGCCAAACCATAGTAGCCGACGGCGGCGAAACCATCTGTTGAGCGGTTTATCGCCGCCCCTATGCGAAGGCTGCAACCTGATAACTAAAGGCAACAGAAAAAAATGAGCATCACCCCAGAGCTGGTAGGCGTCCTTCCAGCCCACAAATTCGATGAAGCCCGGCTCCTGTCCTGGCTCCAGCAAGCAATGCCGGATTTTGGTAACCGTCTTGAGATAAAACAGTTCCAGGGCGGCCAGTCCAACCCAACATTTCTGCTGGATACTGACAGTGGTCGCTACGTCCTGCGTAAAAAACCACCCGGGAAAACGCTGCCGTCCGCTCACATGGTCGAGCGGGAGTACAAAGTTATCCGTGCGCTATCGGATAACACATCGCTGCCGGTACCGAAAGCCCGGGTGTTGTGTGAAGACAGCGGGATTATAGGCACGCCTTTTTACGTGATGGACTTTCTGGAAGGCCGCATCGTCAGCCATTCAGCCTTGCGAGTGCTGGATCGCAAAGAAAGGCTGCTGGCTCACCATTCCGCTATCGATACCCTGGCAGAACTGCATTCCGTTGATGTGAATGCAATAGGTCTGGGCGATTACGGACGCTCCGATGGTTATGTGGCGCGCCAGGTTTCGCGCTGGAGTAAACAGTACCTGGCGGCCAAAACCGACGATATGCCTGCCATGGACAAGCTTATGGCATGGTTGCCTGAAAACCTGCCTTCGACCGATGAGTGCGCCATCGCCCACGGTGACTATCGCTTTGGCAACCTGATGTTGGCTCCGGACAAGCCCGAGGTGATCGCCGTTCTGGATTGGGAGCTTTCTACGCTTGGGCACCCGTTGGCGGATCTGGCCTACTACTGCCTGCCTTATCACCTGCCATCGGATATACCGGGTATGCGCGGGCTGAAGGGCGAAGACTTAGAAGCACTGGGCATACCGGGTGAGCAGGAAATTATCGCTCGTTACTGCGCCAAGACAAGCCGCGAAAGTATTGCAGACTGGCACGTCTACCTCGCCTTTTCGCTGTTCCGATTAGCCTCTATCGTCCAAGGCGTCTACAGACGCGCGCTGGACGGTAATGCTGCCAATGCCAATGCTCTGGACGTGGGTAAGCGGGCCAGCCTGCTGGCCGAAACCGGCTGGAAAATCGCCAGTGCGGGAGCGCTGACATGACATTACCCATCGTTCGGCGCATCCTCATTACAAACGACGATGGCATTAACGCGCCAGGGCTGGCGCGGCTGGAAAAGATTGCCCGTAACCTGGCAGAAGAGGTCTGGGTTGTTGCTCCAGAGCACGACCGTAGCGGTGCGGGCCAGAGCATCTCAATACACCACCCGTTGCGGGTATACGAAACCGGGAATAAACGCTACGCGGTTTCTGGTACTCCGGCAGATTGTGTGCTCTATTCCCTTGCCCAGTGGTTCAGTGAAATACCTCCGGATCTTGTGTTATCAGGTGTCAATTGCGGAGCCAACATCAGTGACTCGGTGCAGTACTCGGGTACGGTTGGCGCGGCGCTCAGCGCTCACCATATGAACATTCCCGCTATTGCCTTAAGCCAGGCCTTTCTGTCTCGAGAAGGAATCGACTGGGCGCCCGTCGAGCAATTTGGCGAAGCGGTAATCCGCAAACTATGGCAGCCGGGCGAAACGCGGGCCTGGAACGTGAACTTTCCCGCCTGCGAGGCCGGAGACATCGTTTCTGCGCGTTGGTGTAAGCAGTCCAGCGGTTCCATCCAACAAGCCCGGCTGCAGGCAGGCCACGATTCCCGAAACCTGCCTTATTGGTGGCTGGGGTTTGATCGCAGCTCCAAGCATATTATAGCACCGGACTCCGATGTGGCCGTGCTGAGAGACAAGGCGGTTGCCATTACACCCCTGCGACACGAAGGCCCCTTGCCCGGGGATACCAAAGAATTTGATCTGTCCGCCCTGCTGGCAGGCTGATTTACACCTGGAGAGAACAATAATTATGTTCACACGTCACTATGCGGTCTGGCCTAAAGAGTTGCCCAAGACCATGACTCTGCCGAAAACCAGTGTTTTTACCAACCTGAAAATTTCAGCGTTGCGCTATCCCGACCACACAGCCATCATTTTCTACGATGCATTCATCACATACCGTCGGCTGCTGGCGGAAGTAGAAGCTATGGCAGGCTACCTGCAGGCGCAGGGTGTGAAAAAGGGTGCTCGGGTGTTGCTGTATATGCAGAATTCGCCGCAGTATGTGATCTCCTACTACGCGATTCTGCGGGCGGATGCCGTGGTGATTCCGATAAACCCGATGAACCGGGCCGCAGAGCTGGAGCACTACATTGCGGATACAGGCTCACGGGTATGCCTGGCAGGTCAGGAACTGGCTGAATACATTACGCCGCTGTTGGGAAAAACCGATCTGGAACAGATCGTGGTGGCTTCCTACATCACCTACATCAAGCCTGATACCGACCTGGATCTGCCTGCGGAAGTCGCAATGCCGGCTTGGTCGGGCGATGTTCCAGGCCTGGTAAGTTGGGAAAGCGCTATGGCGGCAAGCCTTAGCCCTCAGGAACATACGGCAGGCCCGGAAGATCTGGCCGTCATCCCCTATAGCTCGGGTACAACGGGTGCACCAAAAGGCTGTATGCACACTCATCGCTCGGTGATGGCAACGGCGGTACACCGTGTGTTCTGGAACTTGAGCACGTCCGACAGCATGCAGCTGGCCACCCTGCCATTTTTCCATGTAACCGGCATGACCGGCTCCATGAACGGGCCAATTTTTGGCGGCTCCACCTCGGTGATTATGACCCGCTGGGACCGCACAACCGCATCCAGGCTTATTGAGCGCTATAAGGTCACGGGTTGGACCAACATAGTCACCATGGCCGTGGATTTTCTTTCCAATCCGGACATTGGCAAATACGACCTTTCCAGCCTCAACATGATTGGTGGCGGAGGCGCAGCCATGCCGGTTGCCGTTGCAGAAAAGCTGAAAAAGCTGACGGGCCTGGACTATATCGAGGGCTATGGTTTGTCGGAAACCATGGCCGCAACCCACATTAACCCCAACGCGAAACCCAAGGCCCAGTGCCTGGGTATCCCCGTGTTTGATGTGGATAGCCGGATTATTGATGTAGATACCCTGGAAGAAAAGGGGCCGGGTGAAACCGGCGAGATCGTTACCTGTGGTCCGCAGGTAACCATCGGCTATTGGAACCGGCCGGCCGAAACCGACGCGGCGTTCGTGGAAATTGATGGAAAGCGCTTTTTCCGCACCGGCGATCTCGCGTACTACGACGAAGAGGGTTACTTCTTCATGGTCGACCGCCTTAAGCGAATGATCAACGCATCCGGGTTCAAAGTGTGGCCTTCCGAGGTTGAGGGCCTGATGTACCGGCACCCAGCCATTCATGAAGTGTGCATTATCTCGGCACCTGACCCCAAGCGTGGTGAAACAGTCAAGGCTTGTATCGTTCTGACAGCAGAGGCCGACAGCAGCATTAGCGCTGAAGACATTATCGCCTGGTGCAGGGAGCAGATGGCTGTTTATAAGGTACCCACCATTGTGGAGTTTGTGAGCGACCTGCCTAAGTCTCCCACGGGTAAGTTGATGTGGCGCTCTCTTCAGGAGGATGAGTGGAAGGATAAGCTGTAAAATAAAATAACGACTTCGTTTCGCACAGAGAAACATGATTTTATTATGTTGACACGTGAGACGAACGGTGCAATTGTTCCAGTCTGAGGCGCAGGGCAACTATGTCCTGCGAACTCAAGCCGCAGAACTTTCCGACAAAAACAAGCAACGGAGGGGGAAGATTTGACCCTTTTTTTACAGCAGATTATGAACGGTCTGACCCTTGGGAGTATCTACGGGCTCGTAGCTCTCGGACTGACTCTGGTTTACGGAATACTTCACATTCCGAACTTCGCACACGGGGCGCTATACATGGTTGGCGCCTTCATGTCGTATTTTTTCATGGTAGATCTGGGCGTCCATTACTGGATTGCCATGGCAGGCTCTGCAGCTGTTGTCGCAATCCTCGCCATTCTCTGTGAGCGCCTTGTATTCCATCCTTTGCGTAACTCACCACCCATTCACGACAAGATCGCTGCCATAGGCGTTCTGCTGTTCCTGGAAGCGGTGGTGCAGATGTTCTGGGGTGCAGACTTCCGCCGTATGAGCTCCCCGTTCACGGGAATCATGAATTTTGACGGGCTAATCATTCCAGAGCAGCGCCTCCTGATTATCGCAAGTGCATTCGCGCTGGTGGTGGCCCTGCAGCTATTTCTGCGCAAAACCATGACCGGCGCCACGATCATTGCTATGGCTCAGAACCGGGAAGGCGCCTTCCTCGTGGGAATCGATTCCAACAGAGTGGCCATGATGACGTTTGCTATCTCTGGCGGGTTGGCCGCCGTGGCAGCAACACTGTATGCCCCAATTAATCTGGTTTACCCAGCCATGGGACACCTGGTCATCATGAAGGCGTTTGTCATCATCATTTTGGGTGGTATGGGCAGTGTTCCCGGCGCTATTGCGGGCGGCATGATAATTGGGTTTGCTGAGGCATTTGGCGGGTTTTACATATCCTCTGCCTACAAAGACATTATCGCCTTTGGTCTGCTAGTGCTGATTCTTTCTTTGCGCCCGCAGGGCCTATTTACGAAGGGGGCGCACTGAGCATGTTTTACAAAATAGGAAAGCTACTGATGAAGCCGGGCGCCAAGCTGGCAATGTTGGCATTCGCACTTGTTTTCCCGTTTCTGGCCAGCAATGAGTACCAAGTTTATGTTATGGCGTCGGCTTTTGTATGGGCCATAGCCGTTTACGGCCTAAACATCATTACCGGATATTGTGGCCAGCTTAACCTGGCTCATGGTGGGTTTTTTGCCATTGGAGCCTATACGCTGGGGCTGCTCACTGCTGATGCTGGCTGGGGCTTTTGGCCGGCGCTTCTTGGGGCGCTGCTCATGACGGCAGTGCTGGGTTTCCTGGTGGGGATTGTGTCCCTGCGGTTGAAGGAACATTACTTCGCCATATTTACGCTGTGCGTGGGTTTCATTATCTATCTGCTGATAGACAAGTGGGAAGAGCTCACCCACGGCGCGATTGGCGTTCGTGATATTGCTGCGCCCTATGGCTTTGGCCTGGTTGATTTCACAGATACCACACCTTTTTACTATCTGGTTTTGGCGTTTCTCGTATTTGCCATCTGGTTTATGGGGCGCCTGTCCCGGTCGTTGCTGGGGCGTACGTTTATCGCCATTCGTAACGGTGATGAGTTGGCGCAATCCCTGGGTATTAACCTGATGCGTAACAAGCTGCTGGCATTTGTGCTTTCAACCACATATGCCGGTCTGGCCGGTGCGCTCTATGCCGGCATGGTGCGTATCATCGGCCCCGAAGAAGCGAACATTAACCATACTTTCGACATGATCACCTATTTGTTGGTGGGTGGTATTGGCACGTTGACAGGCCCGCTGCTTGGCACCGTGGGCATTGTGTGGATTACGCAATCTCTGCAATTCCTTGAAGAGTACCGAATGATTATCTTCGGGCCCCTTCTGGTATTGCTGGTGATCTTCGCCCCCCGTGGCATTTCCGGCTCTTTCCTCTCTTGGATGCATCATAAGGCGCAATCACTGGCGCCGGGCAAGAAACAAGCGCAGAGCAAGGTAACTGCCGCGAAGCAGGCCGGGGAGGCAGAGAATAATGCTTAAGGTAGAACGTCTGACCAAAATGTTTGGCGGTCTGGCCGCAGTGAACGATGTTTCTGTGGAATTCGAGACCGGTAAGATCAACGCGATCATCGGGCCCAATGGCGCCGGGAAAAGCACCTTCTTTAATCTCATTTCCGGGCTGCACCAGCCCACATCCGGGCGCATTTTGCTGGACGGCGTGGACGTGACTCACCTGCCCTCAGATAAGGTGGCTATGCTTGGTGTTGGTCGTACCTTCCAGACAACCAATTTATTTGAGCAGGCCACGGTGCTGGATAACCTTATTGTTGGTCACCGGCTACGCACGCGTTCTGGGCTGTGGGATGTGCTAATCAACAGCAAACGTCTGCAGCGCGAGGAAAAAGCCGCTCGGGACAAGGCTCAGGAAGCTCTGGAATTTGTAGAGCTTGGCCATGTTGCTGGCCAGTTCATTGCCGATATCACCCAGGAGGAACGCAAGCGAGTGGCTTTTGCCCTGGCGCTGGCGACCGACCCGAAAATCGTACTTCTGGATGAGCCAGCAGCCGGCGTAAACCCGGAAGAAACGGCGAGCTTTGCCCGGCTTATGCGCAAAATGGTGGATAAAGGTCTGACCGTGTGCCTGATAGAGCACAAAATGGACATGATCATGAACCTGGCAGATAAAATCATGGTACTGGATCACGGCGAGAAAATTGCCGAGGGAACGCCGGAAGAGATACGTAATAACCCGGTAGTGATCGAAGCCTATCTGGGAGGTGGTGAAGATGCTGCAGCTTGATAAGCTCGACGTCTGCTACGGCAGTTTCAAGGCGCTTACAAATATCTCGATGACCGTTGAGACGGGTGAGTTGGTGGTTCTTCTGGGTGCCAACGGTGCCGGAAAGACCACACTTTTCAATGCAATCAGCGGCCTTGTTAAGGCTACGGCTGGCACCATCCAGTTTGAAGACAAACAACTTAACGGGATGAAACCCAGCGCCGTTGTAGGCGGTGGCGTGGTGCAGTGTGCGGAAGGGCGAAAGTTGTTTCCCGAGATGAGCGTTATGCAAAATCTGATGATGGGCGCTTACGTTCATCGCCGGGACAGGCAGGGCAACAAGAAGCGTTTGAATGAGGTACTTGAGCTGTTTCCGATATTGGAGGACAAGGCCCAGCAACCGGCGGGATCGTTGTCTGGCGGACAGCAGCAGATGGTAGCCATAGGCCGAGCCATGATGAGTCGACCGCGTTTACTGATGTTGGACGAACCTTCCCTGGGCTTGGCCCCGCTGGTGGTCAAGCAGATGTTTGAAACCATAAAACAGATTAACAGCCTTGGTACCACCGTGTTACTGGCTGAACAGAATGCCTTCGCGGCTCTGAAAATCGCTCACCGTGCCTATGTGATGGAGAACGGCCACTTGGTGATGGAGGGCGACCGGGAAGCCATGCTGGGCAATGAAGAAGTTCGCAAGGCCTACATTGGAGCCTGACCGTTTCGATATTTGACGCATGATAAGAAAGCAACAAACCAGGAGAAAACAATGAAAATAGTAACGACACTGGGCCGTGCAGTCGCGGCGGTAACTCTGAGTATGAGCGTTGCAACAGGTGCTATGGCTGGCGAGGTCAATATTGGTTTTACCGGGCCGCTAAGCGGTGGTGCTGCTTTGTATGGCGAAAATACGCTATCTGGCCTGCGTATGGCTGCGGATGAAATCAACGCAGCAGGTGGTTTCGATTTGAACGGCGAGAAAACCACCATCAACATGGTTTCGCTGGATGATCGGTACTCCCCAGCCCAGGCAGCAACAAACGCCAAACGTTTGAAACAGGAATCTAACGTTCCTGCTGTCTTTACTCCACATTCCGGCGGCACTTTTGCTCTGCAGGACTTCAACGAGAAAGCCAACTTCCTGGTTATGGCCTATACCAGTGTCCCGGCGGTAACGGAAAAGGGAAATACCCTGACTCTGCGCATTCCGCCTACGTTTGACGGCTATGTGCGGATGTTCACCGAATATGCTCAGGAACATCATGGCAAGACCCTGGGTATGGCCGGGGCTACCCATGAGTACGCAAAAATCTGGGCCTCCATGATCGAGAAAGAGTGGGTGGCCAAAGGTGGAACCGTGGTTGCCAACAACCCGATGGATTATAACAAGTCTGCTGACTTTTTCACCGGTGTGAGCCGGGTCATTGCTGCCAAGCCAGATGTTATGTTCGTTGGTGGCGCGTCAGATCCTACCGGTCTGGTCGTGCGGCAGGCGCGGCAGATGGGGTTTGAGGGTAGCTTTGTTATTATGGATCAAGCCAAAATTGATGAAGTGGCTAAAGCTGCCGGCAGCTTGGACATGCTCGAGGGTGCAGTAGGTGTGGTGCCTTTGAGTGTTTACGAGACCGAAGCGGCTAAGGGTTTCATTGAACGTTACAAAGCCGAGTACGATAAAATGCCGGGCTCTGAGGCTGCCTACAACTACTTGGCGTTACACGCTCTTGTAGAAGCCATGGATGCGACAGACTCGACGGAGCCGAAAGTGCTGCGGGCTGCCATAGGTGATGCTCTCAGAAGCATGGACTCCAGTAAAAACCCGTATGCTGTCACAGACGTAACGAAGGGCGGTGGTTTCGTGACCAACGCTACTATGGCTACGGTAAAAGATGGCAAAATTGTGCGGATTTCCAAAGACTAAATCCTCGGCTGGGTGACGGGAGCAAGCCGAGCAAGGCTTTTCCCGTCCAGTCTCGCTAGACCATCCATAGCCTCAACCTTCAGCTTGCGCATAGGGAGTTGTTCCGAACATGAGTGATAAGCCCAGTATTTTGATTGTTGGCGCCGGAGCCATTGGTAGCTTCTACGGTGCCATCCTCAAGAAGGCCGGTTGTTCGGTAAGCGCGGTGCTGCGTTCAGATTATGGTGCTGTTAAAGATCATGGTATCCGTATCACAAGCCCGTTCGGAGATCTGTCCTTCGAGCCTGACCATGTATACCGTGATGGTGACTTGCCTGACGAAGCCCCCGACTTTCTGGTTCTGTGCGTGAAAGTTCTGCCGGGCGTGGATCGGGTTGCGCTGGTCGCCCCCTGGATGGGTGAGAAGACCCGCTTGGTGCTGATCGAAAATGGCTTGGATATCGAAAAGGAACTGGCAGATGCTTACCCAGACAACCCACTTATAAGCTGTTTGGCGTTTATTGCTGCGAGCCGAACCGAATCCGGTGTGGTTGAGCATAAAGCTTATGGCAAGTTAGTGATGGGGCGTTATCCGGAAGGCGTTGATGAGAACTGCCGGGCTTTATCTCAACTGTTTGTAGAAGGCGGCATTAAGATCGACCTGACTGAGCGCGTTGTGGGTGAGCGTTGGCGCAAGTGCCTCTGGAATACCCCGTTCAACCCCTTGTCTGTGATTGCCAACGGCGCAGATACCCGAACCATTTTGGATACCGAAGGCGGCGAAGAGCTCGTTCGGGCCATGATGCGTGAGGTGATGGGCGTGGCTGCGGCAGAAGGCTACCCAATGGATGAGGGGCTGATCGGTCAGAACATTGAGGGCACCCGAAAAATGCCCCCATACAAGAACAGCATGGCGCTGGATTACCTGAACAACCGCCCCATTGAGCGGGAGGCCGTTCTGGGTAATGTGGTGGCTCTGGCCAAGCGTCATGACGTGCCAGTGCCCCACCTGAATACTGTGCTGGTCACCTTGAAGATGCGCGCAGCGCTGGAAGGGCGAGAGTAATATTTGGTTACAGCCGCCTTGCGTCAGGCTACATACATGGCAAGGTTTTCGGTTACACACGCTGGTTTGTCTTGGCCGTTGATTTCTACCGTGGTTTTGTACGTCGCCAGCGTTCTTTTGTCGCCTACGGGTGTAACGTCTATCAGCTCAACTTTCGTGCGGATCTCCGAGCCTACCGGCACAGCCGCGGGAAAGCGGAGTTTGTTCGTACCGTAATTAATGGTGGCTGTAGTGCCGGTTACCCGCAATGCCTGAGGATTAAGCCGAGAAATCAGAGATACCGTCAGGTAACCATGAGCAACCGGGCTTTTCCATGGTGACTCCCGCTTTGCCCGCTCCACGTCCACATGAATCCACTGGTGATCACCCGTGGCATCGGCAAATGCCCTGACCATTTCCTGGGTAATGGTCAGCCAGGGGCTGTAGCAACACAGGCGCCCTTTATGACCTGCCAGCTCATCAAATTGTATTTCCACCATAGTGAGCCCTTCCTATACCGCGTAACCGGGGTTTTTGCTGTCGAGAAGCCGCAGCAGTGCCGGCCAGGTGAGCGCCGCTGCGCTACCTAGGGTTTTTGACTGTTCTGCGGTTGTTCGAATAGCTTGCTCGGAGGGCATATACACCGGGCCGCAACTCTGTGCTTTAACCTGTATCTCGCAGGCTTTCATCAAGAAGTACAGGTACGTGAAGGTTTCCGGTACGTCTTTGCCAGCGGTCAGAACACCGTGATTGCGCAGCATCATCATGGATTTGTCCCCAAGGTCACGAATCAGGCGTTCTCGCTCATCCAGATTCAGGGCCACACCTTCATAGTCGTGGTAACTCACGTGCGCCAGGCAGAGCATGGCCGTTTGGCTCAGCGGTAACAGACCGTCTTTGTGGGCGGAAACCGCCACGCCGTCTGGCGCATGAAGATGCATAACAGCACCGGCATCGTCGCGCCCCATGTGCACAGCACTGTGTATGGTAAAGCCGGCGGGGTTCACCCTGCTAAGGCCCCCAGATTGCACAACCTGTCCGTCTTGGTCCACTTTTACCAGAGAGGACGCCGTAATCTCGTGGAACAGCAGGCCGTAAGGATTAATAAGAAAGTGATGTTCGGGGCCAGGTACGCGGGCGGAGAGGTGGGTGAAAACCAGATCGTCCCACCCGAACAGAGCGACGAGCCGATAGGCTGCCGCCAGCTTACTGCGAACCTGCCATTCTTCCACTCTCAGCGTATTAGCATCGGCATTCGAGGTGTTTGTTGTCATATTGTTCACCTTATTCCTGACTTTGAATAACAAAGGGGGTGGCGAACCACCCCCCTGAAAAAGTCCCCTGGCTGATCAGAACGAGGGCTCGGGCTCACTCATTGACGAGTTTAGCTTGCCTGTAATAGAGAGGCATAGCGTTCCAGGTGGAAGTCGTCATCACCCAGTTGGTGATTGATCATGATCAGACGCTTGGCGTAGTGGGCGAAGTTATATTCCCACGTCATGCCGATGCCACCATGAGATTGTATACCCTGTTCTGAAATAAACTGCCCGCTGCGGCCGATGACATTTTTTGCGGCGGCCAGCACGCGGCGGCGGTCAGTACTCTGTTCTTCGTCTGCCACGCTGGCTGCCAGGATCGCCATAGAGCGGGCCTGTTCCAGTTCAGACATCATGTCTACCATACGGTGCTGAAGTACCTGAAACTTGCCGATGGGCACGCCAAACTGCTTGCGTTGTTTGAGGTAACCCAGGGTCAGCTCGTTGGCCATTTCCATAACACCCACAGCTTCTGCACACAGCGCTGCAATGGCGCGCCCTGACTGATACTCAATCACCTCGGCGGCACTGCCTTCTTCGCCCAGTAGGGCGTCAGCATTTACCTGAACATTGTTCAGGGTAACGTCGCAACCTTTGGAGCCGTCGATGGTGGGATAAACCCGGCGCTCTATTCCGGCGGTATCCGCTTTAAGTGCAAACAAGCTGATGCCGCTGGCATCACGGCTATCACCGGAGCTGCGAGCGGATATCAGCATGATGTCGGCACAGTGCCCGCCAATCACCACGGCCTTTCGGCCATTGAGAACGTAGCCTGCGTCGTTTTTCTCGGCACGGGTTTCCACGTCGTTCAGATCGTAGAAACTCTGGGGTTCCTGAAGCGCAACCGCCGCTTGCAGTTCGCCGCTGGCAATGCCGCTCAGCCAGGTTTCTTTCTGGCTAGCGTTGCCCGCCTGGTTAATCAGCCCCCCAGCAAAAATAACAGACTGCAGGTACGGCTCCAGACATAGGCCGCGGCCCAGTTCGGTCATGACAGACTGGACTTCTACACCGCCACCGCCGAAGCCGCCTAGCTCTTCGGCGAAAGGCACGGCTGTCAGCCCCAGTTCGCTGAGCTGTTTCCAGAAATCAACGCTGAACCCGGCGTCGGTTTCACTGAACTCTAGGCGCTTTTCAAAACTGTACTCACCGCGCACCATACGGGCCACGGTGTCCTGCAGCATCTGCTGCTCTTCATTGAGTCGGAAATCCATGGTCGTCTCCTTAAAGCCCGAGAATCATTTTCGACACGATATTTTTTTGGATCTCGTTTGATCCGCCGAAAATCGAGAGCTTGCGGTTGTTGAAATACTGTGCCGAAAGGGGAGCGGCGTTCTCGTCTGACAGGAACTCGCCTTCGTAATCCAGGTTCAGCTCTTCTTCCACAAACGGAATGGCATAAGGCCCAATGGCTCGGCGTGCCAGGTCGTTAATAGCCTGACGAATTTCTGTGCCTTTCACCTTCAGCATCGAGCTCTCAGCGCCGGGAACGCCGCCGCCTTCAACCGCTGCAATGATGCGCAGGTTGCTGGTGGTTGCTGCCATCAAATCGATCTCAACCTTGGCAATGCGCTGGCTGAATGTTGTGTCTTCAATCAGCGGGCGGCCATTCTTGATGCGGCGTGAGGCCAGCGCTTTCAAGTGAGACAGTGCGGCTTTGGACAAACCGATGCCGGCCAGGCCTGTGCGCTCGTACGTCAGCAGGAACTTGGCGTAGGTCCAACCTTTATCTTCTTCACCCACCAGGTTTTCAACCGGAACCTTTACATCTTCAAAGAAGACTTCGTTCACTTCGTGCTCGCCATCGAGGGTGATGATCGGGCGTACGGTGATGCCTGGTGTGTTCATGTCGATCAACAGAAAGGAGATGCCTTCCTGTGCCTTTACCTCGGTGTTGGTGCGTACCAGGCAAAAAATCATGTTGGCGTACTGACCAAGGGTGGTCCAGGTTTTCTGGCCATTCACAATATAGTGGTCGCCCTGACGCACGGCGCGGGTTTTAAGTGATGCCAGATCGGAGCCTGCACCTGGCTCCGAATAGCCTTGGCACCACCAGTCCTCGCCGCTGAGGATGCGGGGCAGGTAGGTCTGCTTTTGTTCTTCGTTACCAAACTTGATGATAACGGGCGCCACCATGTTTACGCCGAATGGAATAGAGCGTGGCACGCCGTAGCGGCAGGACTCTTCATCCCAGATGTGTTTCTGAACCGGTGTCCACTTTACACCGCCATATTCTTCCGGCCAGTGCGTGGCGTACCAGCCCTGGGCACAGAGGATCTGCTGCCAGCGCAGGTGGTCTTCTTTGGTTAGGTGACGAAAGCCCTTCACTTTGGCAGCAATGTCTGCCGGCAGTTTTTTATCCAGAAAGGCGCGCACTTCGTCGCGGAACGCGAGCTCCTCGGCGGTGTAGTTCATGTTCATCGAATAGCCTCTTTTTGCGTTACAGCGAAAATATATACCGCATAGCATAATTACTCAATGATCGAACAAAATAGATGCTTGTGTCAACGATAATGAAACAAGCATAGTGCTATGCGTGATTCGGTTTTAAAAATTAATACCTTAAAGGCCTTGTTGAACTTAAAACCTTTGTTTATATTCGTGTGTATGGAAAGTTGTACTGCTAGATAAAATATAAAGCTGTTACAGTACCGCAGTGCGAAACTGCATGTTTGGTCAGGTACTCTTTAAGGCCGTGCATGGGCAATTTCAATAATAACGACACATACCACTTCGTTAAGAGGTTTGAGATGACAACAAGAAAGCATTTTCACGCTAAACCACTGGCCCGGGTTATAGCTCTGGCATCGATGCCTTTGGTGACCTTTGGTGCTGCCAACGTCGCTGCCCAAGAAAGCTCTGAGTTGCAAGAGTTGCGTGATCGCGTACAAACACTGGAGCGCACATTGGAAGGCGCAGTCTCTACCGCGCCAGAGCTGCAGGACGATAACCCGTATCTGCTACGCAATGGCGATGGCATAAAAATTGGTGGCACTACCATTTCGTTCGGTGGTTTCATCAAGGCCGATGCGATCTTCGGTTCCGGCGGAAACGGCTCACTTAATAGCTACACGGTAGGTTTGCCTCGCACCTATGCCTCAGCAGCTGCCTCAGGTGAAAGTGATTGGAAAACGGGCTTTAGTGCCCGTGAATCGCGCCTTAGCATTGGTACAGAAACTGATGATGTTGCTGGTCACATGCTGACGACTTACATTGAAATGGATTTCAATCAGGATTTGAATGACGCTCTGAACGAGACGGGTAACGAAATCGTTTCCAACAGTTACGCTCCGCGCTTGCGTCAGGCGTATGGCTCGTGGAATAACTGGGATTTTGGCCAGACTTACACCACCTTTACCGATCTTGCCGCACTGCCGGAAATTTTGGGCCAGGGCAAAATGGCCGCTTTCATCTACGTTACCCAGCCTCTGATTCGTTACAACATGGCCGTCCCGGGCGGCAAGCTGATGATGTCTTTGGAAAACCCGGAAGATGGCTTCTATGGTAATTCCTACGATGATCAGTCTTATCCGGACTTGGCTGTTCGTTATCAGTTGCGTGGTCAGTTTGGTTTTTATTCTATCGCAGGTTTGTTACGCAATTTTGAGGACAACGCAGCTAACGAAACCAAAACCGATGGTGCGGTGTCTTTGAGTGCACGCATACCAACGGTTGGTAAGGATGACTTGC
Organism: Marinobacter sp. M3C; assembly: GCF_023311895.1. Lineage (GTDB taxonomy): Bacteria > Pseudomonadota > Gammaproteobacteria > Pseudomonadales > Oleiphilaceae > Marinobacter. Next base: position 3,662,714 of record NZ_CP092284.1, read on the forward strand.
GGCTGCAGTATAGCTATGGCGCACTGGGTCGCTACATGGGGCTTTTGACTTATCCGGATGTCGATTTGGTAGCCCGGGCGCAAGGAGATGTCGAGCCGCTTAAAACCTATGGTGCGACAGCGGCCTATCGCCACTTCTGGTCCCCGGCCTGGCGCTCGAGCCTGACAGTTTCACATACCGAAATCGTAGACGGCTTGCGTGCTTCGCCTGCAGGTACTTTGAGTTACTTTGATAGCTCGACCTCTGTGCACGCTAACTTGTTGTGGTCAGCCCATAAGAATCTCACGTTAGGCCTTGAATACGCTTACTGGGATTTTGGCGAGATTGCCAGTAGCAGCAGCAAGCAGTACGAGCAGGTCATGGCGTCAGCGAAGCTGTCTTTCTGATCTAAGGAAAACTGTCCGGCCCTGGTCGGACTGCCCACAAAAAACCCCTCCGTGAGAAGGGGTTTTTTGTGGGCAGTCCTTATGCAAGATCAGCCAAACGCTGCAATACCTGTCTGGCCACGGCCAAGGATCAGGGCGTGAACGTCATGGGTGCCCTCATAGGTATTGACTGCTTCGAGGTTCATCACGTGGCGGATGACATGGTATTCGTCTGAAATACCGTTGCCTCCGTGCATGTCACGGGCGACCCGCGCTATGTCCAATGACTTACCGCAGTTGTTGCGCTTCATCAGGGAAATTGCATCCGGAGATGCTTCACCAGCGTCCATCAGGCGGCCAAGCTGCAACGCACCTTGCAGGCCAAGGGCAATGTCGGTCTGCATGTCTACCAGCTTTTTCTGGATAAGCTGGTTCGCGGCTAATGGCTTACCAAACTGCTTGCGTTCCAAGGTGTAATTGCGGGCTGCATGCCAGCAAAATTCCGCTGCGCCGAGAGAGCCCCAACTGATGCCATAGCGAGCTTTGTTGAGACAACTGAACGGACCTTTCAGGCCTTCTACGTCCAGTTTATTCTCGTCAGGGCAGAACACATCGTCCATAAAGATGGAGCCGGTTTCGGACGCACGTAAGGAAAACTTGCCTTCAATTTTTGGGGTATCCAGACCTTTGGCGCCGCGCTCCAATACAAAGCCGGTGACCTTACCGTCAAGTTTGGCCCAAATCACGAAGACATCCGCAATGGGGGAGTTGGTAATCCAGGTTTTGGAGCCGCTGACCAGATAGCCGCCATCCACTTTCTTGGCGCGGGTTTCCATGCCGCCAGGGTCAGAGCCGTGGTCGGGCTCGGTCAAACCGAAACAGCCAACCCGTTCACCGGAGGCCAGTTTTGGCAGTACACGCTTTTTCAGTGCTTCCTGGCCAAATGAGTAAATCGGGTACATAACCAGCGAGGACTGAACGCTCAGAGCCGAGCGGTAGGCGGAATCCACACGCTCCACTTCCCGGGCAATCAGGCCATAACACACATGGTTCAGGCCAGCGCCACCGTATTCTTCCGGCAAGGTAGCGCCGAGCATGCCCAACTCACCCATGTCGGTGAAGATAGAGCGGTCAAATTTTTCGTGCCGGTTTGCCTCAACAATGCCAGGCATCAGGCGCTGGTCACAAAAGCCACGAATACTGTCCCGAACCTGACGTTCGGTTTCATCCAGTTGTTTGTCAAAGTGCAATAGGTCATCCCAAGACGCGGAAGCCATGCTGTTTCTCCTCGGTGAAAATCAGTTATTAACTCGTTCAATCACAGCGGCAATGCCTTGGCCAACGCCAATACACAGGCTGATAAGGGCGTAGCGTCCGCCGTTGCGCTCTAGCTGACGGGTGGCGGTGAGTGCAATCCTGGCGCCGGATGCGCCCAGCGGGTGGCCCATTGCAATGGCCCCCCCGTTCGGGTTCAGCCGGGAATCAGCAGGGTCTATTCCCAGTTGAGTGATACAACCGAGAACCTGAACTGAAAATGCCTCGTTAATCTCGATTACATCTATGTCAGCGAGCGTTAAGCCCGCGCGAGCCAACGCTTTTTTGCAGGCTGGAACCGGGCCTAACCCCATTAGCCGTGGTGAAACCCCCGCAATAGCGGCCGACACAATGCGGGCGCGGGGTCTTACGCCGGCGCGCTCACCGGCTTCTCTGGACCCGATAATCAGGGCAGCGGCACCGTCGTTAATTCCAGAGGCATTGCCCGCCGTTACTACACCGCCCTCAAATAACGGGCGGAGCTTTGCAAGCGACTCTGCGTTTGATTGGGGGCGTGGGTGTTCGTCTTCGCGAACGGTGACTGGTGGTTTTTTTCCGCCCTGGGGTACATCAATCGCCAGAATTTCATCGGTATAAAAACCTGTGCGACGGGCCTCTTCATAACGGGCCTGGCTCTGGGCAGCAAACTGATCTGTCAGCTCTCGGCTCAATCCCAGATCGCGGGCAATGTTATCGGCGGTCTCCGGCATCGTATCTGCTCCAAACTCGCGCTCAATAAGCGGGTTCGGGAAACGTGCGCCAATGGTGCTGTCGAAGGCACGGAAATCCCTGCTGAAAGGAGTCTCGCCCTTGGCGATCACAAAAGGGGCACGGCTCATGCTCTCGGTGCCGCCGGCCACAAACAATTCACCTTCGCCGCAACGAACCGCTCGGGCAGCGTCTATGATGGCCGCCAGTCCGGAGCCACAAAGCCGGTTAACGGTCAGTCCGCCTGTCTCGACTGGAAGGCCTGCCAGCAGCCCAGCGTGACGTGCCACGTTGCGCGCATCTTCGCCCGCTTGATTGGTACAGCCTGCAATGACGTCTTCATAGGCTTCCGGGGCGAACGCATTACGCTCAATCAGCGCGCGGATCACATGTGCCAGCAAGTCATCGGGCCGGACCCGGGAAAGAGCGCCCGCGTGGCGACCAAAAGCGGTTCGAAGACCATCATAGATAAATGCACTCATTATTTTTCCTCTGGGGGGTGCACAAACCGCCGGGGTTAGCGTGCAGGTTCGGGGGTAAAATATCCCGGGACGCCGTGTCGTTTATGCTAGTATAGTTTCATCAAGCGAAACTTAGTTTTGTATTCAATTAGCAAAAGACTAATCCGGGTGTATATGAAATGCAAGCAGAGACCATCCCTGTTAGCGTGAGTCTGGCAAGGACGGAGCAGGTATGAATACTGCAGACCGGTGGCTGTTACCGTTGGCGGTTCTGGCTCAGTTGATTGCTATATGCATTTCCAGCAGTCAGCTCAGTGCGATCGCGGGCCTGTTGTTTATTTTCTGCTTTCTATGGGCGGGTAGTCGCCTGCAGGGATATTCCCGCATTCTGTTGTTGGTTTCTTTGGCCGTCACGGGGTGGTTTTATGTTCACGGCCAGCTGGGCATGGACCGGTTAATCAAAGCGTCTGCGGATGCGGCATTTTACGCCGCCTTCCTTGGCAGCCTGGGAATGATGCAGTGCCTGGTCAGGCGTTTTGAAGTACTGCGCCGGATTCACGATGTCTTGTTGGGTGGTCGCGCGGTCTGGTTGTATCCGAAGTACGCTCTGGTTAGTTGTGGCATAGCTTCGGTGCTGAGTTTCGGCATGATGAATCTGTTGTGTGGCAGCCTTTCGGAAACCTTGCAGGAGCGTGGAATTACCGGTGAATCCCGCCTGCAGTGGCTGCGTAGTGTTCTGGTCAGCGCGCTTCGCGGTTTTGCTCTTGTTCCCCTGGTTGCGCCAACCAGCGTCGCCGTGGCCATACTGACCCGTGAACTGCCTCAGTTAAGCTGGTCCATGCTTTTGCCCTACGGCCTTGCGGCGTCCGTGGTCCTGATTGCGGTTGGCTGGTTGCTGGAGCAACGTCGTTTCCGGCAGGTCAGTAGCGAGCGTGTGGCTCTGGAACAGTGGCCACCGGGCACTTTGCGGCTGTTTGGGCTGGTCTTAACTGTCTTCTTAATTATGGCTGTTATCGTTGCTTTGACTGACTTTAAAGTGTCAGTTGCCGCCATGATGGCAGTGCCATCCGTTACGCTTCTTTATATGGCGTGGCAAGAAAGATCGCTTGGGATTGTGCTCAAGGAGAGCGTGACTCAGGTTTCAGCCATGAATAATGAAATGGCGATTTTTGCCGCGTCTGCAATTCTGGGGGTGTCAGTCTCCAGCGTGATTCCCGAGGATGCTTTAAGTGGCCTTGTGACCTCCGCTGGCGGAATGTGGGTACTCGCAGCAGCCGGCATGCTCAGCCTGCCGCTGCTATCAACCATTGGGATTATTCCGATTACGGTGCTCAGCGTTCTGGCTGGCCTGCTACCGCAGCTCATTGCGGAAGGCATGGATCCGATTCTGATATCCGTAGCCTTGGTTATCGGCTTTTCTTTGGCGATGATGCTCTCACCCTTCGGGCCGGCTGTCATGCTGCTGTCCCGCTTTGGTCAGGTGTCGCGTTGGGTGGTGGCATTTCGCTGGAATGGCGTGTTTGTATTAATGGCAGTGCCACTGTTGCTGGCGCTTCTCGCTTTCGAGATCGTTGTCTTGCCAATAATTCAATAAGGGACGCTTCCAGAAGTTTTATATTCTGTCAGTGCGTTTTCCGGCGAACGTGAACACCCTTTTTCTTAACGCATCACCCACCGGAGTTTGAAGCGGGCCTGACTACAACCTGGATTACCGCGTCGGATCTGGCGCAACCCTCACCAGCATCTTGCCGCGGTTTTTACCCTGCAGCAAACCCTGGAAGGCGCTAACGGTATTCTCTAAACCGTCGACGATGTCCTCCTGATAATGGATCTTGCCGTCCCGAATCCACTGGCTCATGTCGCGGCGGAAATCCGCCAGATGTTCGAGATGATCCGACTGGATAAAACCACGCAACATTAACCGCTTGACCAGAATCTTGCCCATGAACGGCACCAGTCGATCCGGCCCCTCTGGTAACGACGTCTGATTGTAGTGAGCGATGCGGCCGCAGACCGGAATGCGGGCAAAGTCATTGACCAGCGTCATCACCGCATCAAACACCCGACCACCGACATTCTCGAAATAGATGTCGATGCCATCGGGGCAGGCCTTCGCCAGCTGGGCTTCGAAATCGTCGTCTTTGTAATTGACGCAAACATCAAAACCATATTCCCGGACCACATGGTCGCACTTGTCCGGCGCCCCTGCGACGCCAACGACACGACAGCCACGCATCTTGGCGATCTGTCCGACCACCTGGCCAACGGCACCAGCGGCGGCGGATACCACAACCGTATCACCCTGTTTGGGCTGGCCAAACTGCAGCAATCCCACGTACGCGGTGAAGCCGGGCATACCCAGTACGCCGACCCCGGTACTGATCGGCGCCTGGGCCGGGTCAAGCTTCACCAGTGTATCCGCGTTGGCCACGGCATAGCGCTGCCAGCCGTTGCTGCTGAGCACGTAGTCGCCGGCACTCACCGCCGGACTGTTACTGACCACAACTTCACTGATGGTCTGCCCTCCCATCACCTCACCGAGCTCAACGCTCTTGGCATAGGAGGCGGCATCGTTCATACGACCGCGCATATAAGGGTCCAGCGATAGATAAATCGTCTTCAGCAGAGCCTGACCCTCCCCTGGCTCGGGCAAAGCGCTGTCCTGTAACTTCAGGCTATGCTCGTCAGGCATACCGATTGGGCGCTGGGCAAGTATGTACTGTTGATTTTTATCCATTGTTTTCACCTCTGGTGGTTGCACCCTGAGAGCGGGTGCATGAAAATAAAATAGGAAGCTTAGGAAGCTCTTATATCTCTCGTAAGCGAAATAAAGGAAACAATAATGATAACGATTGCTCTGGATGAACTAGCCAGCCACAAAGGTGAAGTCATTGGCTGCAGCCCCTGGAAAACCATTACTCAGGAGATGATCCGGGCCTTTGCTGACGCCACGGGGGATCATCAGTGGATTCATGTCGACGTTGAACGTGCGACCACAGAATCTCCTTGGAAAAGCCCCGTGGCTCACGGCTTTCTGACCATTTCGCTGATTCCCGTCATGAACCAGAGCGTTATGCACATCACCGGCACTGCCGCCACCATCAACTACGGCATGAACAAACTTCGACTGCCATCCGCCGTAAAATCGGGCTCGGATATCCGCTCCCGGGTGGAACTCATTGATGTCACGCCGGTCGACGACAAACGTGTACTGGCAACTTACCAGACCACAGTGGAAATCAACGGCGAGACCAAACCCGCTTGCGTTGCTGAAACCCTGGCCATGTACGTCAAAGCTTGAGCCCCATGGCGCAACCTGTGCGCGACATAAAAAAGGAGTTCCCGCTCTTTTTATTCATCAGATACCTCGCGCCAGAGGCGAGCCCAGCTTACTCGCTCATGCATTCCACGACAATCTTGCCGTCCTTGACCACCGCCACGGTGGTGGGGGTGACAAAACCACGCTTGTCGTCAATAACCTTGACTTCATAAGGGTTGAAATTGTCCGGCATACTCCGGTGTAGAAGTCCGCTGACTTGTTGTAGCCCATCGGGTCGATGCAGCCGCAATCTGTGAAGCAATGAGTCGCCCGCACTTGAGATTCGTATCGATCAAAACAGTTGCTCAACAATATATCCGGGCTATTCAGTGAGTTCGGGAAGAGCTTCTGAGCCAACGAACAGCTAAGGTCAGCCAGGTTTGAGGTCTCGAGGGTGAATACGGCACCGTTGCTCCTGTCGGCATACAACAATTGCGCAACGCACTACCCGGCTCCAGGGCTTTGGCAGCCAGATATTCTGGCATGGGCCAATCTCCGTCTCGACAAGGCCCAGCGACTGTCCGCAGTTGAATTCCTGGAGGATCTGTCCCGGAACACTATTGGCAAGGTATTGAAACGGGAGCTGCGAACTGCCTACCTGAAACAGTAGATATCTGCTAAATATTGAAAAAAGACAATCATATGATAAGCTAAAAAAATAATAGTTCGCCTTGCGGTCCAGAATACCGCAGTGCGGTTCAAAAAGAAAAAACCGACAACGACACAGCAGACACAACAATAAGAGGTAATACTATGAAAATCCTTACTCGCTATCGCAAAAAACTCGGTATTTATGCCACCGCCATTACACTCGGCGTTTCAGGCGCTCTGGTTGTCAGCCCCGCTGCCGCACAAGAGACCTTTACCTGGAAGGTGCAGTCTCACTATCCCAGCTCCAGCGTCTCGTATCAGGATAGCCTTGTACGCCTGAAGAATGTACTTGAGGAGCGCACAGATGGCCGCCTGAAACTCGAGCTTTACGAATCCGGCGCGCTGTTCAAGGCCCGGGAGACGTTTAAAGCCGTCAGTCGTGGCATTATCGAAATGGGTACCATCAACGCTTCGTACGCCCAGGATTCAGTCAGCCTTGCTGCCATTGCAGCAGGTCTGCCGTTTGCTTTCCAGAATGTCTGGGAAGCCGTCTATTTCCACGAGAACCTCGGATTCGAGCAGATGTTGCGGGACGAAGCAGCAGAACACGGCGTTTACTGGGCTACCGAAAAGGCCTATCCGACCGAGATGGTGATCAAGAAACCCATCAATAGCTGGGAGGACTTTACCCGCCTGAAGATTCGCTCCACCGGCTCGCTGCAGAGGTTTCTGTCCGAAGCCGGTGCGGCGGCGTCCTATGTTTCCGGCGGTGAACTCTATACCGCGCTGGATACCGGTGTTTTGGACGGTGCTCACTGGGGCGCAGCCCAGGGCGCTGCGAGCATGGGGCTTTATGAAGTGGCCAAGTACCACGTCAAGCCGAGCCTAACCATTGCCGGCACTGACGCCTTCCTCGTCAACCAGAAAGCCCTGGATAAACTGCCGGAAGACATGCAGCAGATCGTCAAGCAGGCGCTGAAAGAGAGTTTCTGGGTGCGCACCAACGAATACCTGTATCAAGAGCGCGTTGCTCTCGCTAAAGCGATTGCCGAAGACGGTGTCAAGATTAATACCTTGCCTGATGACGTCCGGGAGCGCCTGGTTAAGACCGCCCAGCGCATGTGGAAAGAAGAAGGCAAGCGCAGCGAAAGAACTCAGAAAGCCCTGGATATGCTGAATAGCTACCGGACAGATCTCGGGTACCTCTAAGCCAGCAAACCAATACGCCGGGTACGCCCCAATAGGGGCTGCCCGGTTTTTTTCTGTCACAGTTTTGCCAACCGGAGATGAGAGCCTGGCTTCCAGCCGCAGACGAAGCACTTCTCTGATTTTGGGTATTGGAATTGTCTCTGCTGGCATGGCCCTGATCCCCGAAAAAAGGAATCAGAGTAGAAAACGATTTAAAAAAATGTGTTGAGAAAGATTCTGGTTAAACGTGAACACCGATTCCGAAAAATCACCAAAAAGCGTTCATTTTCAGCCGGAATGACTGTTAACGTTCGCCTGGAAGGGGTGTTCAGGATGGGCCAGAAGAGGCAGTCAGGCAAAACGATATACCAATTCTTACTCATGGGTGGCAGTTTTTCGAGCTGCAGGATGCGGATTGAAAAGCAAATGTTTCATTTTGATGGTAGTTTTGACCGGAGTTTGTGGTACTTGCATTCGTCAACGATTAGAATGCCGTTCACTTTGTATATACCAAACTTATAGCCCGGAACTGGGGCAGACGACGTTGTTGGAGGACGCCACATTATGTCAAAAGCAGAAGCTACTTTACCGGAGCTTGTGACCGCTTCCGGTGACGGCGAACCAGTGAAGCAGGAGAAAGATCGGAAGTTCGTCGAAGCGCTGTCCCGCGGCCTGGATGTGCTGCGTGCTTTCAGTCAGGGTTCTGTCATTCTCGGTAATCAGGATATTGCCCGACTTACCGGCCTGCCCAAACCAACCATATCCCGTATGACATACACCCTGACCAAGTTGGGGTATCTGAGCTACAGCACCCAACTGGAAAAATATCAGCTCAGCTCCGGTGTGCTGGCATTGGGTTATGCGTACGTGTCCAACCTGAAAGTGCGCCAGTTAGCCAAGCCTTACATGGATGAATTTGCGCGCCAGACTAATATGTCTGTGGGTTTGACCTGTCGTGACCGGCTTCATATGATCTATGTCGAAAACCGCCTGCCTCCGGAAGCTTCTTTGCTGCGTATGGATATTGGTATCAAGCTGCCCATGGCGACCACGTCTGCAGGCCGGGCCTATTACTGCTCAGTTTCTGATAAAGGGCGTAAGGTTATTGAAGATGCGATGGAGTTAAAGTACGGCCCGGAATCCTGGCCCGAGAAAAAGGAAGGGCTGGACCGCGCCATGGAAGACTATAAGAAGTATGGTTTCTGCCTTTCAATCGGTGAGTGGGATCGCAATATCAATTCCGCCGGTGTGCCTGTTCATCTGCAAGATGGCACGATCATGACACTGACGTGTGCCGCGCCTTCCTACTTGGTGCCCGCTGAGAAGCTTCGTGGTTCTATTGCCCACCAGTTGGCCTTGCTGGCAAGTGACATTGAGACGCTCGGCGTTTAATCCGGTTCCGGAGCGCCAGGCCCGGCGCATTACCCCGAGCTTCACATAAAACCGCAGGATTCGTTCTGCGGTTTTTTTGTGCCTGGTTTTAAATGGTGGTTGAAACCCGGAGAGAACTTGTATTAAATTGTATGCATGTTTCGCGTGTTAAAATTAAATTTCATATAAAGCGAGGGAGAGGTTATGTCTGAGGTCGTAAATTACAATCGTGAAGGCAGTATTGGCGTGATTACCGTGAATTACCCGCCGGTCAATGCCCTCAGCCACGCGGTACGTTCCGGACTGGTTGCTGCGCTGGAGCAAGGGCAAAAAGATTCAAACGCCAAGGTGCTTTTGCTGGTGTGTGAAGGCCGTACCTTCATTGCGGGTGCGGACATCCGTGAGTTTGGCAAGCCCATGCAGAAACCGGGGCTGCCCGCAGTCGTTGAACAATATGAAAACAGTGACAAGCCTCTTGTTGCAGCGATCCATGGCACGGCGCTGGGTGGTGGGCTGGAAATGGCTCTTGGTTGCCATTACCGGGTTGCATTGAGCAGTGCGAAGGTTGGCCTGCCGGAAGTGAAACTTGGCCTATTGCCAGGCGCCGGTGGTACTCAGCGCTTGCCTCGCCTGACCGGAGCGCAAAAAGCGCTGGAAATGATTACCTCAGGTGAGTTTGTTGGTGCTAAAGACGCTCTTGCGTTTGGCATCGTAGATGCCGTTGACGACGGTAATGACGTGAAAGCTGCAGGCCTTGTCTACGCGCAGCAGATTGCCGATGAGGGTAAGCCGGTGCGTCGGGTTCGTGATCTGACGGACAAGGTTGCGGCCGACAAGGGCAGCGACGTATTTGATCAGTTCCGTGCCGTGCTGCAAAAGAAGGCCCGTGGTCAGTTTTCTCCGTTCAAGTGTGTAGATGCCATTGAAGCGGCGTTTAACTTGCCGTTCGCTGACGGCATGAAGCGCGAGCGTGAGTTGTTTATGGAGTGCATGGACTCTCCCCAGCGCGATGGTCTGATTCATTCGTTCTTTGCCGAACGTGAAGTTTCCAAAGTAAAAGGTCTGTCGAAGGATACGCCGGTACGCGATGTGAACAGCGTCGGTGTCATCGGCGCCGGTACCATGGGCGGTGGTATTGCCATGAACTTTGCCAACGTCGGCATCCCCGTCACCATCGTGGAGATGAAGCAGGAAGCCCTGGACAAGGGGTTGGGCATTATCCGCAAGAACTATGAAAGCTCCGCGAAGAAGGGGCGCATCACGCAGCAGCAGGTGGAAGATCGGATGGCGCTGATCACCGGCAGCCTGAGTTATGACGATTTCAAAGACGTGGATCTGGTGATTGAAGCTGTGTTCGAAAACATGGCCGTTAAAAAGGAGATCTTCGCGAAGCTGGATGACGTTTGTAAGCCCGGAGCCATTCTGGCCTCCAACACCTCTACTCTGGACATTGACGAAATTGCGTCTGCCACCAAGCGTCCGGAAGACGTTGTGGGTATGCACTTCTTCAGCCCGGCCAACGTGATGAGGTTGCTGGAGAACGTTCGCGGCAGCAAGACCTCTGATGAGGTGAAAGCGACGGTGATGGCGGTGGCCAAGAAGATCAAAAAAGTAGGTGTGCTGGTGGGCAACTGCCACGGCTTTGTTGGCAATCGCATGCTGCACAAGCGTGGCACCGAAGCTATGGCGCTGGTTAATGAAGGCGCCACGCCGCAACAGGTAGACAAGGTGTTGACGGATCTGGGTTATCCCATGGGCCAGTTTGCGATGTCTGACCTGGCGGGTATCGATGTTGGTTATCGGATTCGTGAAGAGCTTCGAAATGCCGGCGAGCAAGTAGCGCGCAGCTGGATGGATAAGCTTGCTGAGCAAAATCGTCTTGGCCAGAAAACTATGAAAGGTGTGTACGCGTACGAAGAGGGCAGCCGCACTCCTGTTCCTGACCCTGAAGTGAAGCGGGTCATCGAAGATTTCCGTAAAGAACAGGGTATTAGTTCACGTGAAATTACGGATCAGGAAATTCTTGAGCGCTGCATGTATGTGATGGTGAATGAGGCAGCCAAGATTCTGGAAGAGGGCGTAGCTGACCGCGCTCTGGATATAGATGCGGTCTGGATCTACGGCTATGGTTTCCCGGCTTACCGTGGTGGCCCGATGTTCTGGGCGGATCAGGTTGGTCTGGATCTGATTCTGGCGGCGGTTGAGAAGTACCATGGTGATGTTGGTGGTGAACAGTGGAAACCCGCTAATTTGCTCAAGCAGTTGGTTGCTGAGGGAAAGAAATTCGGCGACTTGTAAGTCTGCTAACTACCTTTAACCGGCAGGCACCCTATTTTTATTTCGAGGTAACTTTTATGTCAGACGCCGTTATTGTTTCTACCGCACGTACCGCTCTTGGCAAGTCTTACCGGGGTGCTTTTAACAACACGCACAGTGTGGACCTTGCCGGGCATGTTATTAAACATGCAGTGGCACGTGCTGGTATCGATCCCGCTATTGTTGAGGACGTGATTCTTGGCGCCACTTTTCAAGAAGGTGCCCAGGGCAAAAACATCGCTCGTCTGGCCGCTATTCGTGCCGGCTTACCGGTAACGACCGCCGGGTTGTCGATCAACCGTTTTTGCAGCTCCGGTCTGCAATCTATTGCTATTGCTGCTCAGCGTGTCATTTTTGAAAAAGTGCCGGTCATGGTTGCCGGCGGCGTGGAGTCGATCTCTATGGTGCAGAACGACAAGCTTAATAGCTTTCATGCGACCAACGAGTGGCTGATGAAGCACAAGCCTGAACTGTACATGTCGATGATCGAAACTGCGGACATCGTTGCCCAGCGCTACAACGTCAGCCGGGAGTCTCAGGACGAATACGCCCTGATCTCCCAGCAGCGCACTGCGGCCGCTCAGGAAGCCGGGAAGTTCGACCAGGAAATTGTGCCGTTCGATGCCACCATGCTGGTCAAAAACAAAGAAACCGGTGACCTCAGTCAGAAAAATGTCACTCTCACCCGCGATGAGTGCAATCGCCCTAACACCACGCTTGAAAGCCTACGGGGCCTCAGTCCAGTGCGTGGCGACGGTCACTTTGTTACCGCCGGCAATGCCAGCCAGCTATCCGACGGTGCATCAGTGTGCACGGTGATGAATAGCACCTATGCCGAAAAACACAACATTGAGCCCATGGGCATCTTCCGTGGTTTCGCGGTAGCCGGATGTGAGCCGGATGAAATGGGCATTGGCCCGGTCTTCGCCATTCCGCGTCTGCTGGAGCGAAGTGGTTTGACCATGGATGATATCGATCTCTGGGAGCTGAACGAAGCCTTCGCCTCTCAGGTTGTGTACTGCCGTGACCGTTTAGGCATTCCGATGGAAAAACTGAATGTTAACGGTGGCTCAATTTCTATTGGTCATCCTTACGGTGTCACGGGTTCTCGCCTTGCCGGCCATGCTTTGATTGAAGGTAAACGTCGCGGCGCTAAATACGTTGTGGTGACCATGTGCATTGGTGGCGGCCAAGGGGCCGCAGGTTTGTTTGAAGTGGTTTGATCGTCAATAGCGCTCGGGTGGCTAACCGTCAAAAATAACAAGCATGGTGAGGGTGTCAAAACGTGCAGCAAAAGATCATCAATCCGCAGGACTTGGCGTTCCAGCTTTACGAGCTTCATAACGTAGAGCAGTTTTTAAGTTTTGATCGCTATTGCGATCACAGTCGGGAAACTCTTCAGTCTGCGCTTGATCTGGCATTGAAGGTTGCTGCAGAGGAATTTGCGCCCCACGCGCGCTTGGTGGACGAGAACGAGCCGCGCTTTGAAAACGGCCGGGTGACGATGCGTCCGGAAGTAAGAAAAGCGTTGGATGTGTTGAGAGATACAGGCCTGATGGCGGCTGGTCAAGACTACGAGCTTGGTGGTATGCAGCTGCCCGCCGCCGTAGCGCAGATGTGTGTGGGAATGCTTAAAGGCGCTAACGTTGGCACTCAGGGCTATGCCGGCCTGACCATTGCTGCAGCCAATCTTATAATGGTGCAGGGTTCGCAAGAACAAAAGGCCCGCTTTGCAGAGCCTATGATGGCTGGCCGGTTCTTCGGCACCATGTGCCTGACTGAGTCCCACGCGGGCTCCTCCCTGGGTGATCTGCGTACCCGCGCAGAACCTCAGGTGGACGGAACTTACCGTCTGTTCGGTAGCAAAATCTATATCTCCGGTGGCGATCACGAATTGAGCGAGAACATTATCCACATGGTGCTCGCTCGTCTACCGGGTGCACCTTTGGGTGTTAAGGGCATTTCGCTATTTTTAGTGCCTAAAATCCTGGTTAATGAAGACGACAGTCTTGGTGAGCGAAACGATGTGGCGCTGGCGGGTTTAATTCACAAGATGGGCTACCGGGGTACTACCTCTACTATGCTCAACTTTGGTGAAAAAGACGGTGCGGTCGGTTACCTGGTGGGCGAGGCTGACAAAGGCCTGGCGGCCATGTTCCACATGATGAACGAAGCGCGCATTGGTGTTGGTTTAGGCTCTGTCATGCTTGGCTATACCGGTTACCTGCACGCGCTGGAGTACGCCAGGGAACGTCATCAGGGCAGGCCTGTCGGGGAAAAAAATCCGGGTACGCCGCAAGTGCCATTGATTCGCCATGGGGATATCCGCCGTATGCTTCTGGCGCAAAAAGCGTATGTGGAAGGCGGGTTGGCTCTGTGCCTGCAAGGCGCGATGTGGGTGGATGAGAAGAAATTCGCCGCCAGCGAAGATCAGCGCAATCTGGCAGCAGGACTGCTCGATTTACTGACTCCGGTGATCAAATCCTGGCCTTCACGCTATTGCCTTGAAGCCAACAGCTTGGCGATTCAAGTACACGGCGGCTATGGCTACACCCGGGAATACCCGGTGGAACAGTTCTACCGGGATAACCGGCTTAATGCTATTCACGAAGGCACTCACGGCATTCAGGGCATTGACCTGCTAAACCGGAAAGTGTCCGTGGCGGGAGGCCGGTTTTATCAGGAGCTGATGGGGCGCATTGAGGCAACCATTGGTGATGCCAGGCAGGAGTCGCGGCTTGTAGAATCTGCTGGTCGTCTTGAACAGGCGATGAAGGCCATTAAGGAAGCTACAGACGTTATCAATCACGAGAAAACCGAGGGCAACAAAGAGAAAGCGTTGGCGAATGCTACGCTTTATCTTGATGCTTTTGGCCAGGTTGTGGTTGGTTGGTTGTGGCTTCGCCAAGCCCTTAAAGCGATAGCAGGGCTGGCTGGCAAAGGCGAACAGACGCCGGCATTTTACCAAGGCAAGATCAAGGCTTGCGAATACTTTGCCCGATATGAGTTATCCGGCGTGTTGAGCACTGCGGAACTGCTGAAAGCCGTCGATTCTACCGCTCTGGAGATTCTTGAAGATCAGTTTTAGAAACCCGGAAGCGAGTACCGACAATGGACAAAAAATCAAAAGCCTTGGTCTGATGATCACAATAACGCGAAAAATACTTGGTGAACTGGGCATTAGGCTGACGTTTAAATCCATTCTAATGATAAAAGAAGAAACCCGTTATGAAGACCAGAATTACTGAACTGTTTGGTATTCGTCACCCCATTATTCAGGGTGGCATGCACCACGTGGGCTACGCTGAGCTGGCTGCGGCTGTTTCTAACGCAGGTGGTTTGGGCATCATTACAGCGCTGACACAGCCGACACCGGAAGATCTTGCGCGGGAAATTGCGCGCTGCCATCAAATGACCGATAGGCCGTTTGGGGTGAACCTGACTTTTTTACCCTCCTTTAATGCACCCCCTTACCCGGAATATATTGATGCGATTGTTCAAGGCGGTGTAAAAGCAGTTGAAACAGCAGGGCGCAGCCCGGAACAGTACATGCCCCAGTTTAAGGCGGCCGGGATTAAGGTCATTCACAAGTGCACTTCTGTGCGGCATTCACTGAAAGCGGAAAAAATTGGCTGTGATGCTGTCAGTGTCGATGGTTTTGAATGCGGCGGGCATCCGGGCGAAGACGATATACCGAATTTTATTCTGCTGCCCCGAGCAGCTGACGAACTGACAATTCCGTTCGTCGCGTCAGGTGGCATGGCCGATGGCCGAAGTCTTGTAGCTGCCATGGCGCTGGGGGCTGAAGGCATGAACATGGGCACCCGTTTTCTAGCGACCAAAGAAGCGTCTGTTCACGATAACGTTAAACGCGCGATTGTTAAGGCCGACGAGCTTCAGACCCGCCTGATTATGCGTAATCTGCGCAATACGGAAAGGGTCATGAACAACGCTGCTGTTCAGGAAATTGAGAGAATTGAAAAAGAAAAGGGTGAGTCTGAAAGCATCGATGATATCCGCCATTTGGTGACCGGAGCCAAAGGTCGCCTGGTTCTTCAGGAAGGCAAGATGGATGAAGCGGCCTGGAGCTGCGGCATGGTAGCAGGACTGATTCACGACATTCCCACCTGTGATGAGCTTATCCAGCGCATTATGTCCGAGACCGAGTTCATTGTGCGTGAGCGCCTGGCCCAGTTTTTGAACGGCTAACGCCTCTAAGGATTCTTGATATAAGCATCCTTGCGCAGGTAAAACCACCAGTTCACCACCAAACACAGGGCATAGAACACCGCGAAGCCGTACATGGCGTGCTCTGGGGTGCCAGCCTGAATCTGCTGGCCCAATAGTTTGGGTGCAATGAAGGCGCCGTAGGCGGCGATCGCGCTGGTCCAGCCTAGTACCGGGCCTTTCTGCTGCTGGTCGAAGATATAACCAATACTGCGGAAGGTTGAACCGTTGCCGATGCCGCTGGCTGCAAAAATCACGATGAACAGAATCATGAAAACCAGAAACAGGCTGTTGGGGTCGGTGGAGTTGTAAGCCAGCATCATCACGTAGCCGGTGGCGATCGACGCGAATACCATAATCACCGAGATAATCTGGGTGACGATGGAACCCCCCACTTTGTCGGAAATCCAGCCGCCCACCGGGCGAATCAGGGCTCCGACCAAGGGGCCAATCCAGGACCAGGTCAGTGCACTCGGCGCATTCGGGTTCACCACGCGGGTGACGGTGCCATCCGCGGCCACATCCATCATATTGCCGAAGATGACGCTGATAGACAGAGGCAGCGCAGCCGAGAAACCAATAAAGGTACCGAAAGTCAGAATGTACAGAACGGTCATCGACCAGGTGTGTTTGTTGTTGAAGATCGAAAACTGATTCTTGATGTTGGGCTTGATGTCGCCGGGAATTAAGCGCAGCAATACAACGGTCAGCACGATGGTCAACGGCAGCGCCAGCCACATGTTCATTACGGTTAAGGCCCACACACCCACAACAGAGGTGGCCAAGCCTACGCCGTACAGACCCAGGATTTTGCTGAAAGCTGAAGTCGGCGAGCCCGGGTTCGGAGTAACCACTTTTAGGTTGTTCATGCCGAACCAGCCTAAAAAGGCCAGCGGAATCAAAAATACCAACCAGATAAAACCTGCGTTCTGGATCCAGGTGTCGGTTCCCGCTTCAATGCGGCCAATCAGAGTGCCGCTGGGAGCCTGGAGCGCCAAGGGGCCGCCAGCCAGCGCACCGAACACACCCACGGTCATGACCAGCGGGATCACCACCTGCATGGTGGTCACACCAAAGTTGCCCAGCCCGGCGTTCATGCCCAGCCCATAGCCTTGTTTGCTTTTGGGATAAAAGGTACTGATGTTACTCATGGAGCAGGCAAAGTTACCGCCGCCAATACCGGACAGCAGCGCCAGAGCCTGGAACACAATGAACGGCGTATCCGGGTCCATCAGGGCAAACCCGGTGCCGGCCGCGGGAATCATCAACAGGGCGGTGGTCAGGAACACGGTGTTACGGCCACCGGCAATCTTAATCATGAAAGATGCGGGAATGCGCAGTGTCGCGCCGGCCAGGCCGGCGATGGCCGACAGGGTGAAGAGCTGGTCGATGGTAAAGGGAAAACCCAGACTTTTCATCTGGGTGGTAATCATGCCCCACATCAGCCATACCGCAAAACCCACCAGCAAGCTGGGGATAGAGATCCACAGATTGCGCGAAGCAACGCTCTTGCCAGTCTGTTGCCAGAAGGTTTCGTTTTCGACATCCCAGTGTTCAATGTCGCCGTTGAGTTTGCCCATAATTGTGCTCCTTATGATACCCGGCCTGCCAGCGCGCAAAAGCGCTATCAGGCTACTTGGCACTATTGTGCAGAGAGCAGTGGGTAGTCAGACTTGATAAAGATCAAAGACGAGGGGAGGCATTCTGGTGAACATTTCAAAAGGACTTTGAACGCTTGTTGATGGGCATTTTTCTATTTAAAAATCATAAGCTTGAACGAGTAATACCTAGCGTTAGGTAGTTGCTGGGTCACGCTGGCGCAGTAGAGGTAGCCACTCGTTGCCAGGCCAATTTCAGCATTACGCTGCCCGCCAGTGTACCCAGCGCGCCAATGGTAATCAGGTGTAGGCGGGCGCTCATTGGGCGCCCGCTCAGTAGCGCAATACCGGAGAGCAGGCCGCCGACCACCAGCCAGCTGTAACCCGCTGCAAATACCATCAGGTCGGGCCGTTCCAGGCAGCGCCAGAGCTTCCAGCGTGCGAGCCTTGCGGCGGTGATCAGGGCCGCTGCAAGCAGCAAGACCCCGGCCGCAGCGGAGGTATCAGGGAAAAAGGCAGGGCTGCGGCCAACAGAATAATTAACGTACCTTCCACCCTCGCCCAGCACTGCCCATACTGACAGCGGCCAGGAGCGCTGCGGCGGGAAAAACAGCCAGAAAGCCTGGGGGCGACGGGTTGGCATTGGAACATCCACAAAGTATTTGGGAACAAGTGCTAAGGCTACTAAAATTGAGCCGTTGTAGTCGAACTATCCGCCAGGTTGCTACTAGTCAGTAGGATAGGCGCAATGTTGCAGCCTCAAGCTCCGCGGCCGATAATTCACGCTCTCACTTTTCAGGTGTTCAACCATGTCTGCATTTAACGCTGTTTTTCTTGATGTCACGTCTTTGAACCAGAACGATCTTGACCTGGAACCGTTGCGCAATGTGTTCTCAAAACTAGACTGCTACGAGCACACATCTTCCGCCGAGATTATTCCGCGCCTGCAAGGCGCGCAAGTGGCGATTGTGAATAAAGTGGTTCTCAGCGCCGATGTGTTGAAGGCTTGCCCGGATTTGAAGTTGATTCTGGTGTCGGCTACGGGTTTGAATAATGTGGATTTGCAAGCCGCAGAAGAAGCCGGCGTTACGGTGTGTAATTGCCAGGGTTATGGCACCGCCACCGTTGCTCAGCACACCCTGATGTTGCTGCTGGCGATGGCGACACGCCTGCCTGACTATCAGAGCGCGGTTCGAGAGGGACGTTGGGAAACGTCTACCCATTTCTGCTTTCTGGATTTTCCGATTGTGGAGCTGGATGGAAAAACTTTGGGTGTTCTGGGCAGCGGTGAGATTGGCAGCGCGGTAGCGCGTCTGGGCGAAGCTTTGGGTATGCGGGTGATTGCCGCCAATCTACCGGGCCGTTCGCCAAAAGCAGGACGGGTAAGCCTGGACGAGTTATTGCAGCAGGCCGATGCCATTACGCTGCATTGTCCGTTGAATGAAAACACCCGGCACCTGATCGGCGAGGCAGAGTTGGCGAAGATGAAGCCCCACGCATTCATTGTGAACACCGCGCGCGGCGGTTTAATTGACGAGCAGGCACTGGCTGCCGCGCTGCGCCGGGGCCACCTGGGTGGAGCGGCAACGGATGTGCTGGTCCAAGAGCCCCCGGTGGATGGCAACGTGTTACTGGCGCAGGATATTCCACGGCTGATTGTCACGCCACACACCGCTTGGGGTAGCCAGGAGGCGCGGCAGCGGATCGTGAGTCAGGTGGCAGAAAATGCGGCAGCGTTTCGTTCCGGGAAACCTGTGCGGCAGGTGGTTTAAGGGTTCATTGGTAATGATAGAAACGGGTGTCAGAGTAGGCGACTTGTTCTAGATCATCTCAGTGCCTTGCTGACAGCCGGCCTACGGGGCTAGATATATCTCAGATGCATCATACTTTGATGCTGTCGCACGGAGATATGCCATGAACCTGACCATGCTTTTGCAGTTACCCTTTCACAGCAATGGCGCCTGGCATGAACTGCAGCGCCGCCAGCTATCCATTCCATTGCTGGCCTGGGCTCTGGTGCTGCCTTTATCCCTGTTGCCACCGGTGTTGCTGTATTACGCCGGCAGCCACTACGGCGAACATTTTATGGCCGGTTTTGCCGGCAAAGAATGGCGCTTCATCACCACTATCTTGTTTCTGGCCGAACTGCTGACCTTTTTTGTCATGGGCTGGCTGATTCATTCGGTCGTCGCCGGTAAAGACCTGGCTATCAATTATGCCGACGCGTATTTGCTGGCAGCCATCGCGCCTGTGCCCCTTTGGCTGTCTTCGCTGGCTTTACTGGTGCCGTCTTTGGCATTCAATGTGGTGGTTGTATTCATCGCGATGGGACTATCGTGCACGCTAATTTACCACGGGCTGAAGGCGCTGAGTAACCGCCCGGATACAGACGTTGAAGCCATGTCCGCTGCCTATACGGTGATGGCAGCGTCGTTTCTAGCTTGGGCGTTGTTGATGGTTATGGTGTGGGCCTTCTGATTGAGCCAGCCGCGATGATGTGCTCTAGCTGTTTTTACGGTGACCTGACGCCGCGCTTTTCAGGCGCGAGAAGGTAGCGGGTACAACCCCGAGCCAGGCAGCTAACTGGTTGTCTGGCACCCGTTTTGTGAGCTCCGGGTACTCTTCCTGCATCAGCGCATAGCGCTCGCTTGCGGGCATGGTGTGTTTTCGAAACTCGCGCATACTGGCTAATTCGGCCAGCTCTTCTGTCAATGCCAGCGCAAATTTGGGCCATTGGCCTTCTCCGTGGCTTTGCACTTCCGAGCGGAATGCGGCGAAATCTGCTACCCACGCGGTGACCGGCATACTGCTGTTCAGGCATAGGGTATTCCGTACGGTGCGGCTGCGACCGAATACCGGCCAGATAATATCGCCTTCCGAAAAAAAATGATGAATGGCTACCTTACCGCTTGCGGTTTCGCGAAACATACGCAACACGCCGTACTGAATCAGATAAACATTGGCCCAAGGGCGGTCGTGTTTTTCCATCACAGTTTCAGCATCGATTCTGCGCACGCTGAATAAGCGGGCCAAACCACTCAGAAGCAGGCTTTCTGACGCCGTCTTGTTGTCGCTCAGGCGGATTCCAAAAACCCGGCTCAAGCTGTTAAGCAAAATCGTTTCGGGGGGCGTGTGCGGCATCTTAACCATATCCGGATGTTGCTCCGACAACAGGCAAGGCGGTGAGGACATATCGGGCAGAAAAATACTGTTCATGGCGTTGCCTCCTCCTCATTGATGCAATTACTCAAACAGCCTAGCAGAAAACGTGTATTCAAAATGACTCTGATCGTTAACGTTTGGTGATTTTAGTTTGGTATTAATCACGATGTCTTAAATACGCAAAAATCCGCTAATAGTTCAGCTCTGCATAGCTTTTCCGAGCTGTCTTGAGATGAATGCAGTGCTAGACTTGCCCGCTTCAAGAATCGGGATGGAGTTTTCATGGCAGCGGCGTTGGCGCTCTTCTTCAAATTGACACCGCTCTACGTCACTGTGGTACTAGGTTGGCTGGCCGGGCGCTATTTACAAGTCAGTGGCCGCCATATCGCCGGGATGATGCTGTATGTCGTAACGCCGTCTATCGTGTTTTCCGGCGTGATGGCGGCACCCTTGTCCACCGAAATCATTTTATTGCCGTTTCTGGTTTTCGGTTTTTGCTGTTTTCTGGGTATTACCCACCAGGCATTGGCCCGGCGCTGGATTGGCGACAGCAGCGCTGCGCTTATGCCCCTGTGCGTTGGCAGCCCTAATGGCGGGTATTTTGGCGTACCAGTGGCGCTGCTGCTGTTCGGCGAAGAAGGGCTGGCAATTTACATTGTGTGCGTGCTGGGTACGTCGCTGTACGAAAGCTCGGTGGGTTTTTATCTGGCGGCCCGGGGCCGTTACAGCGTGTCTGATGCGCTTAAAAGGGTTGCACGGTTGCCGTCTGTGTATGCGTTTGCGCTGGCGGTAATGCTGAATCTGTCGGGCGTTGATATTCCGCTGGTGTTCGAACCGCTGTTCGATAATTTGCGCGGCACCTACAGCATTCTGGGTATGATGATTATTGGTATGAGCATATCCAGCTTTCGTGGGCTGGCGGGCGACCTGCGTTTCACTGCTCTGGCATTTTTCGGCAAGTTTGTATCCTGGCCGTTACTGGCCAGTGCCTTCTGGTGGCTGGATGCGACCCATATGGGGATCTATTCAGATGCCGTGCATAAAGCCATTTTCCTGATTTCCATCACTCCGATTGCGGCCAATACGGTGATAATCGCCACCATGCTGGACACATCGGTAAAACAGGCCGCCGGTACAGTGCTGTTGTCTACGGTAGTGGCCCTGATAACCATTCCGTTAATGGTGGCGCTGGCGTTTTAGGTGCCGGCTCCGGCGTCAACATCGTCATCAATCTTGTTGGGGCAGCGGCTGTGGTTGCGTTCCCATTGAATGGTAACGTGAGCAATATTGAAATCCTGCGCCAACATGCGGTTGGCTTGTTGGATAATATCGTCATCGTCGCGACTGTCGGGTTTTACCAGATGCACGGTCAGCGCGTTTCCGGTGGTGCTTAAAGCCCATATATGCAAATGATGCACAGACTCCACGCCGGGTAAGCGGCTGAGAGCGTCGGCAACGTTGGCCGGGTTTATAGTCCGCGGAACCGCGTCTATGGCCAGGCTGATAGAATCCTTCAGCAGTTGCCAGGTGCCGATGAAGATCACCGCGGCAATCACCAGGCTGACCACCGGGTCAATCCAGTTTGCGCCGGTCGCCATGATCAGCACGCCCGCAACCACCACGCCTACAGATACCACGGTATCTGCTGCCATGTGCAGAAATGCGCCGCGTATATTCAGGTCGCCTTTCTGGCCCTTCAAAAACAGCAGCATGGTCACACCGTTAATCAGCACGCCAATGCCCGCCACAACGATGACGGTCATGCCAGCCACTTCGGCCGGGTCGCCAAAGCGGCGTATGGCCTCCCAGGCTATACCGCCCACTGCAGCAATCAGAAACAGCGCGTTGAACAGGGCCGCCAGAATGGTGGTTTTCTTCAAGCCATAGGTGTTGCGTTCGGTTGTTTTACGCCCGGCCAGCCAACTGGCAATCCAGGCCATGAGCAAGCCCAGCACGTCACTCAGGTTGTGCCCGGCATCCGCCAGCAAGGCCAGTGACCCGGACAGCACGCCAAATACCGCCTCGATAATCACAAACCCCAGATTCAGCGCAACGGCTATGGCGAAGGCGCGATTGTGAGTGTTGAAATGGTCGGCGTGGCTGTGGCCATGACTGTGGCTGTGCTCATGATTGTGATTGTGCATAAAGACGCTCTGTCGGTTGTGGGTAAGCCGATTGACGTGAGGTGATGGCAACACAGGTCCAGAGCCCTCAGGGACAAGCAGCTCAGGAGCTTTTCACCTACTGGTCTATGGTAGGGTAGCTAGCAAAGCTTTGCACACGCCAGAAGGAGAAACATCGTGCTAAACCGGCTGCAGCGTCTGCTGGGATTGCAGACCATTCCGGGGGTGTTCGTTACCTCGGCAGGTATTGCCGTGTTGTTTGTGGCTTTGGCTATTCCTTTTGATGAGGCGGTCGCAGGTTTCTTTGGTGGCCTGACGGCCTGGGTTGCGCGCAATCTGGGATGGTTTTACATCGCCACCGTCAGTTTTTTGCTGGTGTTTCTGCTAGGTCTGGCGTTTAGCCGCTTCGGCTCGATTCGCCTGGGTGCAGACGACTCGCGGCCGGATTACTCCAATCTGACCTGGTTCACCATGCTGTTTGCCGCCGGTATTGGCACCATCTTAATGTTCTGGGGCGTAGCCGAGCCGGTGTCGCATTTTGCCAATCCGCCATTTTCGGATGTGCTCCCGGGCAGTGACCGTGCCGCCCGCGATGCGATGACCATTTCCTTGTACCACTTCGGGCTTCACACCTGGACGATTTTCGCCATGCCCGGCCTCGCCATCGCCTATTTTGCTTATCGCCATCACTTGCCCATGCGCATCAGCAGTCTGTTCTATCCGGTTTTAGGTGACCGAATAAACGGGCCTTTGGGCTGGGCGGTGGATGTCATTGCGGTGCTGGGCACTTTGTTCGGGGTAGCAACATCTTTAGGCCTGGGCACCTTGCAGTTGAACAGCGGTTTGAATTACCTGCTGGGCGTGCCGGTGTCCGGTTCTGTACAGGTGATGTTAATTGCGGTAATTGCCAGTATTGCCGCGGTGTCGGTGGCCTTGGGGCTGGATAAGGGCGTACGTCGCCTGTCGCAGCTGAACATCGTGCTAGCTGCCACGCTGGTGATTTTTGTGGCGGTGGCGGGGCCAACCGTGTTTATAGCGGAAGGCATGGTGCAAAGCGTAGGTGACTATTTAGACGCTTTGCCATGGCTGGCGTTCTGGACCGAAACCTTCAGCGAAACCGACTGGCAACGCAACTGGACTTTGTTTTACTGGGCCTGGACCATTTCTTGGGCGCCCTATGTGGGCATCTTTATTGCGCGAATTTCCCGCGGCCGCACCATCCGCGAATTCATTGCGGGCGTGTTGCTCGCCCCCACGGTGTTCACCCTGGTGTGGTTTGGGGTGTTTGGTTTGTCGGCCATCCACGTAGAGATGAACGGCCAGGTCGCGTTGGCCGCGCAGGTTGAGCAAAACCCGGCCGTCGCCATTTTTGCTTTTTTGCAAGCTCTGCCCTTTGCGCAGTTTTCATCATCGCTGAGCATCATCATTATCGTGATTTTTTTCACCACCTCGTCAGATTCCGCATCGCTGGTGATTGATATGCTGACCCGCCGTGACGATCAGCCATCGCTGGTGCGCCAGCGCATATTCTGGGCTGCAGCCCAAGGCGTGGTGGCGGCAAGCCTACTGCTGGCAGGGGGGTTAGATGCGTTGCAGAATGTGATTACGGCGCTGGGATTGCCGTTCTGCATTTTGCTGATTTTTATGGCGGTGTCGCTGTTCAGAGCGTTGCGCGCAGACAGCCGCGGTTATTCGGTTGATGAACTGGTGCAAGGCCGTGCCTATGCGCCTGTGTCATCTAACAAAGACGTTAAACAGGAGCATCACGATGTTTCATAAAATAGTGTTGGCGATTGACACCGAAGACGACGACGAAGCCAAACGCACTCTGGCTGAAGGCGTTCGCTTGCTGGCCGAGGGCGGCGAGCTGCACCTGGCCAGCGTGTTCAGCTCGGGCGGGGCAGGATTTTTTCCTCACGTGAGTGACGATACTCCGGAAGACCGCGAGAAGGTGGTGCGGAACAAACTGAACCTGCTGGCGCGCAAATACCTGCCGATGAACCAGGCTGCGCATTTACACGTGATGTGCGGCACACCCTCGGAAAAGCTGGTGGCCCTGGCGGCACAGGCTGAGGTCGATTTGTTGCTATTGGTGTCCCGCGGCCCGGGGGGACTCTGGCCGCTGCGCAGGGCGACGGTGGAATACGTTACCGTGAATGCGCCCTGCGCAGTATTGGTCATGCCGTTTGTAGCTGTGGCCCAAAGCGTCGAGGCCAGCAGTAATCCGTCAGGCAATGAAGAGGCTGAAGAAAACCGCTGAGCATCTGTTTCAGGCCCGGTTTCAGGGTTAGTTTTAAGAGCCGCTTCAGGAGCGGCGCTCTTGGGCCAGCGCGCTAATGTCATCACGAATTTGCGCCACGGTCAGGTCGGGCCTTAGCAACAGCCGCGCCTTGCCACGAGTATCGAACACATACACACCGGCGCTGTGAGACACATTGTAATTGTTGTTCTCATCCGGCTCGTCGTAACCGAAGGTGGTGCGATAGCGCTTTACCAGCTGCCGTAGCTGAGGCTCGCTGCCGGTCACGCCGGCAATCCGGTCACCGTAGAAACGGGTGTAGGCGGCAATTTGTTCGGGTGTGTCGCGGTTCGGGTCTACGCTGACAAACATAATGGTTACCCGTTCACGTTCGTTTTCCGGCAGTTTGCCTACGGCTTGGGATAGCCGTGCCAGCGTGGTGGGGCAAATGTCCGGGCAATGGGTGAAGCCAAAAAACACCAATCGCACCTGGCCCTCAGAGTCGCTGGCGTTTATAGCCTCGCCTTGAGTGTCTATAAGCTCGAATTCCAAAGGCGGCATTAAATTGCTGATGTCTTTGCCGTGCCATTCACGGACGCTCTGATCACAACCCACCAGGGCGAAGGTAGCGAGCAATAGCGCGATCAGAGCGGCGATTCTTGTACCTGCAATAAAAGTCGGCATAACGGTGTGTTCCTCTCAGGTGTTCATGTGCCCTGATGGTTGGGCCAGCGCTGCGGCCTGTTTTGGGTAACGGCCATCTTCGTACATGGCCCGCCGTAAAATAATCAGAATACCCAGCACGCTCATCATCGCTGGCGGAATCCAGGTCAGCAAGCCGCCAAGTAGCTGGTCGGTCTCTGGCGCCAGCGGCCAGGCACGGCCGCACACCTCGTAAACGTCGTACACCATGCCCCGTGAAAACACGATCCAGGCGCCTAGCAGCATTTGCGGAACCGCCACCACTGCCAGAAGAAGTATACGTTTGCCGTAGCCTAGGGCCCGGGTGATGTGAGGAGAGCGGGGATCGAAGATCAGCCACCAGAACAGCAGGCCATCTAACAGCATGCTCCAGTTCATGACCCAGTACAGCTGGCGGCTTAGCATGGCGTCGAAGTGGATGCTGGGCGACAGCCAGAAATAAACCAGGCCCACGAACAACACTGGCGCTACGACCGGGTGTTGTAAAACGCGGTAGCTAAGCCGCACGGGCGCTAGCCACGGCAGCGCGCTGCGGGGGATTTTTCGGCCCCAGAAACGCATTACCGGTAACGGGTTAGACAGGGCGATCAGAAACGGGCCCAGGTGGTGTAGAACCAGATGCTGGCCCCGATGTACAAAAAACATGTATTGGGAATAGTAATCGAAAGCGGTTTGCATCACCGCGTAACACAACATCACGCCGACCACGAAGGTGACAATGCGCCCGGGGCCGGGACGTTCGCTATCGGGCATGCGTAGAAGCGCCACGCCATAAAGCGCCAACACGAGCGCATAACTGGCGATGGTCAGGGGTGAAAAATCGTAAGGCAGCAGGGCATTAACGCCGTTCATAGATGCTACTCGAAATGGCTCTGTTGCAAGCGCTGGCGCGGGTTCATTGTTTTTCTTGGTAGATTGTCGATCGCCGTTGTTTTTAATTCAAGTAGACAGCCTACCTAATCTTAGGTATCACCAAAAATAGGTTGTGAAGAGCGGGCTTTTAAACCAGTATTAAATATGAATTTTATAGATTACGCCAGTCATTAAGGATTTCTGCAGATGACGTTTTACCACCCTGTAGGTAACGAAATTGAACTCTTCCACGCCGCTGCGAACAACGGCCTGCCGGTTCTGATCAAAGGTCCAACAGGCTGCGGCAAAACCCGTTTTGTTCGTTATATGGCCGAACAACTGAACCGACCGATTTATACCGTCGCCTGCCACGATGATCTGACGGCAGCTGACTTGGTGGGGCGGCATCTTATCGGCCCGCAAGGCACCTACTGGCAGGACGGCCCGCTGACCCGTGCGGTTCGTGAAGGCGGCATTTGTTATTTGGATGAAGTGGTAGAAGCGCGCAAAGACACCACGGTTGTGCTGCACCCGCTGGCGGACGACCGCCGCGAGCTGCCCATTGAGCGCACCGGTGAGCTGCTTACAGCGGCCCCGGGTTTCATGTTGGTGGTGTCCTACAACCCGGGATACCAAAGCTTGTTGAAAGGCATGAAGCCAAGCACCCGCCAAAGATTTGTATCGCTGCGGTTTGATTATCCTTCGGCGGAGATAGAGCAAACCATCGTGCTGGAAGAGTCCGGTTGCGATCGTGATCTCGCAAAACAACTGGTTAGCCTTGCAACAGCGTTGCGTAACCTAAAAGACCACGATCTGGAAGAAGCCGCATCTACGCGGTTGCTGATTCACACAGCTCTGCTGATACGGGCCGGTTTGCCAACAGCGGTAGCCTGCCGCGCGGGCATGATTGAGCCGCTTTCAGACGACGAAGCAACAGTCAGTTCATTAATGGAGGTGGTATATGCAGTATTCGGGCGCCCAGACGAAACCCGCTAGCGGAGCGATAGTTCCAGCTATCTGGTACCTGGTGAATTTATTGGCGATGCCGGTTATCGGGTTTTTGATCTTGCTCTGGATGTATGTCGGAAGTTCCGGGGTTAACGAACTGCGCCGTGCTCACACGCGAGCTGCTCTTTATATGTCGTTAATTGGCTTCACTTTGATCAGTTCGGGCGTTGCTATCGGCTGGATTTTCTTCGCCGATGTAGGGCATTTCGGGACCTTTGCCCTGGTGTGGGCCATCGCCTTGCATACTGGCTTTGTGCTCTGGGGAATGATTTCATTGGCGCAAGCCATGTCTGATAAAAGGCCTTTATTTCCCGCGAAGTGGCTCTAAATCAGGAGTTGAAGGCATCAGGGAAGGTGTCTTTTCAAAACACGCTCAAGCACATCCATGTGACGCTTGGGCTCCGCCATCCATGGCTCCGCACAGTTTTGAAAAGACACCTTCCCTGACGCCAAGCGCAGAATTTTAGTGTGACCAGAAAACTATACCCTCACGTCATCGCATGAAATCCCGCAACCGCAACAATCACCACCGGCGCCCATAGTTGGGCGGCTAACCGCCACCCGCGTGGCGCCTTTTTCATCTCCATGAAGTGGTCCACCAGCAGCAAGGATTTCACGATCACCATCCCGAAAACCAGCCAGGCCAGAAACTCAGGGCTTATACCGGCTTTAAGCGCAATAACCGGTAAGGCCGTGCAAATCATCAATGCAAAATAAACCGCCAGCATTATTAGCCCTCTCTAAGCCAGTACGTAAAGCATCGGGAACAGTGCCAGCCATACCAGATCCACCATGTGCCAATAGGAGGCGCCAGATTCTATGCCGTTCATGTCGGAGCCATCGTAGTCTCCGGTGCCTATTTTTACGGCAAGCACCATCAAAACAATCTGCCCCAGTATCACGTGCATAAAGTGGAAGAAGGTCAGGAAGAAATAAAACATGAAGAAGGTATCTGTGCCGAGGTTATAGCCCTGGCTGTACAGATCCACGTATTCATAAAGTTTGCCAACGGTGTAAATGCAGGAGACCGCAACCGCAAGCCACAGGCGCCACTGCACGCCGGAGAGCTTGTCACGAAATTGGTGAACCGCCGTCGCGACCAGATAGCTGGAGCTGATCAGTGCGACGGTATTCAACAGCCCTATCCAGGGGTGAAGAAGCTCGCGGCCGGCGTGGAAGGTGGCGGGGTCGAGACTGCGGGCGACGGCAAAACCGATGAGCATGATTCCGAACACGGCCAGCTCGGCGAAAATAAACATCCATACGGCGATATCGCCGGGAAGCTGGTGTGGACCGGGCTCCGGCTCAAGAGTCAGGTCTGTCATATCACTGTGTCAGTTTCAGGTAGAGTTTTGGGAGCTGCAACGGCAGCTGTGCCGGGTCGCGAATCACCACATAATTATTGCTACCGAAAACGTAAGGTAAGTATTCGCTAGCCTCGTCATCAATGGTGACGCAAAACGGCGTCAGGCCAGCTTTGATGGCTTCCTGTACCGCCATACGGGTGTCTTCCACGCCGTAGCGGCCCTCATAGACATCCAGATCATTCGGTTTGCCATCGGTCAGCAGCAGCAGGATTTTTTGTTGTTCGCGGCGCGCCTCCAGCAGTTTGGTGGCCTGGCGAATGGCTGCGCCCATGCGGGTGTAAAAGCCCGGTTCCAACGCCTGAATCCGGCCCCGAATGGTGCTGGTATAGGCTTCATCAAAACCCTTCAGGTGATGAAATCGCACGTGGTCGCGCCGTCGCGATGAAAAGGCAAATAGGGCAAAGGGATCGCGGCTGGCCTGTAGGGCTTCGCTGAGCAATTGCAGGCCGTCCCGGGCAATGTCGATGACGCGCTGATGGTTGTTTATATAGGTCTCGGTTGAGAGCGACACATCCGCCAGCACTAAGCAGGCAAGGTCGCGCTGGCTTTGTTGGCAGCGGCGAAACAGCTTTTGGTCAATCGCGCCCTGGCCGCGCCGGTTTTGAACCTCCCGTTCCAGGCAGGCATCCAGGTCCAGCTCGTCTCCGTCCAGCTGACGTTTGTGCCACTGCTTGAGGGGTTTTAGCGCGCTGAACTGGCGCTGCAGACGTTTGGCGGGTCGGCGCAGTGCTTCCGGAAGCTCCGCAGGCGCGGCATTTTTTGCCAGCATCGGTTGCACGCAGCAGAAGGCTTCCCGGTAGCTCTGGCTGCGCCAGTCCCACTCCGGCAAATGAATACCCGGGCCAAGGCGCAGGTCGTCGTGTTCTTCCGAGGGCAGATCCAGGTCAAACTTGATAGACGACGACGTCTCCTTGCGGTCATTGGACACAGAGATCATGTCCATATCGTCTGCAACGGCCTCGGCATCTTCCTCTTTGGTGTCGTCGCCGGCTCGGTCAACCGGAATAAAATCGGTCCAGGAAAACAGACTTTCCAGGCGGAAAATCATCAGCCCCTGATCGCGGTCGAAGGCTTCCACGCGCTCTGCCTGGCGACGCTTGTTCTTTTTGGTCCGCCCCCCGGGGCTGGATTGAGTGTCTTCATCGCCGGTGACCGGCCCGTTGGCTTTCCCCTGTTCCAGAGCCGGGTATAACCAAAGAATGACCGGCCAGGGGTCCGTTCCAGCAGCGGGCAGGGCAGGAACACTGCCGGGATGGATAAGCGCCTGGCGGATTGCCTGTTCACGGATGGCTTCCCCGGCCGAAAGGCTTTCTGGTTCGGGGCGCCCGCGCAAAACCTGTTTTACCAGGCGTTGATAAACACCTTCCAACCCCGGCCAACGCGCGATCACATCCTGAACCAACGCCTGATTGCCGGTAAACCAGTCACTATCTGCCGGCGCCGGGTTAGCGGCGAGTGCGGCCAGCCATATATAGAGTTCCCGGTTCAGGCGTTTGGAAGTGAATTTGGCCACTTTTTCCGGCAGGCGCAGATTTTGTTCATCTCGCCAGGCCAGTTCAAATTTACGGTGTGTTCCGGCGATTTTGTGCAAAAATCGTCGGCGCAGGCGAAAGTGCCTGGGTTCTGCCGTCACCAGACTTAGCGCCGGATCGCCGCCGAAGGCGCGGAAAACAATGCCTAGGCTGCGAGCTTCGTCTTTTAGATACACGGCGTGCTCGGGGAATTCCCCCAGAGCCTGGCGGGTAATGTATTCGTGCCACTTGTAGCCGACCCACTCTTCCATCTTAAGTTTCTCTCATCTCAGACGCTGTTCAGCCCGCGGTCTGGCGGGTTTGCTGTCAAGCTGATGGCTGGGAATCAGAACAGTCTGCCGGCTGGGCTCGCCCGGTTGCCAGTGCAGTAGGCTGCCTTCTGGGTTGTTTTTTTGCACCTCACGGCAGGCACTCACGCATTGGAGGCACTGGGTGCAGGAAAACTTTGCACGTTTATGGCTGCGAGTAGGCAGGCGCATAGGGCAAGCCTCGTCGCAGGCCTTTGTGCAGTCGCGGCAGGCCGCGGCGCGGCTGGTGTCAAAGGTCACTAGCTGCCCGCGGCCATGGGCCATCCAGGCAATACTCTGTACGACGCCGAACACGCAACCGTATTTGCAAAAAAGATGGCGGGCAAACAGAAAGTCCAGCGTGAAGGCCGTGGTTGCGGCGGCCAGAAAAATGCTCGGGTAAAACGCCAGGTTGCCAGTGATCAAGTCCGCATATAACGGAATGGGTGGCAATAGGTAAGAAAGCAGAGCGAGGGCCCAAGAAAAACCAATCAGACCGCAAACTAGTGACAAGCCCGCCCAGTGTATGACCTTGCCGCGGCGGCCTTTTTTAAGGGCTTCCCAGAGCGTCGGGCGGCCGGTAATACGTGTCATCAGTTGGTTGATGGTTTCCACTACAGAGAAATGCGGGCACAGCCAGCCGCAGTATATTCGTCCCCACTTCCAGGCAACCCAGAGTACAAGGGGAACCAGCACTAGAATGGGAAGAATGAACCACAGCAGTATTTGGCTGGCGACGTCCACTGGAGAACTTTGCGCCACCCAGTCGAGATTCAGATTGAACGAGAGCGGAAAACCAAGTAAGACAAACCGGGTCTCCGTCAGGTCATAGCGAAAGATATTCAGCACCGGTGCCAGCAGGAACAACCCGAAGAAAGCAGCACGGGTGATCAGCCGCTTGTCCTGGAGTGTGTCTTTGGGATTCGCTTGCTGCACGGTCACAATTGCGTTCCGGATAAGCAGGGCCGGAAACGTGTTCCGGCCCTATGGATTTACCCTATGGGTTTCAGGATGGCGGGCTTACGCGTCCTGAAGTGCGGGGCCACGAACTTCGTCGTCAAAAGACGCTTGTCCCTTAATGAAGAAGCTGCAGAAGTACACGACCAACCCGCCGGAAAAGAAGCAGCCAGCGATCAGGCGCGCCCAGTAAAACACTGCGATCTTGTCCTGGGTGACCATAAACGACAGTGCTTCACCGCTTTCTGGCATACGTTGCAGCCAGATTTGCAGGATGCCTGCACCCGTCAGGAACAGGGTGATGAACACCATGGAGATGGTCATCAACCAGAACCCCCACATTTCCACCACCTGGGCCTCGTTGCTGTTGCCGTAAGGCCGGCCCCGCATGATCGGCATGGCGTAGGAAATGATGGTGAGCACGATCATCACATAGGCGCCGTAGAACGCCATATGGCCATGGGCCGCAGTGATCTGACTGCCGTGGGTGTAGTAGTTTATCGGTGCCAGCGTATGCAGAAAGCCCCACACGCCTGCTCCCAGAAAAGCCATCACAGCAGTGCCCATAGCCCACAGAGTCGCGGCCTTATTGGGGTGATTACGTTTGCGCCGGTTGATCATAGTGAAGGCAAACAGCACCATCATGAAGAACGGAATCGGTTCCAGTGCGCCGAACACCGAGCCCAGCCACAGCCAGTATTCGGATGGCCCGATCCAGAAGAAGTGGTGACCGGTGCCGATGATGCCGGTAATCAACGCCATGGCAATGATGACGTACAGCCACTTCTCGATGACTTCCCGATCTACGCCGGTGATTTTGATCAGCACAAAGGCCAGGATGGCGCCCATGATCAGTTCCCACACGCCTTCAACCCACAGGTGTATTACGAACCACCAGTAGTACTTGTCGGTGGTCAGGTTTTCGGGGTTGTAGAAGGAGAACATCCACAGCACGGTCAGGCCGATCAGCCCAGTGATCAGTATAATATTGACCACGGTTTTGCGGCCTTTGAGGGCAGTCATCAGGATATTGAACAAAAACCCGATGAACACCAGGGCCAAGCCCATTTTGGTAATAGTCGGTTGTTCCAGAAATTCCCGGCCCATGGTGGGCCACAGTTTGTTCATGGTGATGTCCGCCAGAGTGGCGTAATCCACAAACAGGTAACCCAGAATGGTCAGCGTGCCGGCAACGGCAAATACCCAGAACAGAATCCACGCAAGCAGCGGGCTGTATAGCTCGGTTTGCGCTTCTTCCGGTACCAGATAATAGGTTGCGCCCATAAAGCCGAACAACAGCCAGACGATCAGCAGATTGGTATGAACCATGCGTGCAACGTTGAAAGGGATTTCCGGGAACAGAAAGTCACCCACCACGTATTGCAGGCCCAGAATCAGACCGAAAACGATCTGGCCGGCAAAAAGAATTAAGGCAAAGATGAAGTAGGGCATGGCGACCCGTTGAGACTCGTATTTCATATTTTTTCCTTAACCTTCGATGTTGGGTGGCCAGCCGTTATCGTCAATCTTGGACGTCCATTCGAGGAACGATGCCAGATCTTCGATTTCCTGGTCTGTCAGGTTGAATTGCGGCATTTGCCGGCGGCCGGGTGCGTTGGTGGGCATAGCGTTCATCCAGGCGTTCATGTACGCCTTGAACACGTCGCTGTTGCCGGCGCCGCGGCGGTCGAATACGTTGGCCAATTCCGGTGCAAAGTAAGCGCCTTCACCCATAAGAGAATGACAGCCAACGCAGTTGTTGTTTTCCCAGACGTGTTTGCCATTAACAACCTGCTCGGTGAGCTGGTCCCGGTTATCTCGCTCGGGCATCGCCCGCGATTGAGTGTCAAAAGTCAGAATCAGAAACAGCAGGATGAAGAACGTGCTTCCTCCCAAATAGATGTTTCTGGCCATGCTTTTGGTAAAGCGTTCGGCCATTGGACTGCCCCCCTTGGTTGATTTGAACTACCTGACGAACTCACTAACGAGTCAATAAGATGTATCAGTAATGAATATTATCGGTCGTCACGACGTTTCATGCCAGCAGGCAGGGGGGTTACCTCTGAAGAGGTAGGGGTAGGTCGGGGTAAGGTTTTGAGGTTCCCCGGTTAGCGGGGAACCGCCTTTACCTCGCTGTCAGCAGGGCGTTGAGCCCCTGCAATATCTATTCGGGCATGGCGCACAACGCTGATACCGGCCGATATGGCCAGGGCGCTCATAATGGCGGCCACACTCAGATCCGGCCAGGCGCTTCCGGTTCCGAACACGCCCAGAGCGGCTGCCATCACGGCCAGGTTGCTGATGGCGTCATTCCGGCTGCATAGCCAGACCGAGCGCATATCAGAGTCGCCATCCCGAAACCGGAAAAGCACCAAGGCAACGCCCACGTTGGCAACCAGAGCCAGCAGGCCAATCATGCCCATGGTAAAGGGTTCGGGGGTAACACCCTGTTCCATCACCCAAAGTGCACGGGCCAACACCACTATGCCGAACACCACCATGGTAATGCCTTTCACCATGGCCGCGCGGCCGCGCCAGAGCATGCCGAGAGACATAACCGAAAGTGACAGAATGTAGTTGGCGCTGTCGCCAAAGAAGTCGATGGCGTCTGCCATAAGGGAAACGGAGCCGGATTGCAAGCTGGCAGCACCTTCCACGAAAAACATGGCCAGATTAACCCACAGGGCAATCCACAATGCGCGACGAAAACCTGGGGCAGGGGATTTCAGTTCTGGTCCAGAGCAACTGCATGCCATAAACACCTCCTATAATAAGCTGGCTTTATATTGAAGACCCTGTAGTTACTACAGGGTCAACACCAACCATGTCTTTTCAGAAGGTAATTACACAGGATGTAAGTAGTAACCCACAGGGTGTCGTCAATCTGTAGTGCTCAACTCATCCCGGACAATGTTCAAAGCGCTACTCAGTCCCTTAGGGGAAATGCCGGCGAATTCAATCCCAGTATGGGGGGGGCGCCAAAATAACCGTCAATAAAGTCAACGAAACTTCGAACCTTGCTCGCCAGCAGCTGCCGGTGCGCATACACCGCGTAGAGCCCCATAGGCTCGGGTTCATACTCCGGCAGGACGACCTGTAGCTTTCCTTCCTTGATTGCCGAGCCTGAAATAAAGGTAGGTTGCAAGGCAATGCCCGCGCCAGCGATGGCGGCTTCGATCAGCACATCTCCATTGTTGCTTATCATGTGGCTGATGCCGTCTTGACGATTGCTTTGCAGCCAGCGGTACACGGGCTGGCTGGTATCCAGCTCCATGTAGCTATAGCGCAGGTGACGGTGGCCCCTGAGGTCTTCAGGGTGCTGGGGAGTGCCGTGTTGTTTCAGGTAGGCCGGTGAGGCGCACAACAACAGCCGTACCGGTGCGATCCGTTTGGCGATCAGTGAGGAGCTTTTCAGGTGGCCGATTCGCAGCACTACATCAAACCCCTCCTCGACGACGTCGACCTTGCGGTCGTTCAGTTGCAGATCGATGCCTACGCCCGGATGCGCTTTCTGGAATTCATTCAGGAACGGCGTCATGTGGCGGATAGCGAAGGACACAGGTGCACTGATGCGGAGCAGACCCTGGGCCTGGGTTTGCAGGTCTCCGATTTGGCTCTCCATGTCATCGATGTCGTTCAGTACCTGTTGAGCCTGCTGGTGATAGCTCGTTCCGGCCTCGGTCAGGTGGATCTTGCGGGTGGTGCGGTTGAGCAGCCGTACGCCCAAGTGTTGCTCCAGCTGGGACACGTACTTGCTGACCAGCTGCGGGGACATTTCCAGACGGTCGGCGGCGCGGGTGAAAGTGCCTGCGTTCACCACTGTGACGAAGGCGCGCATGGCATCGATACGGTCCATTGGTTTCTCCTGACTCTGTGACTTTCGGCTATTATCAACATTTTATTGATAATAAAGCATCGATCGCCATCTTAGTCTTTTGGCCCGGTGACAGTAAGGTGTGTTCAACATCCGGAGCGCGTCTTCAGGACAAATAAACAGATCAAAATTCAAGGTAACTATGATGAGCTCCAAATTTGCACAGACGTTATTCAACTCCAACGGCGGTTATGCCGCTTTGGTCCTGCGGGTACCGGTGGGGCTGGTCCTGGCGGCTCACGGCGCTCAGAAACTCTTCGGATGGTTCGGTGGCTATGGTCTGGAAGGGACCGGGCAGTGGTTGGCCAGCATCGGCTTGGAGCCGGGCTACCTGATGGCTTTGCTGGCCGGCGGTGCCGAGTTCTTCGGTGGTCTGGCGCTGGTGCTGGGCCTGCTGACCCGTCCGGCTGCTCTGGTTACGGCCTTTGCCATGCTGGTCGCCATTTTCGCCGTGCATATCGGTAATGGTCTGTTCATGTCCAACAACGGCTACGAGTACGCCCTGACTTTGTTCGCCGTTACGCTTGCGCTGGCAATTCAGGGCGCCGGCCGGTTTGCTCTAGACGGTGTGCTGATGGGGCGCCTGGCTGGCGAAATCGCTACCCCGACGAAACAACACATATAAAAGATCTGGTTGATCTTAAGGAGAAAAGACAATGAAGATATTGGCCATTAGCGGCAGTTTGCGTAAGGGTTCCTTCAATACCCAACTACTGAAAACGGTTGCAGAGTTTGTCGATCGAGGCACATCGATCGAAGTGTTTGATCTTGCCGATATACCCCTCTACAACGGTGATCTGGATGGTGACACCAAGCCGGCACCGGTGCAGGCTTGGTTGGATGCCATCGCCGATGCCGACGGCATGCTGATCGCCACCCCGGAATACAATTACAGCGTCCCTGGTGTCCTTAAAAATGCCATTGACTGGGCCTCGCGACCGGCATTTAACTCAGTGATGCGCGGCAAGCCCACCGGCGTAATGAGCAGTTCGATGAGCACTCTTGGCGGGGCCCGAGCTCAGGTTCATCTGCGTGACATTCTTGCGGCGACCCTGACGCCAGTGTATCTGGCTCCGGATTTCGCCCTGGCTTCCGCGCATACCGCTTTTAATGAGGAAGGCCGTCTGGTTGATGAGTCTACCCGGGATTTTCTGCAGAAGTACATGACGGGCTATACCCACTGGCTGGCCAGCCAATGACGCACTCCACCGCAACGCTCAACGAGCACATTGCTCAGCCGGTCTTATTCATTCCCCACGGAGCGGGTCCCTGTTTTTTTATGGACTGGACTCCGGCCGATGCCTGGGACGGTATGGCTGCCTTTTTGGGGGGAATAGCGGCGTCGTTGCCGTCTCGCCCTCGTGCGATCTTGCTGATCTCTGCGCACTGGCTGACGCCGGGATTCAGCGTAACAGCGGGCGCAAAACCTGAGTTGATTTTTGACTACTACGGGTTCCCCAGGCATACCTACGAACTCACGTATCCGGCGCCCGGAGCGCCGGCACTGGCTGAGCGAGTTTCGAGCCTGTTGTCGGAGGCGGGACTGACCAGCCATCAAGATAGTCAGCGTGGATTCGATCACGGAATGTTTATACCGCTGAAGCTGATGTTCCCCGATGCCGATATTCCCGTGGTGCAATTGTCTCTGCAAGATGGCCTAGCCCCAGCGGCGCACCTGGCCGCCGGAGAGGCCCTGCAGCCGCTGCGTGAAGACGGCGTACTGATCATCGGTAGCGGCATGAGTTTCCACAATATGCGTGGTTATGGAGACGCAAATTTTACACCGCTCTCGGAGGCTTTCGATGACTGGCTCAGCCAGGCGGTTGCGGCCGATCCCAAGCAGCGTAAGGCAGTACTTCACGACTGGATCAGCGCACCACATGCCCGCCAATGCCATCCACTTGGGGGGGAGGAACACCTGATACCACTGATGGTGGCCGCCGGTGCTGCTGGTCAAGAAATTGGCCGCAAGATCTACTCAGAAAAAGTTTTAAAAACACAGCTTTCAGCCTATCGTTTTGGCTAATACATCTGCTCGACAGAACATTGCCTATATCTGAGAAAGCACAGCAGGAGATTTCGATCTCACAGCCGTTTTGGCAGAATCTTAATTTTTACCAGGCCTGTGGGTGCCTGGCACGTGATTCTCGTGGTCGCTGTGCTTTTTGTGCAAATTTTCCAGTTCTGAGCTGAGCCCTCCCAGAATGCCGCACTCCTGAACCGTGGTGCCACCAGCATTCGAGCAGGCTTTTTGCAGTTGCTCCAGGGTTTGTTCGAGGTTTGCGAGCTCCTTCAACCGGTCGCGCACGTGGCTCAAATGTCGGGCCAGAAGGGCGTCAACTTCATGGCAGTCTGCTTCGGGGTTTTCGGACAGCCGAATCAACTCGCGGATTTCGTCCTGAGTCATATCAAGGTTACGACAACGCTTGATGAACAAAAGACGGTTCAAGTGTGCGTTACGATAAACACGGTAGCCGCTGGCGTCTCGATCCGGCTTTAGCAGCAAACCGATTTTTTCATAATAGCGAATCGTTTCCACGGGAACGGATGCGTGCCCGGATACCTCACCAATTTTCATCACATCGGGTTTCCTGATGGTTGATTTTGCCCGGGAGTTTTACAGGCTGTCCAGGTTGTCCAGCAAATAGTTGGCGCGTTTCAGCAAAGCGTCGCGGCGCTCCGGTTTTTGTTTTTCCCAATTGCGATACATCATAGTCATGCGCGGATTTTTAGCGAACTGATCACGGTGGCGGTCAATAAAGTGCCAATACAGCGAGTTGAACGGGCAAGCGTCGTCTTCGGTGGCTTTCGCCACTTTGTAATGGCAGTTTTTACAGTGGTCTGATTGGCGCTGGATGTACTTACCGCTGGCGGCGTAAGGTTTTGAGCCTAAATAGCCACCGTCGGCGTGCATCACCATGCCCAGCACGTTGGGAAGTTCCACCCAGTCGTAGGCATCCACATAGACCGCCAGATACCAGTCACAAATTTCATCGGGTGTAATGCCGGCCAGCAGGGCGAAGTTGCCGGTCACCATCAAGCGTTGAATGTGGTGGGCATAGCCATTGCGGCGGGTGGCATCAATGGCTTTGTGCATACAGCGCATGCGGGTGTCGCCGGTCCAGTAGAACCCGGGTAGGGCGCGGTCATTGCCCAACTGGTTATTGCGGGCGTACTCGGGCATGTGCAGCCAGTAAATGCCGCGTACAAACTCGCGCCAGCCGACAATTTGACGAATAAATCCTTCCACCGCGTTGATGGGCGCACGCCCAGCGTACCAGGCTTGGGCCGCCTGCTTGCATACGGCAAGCGGGTCTAGCAAGCCGCAGTTTATGTAGGGCGACAATATGGAATGGAACAACCAGTCTTCGTGGTCAGATATCGCGTCTTGGTAGTCGCCAAAGCAGGGCAGGGCGTAGTCAATGAAGTGTTCCAGGGCTTTCTCGGCGTCGGCGGCGGTCACTGCAAAATGAAAGTCGTCGCTGCTGCCAAAATGGTCGCCGAAGTGTTTTTCTACCATGTCGATGACTTCTTGGGTGACGGCATCCGGTTCGATCCGGAACGGCGCTGGAGCAGGTGGTTTGCCCGTCCATTTTTGGCGGTTTTCGGCGTCGTAGTTCCATTCGCCGCCTTCAGGCTTTTGCTCCGGGGTCATCAGTAGCCCGGTTTTGCGCCGCATTTCCCGGTAGAAATATTCCATGCGCAGCTGTTTGCGGCCTTCGGCCCAATCGGCAAATTCTTGTTTAGTTGCAATAAAACGGGTGTCCGGGCGAATTTCTGTCGTTACGCCCAGGGTTTCATGCCACTGGCTGATGATGTTGTGCAGGCGCCATTCGCCGCACTCGGTGGTAATAATGCGCTCGGGTTGGTGGGCCTTTATTTGCTCGGCCATCACCTGTTCCAGGCTTTGCGCCGTGTTATCGGGGTGATAGCGCTGGTAATGCACGCTGTAACCGTCGGCTTCCAACTGGCCAGCAAAATGGCGCATGGCACTGAACAGCAGTATCAGTTTTTTCTTGTGGTGGTTGGTGTAGCTGGCTTCGCTGTGAACTTCCGCCATAACGATTCGGTCGGTATCGCGATCGGCGCCGTCCAGAGCGCTCAGGCCTGGCGTTAGCTGGTCTGCGAGAATCAAAATCAGGTTAGCCATAGTGCTTTGTCCAGACAGTGTGTGTTCCAAAAGGGGTAGCCAACATACTCAATAAGCGCAACAGTCGCGTCATTTCAGGCTTGATACACTGTTGTCATGTTCACAGATGATACGAATCAACATGGCGGCGCTAAAACACGGTTACGATGCCGGTTTACAGTCTGCTTCAAACTCAAGGCGCCCAGAGTCTTTATTTATGGCTTCCACAACCGCAGTTCCGTCTTCTGACACCATTATTCTGCCCGAATTTACCTGGGACGACGCGCTCATTCGCCGCTACGATCTGAGCGGCCCGCGCTATACCTCTTACCCTACGGCGGTGGAATTCAATCAGACGTATCCGATTAACGATATGGTGCAGGCGGCCGCACGCAGCAAGGCCACCGGCCGACCGCTGTCGTTGTACACCCACATCCCGTTTTGCGCGCACCTGTGCTACTACTGCGCGTGCAATAAGGTCATCACCAAGAAGCGTAATAATGCCCAGCCTTATGTGCAGCGCCTGCTGAAAGAAGCGGCCATGCAAGCCAAATTATTCGGTGCTGACCGGCCGGTGAAACAGTTGCACTTGGGCGGCGGCACGCCAACGTTCCTGCCCCGCGATGTAATGCGCGAACTGATGCACGGCTACGGCGAACTGTTCAATCTGCAAACCGATGGCAGTCACGACTACAGTATTGAAATCGATCCCCGTGAAGTGGATGACGACACCCTTTCCACACTGTGGGAGTTGGGCTTTAACCGCATCAGCCTGGGCGTGCAGGATGTAAATTCCCAGGTGCAAAAAGCGGTCAACCGGATACAGCCTAAGGAAATGACCCGCGGGGTGTTGGATGAAGCGCGCCGCCTGGGCTTTGGTTCCATTAACCTGGACCTGATTTACGGTCTGCCGTATCAGACCCCGGACAGCTTTGCGGCAACATTGGAAGAAGTGATCGACATGTCGCCAGATCGGCTGTCGGTGTTCAGCTACGCCCATCTGCCAGAGCGGTTCTACCCGCAAACACGGCTCAAGGGCGACACCATGCCCACGCCGCAGCAAAAGCTGACCATCTTGCACAACACCATTAACCGATTGCTGGATGCCGGTTACGAATACATCGGTATGGACCACTTTGCCAAACCTGATGACAGCCTGGCGCTAGCCCAGCGCGCCGGTCGCCTGCATCGTAATTTTCAGGGTTACACCACCCACTCCGATTGCGATCTGGTGTCGCTGGGTGTGTCGGCCATCGGCCAGACCGACGATGCGTACTTCCAGAACAACCACGATCTGCCATCCTGGGAGGCCGCGATAGATTCAGGTCAGCTGGCGATCACCAAAGGTGTGAACCTGACCCGCGACGACCGCCTGCGGCGCTGGGTTATTGGCCAGCTGATCTGTCAGTTCCGTCTGGATCGTCAGCAATTTGCTGCCGAATGGAACGAAGATTTTGACCGATATTTTGCCGATGAACTGTTACGCCTAAAGCCGATGATGGCCGACGAGCTGATTGCGGATAACGGCTGCGTACTGCAGGTGCAGCCCGCTGGACGGCTGCTTATTCGTGCCATTTGTCAGATTTTTGATGCCTATCGCAAAGAAGGGGCCACTCAGCGGTTTTCGCGAATTATCTGATGTTTATTAGGGCAGCGCTACTCCGGCAGGCCTGCCCTGATGTCTGTTAAAGCAATCTGGAACATAAAAAGGGTGCCTTCATGGCACCCTTTTTATGTTCCAGATTGGTTGTTGCGCAGCTATACTTAGAGCAGATATCTCCTCATCGGAGGTTATGCCATGAACGACAAAGCCTTTCACTTCCTCATGTTGCAACTAGGCCAGCTGACACCCAGCCAGCGGCATCAACTACACCGCTATTTCCAACAGGCCGATACGGGCGCGGCGGACACGCTGCTCGTCGAGCACTCTCCCACCTGCTGTCCGCATTGCCAGGCATCGCGGCTCAGGCCACAATCTGCCGCGTTACCGTTGCGCCCAATGCAGGCGTACTTGCAATCCGTTGACCGGAACTCCGTTGGCACGCCTGCGTAAACGTGAGCAATGGTTCTGCTACGCTCAGGCGCTAATCGACGGCAAAACCGTGCGCCAGGCTGCGACTGAGTGTCACATCAACAAGAACACGGCCTTCTTGTGGCGCCACCGCTTCTTGGCTCTGGTTGCGGGGCATCAGGCTCAACGCGAGTCCGGCATCGTGGAAGCGGATGAGACCCTCTTTCTGGAGTCCTTCAAAGGCCAGCGAAAAATCTCTCGCAAGGCCCGTCAGCGGGGCGGAGTCAGCCTAACTCGCGGAACGGGGCCCGACCAAATTCCAGTGCTGGTGGTGCGTGATCGGACCGGGGAAACCGCAGATTTTATCTTGCCAAAGCTCAATGCCATCGAAGTCAGCCGCGCACTCAAGCCGTTGGTCGCAGCGGATGCCTGCCTCTGTACTGACGGGGCCTCGGTTTATCGGGCTTTTGCGAAAAAAGCGGGAATCGAGCACCAGGCTGTATCTGCTCGCCGGCCCCGTGTCCGCGGTGCTTTTCATATCCAGAACGTCAATGCGTACGACAGTCGATTGAAAAACTGGATGATTCGGTTCCATGGTGTGGCGACCAAATACCTGAAGAACTACTTGGGTTGGCGACGGTTGCTGGAGCGATACCCTGAGCTAACTCCCGAATGCTGTTTGTTGGAAGCAACCGGTCGAGTATCGCAACAACTAATTGGGACATAGCCTACTTGATACACACTCCGTGTGGCACGGATCATTGGTTTGACTTGATCTCGGGTATGGCCATATAAAATCTGTCGGGCAGTATCACACTGCAGCCGTATCAGAGTGTCTGGTTGTCTAATCGCGAGTAGGGCAGAATGCCTTCATGTCCAAAACGCTTGCCCTTCGACAACCCAGAATACTCCTGCTTTCGGCCTATGACGCAGGCAGCCATCGTCGCTGGCGAGAGCAGTTGGTGCTCAGCCAGCCGGAATTTGAATGGCATGTGCTTGCCCTGTCGCCGAGATTTTTCCGCTGGCGGATTCGAGGTAACGCGCTGACCTGGCTGAGCGAGCCGATGTTGAAGGAGCATTGGGACCTGCTGTTAGTGACGTCCATGGTTGATCTGGCGTCAGTTCGGGGTTTTCATCCGAACCTGGCCCATACGCCAGCGTTGCTTTATATGCATGAAAATCAGTTTGCCTATCCGGCATCCGATGGCCAGCACAATAGCATTGATCCTCAAATGGTGAACCTGTACAGCGCTATTGCTGCCGATACCGTGCTGTTCAACAGCGACTGGAACCGGCGTAGCTTTCTTGAGGGTGTTGAGCAACTCTTCCGGCGATTGCCCGATGGTATCCCGGAGGGAACCCTCGAACTCATTTCCGCGAAATCCCGGGTTCTGCCGGTCCCCATCGATGACCCTGTGTTTCTCAGTGAAGCGAAACGCCAGAGTCTTGAGGCGGGCGAGCGTTTATGGCGCAATGGCCTTGAACCCGGGCCTGGTGCATTGCCCCTAAGAATTGTGTGGGCGGCGCGCTGGGAATACGACAAGGGTCCTGACCGGCTGCTTGCGATTCTGCAGGAACTTGAGCGCAGAGCGGTGAGTTTTCAGGTGTGTGTCCTTGGTGAAAGTTTCCGCAAAGTCCCCGAAGCCATGACGACTATTCAACAGCAGTTTGCCCATCGGCTCGTGCAGTTTGGATACGCATCGAGCCGC
This sequence comes from Marinobacter sp. M3C, assembly GCF_023311895.1. Classification (GTDB taxonomy): domain Bacteria; phylum Pseudomonadota; class Gammaproteobacteria; order Pseudomonadales; family Oleiphilaceae; genus Marinobacter. Next base: position 3,706,124 of record NZ_CP092284.1, read on the forward strand.
ACCGGGTATTACGAGTGGCTGGGGAGCGCGGACGTGATTCTTTCAACCGCGTTACATGAGTTTCAGGGGCTGGCGGTGCTTGAGGCTGTGGCCGCTGGCTGTGTGCCCATTGTGCCGGCAAGGGAAGCCTACCCGGAGTTGTTTGCACCGGAATACTTGTATCCGGACTGTGGCGACGACATTCCGGCCGAGGCGGCTCATGCAGCGGCGTTGATTGAAAAGCAGGCTATGGATAGCCATGGTGACCGATTAACAGTGCCGGATGTACAGCGTTTCAGCCTCGGCGCATTGAAGCCGGCCTACAAAGCATTACTGTCGGGCGCTATCGCAGAGAACGCGTGAAGCACGGCTATTCGTAACGGTATTGTGTCCAACGTCTCATGTTTTACCCGGCTCTGGGCCGCAGGGTTACATTCCCGAACCTGAAGGTTATAATCGGGCGGCGGCTCAGGATGAGCACGAAAAGACCTCAATCTTCAGGGATCGAAGATATGCCCCAGGCAAACGGACTGCAGTTTACCGCCCATGTTGGCGAACTCCCCTCTGATTTATTTTCCGTTGTCGGCTTCACGCTGACAGAGCGGCTTAGTGAGCTTTTTTACGGCCGCCTTGAGCTGGCCAGTACCAACGCAGACGTTGATGCCTTCAGTGTTTTGGAGCAATCGGTCGTTTTGGTGGTCTGGCAAGACGGTGCGCCCCTTCGCCGCTTCACAGGTGTGGTCAACGAGTTTGCCCGGGGAGGCAGCGGCCACCGCCGTACCCGCTACGAATTGATCATTCAGCCGCCTTTGTGGCGCCTGGAGCTGATGCATAACAGTCGCATATTTCAGACTCAGACCACAGATACGATCGTGCGCACGCTGCTGGAAGAGCGGGGCGTTGTAAACACTATGTTTGATCTTAAACGCACCCCACAGAAACGGGAATACTGCGTACAGCATCGGGAAAGCGATCTGGCATTTATTGAGCGAATGGGTGCAGAGGAAGGTTGGCATTATCGCTACCAGCACGGCAGCGTAGACGGAAACGAACAGCCCGGCCTAATCATTGCCGATCATCACGGCGACGCGCCCCGGCTCGAAGCCGCCGAATATAACGGCAAAGCGGGGGGAAGCACCAAGCAGCCTGCCGTGTTCCGCTTCCGCTTTGAGGAGCGCGTTCGCGTCGCCTCCGTGGCCATGAAAGATTACACCTTCAAGAACCCTGCCTACGCGCAAATGCACGAGCAAAGCGCGGCCAGTCCCAACCAGCGCCAAGACTATCAACACTTCGATTACCCGGGCCGATTCAAGGCCGACGCCAGCGGCCAGCCGTTTACCGAAGCGCGACTGGATGCCCTCAGAAACGACGCCAGCACCGCCAACGGTGAAAGTAACCGCGCAGACTTTACTTGCGGCGCCAAAGTAGCGTTAACCGAGCATAACAGCCCTGACTTAAACCGGGACTGGTTGCTCACAGCCGTCACTCACACCGGCAAACAGCCCCAGGCGCTGCAAGAAGAAGCCGGTTCTGAACCGACCACCTACCACAATGCATTCAGCGCTGTTCCTGCTGACAAAACCTGGCGGCCTTTACCAACACATCGGCCGCGCATGGACGGCCCGCAAATTGCTATCGTCACCGGCCCGGAAGGCGAGGAAATTCATTGCGATGAATTTGGCCGGGTAAAGGTGCGCTTCCCGTGGGATCGTTATTCAGAAAATAACGAACACAGCAGCGCCTGGCTTCGAGTGAGCCAGGGCTGGGCAGGTGGTCAGTACGGTTTTATGGCGATACCGAGAATCGGAAACGAAGTCATTGTTTCCTTTCTGGACGGCGACCCGGATCAGCCCATTATCACCGGGCGGACTTACCACGCCACCAACACGCCGCCTTACGCGCTGCCAGAACACAAAACCCGCACCACTCTGAAAACTCGCACCCACAAGGGCGAAGGCAGCAACGAACTGCGCTTTGAAGATGAAGCAGAAGAGGAGCAGGTTTATGTTCATGCCCAAAAAGACCTGAATCTACTGACGGAAAACAACCGCACCGAAGTGATCAATAACAACAGCCACCTGACCGTTGAGAATGACCGGTTCAGCCACGTAAAAAACAACGACCACATCACCGTTGGCGGCGAAAAGCGCCAGTCCGTTGGAGCCGACAGCAGTAGGAACATTGGCGGAACGTTTCACCAGCAATCAGGCAGCGCCACGCTCAGCGAAGCCGGTACCGAAGTTCACCACAAGGCAGGCTCTAAAGTGGTTATTGACGCAGGTGTCGAAATCACACTGGCCGCCGGCGGCAGCTTCCTGAAGCTTGACTCCAGCGGCGTTACGTTGAGCGGGCCGGGAATCATGATTAACTCTGGGGGGAGCCCTGGAAGTGGTTCCGGGCAGGGTGTTTTGATGCCGGGACTGCCGGAGATGATTGAGGGCGATCAACCCAGTGCGTCTGCGCAAGTGGCTTTGGAAGAGGTGGGGCAGCGGGAAAACGCCCGGGCGATCAATGTTGAATCCCAGGTGGCTGCACTTAGAAAGGGTAATGCAACATGCCCTCTGTGTGAGGAGCAGAGTTCATGAACCAGAGTTGTTGCCCACTTTCTTATTCTCCTTTTGACCATTCACCCTGGCCTGACCCTTCCGCTGTCGGACTTATTCTGGATGGCGTCGCTATTCCACAGCTTGGCAAACACATTTACCAATGGGCTGGCGACCGGCCGATCAGTGCCGAATGCTTGTACGCCGCAACTCGCTGGGAGGTAATGTCAGACTTGTCTCCCTGGCTTGTGTGGTTAAACGGGCCGGAAGACCCGGTACTGCGGGGATTCCTGGAGCAAGGGTCTATGCAAGAGCACGGGTATTTGCTGGTGTCTGCCACAGACCGCGCTACCGTGTCCCGTTGGATGCGGTCTCATCTGCAGATCGAAATGGCGCCAGGTTGTGAAGAGCTGATGCGCATTGCTCATCCGGCGCTGGCTCGGTCGGTAATCGGAAACAATTTGACCGGTTCTGGCCGTAGGGTCGCAGACCGGCTGATTGTTCCGGATCGAATCAGCGAGCAATGGTGCCAGGTTGAACCGCCGGCCGTTCGACCGCCCACAACATCCGCTCAAACCAAAAAAGAGAATGCTTTGCCCCAGTTGAGGGAGGCTTTCAAGGCTTTCAATCGACGCAAAGATGCACTGCAGATATGGGATAGCCTTGATGAACCCGTGCGCAGGCAGTTAGGTGGCCCCCAACTACGTGATGTCTACCCAGCACTTCGAAAAACACTGGATGAGGCACTCGACAATGAGTGCAATAGTTTGCGAGACGCTATGCAGTTTCTGTTTGCAGCGTTGCCTAATCTGACCGGCGGCAATGCCGCCACTGAACCCGCATTCCCGATGGATCAAGGATGAACCATGGCAAGGATACAACGTCCCACTAATGATCGGCAAAGCAGCGATCTGCTTTGCTGGGAGCAGCCGGGCACGCCGATTGATGAGCCCGCTTCCTGCCCATTACTCAAATCCGTTCACCTGCTGCCTGTTCGCTACGGCAGAGTGGAAGTCGCACCTGTCGATACCGATTCAGGCTACCCTTACTCGCTGACCTCCTGCCCGGTGGGTTATCGCCTTCTGAGAAATGGCTATATTTATGTACTGGATGTCAGTGCGGGTGGAAGCGCCGGTGGAGATACAAATAGAGAGAAGCTTCACGAGTATCTGCATAAAGACGGTGAACTGACCGGACATAACGGCGGCAAGTTGGAATACCCGACCTCTCACACGCTGTACGTCGCTTTTTCTGAGATGGCGTGGACAGCGCGGAAAAAATCACAAGTATTGGATGATCCCGAAGAGCGTGATGAGCTGTTACAAAGGGTTGATCTTGCCAGTGCCTCACCGCTGAGTGGCGGCGAATTTCTGCTCACCCCGGATCAGGCGAAGGCGCGGGTTGCCGAATTTGCCGAAGACAATGTTCCGGAGCCAACCGAAGGTGCCCATCCACAAGAAAGCGAATTCTACCACTGGGAAAATCAGCCCTATTACCACAGAAGCCGGTTCGGCAAGCTGATAAAACAACAGAAGATAGACGACACCTCTAACTGTCTCTGTCTGGTTTTGCGGGACGATGTAGGCGTTATGCTGGATCTGGCACAGCATCAGGACGACGTGGTGGGATGGATTGAGAGCTGGGCAGAAGAGGGAAGCAACGAGCGAGACTATTTTTTTGGCACCTTGATTGAGTCAATGACCCTGCTGGACGAACAGGGCTTGGGCTCCATGATGTCCAATTCAGATCACCCTGCTATCGCGTCCATGCGGCAGGATCTGGAAGCTATGTCCGAAAGCGATCGTTCGGATACTCAGTCGGCACTGCTGGCAGCCCTAAAAAGACAAGGAGACGAGCACCGACCTGGCCCCAACGACACGTCGCTTCCTGCTGAGGTTAAATCGAGAGTTGAAGAAATTCGGGCTACAGCCAACCGCACTAACGCTTACAGCATCGTGCCCAAAATGCAGAGAGCGGTGGATGAGTGGTATTTGCGACAGGCGATGAAAGGGGCGCTGCCGGATTTTGTGGATGCCCACATTGAAGGTATTGCCGCTTTGAAGAAAAGTCACCGCGAGCATCTGGAGTCGATTCTTGAAGGACAGGGTTTTGGCAATCGTGGAATCAACGACCTGATTGACCGCGAGACCATGGATCAGTTCATGACAGGCCAGCGAGCGAAACTTGCTCGGTGGCAGTCTTTGTTGACGGCCATAACCAATGACCGTGTACAACTGCTGACAGACAATCGCTACCATCATGCAGCCTGGTATTTTGACCCGAAAGATAAGACGCAGCTCGAGGCAGCACTGGATCTTGAGTACGCTTGCCTTAAAGACATCTGCCGTTCCGATGAGGCGAGCGAGAGCGTGTTGGAGTGGTTGAACACGCACCCTCAATACAGTCGCCCACTGTTCCATACGCTGCCAAAGAACGACCGGTCGGCAGACGGTGAGCTGGCGAAAACCTACGCCATTGTCGGCAACGCTGGCTACGCCGTGGTGACCCGGGCGGCGAATTGGGTGCAAAAAATAAAAGCCGCAGAAAATGGCAAACTGCCGGACTTCATCGACTACTCAAAGCTGATCCAACAAAAAGCAGGTGCAGTGGGAGACACCGTGGCTCCAGCGATTGCCCTTGCCAAGGGGCGTGCTATCGAGAAGTTGTACCAGGCGATTGGAAGCCAGACCTTGCCAGAGCTGGATGATCTTTTCCGAGATCTTCCGTATTTTTTCAAGCGCAGCATGCTGGACGCTATAGACCAGGGCAAGGCGGAATTTCGCGTTGCGTCGCAAGGCGAGTTGGCGACGTTCCGGAACAATCTCACAAAGATGCTGCAGCTTGATCAACAGATGAAACAGCTTCAGAACGACCATGACGTTGCCAAATCAACCCATGGCCATCGCTCCGAAAAAGCCCAGGGGCTGGTGGCTGAGTTCAAAGCAATCCGTGAACAGCACCGTAAAGTCGGTAAACAGGTAGCGGCGGCCCTTAGCCCGGTTGAGGAAATCGACACCGGCCTGAAACTGGAAACAGCCGTTACCGGTCGTGCCGGCCTGACGTTGGTTCTGCCGGCATTGGATCAGCAGGAGCTTGGACGATTGGTGGGGCATTTCCGGCAGGGTTTGGCCTCGGCTCATCGAGTTAACCTGATGGGGGATGGGCTTGGGGTTTTGGTGTTCGTGGCTCAACTGTCGATCTTATGGAATGTTGCTAGCGAACTTGGCTCGGAGTCTGAAAATCCGGAAGATAAACAGCGTCTTTATGAAAGCGCGTTGGCGACTATTGCGGCTGGCTTTCTTGCTTCTCAAGGGTTGATGGACACCGCATACAGTGCCAGGGCTCGGGCGCTGGCGGAGGCATGGCAGCGCAGTGCTGTTGCTGGTGTGCATATCCAAATGGGTAAATTGCATGTTTGGCTTGGTGGTCCCGCCTATCTGTTTGGGGCAATTAGTGCCGGCATTAGTGCCTTAAAACACCAAGAAAACTGGCTGAGGGCGGTCCAGACAGGCAATGCCGAAGCCCAGTTTGGTGCAACATTGGGAATGATTGGCAGTGGGGGGTTGGTCGTTACCAATGCCTATGGGCTATCTCGAACTGGTCAGTCGTTTTTTCAGGTTCTTGCTGCACGGGGGATGGAAAGCAAGGCCGTGGCTTGGGCCACCGCAGGCCGGACTTTGTCCGGTCTCTTTGCCCGCCTGAACGTGGCGGGGCTGGTATTTACGGTTTTCGAATTGGGCGGTACCTGGCTGTACAACCGTTACAACCTTAGCGAGCGGGATAGATGGCTGCAAACTACGCCTTGGTCACTAGAGTCTGAGCGTGTTCACGATAGCTCGCTTGAGGCTTATGCGGAAGCCTTTGCCCGGATTGGCGACAGTGTCACCCTTGATGAGGTGCCTGCGGAAAATGAAGGACCTTCTCGGTTGCAGCTGAGCTGCTACCGTTTACCTCCGGACAGCCTGACCGAACCTTCGGACGGCAAATCGCTCTATCGGGTGTCAATCGCCGCATGGCGAATCCAGCTGGGGAAGCGGGGTATGTTTTCACTTCATCCGGAAACCTGGGTACCCTGCACCGGCGCCATCATTGCTAGCATGGAGCAGCCAGTTGACATTGATCACTTGCAACTGACCTTCAGGCCCCCGGCCCATGAGAAAACCCGGTATGGCACACTCACCAGCGAGCTCAGCCTGATGGTCAAAGTGGAGACGTTACAGGCAAATGGGGCTTACACAGGCTCTGTGTATATGCTGAAGGTGACTCCTGACAGCCGGTACCCCTTGACTCCCATACAAGAGGCACCGAAAGCGGAGATCAACTGGCGGCAACTCCGCCAGCCACTCATAGCAATGGATAGCTTTTGATGAATCCGAAAAATGCCCAATCAGAGCAAACATCTCGCGCGGGGCGTTCCGAGCCCTTCCCGAGCGGCCGGCTGACCTTTTTATCGCCCTGGCCTCTGCCAACCGGGCTGCCACCGGTGGATCACGGCCATGCTGTGGGAGAAGTGAATGAGAGCTACCTGGATTTTGGAACTGGAGTAACATCGGTTTTTGGTTGGCAGGCCACTTTAGGCATACCCTTTTTTTGTTTTTTGTTTATTGCTTTTGGTTTTCCAGTTATTTTTTATGGTCTTACAATCGCTCATGGTAAAGAATGGACTGCCGCAGTCGAAGTTTTTAAAGAAACGTATGACTACGGCTTCTGGATCGCTGTTTGGGGAGCTCTCTTTGGATTCTTCATGCTATCTCTTCCCCGCTGGTTGGCTTATGGCAGATTAAAAAACGTGATCCCCACCCGTTTCAACCGCCAACGCCGCGAAGTGTGTTTCGTCCCAGAGGGCCAAAAAGAACCGATTTTCGTCCCCTGGGAAGAACTGGTGGCCTGGGTCACGGAAGCCCAGGGTGTTACCGAATATGGCGTACAGCGCCAGTACGGTTTCGGTATTGGTTTTTATCATCCTGAATCCGGCGAGAAATACACTCTGGAGTTTCAGACTTACGGCCAGTTCCAGGCTATCAGCAACTGGGAAGCAATCCGCGCCTACATGGAATACGAAGTCCACACTCTAAAAGAGATTCAGGATCCGTTAGATCTTCAGGGCCCGGACGATCCACCTTGGGAGGGCGTTCACGTCTTCCGCAATGCCCGAAAGCGTCTGCATGATGAGTATCGGGAAGGCAAGCGCGGAGTGTTCTACCTGATTGGCTGGTACCTGTACCACCTCATGACCTTCTGGACGATTCCGAACCGACTGGTGGAGTGGGAGGTCAAAAAGATCAAGCGCATGAGCCAAAAGACGCTGCCCAAGGCAATGTCTGAGTGGTCGGAACCACTGCCTGAAGAGCAGTGGGCAAAGCCCAGTGACGGGCTGAAACGCCAGAGCAAGCGTGTACTTGAGTTGCAGAAAGCCAATCCCCGAACGCCGATTATGGAGATTTTCGCCCAGGTTGGTGAAGAGTTCTCGGACGAGGCCTCAATGAATACTTGACCGGGTGGCCCCGTACAAGAGGCACCAAAAGCAGAGATCAACTGGCGGCAACTTCGCCAGCCATTAATAGTAATGGATAGTCTTTGATGAACCCGAAATATGCCCAATCAGAGCAGACACCCCGCGCGGGGCGTTCCGAGCCCTTCCCAAGCGGCCGACTGACCTTTTTATCGCCTGGACCCCTTCCAACTGGCCTGCCACCGGTGGATCACGGCCATGCTGTGGGAGAAGTCAATGATGGCTACTTGGATTTTGGGACCGGGGTGACTTCGGTGTTTGGCTGGCAGATGACGCTGGGCGGACCTTTTGGTTTGTTTTTTTTTATTGCTTTTCTTATTCCTATGATGGGCTTTTTATTATTTTTTTGGCTAGGTAACGGTTTGCCCGACGCGATGCATGCCCTCCGAGGTGTGTTTGATATTACCTTCTGGCTTGCTGTTTGGGGCAGTCTCTTTGGTTTTTTTATGCTCTCTCTTCCTCGTTGGCTGGCTTATGGCAAGTTGAGAAACGTGATCCCCACCCGCTTCAACCGCCAACGCCGTGAAGTGTGTTTCGTCCCAGAGGGCCAAAAAGAACCGATTTTCGTCCCTTGGGAAGAGCTGGTGGCCTGGGTCACGGAAGCCCAAGGCGTTACCGAATACGGCGTACAGCGCCAGTATGGCTTTGGCATCGGTTTCTATCATCCGGAAACAGGCGAAAAATATACCCTGGAATTTGAAACTTACGGCCAGTTCCAGGCCATCAGCAACTGGGAAGCAATCCGCGCCTACATGGAATACGAAGTCCACACTCTAAAAGAGATTCAGGATCCCTTGGATCTTCAAGGCCCGGACGACCCGCCTTGGGAAGGTGTTCACGTTTTCCGCAATGCTCGAAAACGCCTTCATGATGAGTATCGGGAAGGCAAGCGCGGAATGTTCTATCTAATCGGCTGGTACCTCTACCACCTCATGACCTTCTGGACCATCCCGAACCGACTGGTGGAGTGGGAGGTCAAAAAGATCAAACGCATGAGCCAAAAGACGCTGCCCAAAGCAATGTCGGAGTGGTCGGAACCACTGCCTGAAGAGCAGTGGGCAAAGCCCAGTGACGAGCTGAAGCGCCAGAGCAAGCGGGTGTTGGAACTGCAACTTGCCAACCCTCAAAGACCTATTATCAAAATCTTTGCTCAAATGAGCGAATAAATTTAAACCAATGTTCAGGGAGAGCATGAGGACCAAAGCAACGGACGCGATTTACCTTTTCTGCTTTTCCTGCCCTGCATTAACCTCATTGTTGCGCTGGCTTCCTTAGCTTGGGCGATATTCAACATCGATGCCTACTTGATGGCTATGTCTGAGTTAGTTGTTGCGCAGCTATACTTAGAGCAGATATCTCCTCATCGGAGGTTATGCCATGAACGACAAAGCCTTTCACTTCCTCATGTTGCAACTAGGCCAGCTGACACCCAGCCAGCGGCATCAACTACACCGCTATTTCCAACAGGCCGATACGGGCGCGGCGGACACGCTGCTCGTCGAGCACTCTCCCACCTGCTGTCCGCATTGCCAGGCATCGCGGCTCAGGCCACAATCTGCCGCGTTACCGTTGCGCCCAATGCAGGCGTACTTGCAATCCGTTGACCGGAACTCCGTTGGCACGCCTGCGTAAACGTGAGCAATGGTTCTGCTACGCTCAGGCGCTAATCGACGGCAAAACCGTGCGCCAGGCTGCGACTGAGTGTCACATCAACAAGAACACGGCCTTCTTGTGGCGCCACCGCTTCTTGGCTCTGGTTGCGGGGCATCAGGCTCAACGCGAGTCCGGCATCGTGGAAGCGGATGAGACCCTCTTTCTGGAGTCCTTCAAAGGCCAGCGAAAAATCTCTCGCAAGGCCCGTCAGCGGGGCGGAGTCAGCCTAACTCGCGGAACGGGGCCCGACCAAATTCCAGTGCTGGTGGTGCGTGATCGGACCGGGGAAACCGCAGATTTTATCTTGCCAAAGCTCAATGCCATCGAAGTCAGCCGCGCACTCAAGCCGTTGGTCGCAGCGGATGCCTGCCTCTGTACTGACGGGGCCTCGGTTTATCGGGCTTTTGCGAAAAAAGCGGGAATCGAGCACCAGGCTGTATCTGCTCGCCGGCCCCGTGTCCGCGGTGCTTTTCATATCCAGAACGTCAATGCGTACGACAGTCGATTGAAAAACTGGATGATTCGGTTCCATGGTGTGGCGACCAAATACCTGAAGAACTACTTGGGTTGGCGACGGTTGCTGGAGCGATACCCTGAGCTAACTCCCGAATGCTGTTTGTTGGAAGCAACCGGTCGAGTATCGCAACAACTAATTGGGACATAGCCTTTTTTTACCGTTAAATCTAAACCGTGGCAACCTTGAACTCGTTGGCCAGGTCCTGCAGTTGGCGCGCCAAACGAGCCTGCTCTTCAGTCACTTGGGTGATTTCCTGGGAGCCGGTCAGGGTCAGCAGTGCTGATTCGCTAACCGATTCCATATTGCCTGCGACTTCCCGGGTGACCGATACCTGCTCCTCCGACGAGGCGGCAATCTGCGTCGCCATGTCGGAAATGTTGTTAACGTCGGCCAAAATATCGGCAAAGGTCTGTTCCAATTCTTCGGCTTGGAGGCTGGTTTCCGTCGCCAACTTGTGGCTACTTATGATGGATCGGCTGGCGCTTGCGGTCATATCCGTCACGCCCTTGATGATATCTTCAATGCGGGTGGTCGATTCATGGGTCTGGCGTGCCAGAGTCCGCACTTCGTCGGCCACTACCGCAAAGCCGCGGCCGTGTTCACCGGCGCGGGCGGCTTCAATAGCCGCGTTCAGGGCCAGCAGGTTGGTCTGCTCTGCGACCTTGCGGATCACGTCGACTACATCACTGATATGGCTGCTGCGCTCTTCCAGCTCTTCAATCACCTTATTAACCTGCTGCACCGAATCTGCCAGCGAGCGGATACGGCTAACACTGCCGTGCAGCACTTGCTCGCCGGTTTTGCTTTTCGCCATAGCGCTGTTGGCCGCATCTGCCACCTGCTGCACGTTGCGTGAAATTTCTTCTGACGTGGCAGTCATTTCTTCGGTTGCCGCCGCAACCTGCTCGATCTGTTGCTGCTGGCTGCGGATTTGCTTCGCATTTTGGCTCGCGGTGGAGCTGGTTTCTTCGGTCGCCGTGGCCAGCTGTATGCTGGACTGGTCGATCAGTTTCAGTGCTCGCCCGAACACACTGAATAACTCGTTTGTGGCTTTGCCAAAGGCGCCAAGTTCATCGCTGCTGGTAATCACAATGGGCTGGCGCAGATCTTTGTTGTCCATGGCAAAACGGATGCCGTCGAGTAAATTGGTTATTTGCCGGTTAATCGCCTTGATAATCAGCACCATCAGCACCAAAGCAATCAGCGTTGCCAAACCCGCCAGCACGACGGCAGTAATAAGTTCTGAGCGGGCGCTGTCAAGGTGGCGCTGGGCTATGTTGTGGGATTCATTCAGTATCAGGGTGCGAACCTGATTCATGGCCTGAATACGGCGGGTGGTTGTGTCGAACCACTCAGTGGAAATAAGGTCGAGCATGCCGGCGGTCGAACTGAACAGGGTGTTACGCATGTCAGTCATGGCAAGGCTTTGGCTCGATGCTTCAAAATCTATCAGGCGTTGGCGCCGGGGTGAATCGGTTGGCAGCATGGCAACGGCTGCGCTCATATGTCCGTCTTGTGCACCCGCCAGTTCCGCCAGTTGATCCAGACGGCTCAGGCTGAACTCGCTGGTGCTGATCAAAACGGCGCCCTGAGCTCTTTCTGTTCCGGCATTCTCGGCGGCTTCTGCCATATTCAGATAAGCGTTTACCTGACGGGTAAGCTCGGCATTGTCGGTACGGCGGATAATCAATGGAATGCGGTCAATCAGCTGGCGGACCATTACCGTATAGCGCGCCGCTGATTCTGCTGGCTTTATTGTGCCATCCAGAATGGACTGACGCAGAGCGGCCAGACCAGACAGGCTGTTTTGGGACTCTTCAATACTGGACAGAACACCAGAATCAAATTTTTGGGCCTGCATTATATCAGGAAGCTGGCGACGGTATTGCGCAAGCTGCTGATCTGTAATCTGTTTCTGGGCTTGCAGTGACTCTAATGCGATTTCTCTCTGATCGGTGTCGGCGTTGTTGGTCAGCACAATAGCAGAGCGGCCACGCTCAACCTGAAGAGCGTCTATTACTGGGTCGGCAAGGGCCACGAGGTTAGTCATGCCCTGCAGTTCACCCATCTCTTTCAGATCACTGTAGTCGCTGATGACACTTTGGCTGGCGAACAGCAGCATGGCCAGAAGCACCGGTAAAACAAGAACAATCAGTTTGCTACGCATGGATAATGATCTAAGCCAGTTCATAATAGTATCCTGCGAAAAGCGACGGCTTTTGATGGTGAGTCAGATGTGTCTGTCTTTTCGGTGTACCGGATAAGACGAAGACCAGTCGGGGGAAATGTGCTCATGGGAATCTGACTACTTAAAATGTGGACGTTAGGAAGAGCCTAAGAAAGAAGCAAAGTAATGTCTAGTTTAGCAATACGACGCAGAATACCTGTTTAGGGGTATCAGCTAAGCACCTGACGAAGGTCAATGCACTGCAGATTGCACGGCGTATGGTTTCGTAACTCTATGTATGGAAGACGGTTATGGAACTTGTATGTCCGGCCGGCAGCTTGCCGGCGCTGAAAGCAGCTGTGGATAACGGCGCCAACGCGGTTTACCTTGGCTTTAAAGACAGCACCAATGCGCGCCAGTTTAAAGGTTTGAATTTTAATGACAAGCGCGCCTCAGAAGGCATTGAGTACGCCCACAAAAAAGGCGCGCGGGTGTTCTGCGCAATTAACACCTTTCCTCAGCCTCAGGGCTGGAAAACCTGGACCGCCGCGGTAGACCGGGCCGCAACGCTGGGCATAGACGCGATGATACTGGCAGACATGGGGTTACTGGACTATGCCGCCAGTCGCTACCCCCAAATAGACAGGCATTTGTCGGTACAGGGGTCAGCCACCAGCTACGAAGCGTTACGCTTTTATAAAGATAATTTCGGCATTCGCCGTGCGGTGTTGCCGCGGGTGCTATCGCTGGACCAGATTCGCGGCCTGGCGAAGCACAGCCCGGTAGAGCTTGAAGTATTCGCCTTTGGCAGCCTGTGCATCATGGCCGAAGGCCGCTGTTACTTATCTTCTTATATCACGGATGAATCGCCTAATACCCGCGGTGCTTGCTCGCCAGCCAAAGCCGTGCGCTGGCAGGAAACGCCCCAGGGATTGGAATCACGGCTTAATGGCATTTTGATTGACCGCTACGGCAAGGGCGAATCCGCTGGTTACCCAACCCTGTGCAAAGGTCGCTTTGAAGTAGAAGGCAGCGTTTACCATGCCATTGAAGAACCGGTCAGCCTGAACACCATAGACCTGCTTCCGCAGTTGCAGGAGCTGGGCATCAGCGCGGTGAAAATTGAAGGCCGCCAGCGCAGTCCTGCTTATATCGCCGACGTGGCCAGCACCTGGCGCCAGGCTCTGGACCGGCTTGAAAATAGCGCCGCTGAATTTGTGGTAGACCCGGCCTGGAATGCCACCCTGGCAGGTTTGTCAGAAGGCGGCCTAACCACCATCGGCGCCTATCACCGCAAATGGAAATAAGATGAAAGATCCTATGCTCAAAGTCTCATTAGGCCCTGTACTTTGGTTTTGGTCACGGCAAACCGTGTTTGATTTTTACGCCAACGCTGCGGAATGGCCGGTAGATACGGTGTACCTGGGTGAAACCGTATGTGCCCGCCGCCGCGAACTGAAACTCGTCGACTGGCTAGAAATTGCGAGCGTACTGAAGGATGCTGGCAAACAGGTGGTGCTCTCTACCCAAACTCTGATTGAATCCGAAGCTGATCTGCGCCTGCTGCGCCGCATTTGCAGTCAACAGGATTACCTGATTGAAGCCAATGACCAAAGCGCGCTACAGCTGGCCAGTAGCAATAATTTGCCCTTTGTAACGGGGCCGGGCCTGAACATTTACAACGTTGCGACGTTGAAGGTGCTGGCAAAGCGTGGTTTGAAGGGGTGGAACCTACCCGTGGAGTTGGGCCGTGAAACTCTGGTCGAGCTGATTGCAGAGTTAAAAGCCGAAGGCCTGGATTTGCCAGTGGAAGTGTTTTCCTGGGGTTTTTTACCCTTGGCCTGGTCGTCGCGCTGCTTTACCGCACGCCATTACAACCTGCCAAAAGACAACTGTGAATTTCGCTGCTTACAGCATCCAGATGGTTTGGAATTGCGGTCCCGTGAAGCCCAGGAGCTGTTTCGCCTGAACGGCACATCGACCTTGTCTGGCGCCCGTTATAATTTGTTGCGGGAGCTTCCAGATATGGTCGCCATGGGTGTTGATACCGTGCGCTTGAGCCCGGAGCACCAAGGTATGGCCGAGGTGGTGCAGCGTTTTGATCAGGTACGTCGGGGTGAAATACCCCATAGCGATCCATTAACCTTGGTGGAAGCGCCACCGTGCAACGGCTACTGGTATGGTCAACCGGGTATGGATCAGCGGGCTTAGCCGCTGACGCCGATGCTCCACTCCAGGCTGTCCAGCAGATTTTTCAGTGCCAGGCCCAGTTCGGTGTCGCCCTCAATCACCAGGCGGCGTTGGAAAAACAGCTGGTCTGGGTCCTGATTCCGTTCGGCCAGGGTTTTGAAAGCGCTCAGAGAACCCCGAATGGTCGCCTCACCTGGGCCGTTTACAATGCGCAGCCTGCCCGCCCAGAACCCAAAAGTGACACCGGGCTGACCGCCATTCAGCTCCAGGCGAATTCGGTGCCCTTCAAAATCATCAAACTCGCCGTCGGCAATGGCTTCGGCAAACAACCCGTTCAACGGCGCTTCGATGATCAGCTGTTTCAACACCAGCGGAATGCGATGATCAATAGCGGCCAATAACTGAGAAGGCGAGGGTAGATACTCGTTCAGCAGCGCCAGTGAATCGGTCATTAACGGGTTAGCGACCAGTTCTTGGCTTGCGGCCTGCACACGGGATATGCCTGGCAGCGTATGGAATGCAGATAGTGAGGGGCGCGGCAAAAAGGTTGGCATGTGCAGGGCCATGAGTGTCTCCGTTGTTGGTCAAACACGCCGCAAAGGGCACGTATGGAAACCCCTACATTAACCAAGGCTGGCCCGTGCCGCGTTGATATCGCTCAGCTCTTGTGCAGACCCTCTTCAACAGCCCACACCGCGACTTCCACCCGCGACCGCAAATTGAGTTTTTTTAGCAAGTGCTTCACGTGCACTTTGACCGTGCCGTCGCTGATGTCCAGCTTGCGGCCGATCATCTTGTTAGACAGACCTTCGGCGATGAGCTTCAGAATGTCTTTTTCCCTTGGCGTCAGGCTGTCGAAGTCTGGCCGCGCCGGCTGTTGCGATTTGTTATTGCGCAGTGCGTCTGCCAGCAGGGAGGTAAGGCGTTCGCTGATGACCAGCTTTCCTACGGCGGCCTGGTGCAGCTGTTTAATCATATCCTCCGGTTCCATATCTTTTAGAAGATAGCCGTCGGCACCAGCGCGTAATGCTTCAACCACATCGTCTTGCTGGTCTGACACGGTGAACATAATAATGCGCGAGCTGATGTTGTGGGCTCGTAGCTGCCGCAAGGCTTCAATACCGCTCACGTCCGGCATATTCAGATCCATCAGGATCAGGTCTGGTTCCAGTTCCAGAGCAATGCGCACGCCGTCCGTCGCATTGCTGGCCTCGCCTGCTACCTCAAGATCCGGTTCCATTTCGATCAGTTGCTTGATGCCCTTGCGCAATAAAGGGTGATCATCTATCAACAGTATGCTTGCAGGTGTATCAGACATGGCTTTCTCTTTATGTGGGTAAACCGTCAATTGAAATCCGCGGTTTGCGGGATATTGGCCGGTTTAACCGGGATCAGGTTCCGGGCGTGGGGAATAAAATGCAAACTCACTTCTACTCCTCCTTGCGGATGATTGGCAACCGTTAGCTGGCCGCCCAGTGAGCGGGCACGGTCTTGCATAATGATCATGCCGTAATGGTTCTCTGGCTGGTCTGAATCGGGTAACCCGCGACCGTTGTCACGAATTTTAGCCTTAACCTGCGGAGACTCGAAACTGACGTCGACCCACACCGCTTCGGCCTTGCTGTGCTTGACCGCGTTGGCCAACGCTTCGCGCACAACTTGAAGCGTGTGAATTTCTTCATTGGGCGACAGCGTCTGTGTGGGCAGTTTGTACACCAGATTGACGGGTTTGGCCATGCGTTCAGAAAACTCGTGCACGGTCTGGCGCAGTGCGGCGCCAAGGTCCGGTGTGTCCAGCTTCAAGCGAAAGGTCGCTAACAGTTCCCGCAACTGACGATAGGCACTGCTTAAACCTGTGCTTAGTTCGTCCAATACTGCGTCATAACCGGTTTTTTGTGGGCCGTCCATGTTCATTCTGCGCAATCGAGTGACCTGAATTTTAAGGTACGACAAAGACTGGGCCAGGGAATCGTGGAGTTCGCGGGCAATAACGGTGCGCTCTTCGGCCAGCGTTCGCTGTTGTTCCTCGGTAATTTGCCGCTCCAGAAATATGGCTGTGGCCAGCTGATCGCTTAGAGTTTCCAGCAGCCTTCGTGCGGTTTTAGACAACTCTTGTGAGGCCGGGTACCAGACCTCCAGTGTGCCCAGCAGTTGGCCAGGGGTGCGAATGGGCAGGAGCAAACGGCGGCCGTCATTGCCGGGCATTGGCAGCTCGTCGTGTTCCTCTTCGGTCACCAGGCAGGCGCTGCAGCTGTGATCGCGGCAGTAAAATGGGCGCACCATTGTAGCAGTAGTGACGGCTTGAACCGGCTCTGCGGAGGCTTTGTCGTGCAGGTACAAGTTGATAGGGCCTATGCCGAGCATCTGCTCCAGCTGCTTCAACATGGGCACTGCACCATCGCACAAGCTGTGATTCGCAAACAGAGTGCGGCTGGACGAATGCAGTAATTCGAGCGCAGCATGGCTTTTCTCCAGCTCTTCGGTTTTGGTTTGGACCTTGCTTTCCAGTTCGTAGTAAGTGAGCGCCAGCTCGCTGGTCATCTGGTCAAGCGCCGACCCGAGCTGCGCCAGCTCATCAGAGCCACGCAGCTCGGCCTTGCGGGAAAAATCTTGCTTGCTCACGGATTCGGCAATGCTCACCAGTTTTCGTAGCGGCCGTAGAACTCGCTTTTTTAAGTCCAGAAACAGCGCCAATACGATCAGGATAGCGAACACCAGACTGATCACCT
This sequence comes from Marinobacter sp. M3C, assembly GCF_023311895.1. GTDB lineage: Bacteria > Pseudomonadota > Gammaproteobacteria > Pseudomonadales > Oleiphilaceae > Marinobacter. The sequence continues at coordinate 3,723,414 of NZ_CP092284.1, forward strand.
GTATCAGGTCCAGCAGGCGGATGCGGGCTTCGGTGCGATGTTCAAGCATAGACACCAGCACATCGACATTGTCCACGTAGCTTTGAGTGGTGTTAATCATCGAGCCTGTTAGCGGGTCTCCGGGCCGGTGTTGTGCCAGCATGGGGCCGACGCTGGAGTTCCACTGGTTGACTACGTCGCGGTAGCGTTGCGCCAGCGGGTGATCTGTTGTGAGTGGTAATGACTGGACAATATCAGCGTGGACCAGGCGCTGATTGTAGAGGCTTACCATCTGGTCCAGGGCCTGGCGCCCATTGGCGGTATTCTGGTCTTCCAGTCGCGCTACCTGCGCCAACAACTGATACGCGCCCATACGCAGAGTGCCCGCCAGGTTGATGGCGGTGGCGTTACCGGCAATGCTTTGTGACACCCCCAGAGTGACCCCCATACTAACAATGGCGGTGAGTACAATCGCACTGACAGCGATGGCAATCCGGGTAACGAGTGAGCTTCTGGAGGTCATAGGATTTTTTAAGTGGCGAGTGGGTATTGATTGAATGCCAACTACCTCCTTACGGATAGACAGCTACCCACGAGGTTGTTAAGCCATCATAGTCTTTGACCGCCAGACAGGCAAAGTAAGACACTCAAAGGCACGTCTGCCAACAGGATAAAGCTATGAGTGTGGGGCCAGGGCCGTCCGAAATCCGAGTTTTGCAGCTATCGGCCGACAGCACGGAACCGGATGACGAACGGGGCGACGAACTAGGCGAAGAGCGCTACGCATCGCTGTTGTTAGTGTTACCACTAGCGCTGGCCGGTTTCATTATTGCGGCCGCCTGCTGGACCCTCTTTGCGGTGGTCGGCGTGACTCTTCGCAACGATTTTCAGCTGAGCGAGCTTCAGTTTGGCCTGTTACTGGCAATGCCGATGGCGGTGAGTGCATTGCTAGCGGTCCCGGCAGGACTGTTTGCGGGTATGTGGGGTGCCAGGAAAGTCATGTTGTGGTGCCTTACAGGCCTGGCGTTAAGTATGGCGCTGGTGTTCTTTGCCGATAGTTTTGCTGGTTATATTCTCGCCGCTGGTGGTTTAGGCCTGGCCGGTGGTTTTTACAGTGCGGGTCTGCAATTTGTAACCATTCATTGCCGGCCGCAACGGCTCGGGCTGGTGTTGGGTGTGTTTGGTGCGGGTATTACCGGCGCCGGTTTCAATTATTACCTGGTGCCACTTCTGCACCAGGCCTACTCCTGGCAAGGTGTTCCTCTGGCTTATGTCATTGTGCTGCTGCTGATATTGGCACTGTTTCTGATGCTCACCGAGCCCGACGACCAAACCGCACCCTTTGCGAGCAATGCCGCGACCTGGCGCAAATGCTGTGCGCCAGGGGTTTGGAATTTGTGTGGTTATTTTTCCATTATTGCCGGCAGTTTTTTCGCATTGGCCCTGTGGCTGCCGGATTACCTGTCAGCACGTTCGGGCCTGCCAGTAGGCCTGGGTGCGCATCGGGCTTTGTGGTTTGTATTGCCGGGGGCTCTGGCACAGATTGCGGGCGGTGCGCTGGCCGATCGTTTAGGTAGCAGCCGGGTCGTTATATGGGCATTGCTGTTGGCGCTGGCGGCGCTATTTGTGTTGTCTTACCCACCGATGACTCTCTCGGTACAAGGTGTGGGGCGCTCTTATCATCTAGAACTTTTGCTGCCGCGGGTGTGGGAAGGCGGTGTGATGACTGTGCTCGGAGCCGCCCTGGGCTCGGCTATTGGTGCTCTGCAGCGGATGATTATTCTGGCAAGCCGTGAAGCGGCTGCGGTAATGGCAGGCGTTTTGCTGCTGGGTGCGTTCGCTGTGGCATTCGTGTTGCCCATTGTATTCGCCGCCATCAACGCCTGGCTGAATGTGCGTTCTGCGGTGTTCATGCTGCTGTTCGTGATGCTGGTAGTCTGTATTTTATTGTTCGCTCGAAACACCCGGCGGCGTGAGCGCCGCAAGCTCTCGCTCGCAGCGCCCCGAGTGGTCTAGGTGCCGCCTACCCCCCTGGTGGTAGGGGCTGGTTAAGAGGTAGTAACCACGCTGCTTTCGCTATTGGGTTGTCACACAATGGTCTCAAATCGTTAATGCGATCCGGCAAACGGAGAGAGAGACCATGAGTCATTTGATCGACAAGCTGAGCTACTTCAGCAAAAAGCGTGAATCCTTTTCTGGCGACCACGGCGAAACCCATACCGAAAACCGTGACTGGGAAGACAGCTATCGCCAGCGCTGGCAGCACGACAAAATTGTGCGCTCTACCCACGGCGTAAATTGCACCGGCTCTTGCAGCTGGAAAATCTACGTTAAAAACGGTCTGGTCACCTGGGAAACCCAGCAAACCGATTACCCCCGTACCCGCCCGGATCTGCCTAACCACGAGCCTCGTGGTTGCCCTCGTGGCGCCAGCTATTCCTGGTACATGTACAGTGCTAACCGCCTGAAGTATCCACTGATGCGAAAGCATCTGATGCAGCTCTGGCGCGCCGCCCGCGTTCAGTTCAACGACCCGGTGGATGCCTGGGCCTCGATTGTGGAAGACCCAAAGAAAACCGCTGAATACAAGCCACGCCGCGGTTTGGGCGGTTTTGTGCGTTCCGACTGGAACGAAGTGAACGCGCTGATTGCAGCGTCTAACGTGTACACCGCCAAAAAACACGGCCCGGACCGCATCATCGGCTTCTCACCGATTCCTGCGATGTCGATGGTGTCTTACGCCGCGGGTAGCCGTTACCTGTCGCTGATTGGCGGCACGTGTCTGAGCTTCTACGACTGGTACTGCGACCTGCCGCCGGCTTCCCCACAAACCTGGGGCGAGCAAACCGACGTTCCTGAATCCGCAGACTGGTACAACTCCAGCTACATCATTGCCTGGGGCTCCAACGTTCCGCAAACCCGTACTCCGGATGCCCACTTCTTTACCGAAGTGCGCTACAAAGGCACCAAAACCGTTGCCATCACTCCGGATTACGCCGAAGTTGCGAAGTTGTCTGATGAGTGGCTGAACCCCAAGCAAGGCACCGACGCCGCGCTGGGTATGGCTATGGGCCACGTGATTCTGAAAGAGTTTCACGTTGATAATCCCAGCGCCTACTTTACCGATTACGTGCGCCGCTACACCGACATGCCGTACCTGGTGAAGCTCGACAAAATGGAAGACGGCCGTTACGTGCCGGGCCGGTTCCTGCGCGCCAGCGATCTGGTGGGCGGACTGGGCGAAGAGAACAACCCCGAGTGGAAAACCATTGCCATTGATGAAATTACCAACCAGCTAACCGCGCCAAACGGCTCTATCGGTTACCGCTGGGGTCAAAAAGGCAAGTGGAATCTGAAGCAAACTGCAAAAACAGAAGATGTAAATCTGCAGTTGTCGATGGTTGAAAAGCACGACGAAATTGTGGACGTTGCCTTTCCGTATTTTGGCGGCATCAAGCACGAGCATTTCAAATCCGTTGAGATCAGCGACACCCTGACCCACAAGCTGGGCAGCCGAAAAATTGAACTGGCAGACGGCGAAGAAGCTTTAGTCGTCACCGTATACGACCTGATGATCGCCAACTACGGCATCAGCCGTGGCTTGGGTGAAGACGACGGCGCTACCGACTACGACCAGATCAAGCCGTACACACCCGCCTGGCAGGAAAAGATCACCGGCGTACCCGCTCACAAAGTGACGCGCATCGCCCGTGAATTTGCCGAGACTGCTCACAAAACCAATGGTCGCTCCATGATCATCGTGGGTGCCGGCATGAACCACTGGTACCACATGGACATGAACTACCGCGCGCTGATCAACATGCTGGTCATGTGTGGTTGCGTGGGCCAGAGCGGTGGCGGTTGGGCCCACTATGTAGGTCAGGAAAAACTGCGCCCACAGACCGGCTGGCAGCCTTTGGCCTTCGGCCTGGATTGGCAGCGCCCGCCACGCCAGATGAACGGTACATCCTTCTTCTACGCTCACTCTGGTCAGTGGCGCTACGAGAAACTGGACGTAAGCGAGATTTTGTCGCCGCTGGCGGACAAGTCCAAATTCGGTGGTAGCCTGATCGACTACAACGTACGCGCCGAGCGTATGGGATGGTTGCCGTCTGCGCCGCAGTTTAACCGTAACCCGCTGGGCATTGCCGCCGAAGCGGAAAGCGCCGGTATGGACGTGCCAGCGTACGTGACTCAGTCCTTGAAGGACGGCTCACTGGCGTTTGCCTCGGAAGATCCGGAAGCCCCGGAAAACCACCCGCGCAATATGTTCATCTGGCGTTCCAACCTGTTGGGTTCTTCCGGCAAGGGCCACGAGTACATGCTGAAGTACCTGTTGGGTACGACGAGTGGTTTGCAGGGCAAAGATCTGGGTCACGACGGTGGCGTCAAGCCGCAAGAAGTGAAGTGGCACGACAAAGCGCCGGAAGGCAAGCTGGACCTGCTGGTAACCCTGGACTTCCGCATGTCCACCACCTGCCTGTATTCCGACATCGTTCTGCCTACCGCTACCTGGTATGAAAAAGACGACCTGAATACCTCGGATATGCACCCGTTCATTCACCCGCTGACCGCGGCTACGGATCCGGCGTGGGAATCCCGCAGCGACTGGGAAATCTACAAAGGCATTGCCAAGGCATTCTCCAAGGCGTCTGAAGGTCATCTGGGTATCCAGAAAGACGTGGTTACCGTACCGCTGTTGCACGACGCACCCGCTGAACTGGGTCAGCCGTTCGATGTAAAAGACTGGAAAAAAGGCGAGTGCGAGCTGATTCCGGGTAAAACCGCGCCCAACTTCATGACCGTTGAGCGCGATTACCCGAACACTTACGCGCGCTTTACGTCCCTTGGGCCTCTGCTGGACAAGCTGGGTAACGGTGGCAAAGGCATCAATTGGAACACCGAAAAAGAAGTGGCGTTTCTGGGTGAGCTGAACCACAAACACCTTGAAGGCGCCAATGCGGGCCGGCCGAAAATTGACACGGCCATTGATGCCTGTGAAGTGATTCTGAGCCTGGCTCCGGAAACCAATGGCCAGGTCGCTGTGAAAGCCTGGGCTGCGTTGTCTGAATTCACCGGGCTGGATCACACGCACCTGGCACTGAACAAGGAAGACGAAAAAATCCGCTTCCGCGACATAGTGGCGCAGCCGCGCAAAATCATCTCCAGCCCGACCTGGTCTGGCCTGGAAGACGAGCATGTGTCCTACAGCGCAGGCTACACCAACGTGCACGAGCTGATTCCCTGGCGCACGCTGACCGGCCGCCAGCAGTTCTACCTGGATCACGAATGGATGCGCGCTTTTGGTGAAAGCCTGCTGGTGTATCGCCCGCCCATCAACACCAAAGCGGCGGCACCGCTGCTGAACGCCAAGCCCAACGGCAACCCGGAGAAGGCGTTGAACTTCCTTACACCGCACCAGAAGTGGGGTATACACAGTACCTACAGCGACAACCTGCTGATGCTGACCCTGTCTCGTGGCGGCCCCATTGTATGGCTGAGTGAAGACGACGCCCGCGATATAGGTGTGGAAGACAACGATTGGATAGAAGTGTTCAACGCCAACGGGTCTTTGTCAGCGCGGGCGGTGGTTAGCCAGCGGGTGATGCCGGGCATGGTGATGATGTACCACGCTCAGGAGCGCATTGTGAATATTCCCGGCTCGGAAATTACCGGCAGCCGCGGTGGTATTCACAACTCGGTTACCCGGGTGTGCCCGAAGCCCACTCACATGATTGGTGGCTATGCCCAGTTCTCGTACGGCTTCAACTACTACGGCACCGTGGGTTCCAACCGCGATGAGTTCGTTGTAGTGCGCAAAATGAAGAACGTTGACTGGCTTGATGGCGAGGGCAGCGACACTGTTCAGGAGAGTGTGAAATGAAAATCCGTTCCCAAGTAGGCATGGTGCTGAACCTGGATAAGTGCATTGGTTGCCACACCTGTTCAGTGACCTGTAAAAACGTATGGACCAGCCGTGAAGGCATGGAGTACGCCTGGTTCAACAACGTTGAAACCAAGCCCGGTATTGGTTACCCGAAAGAGTGGGAAAACCAGGACAAGTGGAAAGGCGGTTGGCTACGCGACCCTAGCGGCAAAATCCGCCCCCGCATCGGTGGCAAGTTCCGGGTGTTGGCGAACATTTTCGCCAACCCGGATCTGCCGGAAATTGACGACTACTACGAACCGTTCGATTTCGATTATCAGCACCTGCACACCGCAGGCGATAGCAAACACCAGCCGGTTGCACGGCCGCGGTCGCTGATCACCGGCAAGCGCATGGACAAAATCGAGTGGGGCCCGAACTGGGAAGAAATCCTGGGCACCGAGTTTGCCAAGCGTCGCAAGGATAAAAACTTCGACCAGATTCAGGCCGACATTTACGGCCAGTTTGAAAGCACATTCATGATGTACCTGCCGCGTCTGTGCGAGCACTGTCTGAACCCCACCTGTGTGGCCAGCTGTCCCAGCGGCGCCATCTACAAGCGGGAAGAAGACGGCATTGTGCTGATCGATCAGGACAAGTGCCGCGGCTGGCGCATGTGTGTATCCGGCTGTCCGTACAAGAAAATTTACTTCAACTGGAAAACCGGTAAATCCGAGAAGTGCATCTTCTGCTACCCACGGATTGAAGCCGGTATGCCCACCGTGTGTTCGGAAACCTGCGTAGGCCGGATTCGCTACCTGGGCGTGCTGCTGTATGACGCTGACCGGATCGAAGAAGTAGCCAGTACCCCCGGCGAGCACGAACTGTACGAGAAGCAGCTGGAAATCTTCCTCGACCCGTTTGATTCAAAAGTGATCGAGCAGGCGACGAAAGACGGCGTGCCGATGAACGTAATCGACGCGGCCCAGCGCAGCCCGGTCTACAAAATGGCGGTTGAATGGAAACTGGCCCTGCCGCTGCACCCGGAATACCGCACTCTGCCCATGGTGTGGTATGTGCCGCCCCTGAGCCCGATTCAGTCAGCCGCCGAAGCCGGCCAGGTCGAGTTTGACGGCGTACTGCCGAAAATCGAAAGCCTGCGCATTCCAGTGAAGTACCTGGCCAACCTGCTCACCGCCGGTGACGAAAAGCCCATCGTACGTGCGCTAAAACGCATCATGGCCATGCGCTTGTACAAGCGTGCTGAAACCGTAGACGGCGTGGAAGATTTGCGGGCACTGGAAGAAGTCGGGTTGACCAAAGCCCAAGCCGATGAAATGTACCGCTACTTGGCCATTGCCAATTACGAAGACCGTTTCGTGATTCCCACCGGTCATCGCGAAATGGCCAAAGAAGCCTTCCCCGAGCGCGGTGGTTGTGGTTTCAGCTTTGGCGACGGCTGTAGCAGCAGTAGCAGTGAATTCAACATGTTCGGCGGCAAAAGCCAGACCACCACCATGGTGCAAAAACTGACCACGGTGAAACAGGTTGACCCGAAACAGCTGCAGGATTGAGGAGCAGATTATGAAAATTCTAAAAGTGATGGCGCTGTTGCTGGAATACCCGAACGCCGATCTGCAGCGTGGCCGCGATGAATTGACGGCTGCGGTGCTGGAAGACAGCCGTTTGCCGCGAAAAAACAAAGAGCAGCTGCTGCGCTGCATTGACATGCTTTGCGACGGCAATCTGCTGGACTTGCAGGAAAGCTACGTAGCCACCTTTGACCGGGGCCGCGCCACGTCCTTGCTGTTGTTCGAACACGTGCACGGCGAATCCCGCGATCGCGGGCAGGCAATGGTAGACCTGATGGAGCAATACAAAACCAACGGTCTGGAGATTGATGCCCGCGAACTGCCGGATTACCTGCCGTTGTTCATGGAGTATCTGTCTACCCGGCCATGGGAAGAGATCAAAAACTGGCTGGAAGATATTCACCACATTCTGGGCTTGCTGGGTGAGCGTCTGTACCAGCGTGAAAGCGTGTACCACGGAATTATGGATTCGCTGCTTGAACTGTCTGGCCGCAAAACCGACCGCAAGGAACTGGCGAAGATTGTGGCCTCGGAAGAGCGCGACGACACCCCCGAAGCGCTGGACAAAGTGTGGGAAGAGGAAATGGTGAAGTTTGTGGATGATCAGGGCAGCTCCTGCAGCACCGGTGGCGTGGTAGGTCAGCGCCGCCGTGAATTGGAGCAAACTCAGACCATTCACTTGAGCGACCAGCTGATGGCGGATGTCACACCTCGCCCGGCTCAACAACCGGTGAGTAACGCCTGAGCGCGTAGGAGGAGAGAACAATGTCCTATTTAAATACACTGGTGTTCGGGATTTATCCGTACATTGCCATTCTGATTATGTTGGTTGGCACCTGGGCCCGCTACGATAACAGCCAATTTACCTGGCGCGCTCAATCCACACAGATTCTGAGCAAGAAAAACATGGTGTGGGCCAGCGTGATGTTCCACGTGGGTGTACTGGTGATTTTCTTTGGTCACCTGGTGGGCCTGTTAACGCCGCACTTTGTCTATGAGCCCTTTATGAGCGCCGGCACCAAACAGGTAATGGCGATTGTCGTGGGCGGCATCGCCGGAATCATGGCGTTGATCGGTGGTGTCGCGTTGGCGGTTCGCCGCCTGACCAATCCTCGGGTTCAAGCCAGCAGCTCCTTCTCCGACAATATGATCATTGTGATACTGATGGTTCAGGTTGCGCTGGGCATGCTGACCATTTACCCCACATTGAGCCATTTGGATGGCAGCACCATGTTGCTGCTGGCATCTTGGGCCCAAGGCATTCTGATCTTCCAGGGTGATGCCGCGTCGCACATTGCCGGTGTGCACTGGATCTACAAGACTCATATTTTCTTGGGCCTGACGATCTTTGTACTCTTTCCGTTCAGCCGTCTGGTGCACATGCTGAGCGTGCCACTGGAGTATTTCGGCCGCAGGTACCAAGTGGTGCGTAAGCGGGTTTAGGTCCATCGTGAAGAGGGTAATACCATGCAATTGATTCCTACTGGTGATGCCGAACAACCCAGAAACCGGTTTCCGCCGGTTTATGTTGGCGATACGCTGATCAACGAAGACGACATAGCGCGGGAAATGCAGTATCACCCCGCCGATGAAGCCGCTACCGCCTGGCACGACGCCGCCAAAAGCCTAGTAATAAGGCAGTTGCTGCTGGATCAGGCCAGGCTGTTGAAACTGCCTGAAGAGCTGGCTGAAGAAGACCGTATCGCCAAAGTGCTTGAGTCAGAGCTGGGTGTTCCAGACCCGACAGAGCAGGACTGCGAACGCTTCTTTAACGCCAATCCCAGGCGGTTTTGCAGCCCGGTGGTGATGGCCGTGAGCCACATATTGCTGGCGGCAGCACCGGATGACGTGGCCGAGCTTATGCGCCAGGAAGAAGTAGGGGATCAATTGCTGAAAGCGTTGTTTGAAGGTCGGTCACGGTTTGATGACCTGGCCAAGCAGTATTCAGCTTGCGAATCTCGCCATCAAGCCGGCAGCCTCGGGCAGATCAGCAAAGGCCAGACCGTCGACGAGTTTGAGCGCCCGGTGCTGAATTTGAAGGAAGGTCTGCATTCCGAGCTGATCGAAACCCGTTACGGCTACCACATTGTGCGCGTAGACCAGCGCATTGATGGCCAGCCATTGCCTTACGAGCATGTAAAACCAAAAATCCGCCAGTATCTGAGCGAAAGTGTGACCCGCCGCGCTTGCCGCCAGTACTTGCAGGTGCTGGCGGCCGAAGCCGGTGTTGAAGGGGTTGACCTGGAACTGCCGGATTCACCACTGATGCAATAGATCCGGTTGCAGATTTTAAAAGCAATATGTGCGGCCTGGCTGGAAACAGTGCAGGCCGCAATGCTAATGGGTTACCTCCTAAGAGGGAGCGATTTTTGCAGTCGATCCCTCTAGTATTCATACATAGATTATGAATGCATGAACACGCTAAAGAGGATGCCGCCATGGCGCTGATACAGGCTGCCGATACTCGCACGCAGGACACCCCCATGAACTACTCAAAACCGGTTCTGGTGGCGGTTAAGCCTGGTGACCACGAAGACAGCCTGGCGCTTTTGCGTAGCCACGCCATGTTCAGCGCTCTGGCAGAAGACGACCTGCAAGAGCTTCTGCATCATGCCCGCCGCTTGCGGTTGGGCCATCACCAGTTGCTGTATCGCCAGGACATGCCGGCCCACCACTTCTTCTTTGTGTTGTCCGGCCGTTTGCGCTTGTACCGGCTGGATGCATCAGGCATCGACCGCACTCTGGACAGCATCGCGCCAGGCGACTGCATTGCCGAAGTGATGATATACGCCGATCCCGCCCGCTACGCCTGTTACGCCGAAGCCCTGAAAAACAGCGAAGTGCTGATGATTCCGGTGAAAGCGTATCAAGACTTGCTGGACACCCATCACAGCTATACCCAAGCCGCTTTGCGCCACTACGCTATGCGCGCAGTGACTCGTTTTCACGATCTGGAAATCATGACCGTGCAGAGCGCCCGCGATCGGCTGATTCGCTATTTAGTCGATTTGTTGCCAGAAGGCAGCGAGCAGGGTGGTGAAGTGGAATTGCCACTGCCCAAATGCCTGGTGGCATCGCGCCTTGCCATGCAGCCGGAAACTTTTTCGCGCATTCTGGCCGACCTGAAATCCAACGGCCTGGTGCGGGTAAATCGCAGTCGGGTGTTTATTTCAGACCCGAGCAAGCTGATTCAGATAAGCCAATAGTCAATATTTACAAGGATTTATGAAATGATCAGCAATTACCGCGAATTGATTGCCGCTACCAAACAGGAACACGAACCCCAGCGCCTTTTGTTTGTGTTTTGCCGCGCCGAATTGCCAGACGATGCCAATGCCGACGAACGCGCAGCGTTTAAGCGAGGCGAGGGTGGGGCACTTACGCCGATTATCTGCGTGGATAAGACACCTGCCGAAGTCGCAAATTTCAGTCAATTGGTGGAGGAGTCCCGCAGCACCGGCGAGAAATGGGATGTTGTATTTGTGGCGGCTATGTCTGGCCGTGGCGGCGTTCCTCCGTCCAGCGACGAAACACAGCAGCCCATAACCATGATGGTCGAGAGCATTCGTATGGGCCACGTTGGCAATTACTTGCCTTTGGACGTTAACGGCGAAGCCGTGAGCCTAGGTTAGTTTTAAGCGCTAATGGCCGTCCGCCATCAGCGCTAATCAGAGATAGAGCGGTATCAATAGCCTCCTAGGTGTATTCAGTAAGAGGTATTTTAATTACTTTTGAATAATCTAATCTGTACAGCAAATACCGCCAGCGGGGTCATGTTGTGAGTGTCCGTTTCAGCAATATCGTAAATCTGATTGTCATGGCGTTGGTACTGGCACTGCTCGCAGGCGTCACCCATGTAAAAGCCGACCCCGTTGACAAATACCAGCCGGTTGCCGGTCGCCAAGTGATCACGCAAACCCTGCCCCAGGTCACCGAAGTGCGCCCCCGCGAAAGCAATCGCGCCATTGGCGAGCTCTTCGCCGGCGAAGAATTGGTGGGCTACACCTACCAAAGCCTCGACTTCGTGCAAACGCCCGCCTATTCGGGCAAACCCCTTAACATTCAGGTATTGATGAATACCGACGGCGAAATCCTTAAAACTCGCGTGATTCATCACTCCGAGCCGATTCTGCTGATCGGTATCCCGGAGTACAAACTGCACGACTTTACCGACCAGTACACCGGCCTAAAAGCGGACCAGCGGGTTACTGTGGGCGGCAACACCAACGAGCGCAAGGTGGCGGTAGACGGCCTGTCCGGCGCTACCGTCACGGTGATGGTGGTGAACGAAGTTATCATGCGCACGGCCCACAGAGTTGGCGTAGAACTTGGCCTGGTGGAAGGTGCCGGCATCAAGCGGCCACCCATTGCCGAGGTTAATAACGAGCAGTTTCAGCAAGCTAACTGGCAGCAACTGACGGGTGATGGCTCCATTCGCCGCCTGCTGCTGACCCGTGGTCAAGTGGATGACTCGTTCAAAGGCAGCGACGCGGAAGGCGTAGATGCCGCCGCTCCCGATCAGCGTGAAGACCCATTAATAGACCTATATACAGCCTATTTGGACGCCCCCACCATTGGCCGCAATCTACTGGGTGAAAGCCAGCACGAATGGCTGAATTCTCTGTTGAAAGAAGGCGAACACGCTATTGCGGTGATGGCCAGCGGCTCCTATTCGTTCAAGGGCTCCGGCTATGTGCGCGGCGGCATTTTCGACCGCATTCAGATTCGTCAGTTTGGTGACACCTTCAACTTCCGCGATCTCGATTTTTATCGTTTAAGCGATGTGTACAGCGAGGGAATGCCGGACTTTTCCGAAATGGCAATCTTCATCATTCGCCAGCAATACAACTTCGATCCGGGCACGCCCTGGACCCTCGAACTGACGGTAAAACGCCAGACCGGCCCGCTGGACAGCAAATTCCAGGTGTTCCCGCTGGAGTACCAGCTACCCGAGCAGTATTACACCCGTGCGGACGTGGTGGTTAGTCAGGAAGAATGGCTAGAAACCCAACCCATGTGGGTTCAGGTGTGGTACCAGAAACAGTTCCAGATTGTGGTGTTAGGCGCGGGCATATTGGTGTTGCTGTTTGTTCTGTTCTTCCAGGACTGGCTGGTAAAGCGGCCCAACTTAACCCGCTGGATTCGCCACGGCTTTCTTACCTACACCCTGTTCTTTATTGGTTGGTACGCCCTAGGGCAGCTGTCCATCGTAAACGTACTAACGTTTGTACACAGCTTCATGTCTGGCTTTAGTTGGCAGACGTTCTTGATCGACCCGATCATGTTCATATTGTGGGCAGTGGTGGCGGGCATTGTGTTGCTTTGGGGCCGCGCGGTCTATTGCGGTTGGCTGTGCCCGTTTGGTGCGCTGCAAGAGTTGCTGAATGAAATCGCCCGCAAGCTAAAAATACCTCAGTACAACGTGCCGTTTGCCGTGCACGAACGCCTATGGGCCATCAAGTACATCATTCTGCTGGTGCTTTTCGGTGTGTCGCTGGAATCCATGGCGATGGCAGAAAGGCTGGCGGAAATTGAACCTTTCAAAACGTCTATCACTCTGCATTTTGCCCGCTCCTGGCCGTTTGTGCTCTACGCGGTGGTGTTGCTGGTGATCAACCTGTTCACTCGCAAGGTGTATTGCCGCTACCTGTGCCCGCTGGGCGCCGCGCTGGCGCTGCCCACCAAACTGCGGGTATTCGACTGGCTCAAGCGCCGCAAGGAATGTGGCACCCCCTGCCGCCTGTGCGAAAAAGAGTGCGAGGTACAGGCCATTCACCCAGACGGCACCATCAATTTCATGGAATGCCACTACTGCCTGGACTGCCAGGTAACTTATTTCGACGACAACAAGTGCCCGCCGTTGATCGTGAAGCACCGCGGCAAGCGCCGTGGCCAAAATTCGCCGGGGCGCCCGGAACAGATTCCAGTTGTCGAAGTGAAATAAAAAGCAGTGCCATAACGAAAAAAGAACAACCCCCCCCCAAACTGAAACGGAGTTGAGCATCATGAGCAAAGACCATGAGCAAGGTTATAAAGAACGGGCGAAAACGGAACATCTTGGCCTGAGTCGCCGGCGTTTTTTGGGTGCCACCGCGGTGGCTGGCGTCGCCGGTGTAGCTGGCCTTGGCGGCGCAGTCATGAGCAGTGAGGCGTTTGCAGCCGCGGCCAAAGAAGCACGCAACAACATTGACGTGGGCCCGGGCGAGTTGGATGAGTACTACGGTTTCTGGAGCGGTGGCCACCAGGGCGAAGTGCGGATAATGGGTATACCGTCTATGCGCGAGCTGATGCGTATTCCGGTGTTCAACGTGGATTCGGCAACCGGATGGGGCCTGACCAACGAAAGCAAAGACGTACTGGGTCACGACAACAAATTCCTGAACGGCGATTGTCACCACCCGCACATCTCTATGACTGACGGCCGTTACGATGGTAAGTATCTATTCATCAACGACAAAGCCAACACTCGCGTAGCTCGCATCCGTCTGGACATCATGAAGTGCGATAAGATTACCCACGTTCCTAACGTGCAGGCCATTCACGGTTTGCGTCTGCAGAAAGTGCCTTACACAAAATACGTGTTCTGCAACGCAGAATATGTGATTCCGCACCCGAACGATGGCAGCGATTTCTCGATGGAGAACAGCTACACCATGTTCAACGCCCTGGATGCGGAAACCATGGAAATGGCCTGGCAGGTGATTGTCGACGGCAACCTGGACAACACTGACGCTGACTACACCGGCAAATACGCGGCCTCTACCTGCTACAACTCAGAGAAAGCGAAAGATCTGGCCGGTACTATGCGCAACGACCGCGACTGGGTGGTGGTGTTTAACGTTGAACGCATCGAGCAAGCAGTTAAAAACGGCGACTTCAAAACTCTGGGCGACTCCAAAGTGCCCGTGGTGGATGGCCGCAGCAAATCCCCTTTGACCCGCTACATTCCGGTGCCGAAGAACCCGCACGGCGTGAACACGTCGCCGGATGGCAAGTACTTCATTGCTGCCGGCAAGCTGTCGCCAACCTGTTCTGTGATTGCCATCGACAAACTGGACGATGTGTTTGACGACAAAATCGAGCTGCGTGACGTGATTGTCGCCGAACCGGAGCTTGGCCTTGGGCCTCTTCACACCACGTACGATGGCCGCGGTAACGCCTACACCACGCTGTTTATCGACAGCCAGGTGGTGAAGTGGAACATTGCAGACGCCATCAAGCATTACAACGGTGAAGACGTAAACTACCTGCGCCAGAAGCTGGATGTGCATTACCAGCCAGGCCACAACCACGCGTCCTTGACGGAATCCCGCGATGCCGATGGCAAGTGGCTGGTGGTGCTGTCGAAGTTCTCGAAAGACCGTTTCCTGCCGGTTGGGCCTTTGCACCCGGAGAACGATCAGCTGATCGATATTTCTGGCGATGAAATGAAACTGGTTCACGACGGCCCGGCCTTCGCCGAACCACACGATTGCATTATGGTGCGTCGTGATCAGATCAAAACCAAGAAAATCTATACCCGTGACGATCCGTACTTCGCCAGCGCCCGCGCCCAGGCCGAGAAAGACGGTGTCACGCTGGAAGGCGATAACAAGATTATCCGCGACGGTAAAAAAGTGCGGGTTTATATGACGTCGGTGGCGCCTATGTACGGTACAACCGAGTTCACGGTGAAGCAGGGTGATGAGGTTACGGTGTATGTGACCAACCTGGACACCATTGAGGATGTGACTCATGGCTTTTCGGTGGTGAATCACGGTGTGAGCATGGAGATCAGTCCGCAGCAGACGTCGTCGGTGACGTTCGTGGCTGATAAACCAGGTGTGCATTGGTACTACTGCAACTGGTTCTGTCACGCTCTGCATATGGAGATGACGGGTCGGATGTTGGTCGAAAAGGCCTGATTAAGTGGTTTGGCCGGAGCCCTGTAATGGGGCTTCGGCTTTTTACAATGTTTCGGAGGAATATGACACTGGAAGAACGCTTTTCAAAACACGCTCAAGCACATCCATGTGGCGCTTGAGCTCCGCCATCCATGGCTCCGCACAGTTTTGAAAAGCGTTCTTCCAGTGTCATACCCAACTTTGGCGAGTGTTAGCCATATTGAGAACTGATTTGATGCACCAAATTTTGCGTTTAGTGGCGGTCCTGACCGTCGCTTTGCTATCGCTAACCGCACAAGCGAATATCCAGCAACAGCTAGATGCGCTGGAACCGGGGGTGGTTTTTGAGCTACCACCTGAACAGGTTCCACCGATCGTTATCCGGGTGGCGAATGTGACGGTTCGCTGCCATGCCGATACGGTGATTGATGGCGGCGGTGAGGGCAATGCGGTGTTGATTGAAGCCGTCGGCGTTACGTTCAGTGGCTGCAGAGTGCGTAACTGGGGCTCGGATTTGAATGAGTTGGATGCGGGGGTTTTTGTGGCCCGTGAGGCACGTGGCGTTACGGTTGCGGACAACAACTTGCAGGGTTCGGCCTTTGGCGTGTGGCTGGATGCCACGCCGGATGCGACGGTTGTCGGTAATGTGATTCGTGGCAATGCCAGTATGCGTTCCAACGATCGGGGTAATGGTATTCATTTGTTCAACACCCAAGGCGCGTTGATTGAAGGCAATGACATTCGCCAGACCCGCGATGCGATTTATATTGAAACCTCTAACCACAACCGCATTCGCAATAACGTGATGGTCGATTTGCGCTACGGCATTCACTACATGTATTCGATGGACAACCTGCTGGAAAACAACGTTACCCGTAACACGCGCACCGGTTATGCGTTGATGCAGAGCAAGCGGCTGACGGTGCTGAATAATCGTTCCGAGAACGATGAGAATTACGGTATTTTGATGAATTTTATTACCCAGTCCGAGTTGCGGGGCAATGTGGTTACCGGTGTGTCGAAGGGGCAGTTTGCCGGAGCGGCGATGTCGGGTGCCGAGGGTAAGGCGGTGTTTATTTACAACTCTCTGTACAACACCTTTACCGATAACGTGTTTGCCAACAGCAATATTGGCATTCACTTAACCGCAGGCTCAGAAGACAACACCATGTTCAACAATGCCTTCGTGAATAACCAGCGTCAGGTGAAGTATGTGGCCACCCGCACCCAGGAGTGGTCGAAAGATGGCGTGGGTAATTACTGGAGTGACTATCTGGGCTGGGATCGAAATCAGGATGGCACCGGCGACGTTCCTTACGAGCCTAATGACAACGTCGATCGTCTGTTGTGGACCTATCCGGAAGCCAAGGTGCTGATGTTCAGCCCGGCGGTGGATACCCTGCGCTGGGTGCAGGACGCGTTCCCGGTGATCAAGGCCGCCGGGGTGCAGGATTCCCATCCGCTGATGTATCCACCTGAGCCTGAACGTGTTCCATCGGCTGTTTCTAACCCGAATTCTGCGGAGCCGCAATGAGCTGTTTTCGTCTTGAAAATGTCAGTTACCGTTACGACAAAGCCCCCGTGCTGCAGGGTGTGGATTTGCGCCTGGAGCCTGGGGAAATTCTGGGCCTGTTTGGCCATAACGGTGCCGGTAAAACCACCACCATCAAGCTGGTTCTTGGTCTGATGCAGCCGGCAGGGGGTTCTTTGTCGGTGCTGGACGGCAACGCGGGTGACCCACAGGTGACTCGGCACATCGGCTATTTGCCGGAAAACGTGATGTTCTACCCGCAGCTGACCGGCCGTGAAATTCTGGCGCACTTCGCTCGCTTAAAGGGCGCAGACTTGCGCCAGGTGCCAGAGTTGCTGACTCAGGTTGGGTTAGACGACGCCATAAACGCACGGGTAAAAACTTACTCGAAAGGCATGCGCCAACGCTTGGGCCTGGCGCAGGCGTTATTGGGAAAGCCCAAGCTGTTGGTGTTGGACGAGCCCACGGTGGGGCTTGATCCAGTCGCGACCGCCGACCTGTATCGGCTGTTGCGCACCTTGCGGGACAGCGGGACCGGCATTGTACTTTGCTCCCACGTGTTGCCAGGTGTGGAGCCTTACATCGACCGCGCGGCGATTCTGACCGACGGTGCCTTAAAGGCCTCCGGCAATCTGGACGCGCTGCGGCGCCAAGCTAATATGCCGGTCACGTTGATGCTGGAGCCAACGGGCTCTTTGGATTCCCTGGAAAACGCCATTCACCAGTGCAACGGCGTCGCCAGACCGGTGATAAAAAACATCAACAACCGATTGCAGGTAGACGTACGCCCCGCCGATAAAATGCCACTGCTGACGGCACTGATGGCCTCCGGCGAAGTAGCGGACGTGGGCATTCATCAGCCCACCCTGGAAGACATTTACGTGCACTTTATTGGCTCCGGTGGCTTGGCCCACCGCGGAGGTGTGCAATGAACAGCGTATGGACCATCGCCCGTAAAGAGCTCAGCGACAGCTTGCGTAACCGCTGGCTGCTGGCCATCGCTATTGTGTTTGCTGTTCTGGCCGTGGGCATCGCCTGGTTTGGTGCGGCTGCGTCCGGCCAGGTTGGCTACGCCTCCACCCCGGCGACCATCGCCAGCTTGGCCAGCCTGGGCATATTCCTGATTCCGCTGATCGCGCTGCTGCTGGCCTACGACGCTATTGTCGGCGAAGACGAAGGCGGCACTTTATTGCTGCTGATGACTTATCCCCTTAGCCGCGGCCAGTTGTTGTTCGGCAAGTTTCTGGGCCACGGCCTGACCTTGGCCTTTGCCACGATTCTGGGTTTTGGCGTCGCGGGTATTGCCATTGCGGTGCTGGTAGAAGACGTAGGCATTACAAGCCTGGCACTGGCGATGTTGCGTTTTATTGGCTCTACCATTTTGCTGGGCTGGGGCTTTATAGCTCTGGCTTATGTGGTGAGCGTGCGCGCTAGCGAGAAGCCGGTTGCCGCGGGCCTGGCCTTGGCGATCTGGTTCTTCTTTGTGCTGGTGTTCGACTTGCTGCTACTGGGCTCACTGGTCGCCAGCGAAGGCAAGCTGAATCCGGAGCTGCTGCCGTGGTTGCTGATGCTGAACCCGACAGACATCTACCGTTTGTTGAATATTCTGGCCTTTGGTGAGGGTCGTCAGCTCAGTGGAGTTCTGAGTCTCGGCAAGGACTTGCCCATCGGCCAAAGCGGCCTTTGGCTGGGGCTGGTGCTGTGGTGTGTTGCACCTTTGACCCTCGCCTGGGCGTTATTCCGTAAGCGCCGGATCTAAAACTCTCTGCATACGTTCCAGGTGGCTGTCACTCAAAAATTGTTTCGTAAAATGGAGTCTTGCTGGATGAGTATTGTTAACAAAGGCAGTTGGTTTGCCAAAGCGCCCGCTCTGGGATTGTTGTTATTGCTCGCGGGCTTTGTCGCGCTGACAGGTTGTTCCGAGCCGGAGCGGGTCGTTAGAGAAAAGCCTGCGGCTGTGCATTTTGAAGATGGCGAAGAGTGTCACGTTTGCGGCATGGCTATAACCGGCTTCCCGGGCCCGAAAGGGGAGGTGATTACCGAGAAACAACAGCAGGTACACAAGTTCTGCTCCACAAAAGACATGTTCTCTTGGGTGTTGCAGCCGGAAAATATCAAACGCGATCACACTCTGTACGTTCACGACATGGCGCAGTCGGAGTGGGGCAGCCCGGTGGATACGGCGTTAATTGATGCCCGCGAGGCGTTTTACGTGATTGGTTCTAAACGGATGGGCGCAATGGGCCCGACGTTGGCGTCGTTTGCAGACAGCAAGGTTGCCGACGGCTTTGCCACTGAATTCGGTGGTCATGTAAAACCCTTTGCTGACATCACAATGTCTGACCTGAACGCTTCCAGCCCGGCAGCTATGGATCATGGCTCGATGACCAATAGCTTAACGAAGCACTGAATGAGGTTTTTCAGTGGCTTTATACCATAGCTGCTGGTGGGTATTTCTGCGAAACGGGTGCCGATGGCCAATAGGCAATCTATCGTGGCAAAGGCACCGGTCACGGCAACATTGGTTTACGTGCAGCGGCCTGGGCCGCCTTAGCCGCCGGTCATGTTCATAAAACGCAGCACCTGCACCTCACCGTTGACGGAAAAGTGGTGTTTCTCAGGTTTCAGATCCATCGCCTGGGCGATGGCATCTTGCAGACGTTGGTCAGAAATGGGGTTGGCGCGCAGCACTCGCCGCAGGTCTACGGAGTGTTCGTTGCCCAGACATAGCAGCAAACGGCCTTCCACCGTTACCCGTACCCGGTTGCAGGTGGAGCAAAAATTGTGGGAATGGGGTGAAATAAAGCCGACATGAATCGGGCTGTCTGCCATACGGTAATAGCGCGCCGGGCCACCGGAGTCGGCGGTGGCAGGCACTAGGTCGTGATGGCGGGTAATGATCTCGCGCACTTCGTCGCTGGTGCAAAGGGCTTCGCCGCGATCGTGTTCGGAAATTTCGCCCAAGGGCATTTCTTCAATAAAGGTGATGTCTACCTGCTTGCGGCGGGCGTACTCGACCAGCTCGGGCACATCCATATCGTTACGGCCTTTCATCACCACCGTGTTCAATTTGATGCCACGGAAACCGGCTTCGCGGGCGGCGTCTATGCCATCAAGAACCTGTGACAGTTTGCCTGTGCGGGTAATGTTGTGGAATTTATCGGCATCTAACGAATCCAGGCTGATGTTCAGGCGATGAAGCCCTGCTTTGCGCAGCGGTTCTGCCATAGTGGATAGTTGACTGCCGTTGGTTGTCATAGCGAAATCGCGCAAGCCATAACCTCCGATTTCTTTCACCAGATCAACGATGCCCTTTCGCACCAGCGGCTCACCGCCGGTCAGGCGGATTTTTTCGGTGCCCAGTTCCACAAAGTTACGCGCCAGCCTGGCGATTTCTTCGAGGGTGAGCACTTGTTGGCGGGGCAGAAAGGTCATGTCTTCCGCCATGCAATAAACACAGCGAAAGTCGCAGCGGTCGGTCACCGATAAACGTACGTAATTGATGGTGCGCCCGAAGCGATCTGTCAGCTTATTGTTAGACATTGGCACAGTTCCCGTAGCAGCCAGTTCGAATCTTTTAAAAGTTATTGCACAGAGTATCGCAGACTGGAGCGTGAAATCCGATACCCCTGGCGGGGTAGCTTTGCCTGATTTTTGCGCGCACATCACTTAGATCATTCGCAGGTCAGAAAAATCGTGCTTTTCTTAAAGATAACTATAAAATAGATGTTTAAAAGTGGCAGAGGGTAAAAAGATGGAAAAGATGCTGTTTCGTGCCAATAGCGCAATTGTCTGGTCGGTGCTGGGTCTGCTGGTGACCGTTGTTCTGGCGTACCCATTGGCAGGCCGATTGCCAATGATGCTGCAGGTTCTGGCCCACATTGGCACCTTGTTGTTCGCGGTGGGTATCAAAATTGCCTATATTGTACGGCTGGTTTTTCTGAGCCGTTTGGGCAGACCGGTTCACTGATCAAGGTTATACTGAAGCGACAGTTTAATGACTGTGAGATCAGCACTATGAGAAACCATTATCGCAAAACTGGATTCCGTGTACTCGCGTATATCTCCATGGTTTTTGCGGTGATTGGGGTCGCTCTTCCGGTGTTACCAACCACCCCTTTTGTTTTGTTGGCTGCTTTTTTTGCCAGCAAGGGGTCGCCGGCCTTTGCTTTTTGGTTAGATAATCATCCGAAGTTTGGCCCCGTTATTTTGCAGTGGCGCACCCGCCAGGCCGTTCCGGCCAGTGCCAAAGTGCTGGCCTGCTCGATGATGACGCTAAGCTGGGGTTTTTTGTTCTGGGGCGGCGCTAAGCCGCTGGTTTTAATAATAGTGGGGATTACGCTGGTGGCTGTTGCATGCTATTTGCTGACCCGTCCGACCTATTGATGTCAGTTGTATGCTAGCTGGAGTAGTTTATGCACATCACCCGTTACACCGATTATTCGCTGCGAGTGCTGGTTTACCTGGCGGCTTGTGGCGACCGGCTGGTTACCATTCAGGACGTAGCCGATGCCTATGATATTTCCAAAAACCACCTGATGAAGGTGGTGCACCAACTCAACCTTAAGGGCTACATAGAAACAGTGAGAGGCAAAAACGGTGGTATGCGGCTGCGACGTCAGCCCAGTTCCATCAATATTGGTGCTTTAGTGCGCGATACCGAGCCGGATTTCAATTTGGTTGAGTGCTTTTCCGCGAACAGTCAGTGTTGCATTACCCCGGTTTGCGGCTTGCAATCGATGTTAAAGGAAGCTTTGCAGGCCTTTTTAACAACCCTGGACTCCTACACTCTAGCCGATGTGGTGCGCCAGCCACAGCAATCGCAGTTGCTGAGGCTGCTGCAGATCAGCTAACGTCGCTTTTCACCGCAGGTTTCTTTTTCGCGGCCGTTTTAGGTTTTCGCGGGCTGGTTTTTTTCTTTGGCGGTAATAGCAGGTTTCTGAGTTCTTCCAATGCTTCCCCGGTATACACCGCTAGTTTTTGCATGCTGGGCAAGGTGTCGCGGCAACCGGTAAAGCCAAAGTTCAAAGATCCGGCATAACTCAGGCAAGTAATGTTCAACGCTCCGCCGTGGGTGATCAGCGACACCGGATACATTGCTTCCAGTTTGGCCCCTTCGTAATAGAGGTCTTCGGTGGGCCCCGGAACGTTGGAGATGGTTACGTTAAATACCGGTCGCATGCGCCCGCCCAAGCCAGACATCAGCTGCAATATGTAGGGCGACATCAGCATCATGGTGTATTGGGTCAACGCTTTCTTGGGCAACTTTTGCAAGTGCTCTTTGGCTTTGCACGAGGATTCCTTGATGTATTTCAGGCGCGTTAACGGGTCAGGTTCGTTGGTGGCCAAGGCGGCAATCATGAAACTGATCTGGGTGCCCGTGCCCTCGTCATCCGCCGGGCGAATGTTGACCGGTATGCCTGCTGTTAACGATGTTTCAGGCAAGTCGTCCTGTTCCAGCAAAAAACGCCGCAGCGCAGTGCCGCACAAATACAGCACAATGTCGTTCATTGAACTGCCCGAGGCGCGGGCCATGGCTTTCATCTCTTCTAACTGATACTGCTGGGTGGCGAAGCGGCGCTGGCCGGTAACCCGGTGATTGATTTTGGAAACCGGTCCGGTGAAGGGTGCGGTCAGGCCGTCTTCCGGGTGGCGTACCGAGTGAATCAGGCGATTGCTGGCCTGCCACAGTCGCGGCGCCAAATCCAACTGCAGTTTCAGGGCGCCCATAGCTTGGGAAATGGCGCCGGGCACGCTGGCTTCGCTGTCGGTTTTGTTGCCGCGCCGGCTTTCCGGGCGTACTGACCAGGGTGGCAGCATGTCGCGCTCGTCGGGGGATTTGCTCAGCACCCTTTGCATCAGGCGCACGCCGCTGATGCCGTCAATCATGCAGTGGTGCATCTTTGTGTACAGGGCAAAACGGTTGTGTTCCAGCCCTTCGATCATGTGGCATTCCCACAGCGGCCGCGACAGGTCCAGTGGATTGGAATGCAGGCGCGATACCAGTACCCCCAGTTCGCGTTCACCGCCGGGTTTCGGCAGGGCCGAGTGGCGTACGTGGTAATCCAGATCAATGTGCTTGTCGTGCTTCCAGGTGGGCGCCAGAACGCGGCCCAGAAAGCTTGGCCATACCAGCTTGCAGCCCCAGGGGAGCTCAACATTACCGGCCTGCTTCATGCTTTTGACCAGGTCTCCCGTGAAGGTAGCAGGGGCGTTTTCGGGCAGGCTGAAAATCTGCAAGTTGCCCACGTGCATGGGGGTATCGTCAGACTCAACCGCTAGCCAAGACGCGTCCAATGTTGCCAGGCGTTTCATTCCTTGTTAACCCCTACTGTATATGGAACATGAAAAAGGGCGGTGAGCCCTGATCTGTCAGTATATGAGGTAATGTCACGATAAACGAATGCTGACACAAGAAAATTCTGTAGAAACGGTAAGACTGCTATCGGCGTTTAAGCCCCGATAGCAGTGGTTTTTTACTTAGCTGCGGTCGTCTATCTCCACTTTACGCGGGGCCATGCTGTCGTTGCGGTAATCAATTTCCAGTTCTTGGCCATTGGCGTTGTTGCCGTCCACTTCGATGTTGCCACGGGAGTCGGCGGAGATTTCTCCAATTTGCTGCATGCCTTCATTTACGCTGGCATCGATGTAGCTCAAAGCCTGCTCTGATGACATGCCCCAGGGGCCGTCGTTGCGTTTGCGGCGCTGCTCTTTCTGGATGCTGCCGTCTGTGTTCACGTCCAACTCTACATACCACTCGGATTCTACCCAGCCTTCGAGCTCAATGCGGCTGTCGGCAAGGCCGAAGTCGTCGTCCAGTTCAATGCTGTGGAAGTGAGTAATGCCATACTCGGTGCCAATCTGAACGGCACGTTTTGCTTCGTCGACCGTGCCGGCTGCCTGGGCCAGGGATGCGGCCGCAAGGCTTGCTACCAGCGTGGATGCAACGGCGGTGCTGATGATGGTTTTCTTGGACATTTTCATAATCGTACTCCTGAATGATTCGGCTGTTAAAATCGTTCAAATGCGTCACTCGTTGTGGCTGTTGCGCTTTAGAGATTCAAAGGGCTGTGTGATGACGTTGAGAGCATCCTAGGTGAAGCCGACTTACAGCATGATGAGCGTTTTGTTCATGGTTCGTTCATGTTGGCTCTGCCAGAATAGAGTTATGAAGAAACTACCCGGATACCTGTTGAAGTTGCTGGTTGTAACTCCGGCACTGCTGCTTGCGAGCTTTCTCGCACTGCTGGTAGTGTTGCTTTTGCTTGCGCCGCAGCCGGCCATTGCCGATGACGACTGGCGCAAACTCTATAAAGAAGTACAGGCTGGCCGAATAAAGCCCCTGAGCGACATTCTGGACAGCCTGGCAAAAGACTGGGTAGGGCAGGTTGTAGACGTAGATTACGAACAAAAACGCGGCCGGCAGATATACGAAATTGAACTTTTGGGCTCTGAGGGCCAAGTTGTAGAATTTGAGATAGATGCAGCGACGGGTGAGCTTATTGGTATAGAAGGCAGCAACATCAACGCAATGAAGCGTAAAAAATGAAGGTATTACTGGTAGAAGATGATGAAGCCTTGGCGAGCGGGCTAACGCTGGCGCTGGACAATGCCGGGGTGTTGGTAGAGGTAGCCGGTGACGGTCGCAGTGCAGACTTTCTGGTCAGCACAGAACGCTATGACGCGATCATTCTGGATTTGGGTTTGCCTGACGGTAACGGCACCCAATGGCTGTCGGCCTGGCGTGATCGCGGCATTGAGCTGCCGGTGCTGATTTTGACGGCACGGGATCGATGGTCAGACAAAGCGGCGGGTTTCTCTGCCGGCGCCGATGACTATGTGACCAAGCCTTTTGAAACGGCCGAAATTCTGTTCCGTCTACGCGCACTGGTACGCCGAGCGCATGGCCATGCGCATCCGGTTATCCGTGTGGGTGATATTTCCCTGGACACCCACAGCGCCCAAGTCACTCGCGCCGGAATGCCGGTGACATTAACCGCGCAAGAATTCCGCCTGCTGTCCCATCTTGTGCATGCGGCACCCCGGGTGGTCAGTCGCTCTGAGCTCACCGAGCATGTGTATGATGGCGACGCGGAACCAGACTCCAACGTGATTGATGTGCAGGTAAGCCGCCTGCGCCGCAAGCTTGGCAGCCACAGTATTGAAACCCTGCGCGGGCAGGGCTACCGCATGATTGCAGGCGCCCAGGCCCGGTGATGACTGCGCGCCTGCGGCGGCTCCCCATTGCTACGCGGATGTTGGTATCAGCACTGATTATGGTGCTGCTGGTACTACCGGTTGCAGGTGGGTTGCTATCGTGGAATTTCCGTGAGGCAGTGAATACCGCCTTTGACAAGCGGCTGGAGTCGTTGTTGAACGTGGTGTTGGCCGGTGTGAGTTATGACCCGCGCACAGATGCCCTGGTTGTTAGCCGTGCGCTGGGCGACTCGCGCTTCGACAGCGTGTTCTCCGGCTGGTACTGGCAGGTTCGCGATGACGGCGAACGGGTGCTGGCATCCCGTTCTTTGTGGGATCAGAGGCTGGCGGTTTCGAAGCGCCCAGGCCTGACATTTCGCACTATGGCGGGCCCCAGAGAGCAATCGCTGCGAGTGCTGGAGCGTGACATCCGTTTGCCAAACCTGAGCGACGCACTGCATGTGCAGGTGGCAGCGGATCTGACCGAAGTAGAGGCCCAAATCGCCAGCTTTCAAACCCTGCTCTGGTTGTCGCTGGCCACCTTGGGAAGCTTGCTGGTCGGGTTGATTGCGTTGCAATTTCGCTGGGGCCTGGAGCCCTTGCGACGGGTAGAAAAAAGCCTGAGAGCGGTAGAACAGGGCCGACAGGCGTCGGTCGAAACCGATCTGCCGAAAGAGCTGGCGCGTCTTGCCGGGGCCATTAATACCGTATTGGAACGGGACGGGCGCTTGATTGAGCGCGGCCGAACCGCAGCCGGTAATCTGGCCCACGCGTTGAAAACACCGGTGGCTGTGCTGACCACCTTGGCGGAGCGCCTGCCGCAAGAACAGCAACAGACCATGCAGGCGGAATTGAAGCGGCTGGATGACGCCGTGCGTCATCACCTGGCGCGGGCCTCTGCAGCCGGGCCGGTGGCGTTGGGCGTAGAGCGGAAGCTAAATGCTGTGCTCAAACCGGTGGTTGACGGCATTGATAGGCTGGCGGTGCGGCGGGGCTTGGTATTTGAAGAACGCCTGCCCAAAAACCTGCAAGCACGGATGGACGCTCAGGATTTGCAGGAAATTGTCGGCAATCTTCTGGAAAATGCCGTTAATTGGGCGGTAAGTTCAGTGGTGTTGGAGGCAAGCATTAAAAACAGTGAGTTGCTGATCAGCGTGACCGATGACGGTCCCGGCATGTCGCCGGAATCCCGCCAGCAAGCGTTAAGCCGGGGCGGACGGCTAGACCAATCCAAGCCCGGCTCGGGCCTTGGGCTGTCTATTGTCAGTGAGCTGGTTGCGCTGCACGAGGGAAAGCTGCAACTGGGTGACCGCACCGGCGGCGGTTTGTGCGCGCAGGTATTGCTGCCGTTACCGCCGCCGGTCTAACAAGGCCCAACGTTGCAATCATCAAGCATCAAGCATTTTCTGTTGCCGAAGGGCATTGATACTCCGTCACCACCTTGCCGTCACTGACGCTTTGCAGATGCACATCAAAGCCCCACAGCCGGTGTATGTGGCGCAGCACTTCTTCGCTATCGTCCGCTAACGGCCGACGTTCATTCACAATGTGGCGCAGGGTCAGCGAGCGGTCGCCACGCAAGTCCACATTCCACACCTGAATATCCGGCTCGCGACTGCTCAGGTTGTATTGCCGCGCCAACTTTTCACGCAGTGTGCGGTATCCGGTTTCATCGTGAATGGCGGTCACCAGGTAGACGTCTTCTTCGTCGTCGTTTTCAATGGCAAACAATTTTAAATCGCGCATCACTTTGGGCGACAGAAACTGCTGGATGAAACTCTCGTCTTTGAAGTTTTTCATGGCGAAATGCAGGGTTTCCCGCCAATCGGAGCCGGCAATGTCCGGGAACCATTCGCGGTCTTCGTCTGTGGGCTGCTCACACAGTCTGCGCAAGTCAGTGAAGATCGCAAACCCCAGGGTGTAGGGGTTTATGCCGGAATAATAACGGCTGTTGAACGGCGGTTGGTACACCACCGCAGTATGGCTAGCCAGCAGTTCCAGCATAAAACCGTCGGTCACCAGCCCTTTGTCGTACAGCGCGTGAATCAGGGTGTAGTGCCAGAAAGTCGCCCAGCCTTCGTTCATCACCTGGGTTTGCCGCTGTGGATAAAAATACTGGCCCAGTTTGCGCACAATGCGAATAATTTCCCGCTGCCAGGTTTCCAGCAGAGGCGCGTTTTTTTCAATGAAGTACAGAATGTTTTCCTGGGGCTCTTCCGGAAAACGCTTTTTTTTACTTTCGGGATCGCTGTCATCGGTGGGCAGAGGAATGGTGCGCCACAAATCGTTGATGCGGCGTTGCTGATATTCTTCGCGTTCGGTCTGGCGCAACTTTTCCTCGCCGGCGGAAATGGGTGAGGGCCGCTTGTAGCGATCTACCCCGTAGTTCATCAGCGCGTGGCAGGAGTCCAGCACTTCTTCTACCGCATCTACACCATGGCGTTCCTCGCATTCAGCGATGTAATGGCGGGCAAATACCAGGTAATCAATAATCGCGCTGGCGTCGGTCCAGGTGCGAAACAGGTAGTTGCCTTTAAAGAAAGAGTTGTGGCCATAGCAGGCGTGGGCAATCACCAACGCTTGCATCGGCAGGGTGTTCTCTTCCATCAGGTAGGCAATACACGGGTCTGAGTTGATGACGATTTCATAGGCCAGCCCCATTTGCCCGCGCTGGTAACCTTTTGAGGTATTGAGGAACTGCTTGCCAAACGACCAGTGGTTGTAGCCTACCGGCATGCCCACAGAGCTGTAAGCGTCCATCATCTGTTCGGCGCTGATCACCTCTACCTGATTGGGGTAGGTGTCCAGGCCGAATTCAGCTGCACATTTTGCGATTTCTTCGTCGTAGCGCTGGATCAGGTCAAATGTCCATTCTGACCCGGTCGAAATGGGCTCCCGCACGTTTACCGCTTTGGGCGGTTCGGGCGGGCTGTCAACGCGCGGTGCGCGGTCGTCGTGTTCACTCATGCGGCTTTCCTCTCGAACAGCCGGCGGAAGACCGGGTAAATATCGCTGGCATCGGCAATTTGCTGCATCGCGAACGCGTGCGGAAAGCACGCCAGAATCTTCTCGTATTCGTACCAGAGCATCTGGTGGTTCTGGGGCGTAATCTCGATGTAAGCGAAATACTGCACCAGCGGAAGCAGCCGGTCTGTTAACAGTTTGCTGCACACCGGGGAGTCGTCATTCCAGTTGTCGCCGTCGGATGCCTGGGCAGCGTAAATGTTCCACTCAGCCGGTGAATAGCGGGTTTCAATAATCTTCTGCATCAACTTCAGGGCGCTGGACACAATGGTTCCGCCGGTTTCCCGCGAATAGAAAAACTCTTCCTCGTTTACCTCTTTGGCGCTGGTGTGGTGGCGAATAAACACCACGTCGATTTTTTTGTAGTTCTTCTGCAAGAACAGATACAGCAAAATAAAGAAGCGTTTAGCGATGTCCTTGTGGGTTTGAGTCATAGAGCCTGATACGTCCATCAGGCAAAACATCACCGCGCTGGTGGCCGGTTGCGGTTGCTTCAGGTGCTGGCGGTAGCGCAAGTCGATTTCGTCAATAAACGGAATGCGTTTGACGTTGGCTTTCAGTCGAGCAATTTCTTCTTCCAGAACCTGAATCTGGTCGGCGTGGTTGAACGCAGCGTCCAGATCATCCGGCGCGACTTTCAGTGCTGCGAGCTGCTCTTCCAGTTCGCGGATTTTATGTCGGCGGGCTCCACTTAAGCCCAGGCGGCGAGCGTGGGCACCGCGTAGAGAACGAATAACATCCAGCTTGGCGGGCACCCCTTGGGTGCTAAAGCCAGAACGCACGTATTTGAACGACTCGGTGTCTTTCAGGCGTTTGCGCACCAGATTGGGCAGCGCCAAATCATCAAACAGGAAGTTCAGAAACTCTTCCTGGGTAATCTGAAAGGCGAATTCATCCATCCCCTCGCCATCTTGGCTGGCCTGGCCATTGCCTTGCCCCTGTCCACCACCGTCGGGCGGTTTGGGAAGGGTGTCGCCCGCCAGAAACTCTTGGTTGCCGGGGTGCACCACTTCTTGGCGACCGCCCTGGCCGTGGTGAAAAATCGGCTCCTGAATGTCGCGGTTGGGAATGCTCACGCTTTCCCCGTGCTCCACATCGGTAATGGAGCGCTTTTTCACCGCTTCAGCCACTGCCTTCTTTATATGATGGCGGTAACGGCGCAGGAATCGTTCCCGATTCACTGCACTTTTGTTTTTACCGTTCAGGCGTCGGTCAATAATGTGGGTGCTTCCCATAACGCTTCCCTCTATAAAGTGCGCTATACAGTGCGCCATTAAAGTGCGCTATACAGTGCATCCGCTATCGGTTAATGGGATTTGCGAACCCGCAGGTACCACTCGGCCAGCAACCGCACCTGTTTCTCGGTATAACCGCGGTCTATCATCCGGTCGACGAACTGCTTGTGCTTTTTCTGGTCTTCGTTACTGGCTTTGGGGTTGAATGAAATCACCGGCAGCAGGTCTTCGGTGTTCGAGAACATTTTCTTCTCGATCACGCTGCGCAGCTTTTCATAGCTCAGCCAGGAAGGGTTGTCGCCTTGGTTATTGGCACGGGCCCGCAGCACAAAGTTGACCACCTCGTTGCGGAAATCTTTGGGGTTGCTGATGCCCGCCGGCTTCTCGATTTTCTCCAGTTCTTCGTTAATAGAAGCCCTGTCCAGAATTTCTCCGGTATCCGGGTCGCGGAATTCCTGGTCTTGAATCCACAGATCAGCATAGGTGACGTAGCGGTCGAACAGGTTCTGGCCGTATTCGCTGTAGCTTTCCAGATACGCAGTCTGAATTTCTTTACCAATAAACTGCACATAGTGGGGCGCCAGGAATTCCTTGATGTAACGCAGGTAGCGCTCCTGAATTTCGGGCTGGAACTGTTCCTGCTCAATCTGCTTTTCAATCACATACAGCAAATGCACCGGGTTAGCGGCCACTTCATTGGTGTCGAAGTTGAACACTTTCGACAGAATTTTAAAGGCGAACCGGGTGGACAGGCCATCCATGCCTTCATTTACACCGGCTGCATCGCGGTATTCCTGAATCGATTTGGCTTTGGGATCGGTGTCTTTGATGTTTTGGCCATCGTAGACCCGCATTTTCGAGAAAATACTGGAATTGTCCGGGTCTTTTATGCGTGACAGCACAGAGAACTGGGCCAGCATGTCCAGGGTGTCCGGCGCGCAGGGCGCACCCGCCAGGGAACTGTGTTCCAGCAGCTTGCGATAGATGTCAACCTCTTCGGTTACCCGCACGCAGTAGGGCACTTTCACAATGTACACACGGTCCAAAAAGGCCTCGTTGTGTTTGTTGTTGCGAAAGGTTTGCCACTCGGATTCGTTAGAGTGAGCCAGGATAACGCCATCAAAGGGCACAGAACCCATGCCTTCGGTGGTGTTGTAATTTCCTTCTTGGGTGGCGGTCAGCAGGGGGTGCAGAACTTTGATAGGCGCCTTGAACATCTCTACAAATTCAAGCAAGCCCTGGTTGGCTTTGCACAGGCCGCCGCTGAAACTGTATGCGTCTGGGTCATCCTGGGAATAGTCTTCCAGCATGCGGATATTCACTTTGCCCACCAGGGCGGAAATATCCTGGTTGTTGTCGTCACCCGGCTCGGTTTTGGATACGCCTACCTGGTCCAGAATGGACGGATAACGTTTCACCACCCGGAACTGGCTGACGTCGCCGCCAAATTCGTGCAGGCGCTTCACGGCCCAAGGCGACATAATGCTTTTTAGATAACGCGGGGGGATGCCGTATTCTTCGTGCAGAATTTCGGTGTCTTCAGCTGGATCAAACAAACCCAGTGGTGACTCGTTCACCGGGGAACCCTTGATGGCGTAAAATGGCACCTTTTGCACTAGGGATTTGAGCTTTTCCGCCAGTGACGATTTACCACCGCCCACCGGGCCCAGCAGGTATAAAATCTGTTTCTTTTCCTCTAGCCCTTGGGCTGCATGGCGGAAGAAAGACACGATGTTTTCCACCGCTTCTTCCATACCGTAGAATTCGGAAAATTCCGGGTAGCGTTTGATCACTTTGTTGGAAAAGATACGCGACAGCCGGGTATCACGTGAGGTGTCTATCAGTTCGGGTTCGCCAATGGCCAGCAATAAACGCTCGGAAGCGCTGGCATAAGCGCCGGGGTCGTTTTTGCAGATCTCCAAGTATTCCTCTAGAGAAAACTCTTCTTCTTGAGTCCTTTCATAACGGTTTTTGTACTGTTGCAGAATGCTCATGGATGCCCCTCTCTTGCAATGGTTTAGCCGTTCGTAACGCGTATTCCTTATCAGTGTGTTGTTGCCGCCCGCTTGGGCCGGATTGCCCGCAGCTCAACGTGCGTGCTATGGCTAGTTATAGGGTTATTTTTCGTTTTTGGCCTACTTATCGGAAGCTTAGTTTACCTTTGCCGGTTTGGACAGTGGCTTAACGGTAGCGGTTCCGTGGCCAAAACGATAAATTCGCCCAATTAGCGTTTGTGTAGCCGAAACACACTTTCTGTGGCGCCACCCAGGCCTTTGCGTTTGGCGAAGGGGTCGTCTTTTGACATGTTATCCTGGCGCAGGCGCTCAACGGCAAAGTCATCGCAGAACAGTTCGTACACCTCGGTGTCAGTCACGTTGAACGGCGGCCCGGTCATTTCACTGCCGTCGTAATCCAGGGTAATCAGCAACATGCCGCAGCCTTCAGGCAAGATGGCACTCAGGTGGCTGGCATAGCGCTGGCGCATAGACGGTGGCAGGGCGATTAGCGCGGCGCGGTCGTATACCCAGCGTACGTTTTCTACGTCCGCAGGGGATAGCTGAAAAAAGTCACCGCACCACAATTCGAGGGTGTCGTCATGGCAGAAGCGGGTAAACGGCGAACCGGGTGTCACCATTGCTTTTTCGCCGGCTTCTTCAAAAAAATCTTTGCAGGCAATGCTGCTGAGTTCTACGCCCAGAATGGGGTGGCCGCGATCGTGAAGCCACCACAGATCATGGGATTTACCGCACAGCGGTACCAGAATTTGACTTTTTTCCGGCCCTGTCAGGTCTGGCCAGTGCTCGTGTAAATAGTGATTGACCGACTCCTGGTGGAATCCGATCTCTTTGCGTTCCCAGCGGGCATGCCAGAATTCATGATCCATAATCTTGCCTTTTGCGATTGGTTTTTGACGTGTGGAGCAGAATTCCGCCGTATGATGATATTAAGAATAGTATCAGTATAGGCAAAATCGGGCGGCCCTGGCCGCACCTTTTAAGCTCAGGGAGTGTTTGAGTGGAAGTTGTGTTTCGTTTTTTGGTGGCCGCTCTTCTAGCAACGCTGATGGCGGGGTGTTCTTCGTTCCAGCAAAAAAATCAGATGGACGCTTTTAATGATGCTTACGCGGTAGGCAATTATGACCTTGCGTTGCAAACGGTGAGTTTTAAAACCGCCAAAGGTAAGGCTGTAGATACCGATGAGCATTTGCTGGATTTGTTGCATCAGGCCGAGCTGTACCGTTTGTTGGGCCGCTATCAAGAGGCCACCAAAACCTATGATTTGGCTGAAGAGGGTATGAAGAACCTCGACCTGGCCAATATTTTGGAAAAGTCTTCCACAGCTTTTATGGCGTTGATGGTGAACGACTCCGAGCGCGATTATCAAGCGTTGATGTCGGAGGCGATTCTCGTTAACACTTACAAGGGCCTGGCGTTTCTGGCTGAGGGCAATAACGAATTTGCACGTGTTGAGTTTAATCGGGCGGATGATCGCACACGGCGTGCGGTCGAATACTTCAGTAAAGAAATCATCGAACAGCGGGAGGCGCTGAACCAGCAGGCGCAGAGCGGACAGAACACGGCCTCCATGGTTCGCAACAGCCTGAATAACCAAAGCCTGCGCAATGCGGTGTCGCAGCGCTATGAGGCAGAGTCTGAGTGGTCGGTGCTGCCCGAGTTTATTGTACCTGCCAGCACCTATTTGCATGGCCTGTTCTTCCTGGCCAACGCCGCTGGCCGTGCCGATTACGAGAAAGCCGCCACGTCCCTCACGCGTGTTGCCGCGATGAACAGCGCTAGTGGTGTTCTGCAACGCGATGCCGAACTTGCCGAGGCATTGGCCGCTGGTAAGCAGTCGAAAGCTGAACTGGCCCCACAGGTGTGGGTTGTTTATGAAAATGGTCTGGGCCCGGTATTGGAAGAGACCCGGATTGATGTGCCTTTGCTTATATTTCATGGCAACCAGCAGGCACCTGCTTACTTTGGCATTGCACTGCCCAGATACAGAAATCGCGCGGCTGTTCCGGGGAGTCTCGGCGTGCTTGCCGGCGCTGATGTTGCGGTGCAAACAGAGCGTATATCGGATATGGGGTCGGTGATTCGCACTGAAATGAAAGAGCGATTCCCCAGTGTTTTGGCACGGGCAGTGTCGTCTGCTGTGATAAAAGCGGTCATCCAGAACGAAGCTGCAGAAAAGTTTGGCGTGTGGGGTCAGCTCGGTGCTGCCGCGCTGACCATTGCCACTACCCAGGCTGATTTACGCAGCTGGCAGGCGTTGCCTAACCACTGGCAGGCCGCTCGGATCGATCGCCCCGAGAGTGGTAAACTAACGCTAACAAGCACAAATGGCCATTCCTTGGGTACTATTGTGATACCTGACCAGCCGTTTACTCTGCTTTACGTTAAACGGCCCTCTTTGGCTGGCCCGGCCAGTGTCGTCGCGCTTGATTTGCAAGGGCGTAACCCGGCATCAACGGTGCAATTGTCGGGAAAGGATTTGCTGACAGCCACTCACTGAACTCAATCAGGGCCAAGCCATGAGAACCCAAACCATGAGATTTCAAAAACAGATCATCGCCTTTAGTTGTGCACTGGCATTGGTCGGTTGCGCTATTCAGCCACCCGCCGAAACAGCGGCTGCAATCGACCGAGAGCAACTTCAGATCGACCCGGAAGTAAACTATTTTGTGGCCGTAACAGAGCTGCTAAGCCAGCGCATTGCTCAGCCTGGCGGAGAAACCCTGTTGCAAATCCAATACGCTATTGAGGCACGCTCCAACGGCGACCTGGCCTGGAAAGTGACCTGGTTTGATCCCAACGGCATGGTCGTAAAAGGCGTTGGCGAGGGCTATCGAAAAGTCTCGCTATTAACCGGTCAAACCCGTTATTTCACCGCAACGGCGCCTCACGCCCGCGTTACCGATTATCAGCTCCATCTTCGTGAGCCCCAGCAATAAGGATTCTGTATGTTTAAACTTCCCATTGTGTTTTGTGTCAGCCTGCTCATGCTTGCCGGCTGTGCGGCTCCTACCCGATATATCGACCCGGCGGCTGACGATGGCCCTGTAACCATGACCATGGATTACCGGGATTTCGAAAAAGCGGCCACCGAGGCCGTTGATGACATGCTTGCCAGCGGCGCCGTCAGTAAACCCAATGGCGAGCGTTACATCATGGTGGTCAGCCGCGTTACTAATGACACCATGCAGCGTATCGACACCGATCAGCTCACCAAGAAGATCCGTGTGGCGCTGCTGCGCTCCGGAAAAGTTGTAACCACGACAGCGGTAGGCCTTGATGGTGCTGAAGATGAAATGAGTGCGCGCGTGCGCGAGCTGCGTGATTCTGAAGAGTTTGACCAGGCGGGTGTGCAACGCAAAGGCACTTTGATAGCGCCAGACCTGAGCCTGTCGGGCAAGATTCTGCAGCGCAATCATAAAGCAGGTAAAGAGCAGCAAGTTGAATATTACATTCAGCTGTCACTGACCGACCTGGCTACCGGCTTGGCAACCTGGGAGGTAGAAACGCCCATTATCAAGCGCGGGCCCAATGAATCCGTTTCCTGGTAAACGGCTGCGGTTGAAAGTGTAGTTTCTTGCGCATCAGCGGCCGGTTTTCCTCCCGGCACTCATTTGAGCCATACTTGAATCTGCGCGCCCCTGCTTCAGGCAGGGACGCTTTCACACTCTGGCAACGGGACGGAAAGTGGCTTCTCTTCAGATACAAGAACGTCTTGCCGCTGCTGAAAAATGGATACTGGCAAATCCTAATCCGCCGCAAAGTTGGCCCTGGACGTGGCTTTATAAAACCGGGCGCTCGCTGTATGCGCTGATTCGGGACTTTATCGGCGGCCAGCTGACGCTTCACGCCATGAGCCTGGTTTACACTACATTACTGAGCATTGTGCCGTTGCTGGCCCTCAGTTTTTCGGTGCTGAAAGCGCTGGGTGTGCACCAGAAAATGGAGCCGTTCCTGTACCAGTTCTTCCAGCCGCTGGGCCCCGATGGCATGGAAATGGCAGAGCGCATTCTGGGCTTTGTAGACAATATGAAAGTGGGTGTGTTGGGCTCGGTGGGCCTGGCGGTGCTGGTGTACACGGTGGTGTCGCTGGTACAGAAAATAGAGCGTTCGTTCAACATGATCTGGCGGGTGCCAGAGATGCGCTCTCTGGCGCAGCGCTTCAGTAACTATTTAAGCGTTATCATGGTGGGGCCGCTGCTGATGGTGTCCGCTATTGGTATCAGCGCCACCATTTTTTCCTCATCGTTTGTGCAAACCCTGATTGAGATAGAACCTTTTGGCTCGGTGATTTTACTGGTCAGCCGCTTTACACCGTTCTTTCTGGTAGTGGGCGCCTTCACGTTTGTGTATGTGTTCATTCCCAACACTCGAGTGAAGGTGCGTTACGCGTTTATTGCAGGCCTGATTGCTGGCGTGTCTTGGCAGGCGGCCGGGATGTTGTTTGCGTCGTTCGTGGCCGGGTCTGCCAAATACGCTGCCATCTATTCCAGTTTTGCCATCGGCATTATCATGCTGATCTGGATCTATCTGAACTGGATGATACTGCTGCTGGGCGCAAGTCTGAGTTTTTACCTGCAGAATCCAGGCTCTGTGGCCAAGCGCCATCAGGTGCAGCTGGCGCCAGAGTTGCAGGAACATGTTGCCCTGGCATTGATGTGGATGGTGGCCAAGCCGTTTCACGAGGGCCGGCCCGCGCCGCGACAGGAGGTGGTTGAGAACGAGCTCAGAATTCCGGGCGAGGTCACCCGTAATATCAGTGACAAACTCATCCGCGCCAAACTGCTGACGCTCGCAGGTAGCCAGGGCGACTGCCTGCACCCGGCCAGGTCGCTGGAACGAATTTCAGTGGGTGACGTACTGAAGGCCGTGCGCAACGATGAAGATAACGTGGTGGCCCGGTTGCCGGCGCTGCTACCGAAAAGCCTGTTTGGCCGATCCACGAAGGGCGACGAGCTTACCTTCGCTGAATTGCTGGCAGGTGAAGACAGTCAGAACCCGTTAGCGCCTTGGTCATGAGCTGTTGGCGTGTTTTCGGTATCTTCGAGCATGAGCTTCAGGACAGCCTGAACCTGCGTGACGTCTTTCTTGCTCAACTGCACCAACGCTGGAAGGTCTTCTTCTGCCAAATTGCGCTGGCGCGCTTGGCGCAGCACCTCGCGAGTGGCAATAACTATGCCGTCGATTAACGCGGAGTTTTCGTGGCTGCGTGGGCTTTCGGGCCGGTGCAGGAGGCCCTGATAGTTGTTAGAAAGCCCCCATGTGCGGGCGATAAGGCGGGCCACCGGCCATTGATAGCGCACTAGAATCTGGTGCAAAGCGGCTGGTTTGAGTTTGACTAAAGTGCCATCTGCGCCGGCGGGCACCAAGCGATGAGCCTCGCGGTAAAGGGTTATATAGGCCAGCGCAGGCAGCAAGCCAGCCATAAAATAAATGCTGGCGTCTTTGCCCTGAAGACGGGCAACGGTTTCTGCTGAGCGGGCGCTAGCCATACCCCAGCGCCAGGCACGAGCGGTGAAGGTGGTCTCTTCACTGTTACGTGATGACATCATTGGCCGCATCAATGCGGCGGATACAACACTGCGGATTCCCTCCATACCGAGCATGAAAATCGCTTGGTCTACGGTTTCAATGATACTTTTGTCAGGACGAAAAAACGGACTGTTGGCTATTTTTAGCAGCTGATCCGTCAGCGCTGGATCACGTAGGATAATATTACCCAGATCCTGGCGAGTGGCGGTGTCATCCGACAGCGCACTCATCAGCATGGGCAGGCTCATGGGTTGGCGCGGCAGTTCGCTGAGCTTACCGGCGCGTAAGCGCTTTGCCATCGCTTCGATTATCGCCTCTGCGTCTTCCAGGTTGGCTCTCAACGTTTGCGGACGAGTGTCCAGCAACCAGCAAAAAAGGTGCTGGCGCAGTGCCTCGGCGAGCGGATTATGGGCTTCGGCCTTGGTTTTGCTATTGGAGCCGCTGTTGCTGCCGGGGCCACCCTTGCACAGAGAACCATTGCCGATGGCTGGCTTCTGCTCTGCTGCGCTGGCACGGTTGAATAAGCCGGTGATCCAGGAAAACAGTCCTGGCATTCAAACCTCCGGAGCAGAGTGCGGGCGAGTGGTTGGATGTGTAGACAGATCAAATGCAATGTATCTGACGCTTTACATTATAGATCTAAAATAGCACTTTTCCCACGTTCCCAGCGTGTTGAATGGCCTACGCCAAGGCTTGCCCAAACACCAGAAGCAGCTGGCCGATACCTGCCAACATACCCAGCGCCGCGCCCACCAGAATCAACTTGATTTCATCCTCTTGAAAGCACGGCCTCAGCAAGTCCTGAAACTCGCCGGACGACAACGCCATCATGCGCTCTACCATAATGGATTCGATGGCTCGCGAACGGTCTTTCTGAAAAGCCGGTTGGCTTAACGCGCTGCGGGACAGCTCAACGGCTTTGCTTTCCAGCTGGTTGCGTAAGCTGGCAGCGGCAACGGGGCCCAGAGCCATGTGTGCCAGAGTTTGATTGACGCCTGCGTCTGCGTTAAGCAGCGGCCTTAAACGTGCTTTGATGATATCCAGCGCTTGCCCGCCCCGGGGGCCATCCAGTATGGCCTCTATAATGCTACCCACCGTGAGTATGTCGTGGGCCACAATGTGGCAGAAGGATTCAGCCACCTCAGGCTGCCGTTTCAGAAACAGCCCCTGAATGCGCCAGCGGCCAATTCGCACTGGGTACAGCGGGCGAAAAATAACGTTCAGGGCAATCCAGTTGGTGGCAAAGCCCACCAGTAAACCGCCCAGCGGCAGCACCCACCACACTGGAAATACGTACCACAGCAACATCTGTAACAGGCCAAAGCCAAAACCAAGATATAGGCCTGACGTCACAATAAAGTGAAACTCACGGTAGCCGCATGTCAGGAATATTCGATTTAGCAGGGTTTTGTCGATGGTGAGCCGATCTATCACCATGGTTTTGATGTCTAGCAGCTGTTCGGCGTTTTGCGCTATGTCATCCATAATCTGCATCACCAAGGCGGGCAAGGCTTTGCGGGCGCGCTCGTAAACCAGGCGTTTGGCCGGGCCTGGCAAGCTCTGCCAGAGCGCCGGCGACTCGCGCATGATCAACTCGTCTACGTAGTCTTCCAGTCGCGGGTTTATGGTGTGGATGAGCTGGGTGGCGAGTACGTTGGGGTCCAGCTGCTGAAAAATTTCTGGCACGGTGCCAATCTTGGCGATGGTGGCGTCTACGCTGATGAGCGCCATTTTGCGGGCTTTGGAGGGAATAATGCCCTGCCATCCCAGGTACGGTGGCCAGCCGAAAAATTCGATGGGGTAAAAAGTCATTTTAATAGCCAGCCAGTTGGTGACCCAGCCGATTAATGCCGCGATCACCGGGATGCTGAGGTACTGCAAAAGTTCGATGGACGTGGCCAGGCTTGTCATCCGCCCGTCTTAACTATTTGGCGTGTGGATGTGGATGATGTAGCCAGTTTGGGAAAACACATACGGGGCTTAGGCACCAAAATCACCCCACAACCACTGGCAGAGTGCTATGGCGGCAACCGGCGCGGTTTCCGTGCGGAGCACTCTCGGGCCGAGAGCAACCGGAAGGAAGCCAGATTTTTCGGCCTGGGCAATTTCGTCGGCGGTCAGGCCGCCTTCGGGGCCGATCATCAGCGCAACGCTGTTGGGTTTGGCGAGAGAATCCAGTGACTGCTCGGTGCGGTGGTGTAGCACTAGGCGCAGGTCGCAGCGTTGGCTGTATTCCAGCCATTCGGTGATGTTCATCACCGGTAAAATGTCTGGCACTCGTGCGCGGCCGCATTGTTCGGCGGCGCTGATGGCTACCGAGCGCCAGTGGCTCAGACGCTTGTCTTCGCGGTCGCCTTTCAGGCGTACATCGCAGCGTTCGGTGGAAAGAGGCACGATTCGGCTAACGCCCATTTCCGTCGCTTTCTGCACCGCGTAATCCATGCGGTCACCCTTTGACAGGGTTTGCCCGAGCACTATCTCCAGCGCCGATTCGCTGCTGTTGGCAGTGGGTTGCTCCACCTTAACCGTTACGTTTTTCTTGCTGGCGCTGGCAATCAGCGCCAGGTAGTCCTGGCCATCGCCGTTGAACAGACTCAGCGCCTGGCCAGGTTGCATACGCAATACCCGGCCTACATGTTGTGCGGCGTTGTCGTCCAGCTGCGCTTCTGCGCCGGCTTGTAACGGAGTGTCGGTGTAGATTCGTGGTATTCGCAACGCAGTTTTCCTTAAAGGTGCGGCTCAGTCGCGCACGGCGATATTAATGCCCTCCGTGGCTACTCGGGCCAGATGCTGAATCTGGTCCTCGGTGATCACATAGGGCGGCATAAAATACACCACATTGCCCAGCGGGCGTAACAAGGCCTGGCGGGTGAGCGAGTGCTGGTACACTTTCAAACCGCGCCTTTCCTTCCAGTGGAAGGGCGTTTTGTCGGCTTTGTTTTTAACCATTTCAATGGCCAGTGTCATGCCGTGTTGGCGAATATCACCCACGTTGGGGTGATCGGCCAGATGAGCGACCGACTCCGCCATACAGGTCGATAAGCGTCGATTATTCTCGATGACCCGATCATCACGGAAAATGTCGAGAGTTGCCAGTGCTACGGCGCAACCAATGGGGTTGCCGGTGTAACTGTGGCTGTGCAAAAACGCCCGCATGGTTTCGTAATCGTCGTAAAATCCGTTGTAAACGGTATCAGTGGTCAGCACCACAGACAATGGCAGGTAGCCGGCGGTCAGCCCTTTTGACAAACACATGAAATCCGGTGTGATGCCTGCCTGCTCGCAGGCGAACAGGGTCCCGGTGCGGCCAAAGCCCACCGCAATTTCGTCGGCAATCAGATGTACACCGTACCGGTCACAGGCTTCGCGCAGTTTGGTGTGGTAAACTGGGTGGTGCATGCGCATACCGCCGGCGCATTGAATGAGCGGCTCTACCACGACCGCGGAGATTTCATGGTGCCTTTCTGCCAGCAGCGCTTCCATCGCCTCGAACTGGCGCAGGGCGAAAGCTTCGTCGGTTTCCCCGGGCTCTTTCAGGTAGGCGTCCGGTGAGGGCGCAGTAATCACCTCCATCAACAATGGTTGGTAGGTGTTTTTGTAAAGCGCCACATCACCCAGCGCCAGCGCGCCCAAGGTTTCACCGTGATAGCTGTTGGCCAGATTTACGAAGTTCTTTTTGCTCGGCTGGCCTTGGTTCTTCCAGTAGTGAAAGCTCATCTTCAGCGCCGCTTCGATAGCCGACGAACCGTTGTCGGCGTAAAAGCACTTGTTCAGTCCTTCCGGTGTTACCTCAATCAATCGCTCTGACAGATTCACCACCGGCTCGTGGCTGAAACCAGCCAGAATCACGTGTTCCAGCTGGCCGATCTGTTCGATGATGGCGTTGTTGATGCGATCGTTGGAGTGGCCAAACAGGTTTACCCACCAAGAGCTGACCGCGTCGATATAGCGGTTGTTTTCGAAGTCTTCCAGCCACACGCCTTTGCCTTTTTTAATCGGGATCAGCGGCAAGGTTTCGTGGTCTTTCATCTGGGTACAGGGGTGCCACACGGACTTTAGATCGCGGGCGACAAGATCGGCATTGCGCATTGAGGAGCTCCGGACAGACAAAGTGTTGGATTGCGATAAATCGGCTGTTAACCTTCTTGAATTTTACAGTTAACAGCGGGTTCAGGCTACCGCTTTGCAACGAGCACTGAAGGCGATAATATAAGCGCACGCGTTTGTTGGGCCAGGATTGCTCGCGGCGCGTGAAAGGAATCAATAAGGACGAACACAACGCAAAGGATGCGACATGAGCAAAGCAGTTGTACCTCTCGGAGACCTGGGCTCCGACGACGAAGGTTTCCTGCCGACACCGGTGATTGCCGGTTCTCCCGATGTGCTGATTGACGGAAACCCGTGGCCCGCCTGGGTGACCCGTTAGCGCCGCACTCAAAACCCAAGCACTCTCCCCATCCCCGTACCATTGCTGGCGGTTCGTCCACGGTTATTATCAATGGAAGTCCCGCGGCCGTAACGGGCAGCGCGATTTCCTGTGGAGGCGTGGCTATTGGGTCTGGTTCGGTGGTGATTGGGGATGCTCACACACCGGCGGCGTTTTCGGGAGTGTCACCGACGGCAGCATCAGCTAGAAACTCTGTCGCAGTGGCCAAAACTGGGTCAGGACACGAGAAAGCTGTTACGCCTGAAAAAAACGGATGCTAACTCTAGCTCATCAGTGCCAAACGAGGCCCCGGCTTCAGCGGGATTCCAAAATCCGACAATGCGTCTTCTGCTGGATCGACTGATAAGTCTAATGAGGATTTGAGCGAGCCAGGCTTTCATGTGGTTCGTCGGCCCATGACTAAAAATGAACTGCTGACGATGCTGTACGGAGATGCTTCCGCCAAACTGGATAACTTCGAACGCCTTAATCCCGGTATCGGAAATCGCACATTACCTGGCGAAATGATTGTCGTCGCCGACCCGAATAGCCTTGAGTGCACGACTGAAGAAAATGATCTAATGCAGGTTGCTCAACAGGTCAACTCAGAGGTTCGTCAGCTTGGCGACCAAGAGGCCCAGTTTGTTGTCGATCACTACGACTTGTTGGAAGTCATGACGTCCAATGCCGCTACAGGCCCTGGTGTGGGCGCGACAATGATTGGCCAGCAAATCAAGAGTATCAACTCGACTCTGAAAGAGCTGGAAGTTCTGCACCAGGATACGTTTCGCAAGCATGGCTCACTTAATCATTCAGAGTTTTTTGAGCAGCGACAACGAATGTTTACCAAGCTGGATTTTGCGCTTGGCAAAGTGGCCAGAAAAGGGATGTCGCTAGACGATGATCCAAAACTCAAACGAGCGTTGGGTTTGTCGTCCAAGAGTATAGTTCATGAGTGGAAGGCTTCCGGTATTGGAAGTATTCCGGGTTATGGAATGAATTACACGAAAGTTTCTAATGCTGCTGGTATTGGCGGTGCTTTGGGCGGCCAGATCTCTGGAGATGCAGGTGAGGACATGGGACAGTTGATTTACGAGGTTCGAAATCGTGACTGACGAAACCATTACCATCTTGGCATATATCGGCTTTTATAGTCTTTTTTTGGGGCTTCTACTACTTCTTGTCATTATTACCATAGGGTTCAGATATGTAGTGCTAATTGAAAGTCGCGTTGCCAACGATGCTGGAGGCATTGCAACCGCCCGAATGCTCTGGAAGGGGGGAGTGATCGGCCGGTTTATAAGAAGTAGTAACGTGTTTGCGTATGTTTTATTACGAAGCTTCCCCGGCCCTTTCTTCAAGCAAAGAGCAGCGCTACTCGGGGATCCGAATGTCAATTTACCGAAAATCTGGCAAGCCTGGGT
This sequence comes from Marinobacter sp. M3C, assembly GCF_023311895.1. GTDB lineage: Bacteria > Pseudomonadota > Gammaproteobacteria > Pseudomonadales > Oleiphilaceae > Marinobacter. Next base: position 3,766,117 of record NZ_CP092284.1, read on the forward strand.
GCTAGTGCCGGCTCTGTTTCTCTTCGGCATGCTTGCCATTGCGCTAATTGCGAGCGCGATTCTCAGAGCATTCGTATGAGCAATATCAAAGTGAGAATTTTGGAATATTCAATATTTTTTTCACTCATTCTGTGTTTGCTCTCTGTATTTGCAGCATTAACCGTTGCTTTCAGCAAAGTTCGGCAGGTAGGACTTTTACATAGGTTGGATTTAAGGTTTGCTCGCAGCTTAGTTTCTGAAGGTTAGCGCGGTCGTGCATCGAACGGGGTAGCAACGCTGATCTACGAGGTGCTTAGCGGTGACTGAAGGCACAATTGTTATATGGGCATACATCGGCTATTGCAGCCTCTTTTTAGGCCTGATACCTCTTCCCGTTATTGTCACTATTGGGTTTCTATACGTGACTATAATCGAAGATCGTGTTGCCGCCGATGCCGGTGGAATCGCAACTGCCAGAATGTTTTGGCAAGGGCGAGTGGTTGGCCGGTTTTGTCAGAAGCAGCAATGTATCCGCTTATCTTCTACTGCGAAGTTTTCCGGGTTCATTTTTCAAGCAAAGAGCAGCTCTGCTTGGCGACCCGGATGTTCGTTTGCCGGCACTCTGGCAAGCTTGGGTAATGATGCCTATGCTTTGGCTTTACGTTATGGTTGCTAGCGTTCTGATCGCAAATACGATTATCAAGATATCTAGCCAGTAGGGTTTAACGGTTGGATAATGAACGATATTAAAGTGAGCATTCTGGAATATTCAATATTGTTTTCACTCATTCTGTGTTAACCGTTGCCTTTTGCAGGGTTCGGCAAATAGAGACTTTAATCGCAACCCCAGGTAAAGGCCTTGAGGGCATAAACGACGATGCCTCGGAGTCTGGGAGGGGACAATAGATGATTGAGCAATTGTTGGTTGCCCCAGCATTTTTGGGTATGGGCGCCATGATCATAGGGCTGCTGAGCATGATTTTCACGATCACAATTGCCTTTCCAAAAATCCGGGAAGTGGAATCAATGATTGCATCACCGGGAAAGTACTTGGATGTGACGCGGGCAGTTTGGGGCGGAGGGCTTTGGGCCAGATGGATTCGCTCAATAACTGTGTGGTCATTTTTCGTCTATCGCCGCTTACCAATTATTGGTGAAAACATAGAAGCCAGAATGGGAGAGGAGGACAAGCCGACTCCCCGAATTCTGAAATTATGGGTGCTTTTGCCAGTCAGCATTACCCTTCTGTGCGCTGTCGTATTCGCCATTGCCGCGACTTCTCTCGTGATATTTGAATAAAACCGTTTCATATTAAAATTGCTAAGAAGCAAGGAGGCTTCACAATGATCATCAAAACTATCCTCAATTTTGTCGGCTTATACGCAGCTCTTCAGTTCTGCGTCATCATTATTAGTCACGTGTTTAATTTTCATGTCCCATCTGGTGCCTAAATCGGTTTGATGATTAGCGCCGCCTATGGGGCTATGATCACCTCGGTGTCTGCTTTAGGGCGAGCGCCGAACCGCTCGGAAAGCTGGGTGTCATCAATCGCTGTTAATCTGTGTGATCTGATCATATCGTGGGTGGTTTTAGCGGCAACGCTCTACTTCACTGAAGGCATCTATGCGCTTGAGGAATTTATGATGGTGTTTTCTGATCTTTCCACTGCGGTGTTCATTGTTAGTGTTGGAGGGGTTCTTTTGTTGCAGACTGTGCTCTGTTTGCTGGTGTTTGGCTGGGCTGCTCGCCGTTATTTGATGAACAGACAGGTTGAGAAGACCAAAGCGGGGGCCTGAATTCCGTGCAAGTGTGGTGGGGTGTTGCTCCGGAACCCAATTATTCACCGCAAGCTTTTTCAAACGCACAACGTAGTCTTTGGCCATTTGGGGGCTTACGCTGGCCTGGTGGTTTAGGGGGGCCAGCAGGGTGTAGTCAGGCGGCCGCTCACCGTTGCGCAGACAGTCTATACAGGGCTGCCACAAGGCGTTTGCCTCGGTGAGGATGTCTTTTTCTAACCGGGTCCAGTTTTCCTGAACGGTTTGTTTGAGCGCTTCGGGTGTGGCCAGTCATCCACGCCTCGAACGTGAGTGGTAAGTAGTCTGTGTATAGCTTTTCGATGGCAGGCCCGAACCCGTTATCCAGAAAGCTCGGGAAGGTCCACCATTTTTTATCATAGGCTCCCCGCAAGTTACCGAGCAGTTCAACTCATTCTATTCCACCACCCAAACCCGCTCCAACGTCAGCTCTTCTGGGTCAAACTGGTACACGCTGATGCCGCCGGTCGATTGATGCCCCATCACCAGGGTGCCCGATTCGGGTGAGGTGGCGATGGCGGTGTTGCGGTCGTACTGACTGCCGTAGGTGACCAATTTGGGTGACTTGCCGAGATCAAAATACTTCACGGGCCAGGGGCTGCCGGTTTTGAACAGGGCGGCGACGTGGCTGTTGTTGCCGAAGCGGAGGTAATACTTGCTGTTGTGGATGAAGGCGACGGCGATGGTGAAGTCGTTCAGGCCTGCAGGGGTATCGATAAGACCGCTCTTGTCTCTATTGCGAGGGTCGCCCACTTCAAAAGGCCTATCATCAAGATAAATCCCACTATGATACCTTGCTAATCGGTGCCGGACTTCCGGCTTATCAGTGTTCCAGAAAAGCCCGATTCCAGCTTCGTCCGCGCTGACCACCCACTGCCCATCCGGGCTAATGGTGGCGTGAGTTTTGGAGGAGTTTCCGCGGAGTTTTGCAACAGGCTGTTTTGTCACAGCGTTCCAAAGAGTGACGCCCCCATATTTTGAAAACCGTTGGCTGCTATTCAATGGTGAATGGTCTGCGATTGCTGAGCGGTCACTATCGACGCCGGCTGTAACAAAGAAGGTGTTGTTTCGGTCTATGGCGAGGTTGAACAGCTTGCCGGATCCTAAAAAGCTCGGGCTGATGCCATCACTAAGGACAGTACGTTTTGTGTCCCCATAGCCAGAAAACACATTCCAATGCTCATCAGCAGACAAGTAGGTCTCAAGATCGGCACTGATAACGTGGCCGTAGCTTGGGAAGTGCTGAAATCGCTTCAGTACTTTTCCGTCAACCGTTTGTGCAGTAACGGTATTGTCTGTGTCCTGCCACAAAAAAGCGTTTTGACCCGGCACAAAATAGGCGCTGTAAAGGTTGGCTTTACCGGACAACGTATTCCACTGTTTTTCTTGCAGATCCCAGAGAATGAGCTTGTTGTCTGTGTGGGCACTGACGACATAGCGGCCAGACTCCGATACACCCATGGACATAACCGGCCCAGCCCAGACTCCCAGGAGGTTGGAGTTCAGCAGGATGCTAATAAGCACAAAGGCACCAAGCACCGCGCCTATCCAGCGCACTTTGTTAGCGTTAATAACGGCCAAAACCCACTCCTTCGTCTGATATACGACGTATAATTTCTGCTCTGTAAGAGCGATCGAACACTTCATCACTTGGAATCCGCATACCCGAGTGGCTAAAAAGCCATTTTGATTGATCAACAGGGCTGAACTTTTCGTCATCCAGCGACTGTTCGATAAATTCATCGAATCCTGTCGCACCTCGCCGGGTCACTTCCTCAAACCCCACATACCCCAACGCAGGCCGAGGCCGTTGCTCCGGAACCCAGTTATTCACCGCAAGCTTTTTCAAACGCACAACGTAGTCTTTGGCCATTTGGGGGCTTACGCTGGTTTGGTGGTTTGGTGGTTTGGTGGTTTGGTGGTTTAGGGGCGCCAGCAGGGTGTAATAAGGCGGCCGCTCACCGTTGCGCAGGCAGTCTATACAGGGCTGCCATAAAGCGTTTGCCTCGGTGAGGATGTCTTTTTCTAATCGGGTCCAGTTTTCCTGAACGGTTTGTTTGAGCGCTTCGGGTGTGGCCAAAGATCGCTGGGGGTGGGCAGTCATCCACGCCTTGAACGTGAGTGGTAAGTAGTCTGTGTACAGCTTTTCGATGGCGGGCCCGAACCCGTTGTCCAGAAAGCTCGGGAAGGTCCACCATTTTTTATCATAGGCTCCCCGCAAGTTACCGAGCAGTTCAACTCATTCTATTCCACCACCCAAACCCGCTCCAACGTCAGCTCTTCTGGGTCAAACTGGTACACGCTGATGCCGCCGGTCGATTGATGCCCCATCACCAGGGTGCCCGATTCGGGTGAGGTGGCGATGGCGGTGTTGCGGTCGTACTGACTGCCGTAGGTGACCAATTTGGGTGACTCGCCGAGATCAAGATACTTCACGGGCCAGGGGCTGCCGGTTTTGAACAGGGCGGCGAAGTGGCTGTTGTTGCCGAAGCGAAGGTAGTACTCGCTGTTGTGGATGAAGGCGACGGCGATGGTGAAAGTGTTGAGGCCCGCTGAATCTTCAATGAGTTGACTTTTATCCCAATTTCGCAGGTCACCTGTTTCGAGAGGCGTATCTTCAAGATAAATCCCGCTATGATATCGTGCTAATCGGTGTCGGGTTGCTGGCTCGTCAGTATTCCAGAATAGCCCGATTCCAGCTTCGTCCGCACTGACGACCCACTGCCCATCTGGGCTAATGGTGGCGTGAGTTTTAGAAGAATTGCCATCCAGTTTGGCAGTTGGCTGTCCGGTTTCGAGGTTCCATAAAGCAACGCTGTACAGGTGCTGGTAGTCCGCACCCTGATCCAGAACTTCTTGTAGCGACCGATAATAAGGTGGTTCAAATCCTTTGGGCTCCCCACTTCCTGCAGAAACTATCCATTGCTCAGACTCGTCCATCGAGAGATTGAAGAGCTTGTGATAGCCAAGAAAAGCCCTGCGATCGGTTGCTTTCAGAGTCTCTGTAGAACCGTCTTCTGTTCTCCGAAATATGCCCCAGCCAATGCCGGAGTAATAATAGGTGCTGAGATCGTGAGTCATGAGGTGACCATAGGTGGGCTTGTTTAGCTCAAAAGCTGTTTTAACCTCGCCGTTTACCGATTGGGCGGTTACCGTATTGTCGAGATCCTGCCAGAGGAAAATGGGCTGGCGTTTGATGAAATATGCGCTGTAGATATTGGCGTTGCGACTGATAATTTTTCGTCTATGCCCTTCCAAATCCCACAGAATCAGCTTCTGATCCTTGTGAGCAGTAATGGCGAATGTCCCGTTTGAGGAAATTGAGGCGCTCATGATCGGCCCGGAGGAATGATATGCTTGCCACAAGCCGTATCCTGCAGCCAACGTGAGTCCCAGCAGCAAAAGCGCCCGTAGATTGAATTTGCTCATCAGTAACGTCCAAACTTTGAATTTGCCAGCAATCGGTTCTTCATGATTTGTCGCTGATAGACTTCTTCGAACAACTCTTGAGTGGGAATCCGCATCCCAGAGTGGCTAAAAAGCCAACGACTTTGATCTACCACTAGCCAGGACTCATTCAATAACCTATCTTCGAGGAATTTATCTCGAAAGGGTCCGGCAGTCTCGCCTGTCACTTCCTCAAACCCCACATACCCCAACGCAGGCCGTGGCCGTTGTTCCGGTGCCCAGTTGTTCGCAGCAAGCTTTTTTAAACGCAGAACATAATCTTTCGCCATTTGCGGGCTTACGCTGGCGTTATGGTTCAATGGCGCGAGCAGGGTGTAGTCAGGCGGCCGCTCGCCGTTGCGCAGGCAATCTATACAGGGTTGCCATAAAGCGTTTGCTTCGGTGAGGATGTCTTTTTCTAACCGGGTCCAGTTTTCCTGAACGGTTTGTTTGAGCGTTTCGGGTGTGGCCAAAGATCGCTGGGGGTGAGCAGTCATCCACGCCTCGAACGTGAGTGGTAAGTAGTCTGTGTACAGCTTTTCGATGGCGGGCCCGAACCCGTTGTCCAGAAAGCTCGGGAAGGTCCACCATTTTTTATCATAGGCTCCCCGCAAGTTACCGAGTACGTCGTCCATGGGGTCGTCGGCGGTTGCGAGATCCCATGCGGTAGTTGCTACTGGATGCTTGAATGACAGAGCCTTTCGCCACCAAGCCTCATCTTCACTATTATCCGCCCCAAGAATGCCGTCGCCACGGGAATGCAGCACCACAATCTTGCGAGCTGCGCTATGGGCGGCAGGAAACACGCCCAGCCCCAAAGGATGCACGTCTCGGCTGCTGTCGTTGGTGAGGGCATTGTCGGCAACGGCGGGTTGCCAGAGAAACAGGTGGTCAACCAGATCGCGTTTTCCGATGATGCCCATAATGTTCAGGGCGGTGAGCGCTACCCGTGCACCAAGAGAGTGAGAGAGCAGGTTGATGGCAATGCCGGCATTTGCCAACTGCAACAATAGCGGAGCCAGGCGCCGCCCGGATGCCATGGCGTTCAGCTCCGCCTGCATGAAATCGGTGGAACCGGTATCCCCCGGCCAGGAAATGTTAATGATGCGGCTATAGGGCATCCAGTCTTCGCCGTCGAAGCCTGCGGCGCGGTTCAACTGGTACTCCATATGAACAGCCCAATTATGAGCGCCGCCACCATTCAGCTTTTCGTCTTCCAGCGACACGGAGCTATTCGCCGACAGTGCTGCCGTATCCTGCCAGACCGTGGCTCTATTGGGATGCCAGGTATTGGCTTTCGCGAATGACGGCGCATTACCGTGGTAGGCTTCTCGGCTACCGTCGTACTTCAAGAATCGCCCCCACTCACCATGAGGAACGTTGTAACCGTGCATAAAGATAAGCGCGTTGTTGCCGTTTGCCCGAAAGTAATCCAGTTGGTCGTCCGTCAGCAAATCTTCAGATGGGGAGGCCTCTTCACGCAGATTAATAAATACCGGTGGCGGTAGGTGTATCGCTCTGGCTTTGCGCTCGCCCTGGATGACGGTTAGCTCTACGCCTTCGCTAAGGGTATGGCCCGGGGCAAAGCGAAGCTGCTCGCTTACAGTATCAAACCCGATCAAATGCTCGCCCTTCGGTTCCTCAGGCCCGTACCACTGTGCGTTGCCCGTAAGGAGTTTGGTGAAGCGAGCCTCTGCATTATCTGGCGTATGCTCTGTGCCATTTTGCAGCGTGGCGGTGAATGATCTACCGCTCTCATCCTCGATTTTGCCGGCATCAATAAAAGCCCTTGGTCGCCCCAAGGTGTCAGAGCGGCTCAACAGTACGTTTGCGGTTTCGCGCTTGCAAACGGGCGCGCCGTGGGCGCCGAGAGGCGTTGTGCTGGGAGAGAAGGGCAGGTTGCCAGTGAGTGTCATTCAGGTTCCGTCCTGTGAATGCGTTAATGTTGCGAGTGCGTCCAGCGTGTCGGACCAGTAGGCTCTTTGCCTCGTTTTACGTAGGGTTGCAAGGTCCGCTTCGCTCAGCGCGCGGGTAAAACCCTGTGCTATTAATAGACCGGCGCCTTCCACCAAACCCTGCTCACTCGACGCGCCGAGTGTTGTCAGTTGTTGGAACCAGCAGGAAACAGTTTGCGCCGCTAATTTATTGTTGTCCGCCAGGCCTTTCGCCAATAGATCGCGACGATACACTTCGACGAAGGCGAGATTCTCCTGGGTTACTTCAAGAGGCAGAGGGTTCTGCTCTTTCGCTTCGGTCGGATGTGCCGGGGAATGGTCTTTTTTCAGCGACCAGTTGGTGCCGGCATAGCAGCCGTGTATTGCGGTTAGCGGGCCGAGAACCCGCAGGCGTTGGTGGTGTGACAGCGTTTTGGCTTCTGCCAGCAAGTTGTGCAGCCATTTTTCACTCTGGCTTGTGGTGGGCTTAATAATTAACGGGCCATCAAATGCTTGTTCACGGTATTGCGAATGGATATATGGTAAGTCGTAGACGGGTGCGGGGTCGTGCTCAAACAGCAAGCGCAAAACATCTGGGTGCTTGGCCTGGTCAACGAGATACCAGCAGGCACCTGCATTAATGGGGTCTGCGTGAGGGTAAAACGACGTGGTTGTTTGAGCCTCATGGCTCAAGGCTGTGGAGTCCTTCATGGCTGCTTTCATCTATCCTTAGATGGCCGAATCTGTGTCATATGTTAGCTCAAGTGGCAGTTTCGATCAGCTTAAACCCGGGAAACGTGTCAGATTTCTAAAATGGATGCCTCAAAATGCGAAGGGGCGCCCATTTGGGCGCCCCTTGTCACTGCTGTTCACAGCTTTGCTACTTGCTGCTAACAAACTCCGGGTAGGCTTCCATGCCGCACTCGGCAATATCCACGCCCTCGTACTCTTCCTCTTCGCTGACACGTAAGCCCATGACCGCCTTGATAACGCCCCAGGTAACCAAGCTAGCCATGAACACCCAGCCAAAAATGGTTGCAGCGCCTATGAGCTGGCCGCTGAAACTGGCACCATCGTTGGTCACCGGTACCAGCAGCAGACCTAGCAGACCACAAACTCCGTGGGCTGAAATAGCGCCGACAGGGTCATCAATGCGCAGCTTGTCCAGGCCGATAACGCAACGCAGGTCGTGGTGTCTGTGTGTCTATTATTTGGAGCACACCGAAGAGCACAGGCAATCATGCTCCGCAGATCCGACGTTTGCTGACACAGCTGAGAGCTATTGCTTGAGCCCTGAATAATGGATATCGAAACGCTCCGCCAACCTTTCCAGTCGCTTGTCGAAGGTCCACAGTCGGGCGCTCGGTGTAATCAATGTGGACGCCAGGAGAACAATATCCACTAGTCCACAACCTAAACCGTAGAGCTTTTCCTGTTCAATCAGAATCCTCACTTCGGCAATACTTGCCTGGTCCGCGGGTTCCAGTAGACCGATATCAGAGAGGGTTTGTGCGCGCGGTGAGGGCGGCGTGCCGCAAGCCAGTTCGGCAACCACCATGGGGTGTGTCAGAACTCGGTCTGAGAGCAACAGCTTGGTGAGCGTTGTACTGCGATTACGAAAGTGCTCCGCCCAGACGGATGTATCAACCAGTACATTCATGACGCCGGAGCGTCTTCATGGCGGCGAGGGATGTCTTGCATTTCGGGTGCGGTACCACCCAGCGCCGCCAGGCGTTTGGCGGCGCGAGTTCTTACAAACACTTTTATTGCTTCCCGAAACAGTTCCGCCTTGTCCATGCCGGGATCAGCCATGCTGAGCGCCTGCTGGTATAGCTCGTCGTCGATGGTTACGGTTGTCCGCATGACGCCTCCTGATCTTTAATTTGATGACTATATGCATCAAAACTAGCATCAAAAGATGGCACGTTCAAGTAAGGTGTGCCCGAAGTTCCTGCTGGCTACGTCGACCAGGCCGGTGAGCGAGGCTTAAAACAACAAAGCCCCCGAATACGGGGACTTTGTTGTTACTCTTTAATGAACGCTGTCACTCAACGTCAACAACCCATCAGTGGGCCAGCACCCGTGACAGAAACGCCTGGGTACGTTCGTTCTGGGGGTTGTCGAACACGTCGTGGGGTTTGCCTTCTTCCACAATCTGGCCTTCGTGGATGTAAATCACCCGGTCGGCCACTTCGCGGGCGAAGCCCATTTCGTGGGTCACCACCATCATGGTCATGCCTTCTTTGGCCAGTTCGCGCATAACGTCCAGCACTTCGCCAACCATTTCCGGGTCTAGCGCCGAGGTGGGTTCGTCAAACAGCATAACCCGCGGCTCCATCGCCAGGGCGCGGGCGATGGCTACCCGTTGCTGCTGGCCGCCAGACAGCTGGCTGGGGAACTTGTCGGCCTGATCGCTGATGCCAACGCGTTCCAGCAAGCGATCTGCAGTGGCATTAGCAACGGTTTTATCGGCACTTTTAACCTTCATAGGTGCCAGCATAATGTTTTTCTTCACCGACAGGTGGGGGAACAGGTTGAACTGCTGGAACACCATGCCCACTTCTTTGCGGATTTCAGCCAGAGATTCCTGGTTGCCGCCTTTGGGCGCCAGTTTGTGGCCGTCGACTTCCAGGTGGCCAGATTCGAATTCTTCCAGACCGTTCACGCAGCGGATCAAGGTGGATTTGCCGGAGCCGCTGGCGCCGATAATCACCACCACTTCACCAGCTTCTACGGCCAGATCGATATCTTTCAGCACGTGAAGCTTGCCGAAGTACTTGTTCATGCGTTTGAGCTGCACAATATGGGTCATCAGTCAGTTTCCTTCACACAGAGGCCAAACCGCGCTTTTCCATGTAGCGCAGAACTATAGATAGCGACAGGGTTATAGCGAGATACATAAGGGCCACTACAAAGTACACCTCAAAGGCGGTGAAGGTATTGGCAATGTACACCTGGCCCTGGCGAACCAGTTCACCCACGCCGATAACAGAAAACAGCGAGGTGTCTTTAATGCTGACGATGGCCTGGTTACCGAGGGGTGGAATCATCCGGCGAAACGCCTGGGGCCACACAATCGACCAAAAGCTCTGGGTACGGGACAAACCCAGTGACAGGCCAGCCTCGGTTTGGCCGCGGTCAATAGACTGCACGCCACCACGAACCACTTCGGAAATATAGGCACCCGAATTCAGGGCGATGGCCGCAATACCGGCGACAAGCGGGTCAATCGGGCCGCCGACAAGGTCGGGCAAACCGTAAAATATGAACAGCACTTGCACCAGAATGGGCGTGCCGCGGAATATTTCAATATAAGCCGTTGCCGGCCAGCGCAAATACCAGTGTTTGTTAATGCTTAACAAGCCAAACAAAATGCCCAGCAGAAAACCAATAACAAGGCCGCCGAACGAAATCATCAACGTGTAAGGAATACCCTTCGCCAGGAAGGGTATGGAATCTATGGCGGCTTGCCAGTCAAATTGGAACTGTGATTCCACAGTGAATGTCTCCGCGGGAGTTAGCGAGATAAAACACCGGGGCTCGTGGCCCCGGTGCAGTAGAACAGATCGTTAAACCCCGAGCTTACTTAGCTTCGGGCAGAGGGCCAAACCATTTTTCATAAATGGTTTTGTAGGTGCCGTCTTCGCGGATTTCTGCCAGAGCAGTGTTCACTTCGTCTACCCATTCGCTACCGGCCTTCAGGGCAATACCGTACTGCTGACCTTCATACAGGGCGCCAACGGTTTTTACTTTGCCTTCACCTTTGGTACGGGCGAAATAGGCCACGTTGGGGGCGTCGTAGAACACCGCATCAACAGAGCGGGACATCAGCGCCAGATACATATCTGCGCTGCCCGGATAGGGCGTTACGCCAGCGCTATCTTCCAGATTGTTGGTCAGGTAATCGTAGCTGGTGCTGCCGATTTTGGAGCCGACCTTTTTGCCTTCAAGATCTTTGAATTCCAGAATGTCGTCGTTATCAACGCGTACCAGAAGGCGCAGGCCCGAATCGTAGTACGGGTCAGAAAAGTCGACGATTTTCCCGCGAGCTTCCGTGATGGTGATGCCAGCAACAGCAATATCGATACTGCCAGTTTGCAGGGCCGGGATAATACCGTTGAAGTCCATGGTATTCATTTCATATTCGAAACCGGCACGTTTGGCGACTTCGGCAATGATTTCCATGTCAAAACCGATCATTTCACCGGTTTCCGTGTCCAGCATTTCGAAGGGTACGAAGCTAGGGTCGGTCGCAATTTTCAGTTTTTCTGCGCTCACGGTGCCAGCTGCTGCGGTCAGAACCAGACCAGCCGTCAGTGTTTTCAGCCATTTTGTGCTCATGCTTTCTCCTTGGTTTTTATAGGACCCCGGCTGTCGCAATATGAACAGTTTTCCGAGCCGGTAAGGGCAGGGGATAACCGGAGCGAATTGTCGGAGCTATTTTAAGAGCTACGTTAAGAGCTGTGTTCAAAACCATGCTAAGAGCCATGTTTAGAACTGCGCTCAGTACACTTTAGACTATTACTCAGACTGTGGTGCAAAATCAAATGCGTGAAACGTGTTACGGCTTTTTCAGAGCAAAAAAATACCCGTATTAGCAAATGGTTATAAGCTTTTAAGGGTGTTTGTGTCGGTTAAAACGATATTTTTTCGCGTTCGCCCAATCCAAGATTTTTCCAGATGCCGAGGCTGGGTTCAACTTGGTTCAACGTGTAAAAGTGCAAACCGGGCGCACCGGCTTTCAACAGTTTTTCACACATGCGGGTAACCACTTCCTCGCCGAACTGGCGAATGCTCACGCTGTCGTCACCGTAGGCTTCCAACTGCTTGCGTATCCAGCGTGGAATTTCGGCGCCGCACATGTCGGAAAAACGCACTAGGCTGGAGAAATTAACAATGGGCATAATGCCGGGAACGACAGGAATGGTAACGCCTGCTTTTTCAAGCCGGTCAATAAAGTACAAATAGCTGTCGGCGTTGAAGAAATATTGGGTAATAGCGCTGTTGGCGCCGGCTTCTACCTTGCGTGTGAAGTTCTTCAGGTCTTCCTCGGCGCTGCGGGCCTGAGGATGAAACTCCGGGTAGGCGGCCACTTCCAGATTGAAATAATCGCCGCTGTGCTCGCGAATAAAGCTCACCAACTCGTTGGCGTAGCGCAATTCACCGGCTGCACCCATGCCTGAGGGCAGGTCGCCGCGAAGCGCCACAATGCGGTTAATGCCTTTTTCTTTATAGGTGTCGAGCAGCTCACTGATTTCTGCCCGGGTGCCACCGACGCAAGACAGGTGCGGGGCGGCAGAAATGCCCTGTTGGTGCAGGCTGAAAACGGTTTCCAGTGTGCGTTCGCGGGTAGAACCACCGGCACCAAACGTCACTGAAAAGAAATCCGGGTTTACGGCCGCGAGTTCGTCGCGAACGCCTTGCAGTTTTATTTTGCCCTGTTCGGTCTTGGGCGGGAAGAACTCAAAACTGAACCGCCGCTTGAATTGTTTTTGGGATTCCATGTTGCTGTCCAGAATGTAGGGTTGGAACCGGGCCAGCCGAAGCTGGCCCGTGATCACATCCGCCGTGGCGGTTTAGTGCTTAAGCAAGTACCTGTAGATAGCCTTTATGACTAGTACTTGTAGGTTTCCGGCTTGTACGGGCCTTCCACCGGAACACCGATGTAGTTGGCCTGCTTTTGGGTCATTTTGGTAATCACACCACCAAAACCTTCGACCATGGCACGGGCCACTTCTTCATCCAGGTGCTTGGGCAGAACCTGAACGTACACGCCTTTAGCGCGGGCTTCTTCTGGCAGGTCAGCGAACTTGCGCTCAAACAGGTACATCTGAGCCAGCACCTGGTTGGCGAAAGAGCCGTCCATAATGCGCGATGGGTGACCGGTTGCGTTACCCAGGTTCACCAGGCGGCCCTCAGACAGCAGAAGCAGGTGGTCGTTGGCCGCTTTGTTGCGGTACACAATGTGAACCTGCGGCTTAACCTCGTCCCATTCCCAGTTCTTGCGCATGAACGCGGTGTCAATTTCGTTATCGAAGTGACCGATGTTGCACACCACCGCACCAGAGCGCAGAGCCTTCAGCATGTTGGAATCGCACACGTCGTAGTTACCGGTAGTGGTCACCAGAATGTCGATTTTAGACAGCATGGCTTTGTCGATGCTGGCTTCGGTGCCGTCGTTTTCGCCGTTAATGTACGGAGAAACCACTTCAAAACCGTCCATGCAGGCCTGCATGGCACAAATGGGGTCGGCTTCGGTAACTTTTACAATCATGCCTTCCTGGTTCAAGGAAGCAGCAGAACCCTTACCCACATCGCCGTAACCGATAACCAGTGCTTTCTTACCAGACAGCAGGTGGTCGGTAGCGCGCTTGATGGCGTCGTTCAGGCTGTGACGGCAACCGTATTTGTTGTCGTTCTTGGCCTTGGTGACGGAATCATTCACGTTGATGGCCGGAATCTTCAGGGTGCCGTCGCGCAGCATTTCCTGAAGGCGGTGCACACCGGTGGTGGTTTCTTCGGTCACGCCGTGACAGTTGGCCAGAATGGCCGGGTATTCTTTGTGCAGCAGTTCGGTCAAATCACCGCCGTCGTCCAGAATCATGTTGGGCGCCCAGCCTTCCACGTTTGCGCCTACGGTTTGATGCAGGCACCACTCGTATTCTTCGTCGGTTTCGCCTTTCCAGGCAAACACCGGAACGCCCACTGCGGCAACGGCCGCTGCGGCCTGATCCTGGGTAGAGAAGATGTTGCATGATGACCAGCGCACGTTGGCACCCAGTTCAATCAGGGTTTCAATCAGCACGGCTGTTTGAATGGTCATGTGAATGCAGCCAAGCACGTTAGCGCCAGCCAGGGGCTTTTCAGCTTTGTACTTTTGGCGCAGCGCCATCAGTGCAGGCATTTCGCCTTCGGCGATGTTAATTTCCTTGCGGCCCCAAGCCGCCAGCGAGATGTCACGTACTTTAAAGTCTTCAACGGTGTTCATTTTTTCTGCGGGAGTGCTCATTCGGGTGTTCTCCAGTTCATTATCGATTAAATGCCGGCTGCGTCTTTCAGAGTTGCCGCGCGATCGGTTTTTTCCCATGGGAATGTGGTAAATGTTTCGCCATTTATGGTGACTTGCTGCGGCTCGCGGCCGAAGTGACCGTAGGCTGCTGTGTTCCGATACATCGGGTGCAGTAGGTCCAGCATGTTGGTAATAGCGTAAGGGCGAAGGTCAAAGTTCTGGCGTATCAGTTCAATGATTTTTTCATCGCTGATTTTGCCAGTGCCGAAGGTGTTTACCGAGATAGACGTGGGTTGTGCCACACCAATCGCGTAAGAAACCTGAATTTCGCATTTCTCGGCCAAACCGGCAGCCACCAGGTTCTTCGCCACATAGCGGCAAGCGTAAGCGGCAGAACGGTCAACTTTTGACGGGTCTTTCCCAGAAAAGGCACCGCCGCCGTGGCGTGCCATGCCGCCGTAGGTGTCTACGATGATTTTACGGCCAGTCAGGCCACAGTCGCCTACCGGGCCACCAATCACGAATTTGCCGGTGGGGTTGATGTGAAACTGGGTACCCTTGTGCAGCAATTCTGCCGGCAACACGTTCTTCACAATCATCTCCATTACGGCTTCTTTCAGATCAGCCTGGCTGACGTCTGGGTCGTGCTGGGTAGACAGTACTACCGCATCAATGCCCACAACCTGGCCGTTTTCATAGCGGCAGGTCACCTGGCTTTTTGCGTCTGGGCGCAACCACGACAATATGCCGTTTTTGCGGGCTTCGGCCTGGCGCTCTACCAAACGGTGAGCGAAAGTGATGGGGGCGGGCATCAGCACGTCGGTTTCGTTGCTGGCGTAGCCAAACATCAGGCCCTGATCGCCGGCGCCTTGGTCTTCTGGTTTCTGGCGGTCTACACCTTGGGCAATGTCCACCGACTGTTTGCCGATAATATTGATAATGCCGCAGGTGTCGCCGTCAAAACCGACGTCAGACGAGGTATAGCCAATGTCCTTAATCACGCCTCGCACCAGATCTTCCAGGTCTACCCAGGCGCTGGTGGTTACTTCACCACCAATAATAGCCACACCGGTTTTCACCATGGTTTCGCAGGCAACACGGGCGTGCCGGTCTTCGGTAAGGATGGCGTCTAGTACGGCATCCGAAATCTGGTCTGCCAGTTTGTCCGGATGGCCTTCCGAAACGGATTCGGAGGTGAAAACACTGTAGTCAGACATTAACGGTGGCTCCTTTTATGAGCGATCTAAAATTATGTGAGCGGTCCAAAATTGTACTTCTGAATAGGTATACGTAATAACACTTACATCTATATCAAAGTTTTTTGATATTCATCTTCAATGCCCTGCAAGGCCGGTGTTCACCGCTTTGCAGTGGTCTTCCAAAACTCCCGAACCTGCACCTGAAAGCCGTTGCGCAGGCCAATAAATATGCATTCGCGGGATTGCAGGCCCGCATCGGCGGCCCAGGCGGTTAACTCTTCAGGCTCAAAACCCAGCCACAGGTCACCGCAATTCTCCCGCGCCCAAACCTGATCGTGGCGGCACAGCTCGCTGACAATCAGGCAGGCGCCGTTATTCATAAGAGCTGCAGCGTCTAGAAAAATATCCGCAGGGCTAGGTACGTGGTGCAGCACCATATTGGCCACTACCAGATCAAAACCGTCGCCGCGGGCCAGCAGGGTGTCGGTTACGCCTTCAATCAAATCCACATTATTTAGCTTTTCATCAATACAGGTCTGCTGCGCTTTGGCCAGCATGTCACGGCTGTTATCCAGAGCCACCAAGTGATGGCACAGTGGCGACAACACCGGTAAAAAGCTGCCGTCTCCGGGGCCGATTTCCAGCGCGGTTGGCCAGCTCTTTTTAGGCGCACGTTGGCGTATAAGCCTTGCTGCGGGCTTGGCGTAAAGCTCGAACGGTGCAATCAGCTCCTGCTGCTCGCGGAATTGCGCCGCGTGGCGGGAGAAAAACACTTGGGACTGATCGGCCCGCTGGCCGCGAATCACGTCGATTTTCTCCTGCAAATGTAAGGGCAGCGGCACCTGATCAACGGTGGAAAACACCTGGCGAATGGTCTGTCCCGTCAGGGTGTTCACGGTCAGATTTAACGGGCGGCGGTAAAAAATAGAATTGCCTTCGCGCTGTGGCTCCACCAGGCCGGCCTTGTGCATCACCTTCAAGTGATGGCTCATGCCCGACTGGCGCATATCAAACAGCTGGCTCAACTCCAGCACGCCAAACGTGTCCCGCCGTAATACCCGCATAATTTCAAGGCGCAAAGGATCACCGCTGGCCTTATAGATAGTGGCCAGGGCGTCCGCCGGAGCGGAGTCGGGAATGGCAGTGCTGGTGTTTGTCATAGGGATGCAGTGTAAGGAGCTTTTTTGGGCCAGGCAAGTGCTATATCAAAGTTTTTTGATATAGATTGTTAGTGCAAAGTCGATTTGCCCCCACCCACCGTAATCGGCGAAAATATGCGCCTTATTTTTGAGCGTTCTGTTGTCGCTTTATTGTCGCGCTGTTGTAACGCCGTTATGGCAGTGCGGACACGCGGCCAGCAGATCGGGATTTGTCCCTACTACCTTGAAAAACATTGGAGAAATGTTGATGCCCTCTCGTAAAGATCTCGCCAACGCCATTCGCGCGCTGAGCATGGATGCGGTTCAGAAAGCCAAATCTGGCCATCCGGGTGCGCCCATGGGCATGGCTGATATCGCCGAGGTGCTGTGGAATGATTACCTAAGCCACAATCCTGCCAACCCGCAGTGGGCCAACCGTGACCGTTTTATGCTGTCAAACGGCCACGGTTCCATGTTGCAATATTCGCTGCTGCACTTGAGCGGTTACGACGTTTCCATTGATGACATCAAAAACTTCCGCCAACTGCACTCCAAAACCCCGGGCCACCCGGAATACGGCTACACCCCGGGTGTTGAAACCACCACCGGGCCTTTGGGGCAGGGTTTGGCTAACGCCGTCGGTTTTGCCCTAGCCGAGAAAACTTTGGCGGCGCAGTTCAACCGCCCGGGCCACGACATTGTTGACCACTACACCTACACCTTTGTAGGCGATGGCTGCCTGATGGAAGGCATCTCCCACGAAGTGTCGTCACTGGCCGGTACTTTGGGGCTGGGTAAGCTGATCTGCTTCTACGACGACAACGGCATCTCTATTGACGGCAAAGTAGACGGCTGGTTCACCGACAACACGCCGCTGCGTTTTGAAGCTTACGGCTGGCAGGTGATTGCCGACGTAGACGGCCACAACGCCGACGCCCTGAGTGCGGCCATTGAAGTCGCCCGCGCCAACACCGAGCAGCCCACGCTGATTTGCTGCAAAACCGTGATTGGCTTTGGCTCGCCCAACAAGCAGGGCAGCGAATCGTCACACGGCGCACCGCTGGGCGAAGACGAAATCGTTCTGACCCGCGAAGCACTGGGCTGGAAACACGGCGCATTCGAAGTGCCGGAAGACATCTACGCCAAGTGGAGCGCGAAAGAAAAAGGCCAGAGCGCCGAAAGTGCCTGGAACGACACCTTCGCCGCGTATCAGAAAGCCGAGCCGGAACTGGCCGCCGAGTTTTTGCGCCGCATGGCCGGTGACCTGCCCGCCGACTTCTCCGGAAAAGCCCAGGCTTACATTCAGAGCGTTCAGGATAAAGGCGAAACCATCGCCAGCCGTAAGGCGTCCCAGAACAGCTTGAACACCTATGGCCCGATGCTGCCGGAACTGTTGGGCGGCTCTGCCGACCTGGCCGGTTCCAACCTGACCATCTGGAGTGGCTGTACCACCGTCACCAAAGAAGACGCCAGCGGCAACTACATCAATTACGGCGTGCGCGAGTTCGGCATGGCCGCCATCATGAACGGCCTGGCCCTGCACGGCGGATTCGTACCCTACGGCGCCACCTTCCTGATTTTCATGGAATACTGCCGCAACGCGGTACGCATGGCTGCCCTGATGAAGCAGCGCGCCATCTATGTGTTCACCCACGACTCCATCGGCCTGGGTGAAGACGGCCCTACGCACCAGCCCGTTGAACAGCTGGCCAGCCTGCGCACCACGCCCAACATGAGCACCTGGCGCCCGGCCGACGCGGTAGAATCCGCCGTTGCCTGGAAAGCCGCGCTTGAGCGTACCGACGGCCCCACCGCTTTGATATTCAGCCGCCAGAACCTGCCCCACCAAGATCGTTCTACGCAGCAACTTGCCGATGTTGCCCGCGGTGCCTATGTGTTGTCAGACAGCGAAGGCACGCCAGAACTGATTCTGATTGCGACGGGCTCCGAAGTTGCCTTGGCCCAAGAAGTAGCCGCCAAACTGCGTGAGCAAGGCAAAGCCGTTCGCGTGGTGTCTATGCCGTCTACCGACATCTTTGATGCCCAAAGCGCCGACTACAAGCAGCAGGTATTGCCGCTGGACGTCACCAACCGCATCGCGGTGGAAGCCTCCATTGCCGATTACTGGTACAAGTACGTCGGCCTGGACGGCCGCATTATAGGCATGACAACCTTTGGTGAATCGGCACCCGCTGGCGAACTGTTCAAGGAATTTGGCTTTACCGTCGATAACATCCTGGACGTGGCCGCCGAGCTATTGGAAGCTTGATGACCCAGCCCGCGCCTTTCCGCGTTGCCATTAACGGTTACGGCCGCATCGGCCAGTGCGTGCTGCGGGCGCTGTATGAAAACGGTTATCGCGACCACTTCCAAGTGGTCGCGATTAACGAGTTGTCAGACATCGACACCATCGCTCACTTGACCCGTTACGACTCCACCCACGGCCGCTTTCACGGCACGGTGGCGGTAGAAGGCGATAGCCTGTGGGTGAATGGCGACGTGATCCGTGTTTTAAACAGCACCGACCCGGCCGAACTGCCCTGGCAGCAAATGGGCATTGACCTGGTACTGGAATGCTCAGGCGCGTTTTCTGACCGCGCGACGGCGGAACAGCACCTGGCCGCTGGCGCCAAACGCCTGCTGTTCTCGCAGCCGGCCGAAGCCGATGTCGATCGCACGGTGGTTTACGGCATCAATCACCTTGAAATGGACAAAGACGACCGCATTGTGGCCGCGGGTTCCTGCACGACTAACTGTCTGGTGCCGATGATCAAAGTGCTGGACGACGCGCTGGGCATAGAGCAGGGCACCACCACCACTATTCACGCGGCGATGAACGACCAGCCGGTGATTGATGCTTACCATCATCAGGATTTGCGCCGCACCCGCAGCGCGCTGCACAACATAGTACCGGTAGACACCGCGCTGGCCCTTGGCATTGAACGCCTGCTGCCCCACATGCAGGGCCGCTTCAGCTCTGTAGCCATGCGCGTGCCCACGCTAAACGTGTCTGCCATTGATATGGTGCTGAACGTACGCACACCGGTGACCGTAGCCGACGTTAACGGCATACTGCAGCGGGCGGCGACCACCTTACCGTTGATGGGCATACTGGGTTACACCAACGAACTGCTGGCCAGCTCAGACTTCAACCACGATTCCCGTTCTGGCGTGGTTGATGGCGGCCAAACCCGGGTTACCGGAGAAACCATGGTGAAAGTGCTGTGCTGGTTTGATAATGAATGGGGCTTTGCCAATCGCATGCTGGATGTCAGCCGGCACTGGCTGGCAGCGCACTGAGCTATAACCAGATTCAAAATCTGAATCACATTTGACGCTGACGAACTGTTGAAGGGAAAAAGAGTATGGCCATCAAAAAAATGACCGACCTGAATCTGGCAGGAAAGCGCGTACTGATTCGGGAAGACCTGAACGTACCGCTGAAAAACGGCAGCATTACCAGCGACGCCCGCATTCGTGCCGCGCTGCCCACCATTAAAGCGGCTGCAAACGCCGGCGCCAAAGTCATGCTGATGTCGCACCTGGGCCGTCCGGAAGAAGGCGTGTACGACGAAGCCGCTTCCCTGAAGCCCGTGGCCGATCAGCTAAGCAAAGCTCTGGGCCAGAACGTGCGCCTGATTAAAGACTACCTGAACGGCGAAGACCTGCACCTGGCTAACGGTGACGTGGTGCTGTTCGAGAACGTGCGCTTCAACAAAGGCGAGAAGAAAGACGACGAAGCCCTGGCCAAGCAATACGCCGCGCTTTGCGATATTTACGTGATGGACGCCTTCGGCACCGCACACCGCGCACAGGCCTCTACCCACGGCGTAGGCAAGTTTGCCCCCGAGGCGTGTGCCGGCCCGCTGTTGGCAGGTGAATTGGACGCCTTGGGTAAAGCTCTGGATAACCCGGCCAGGCCGGTGGTTGCCATTGTTGGCGGCTCCAAAGTCTCCACCAAGCTGGACGTACTCAACGCTCTGGAAAAAGTCTGCGACCAGATTATTGTGGGTGGCGGCATAGCCAACACCTTCCTGGCGGCTGCAGGTCACCCCGTAGGCAAGTCACTGTGCGAGCACGACCTGATAGACGCAGCCAAAGACATCGCCTCCCGCGTTGAAATTCCGCTGCCGGTTGACGTAGTGGTTGCCAGCGAGTTCTCTGAAACCGCGACCGCCACCATTCGCAACATTTCAGACGTGACCGAAGACGATATGATTCTGGACGTAGGCCCCGAAACCGCCGGCCAGTTTGCCGGGCTGCTGAAAAACGCCAAAACCATTTTATGGAACGGCCCAGTGGGTGTATTTGAATTCGATCAGTTTGAAAACGGCACCAAAGTGCTGGCCCACGCCATCGCCGACAGCGCTGCATTTTCGCTCGCCGGCGGCGGTGATACCGTAGCGGCCATTGACAAGTACGGTGTAAGTGAGAAGATTTCTTATATTTCTACCGGTGGCGGCGCTTTTCTGGAATTCGTAGAAGGCAAAATCCTGCCCGCAGTCGCCATGCTGGAAGAGCGCGGCGCATAAAACGCATTTAAACAATCGTACAATTTAAGGAGACAACCTAATGGCCCTGATTTCGATGCGGCAAATGCTGGACCACGCCGCCGAGCATGGTTACGGTGTGCCAGCCTTTAACGTGAATAACCTGGAACAAATGCGCGCGATTATGGAAGCGGCGGACAAAACCGACTCACCGGTGATTGTTCAGGCTTCGGCAGGCGCCCGCAAATACGCCGGTGCCCCCTTCCTGCGCCGCATGATTCTGGCGGCCATTGAAGAGTTTCCACACATCCCGGTGGTTATGCACCAAGACCACGGCACCAGCCCCGCCGTGTGCCAGCGTTCCATTCAGCTGGGCTTCAGCTCGGTGATGATGGACGGTTCCCTGGGTGAAGACGGCAAAACCCCGACCGACTACGAATACAACGTAGACGTTACCCGCCGCGTAGTAGAAATGGCCCACGCCTGTGGCGTATCGGTAGAAGGCGAGCTGGGTTGCCTGGGTTCCCTGGAGACCGGCCAGGCGGGCGAAGAAGACGGCATTGGCGCCGAAGGCACTCTGGACATGAGCCAGATGCTGACCGACCCCGAAGAAGCCGCCGACTTCGTGAAAAAAACCCACGTAGACGCACTGGCCATCGCCATCGGCACCAGCCACGGCGCTTACAAATTCAGCCGCCCGCCCACGGGCGACACCCTGGACATCGGGCGAATCAAAGCCATTCACAAGCGCATTCCAGACACCCACCTGGTGATGCACGGCTCTAGCTCTGTGCCCCAGGAATGGCTGAAAATCATCAACCAATACGGCGGCCAAATCCCCGAAACCTACGGCGTACCCGTCGAAGAAATCGTGGAAGGCATCAAGCACGGTGTGCGCAAAATCAACATAGACACCGACCTGCGCCTGGCAAGCACCGGCGCCGTTCGCCGCTTCCTGGCCGAAAACCCAGCCGAATTCGACCCGCGCAAATTCCTGAAAGCCACCATGGTGGCCATGTCAGATATTTGTATTGCGCGTTATGAAGCGTTTGGCTGCGCAGGTAATGCCAGCAAGATTAAGCCTATTAATCTTGAGCGGATGTATGAGGCTTATGAGCGTGGGGAGTTGAATCCTAAGGTGAAGTGATTTGGTGTTGAAGTAGGTAGTGTTTTGATGGAAAGCCTTCGGTGTGAGCCGGGGGCTTTTTTTTGCATTTTTTGACCAATTGGGGGAAGTCATAAGGCCCAAAAGGGTCTAGTGTGTACGTATTAGTACGATGTACGCACCCACTTGTTAAGGATGACAGCCGATGAGTTCTTCTGTATTGACCCTGTTTTCTCTTGGCTTTGCGCATCCTGTAGCAACTACATCTTTGGCCGCTGATTTTTATTTTGTGATTCGTGGTGAGTTTGCCCGGAATCCTGCCCAAAGGTGGGGGCTTGAGGTGAGGAGGGTAGAGAATGCTTCGTTATTGCAATAATGAAGCGGTCACGCTATTACAGGGCGTCTTTCAGTCTTATCGCTGTAGTGTTTAGTTTTTTATAGGAAAAGCTGAAGCTCTCTATTTGGTGTTATGGGTGTTTTACAGCGGTCAGTTTTTCACAATAACGAAGCGTTCTATTTAATCACTGTAGATTAAGAGGACAGATATTGTGATCAAACAGAACGATAGAGTGGTAACGAAACATGAATAGCGGCTCTTGGCCTACAAAAGTCGTTCACGGTCCCGGTCACGGACAATAAATTGATAGCATTTGTAACACTGGAGGACCTATGGAACAGTTGAGTAGAATCACTACTTCACAATTAGAAATTGCATACCGCGGAATCGGAGATAAAGAGGGTTGGCCATGTATATTGAATCATGGTTTTCCTTATGATATTCACTGCTACGATGAGTGTGTGAAATTGTTAATTGATGCAGGCGCTTATGTGATAGTTCCATATTTGAGGGGCTACGGACCTACACGCTTTTTATTAAAAGATACGTTGCGTTCGGGTGAGCAGGCCGTACTGGCAAATGATTTGCTCGAGCTAATGGATGCTTTATCCATAGAAAAAGCAGTACTAGCAGGCTACGACTGGGGTGGACGAGCTTCGTGCATCGTAGCTGCGCTTTGGCCTGATCGTGTGAGCGCGCTGGTCTCCGGTAATTCGTATAATATTCAGAATATACCTCGTTCGACGGAACCAGCGCCTGCATCAGAAGAGGCAAGTTTTTGGTATCAGTATTATTTCCATTCAGAACGTGGGCGCCGTGGGTTGGAGGTGAATCGACGTGAAATCTCACGACTGTTGTGGCAGATGTGGTCACCGACTTGGAATTTTAGTGAGGCCGAATTTGAGGCAACCGTTGCTTCGTTTGACAATCCTGATTTTGTTGAGGTGGTAGTTCACTCCTACCGTCATCGTTTTGGTCTTGTCGCAGGCGATCCTGCAGTCTCACAGATTGAACTTCAGCTTGAAAAGCAGCCAGATATATCAGTGGCAACGATAACTGTAGATGGTAATGTGGATGGTGTTAGCGGCGGCACCGCTCATCACGCTCACAAGTTTACAGGGCCTCATCAGCACCGTGTGTTTGACAAAGCTGGCCACAATCTGCCTCAGGAAAAACCGCGAGAGTGGGTTCAGGCTATCCTTGATGCACGGCAATTAGCGAACTAAACACAGTTAAAATTAACGCCTATTCCACTCGATGTTTCGATTTGTAATCCAATGTCACTGGCTGAATACAAGTAATCTAATCGGGTAGCCGAGGGTATCTAACCCTCAGCCCCCACAACACCCTGCATGCGGGTCCGCACAGGGCGTTTCACCGGGAATGGTGAAGCCTGATCCACCCATCGCGCAGCGATACCAATCCTTCGGCTTTCAGGTAGTCGTTCGACAGAGCCTGTTGAATGCCCGGAGTTTTGGAACTGCGCCATGGACCTTTACTGGTGATGCCACATGCCACGGCCGACTGCACATGAACACCCAACTTCATCAGGTTTCTCACTTTGGTGCGCGGCTTGCGCCACTGTCGCCAGTAAGCCATCCGGACGCGACGGCGAATCCAGTGATCCAGATCGCAGCAGCGTTGGTAGCCAGTGGCAATGCCAAAGTAGTTGATCCAGCCACGAAGGTACTGGCGGATACTGAAGAGCTGGTAGTGCATCGACACGCCCCAATTCCGGTTCGTCAGTACCCGAATGCGTTGCTTGAACTTGCGCAGCGGTCCGGTCAACGAGTACTGGCAAGCATCACCGGCTTCTTATCTTGCCGGCTGACACTCAGAGTGAATGAGGAAAAGAGCGCGGTTGGTCGTCCCTGGGAGCGAGTGTTCTTGGGGTTCACGTTCACTCGACGGGATCGGGAAAAGCGACGCAAGGTGAGCGAAGACGCGATTCAGCAGTTCAAGTATCGCGTTCGAGCTATCACCCGGCGAACGCGAGGTCGTACCATGCAAACGGTGATGGGTGAGTTAGTGGTATACCTGAGAGGTTGGAAAGGCTATTACGGTTTTGCGCAAGTGAAATCGCCGATCCGGGATCTGGAAAAATGGGTACGTCGCAAGCTCCGGTGTTATCACTTAAAGCAATGGGAGCGATCCGGTTACCGCCAGTTGCGCAAGCGCGGAGTGAGTGTAAAGCTGGCCTGGAATACGGCCAAGTCTGCTCATGGCCCGTGGCGTTTGAGCCATAGTCCGGGGTTAAGGCAGGCCCTGCCGAGGCAGTACTTTGCCTCTATGGGGCTCCCGGACCTTGTGGATTGCTGACAACTCAATCAACCGAACCGCCGTGGTACGTGATCCGTATGCCCGGTGGTGTGGGGGGAGGGGTGCCGTGAGGTGCCTCCCTATCCCGATTACTTTCATACTCACGAACTTCAGTCCCATGTTCCATTCCTCGACAACCGATGTTCTAGTATGATCAGAGTGTTGATCCGTTCCATATTGAGGCAATCGGCATGAAAGAATCCTTGAGAGAGATTCCCGTGGCAGACCGTATTCAGCTAGTGCAGGAGCTCTGGGATAGCATCGCAGTCGATCAAAGTTCACTTGCGATCACCGAAGAGCAAAAAGTCTTGCTAGACAAGCGGCTTCAAGCCTACTCAATCGATCGGAATATCGGTGCTCCGGCCTTTGGAGTCCTGGAAGCTCTGCGTAGGGAATTATGATATACGACGTTCGGCTCAGGGACGAAGCCGAGTCAGATCTTCGAGAAGCCGCTGAATGGTATCAACTGCAAATGTCTGGTCTGGGCGGTGAATTCCTTGATTCAGTCAGTGCTTCGTTTGATAATCTTGGAAGTAATCCACTGCTCTATCCAGTTTTTTATAAAGACATCCGCCGAGTCCTGCTCAAGCGCTTCCCTTTTGGTGTCTACTTCAGGATAGAAGCTCAG
The DNA here is from genome assembly GCF_023311895.1 of Marinobacter sp. M3C. Taxonomy (GTDB): domain Bacteria; phylum Pseudomonadota; class Gammaproteobacteria; order Pseudomonadales; family Oleiphilaceae; genus Marinobacter. The sequence continues at coordinate 3,791,517 of NZ_CP092284.1, forward strand.
ACTGTCCAAGTCATTGCGGTTATACACGGCAGCAGACACCCAGGTCGTTGGAAGACCAGAACGTAACAATCAGCTGCACAAGACAGCAGCTTCGCTGCCGCTCGTGAGCTAAGGCGTTACAACGTCACTCTTCCCGCTTGATATCGCGGTAGAAGTTTTCGTGTAAGCCCAGGGCCATGAGTTCAAGGACAAGGGCGCCATCATCAAAACTATAGCCCAACAGTGTCAGTTGTTTGTTCATTTTGAACTTATGCACTCGCAGAAAGGCCAGACCCCCTTTCTTCTGCTCGCCAATGTTGGGGTTGGCCATTAGGTCCTTAACGGCCAAATCAAGGTCTTTCTTCTGGTTGGGCTTGAGCTTCTTTACCGCTTTTTTGAATGTAGGGGTCTGTAATACACGGGTGGCTTTAACCAAAATCGTAGGCCTCCAGCTTTCCGGCGTCGCGCTCTGCCTGCGCGATGATGGCCTGTCTTACAAGCTCGTAAGGTAAATCGGGGTTATCTTCCATCATCTCGCCGATTTTTGCCCAATGTTCTATTTGTTTGGGCGGAGTTCGATTAAGCGCTTTGGCCATAATAGTGGCCCTTTCAATTAGGTTTTGGTCTAAGCGAATACTGTTCGTAGCCATCTGTACCTCCTGCATTGAGTTGCCTCAATTGTAGCAATGCGCCACAATTGAGGCAATTTTTAACAAGGCGCTGTTGTCGGACTGTTTTTCCGCTGACGCTACAAAGTAGTCGCAAATCGAGGCGTTAAAAAGAGCCGGGGTCAGGTCTCGCGTTTTGCCCTAGCCTTGCCATTTCATTGTAATCGTTTCAATCTATCCCGCCTCAATTAGAGCCACGGAAGGAGCCAGGGAATGGCCCACCAGTACCATGCGAAGTCGCAGATTCAGGTAAGGAAATCTCGGCGCCATAAGCCCGCGACTACTATGCTGAAGCGAAACTGAACGCTACAGGACGAGGAGGCGCGACATGCGTATTGAGAGTATTGCTGTGTATACGGCAGATTTAACCTACACGGGTAAGGCTTATGCCTTTGCGGGAGGAAGATCGCATCAGGTGTTTACCAGTACAGTGGTGGTGACCACGGATACGGGGCTGCATGGCTACGGTGAAGCCTGCCCCTGCGGCCCTATATGGCGGCCTTTTCCGAGGGGGTCCCCTCTTGTCTGTCGCTGCTGGCGCCCAGTGTGATAGGTGAGGACCCCACGCACACCACGCGTATTCACGAGTGCATGAACCAGGCGCTGACCGGGCATGCGGTTGCCAAGGCGGCCATCGATATTGCCTGCTGGGATTTGTTGGGCAAGCATGCCGGGCTGCCAGTCTACGCTTTGCTCGGCGGGCTGCTCTCGCCGTCTATGCCGCTGCACCGAAATGTTCCATTGGCGGAATTGGATGAAATGGAAGAATCTTTGCGCCAGTTTCGATCAGAAGGGTTTCGTCGTTTTCAGATCAAGCTGGGTCACAGTGTTGAGGACGATATCGATCTGGTTCGCGCTCTGAGCAAGGCCAAACATGCAGACGAGCTTTGGATGTGCGACATCAACCGGGCCTGGCGGCAGGACGAAGCGGTGCGATTCTCGCGGGCGCTTGAAGATCTGGAGATCTATCTTGAACAGCCCTGTTACAGCTACGAGGAGTGCCTGTCGGTTCGCCGTCGAATTCGCCACCCGGTTAAACTGGACGAAAGCCTGAACTGCTTGGCCGATGTGCAACGGGCCTTGCGCGACGATGCCATGGACGCCATGGCCCTGAAGATCAGTCGGGTTGGCGGTCTGACGCCATCACGGGTCATTCGGGATGTGTGCGTAGATGCTGGCATAGCGATGACCATTGAAGATGCCTGGGGCAGTGGTATAGCCACAGCAGCCTATGCGCATCTGGCGGCCAGCACCCCGGCAAAAGCGTTGCTGACGACAACGGATCTCCACAATTACAACACCTCCCAGTTGGCAACCGGAGCGCCTGAGGTTTGTTCCGGCCGGATGACCCTCAGTGATCGCCCGGGGTTGGGTGTGGTTCCGGATTTTGAGAAACTGACGCTGCTTGATGTGTATGAGTAAGCCGCAATATTAGAAGGCAAATCAGTAACTTACTGATTTGCCTTTTTTGTTTCTACCTTCCGGATTTTCTTCATAACAGCCCGCGGATTAACTAACCATTAGCCGTTGACGTCGATGGAGTTGGCTTAGTGCCACAATCTCGAAAGTGGCCGGATCAGGCCAAAGCCACCAGATCAGTTCATTGCGTCTGATTTTTTCGTAATGTTATTCTTCATACCGTCAGACTTCATGTTGTCGTTCTTCATACTGTCTTTCTTCATGTCGTCATGCATGGGCTTTTCGTCGTCGTCCATGGCCATACCATCATCTTTCATGCCCATGGTGTCTTTTGCCATGCCGTCGCTTTTCATGCTGTGGCCCTTGTCATTCGACATAGTATTTTTTTTCATGTTGTCGTGTTCCATCGACGATTTCGTACCGTCCTTCATCATGTCATTGCCGGCATCCATATTGCCTGCCTGTGCGGCACTTGCCATAAAACCGAATACACACGTTGCAGCGATTGTCATGAGTTTGTTCATTGTTGTTTCTCCTGAGTGGTTTCGGCCTGCCCGATGAGCCGGCCCGTTAACGATACTGGGCGGCTGCCATCACGTGGCAATCACAAGGTGTTTAAAAATGTGTAGCAAAAACTTCACGATTCTGTAACGGATGGCAGTCCGCCGCCGTGACCTTCTGTTTAAGATTTTTTTATACATCAGTGATACCTCCGCCGATGCACTTGGGTAGTATTCCCTAAGATTAAGGGTTATTTTTTGAGTCAGGTGCCCTTGCTGACCAAGGAGCAAACAACATGCCGCGTTTGAAGGGACATCACCGCACGTTTTACAAGCACCGTTTGCCTATGCGACTGGCTCACTGGGTCAGCGCGCTCTGCTTGTCCATTCTTTTATTGAGTGGGCTTCAGATTTTCAATGCTCATCCTTACCTTTACTGGGGCTCGGCCTCGGATTTTGACGCGCCCTGGTTAGCCATCGACGCTCGCAACACGGAACAGTCGGGTATTGAAGGTCAGGTTCGTCTCTATGGCCATAGCCTTGAGACCACTGGCGTACTCGGGCTTTCCGGTGGCGAAGGGGGCAATGCAGACCAACGGGCCTTTCCGTCATGGTTAACGATTCCCGGCGGGCGCTGGCTGTCCATGGGCCGGAGTTGGCATTTCTTTTTCGCCTGGCTATTGGTGATCAACGCCTCCTTGTTTCTTATTTGGGCGGCGTTCAGCGGCCACCTGCGCGAGTTGATACCCACCCGGGCAGACTGGCGCGGCTTTGGCGGGTCGGTAATGGACCACATCAGGTTCAGGCACCCTGCCGGTGAAGCCGCTACGCGCTACAACGTTTTGCAGAAGCTCGCTTACCTGTTCGTTATTTTTGGCCTTGGGTCGTTGATCGTTACCACCGGCCTTTGCATGTCTCCTCGCATGGACACCGTAATGAGTGACTTTCTGACCTTGTACGGAGGCCGGCAATCTGCGCGTAGCATTCACTTTCTGGCGGCTTCTGGCCTGGTGTTGTTCGTGGTAGTACACCTGTTTGAAGTCATCATCACCGGGCCTCTGAATAATCTGAGATCCATGATTACCGGTCATTACCGCTACCGTACCGACGCGGAACACAACAATCATAAGGAGAATCGCGATGACTGATTCCACTCGGCGCAGTATTCTCAAAGCTCTGGCCGGCGCAGGGGGTTTGCTCACTCTGACTGGTTGCGACAGCCTGTCCCGCACCGCTTGGTTTACGGACATTCTGAGCAGCGGTGAAACCCTGAGTGATGTGGCACAACATGCAATAACGCCAAGGAAAGGCATGGCCAGGGAGTTCGCCCGCGAAGACATTTCGCCGCAATTTCGCCAGAACGGCAGTACCAACCCCCAGACTTCTGAATACCTTGAGCTCGCCGCTAACAACTTCAGGGACTATGTTCTAAAAGTGGGCGGGCGAGTGAAAAACCCGATGAACCTCGACATGGCAGCAATTCGAGCCTTGCCATCACGCACCCAGATTACCCGCCACGATTGTGTTGAAGGCTGGAGCGCTATTGGTGAATGGACGGGCGCGCGCCTGAACGCCTTACTGAAACAAGTGCAGCCGCTGCCCGGCGCACGGTACCTGGTGTTCCACTGCGCCGATGGATACGGCTCTTCCCAAAGCCGGTATTACGAAAGCATCGATATGGAAGATGCAGAGCACCCTCAAACCCTGCTTGCCTACGAGCTTAACGGTGAAGCCTTGCCTATCGGCAATGGCGCGCCGCTTCGGCTGCGAGTGGAACGGCAACTCGGCTATAAAATGGCCAAGTACATTATGTCTATTGAAGTTGTAGACAGTTTTGACGACATCGGTGGCGGCAACGGCGGGTTCTGGGAAGATCGAGGCTATGCCTGGTACGCGGGAATATAATGGAAATAACGGAGTCGAGGTAGCCGCCAGGGAATGGCCAGACCGCCGCGCCTTTTTTTGTCAGTTTTCGACGAAGTGTGTGAGATCTTCAACTGGGAATGCCACGTTTACTGCCTGATGGGTAATCACTAGCCGGATTATTCGAGAGGCAAAACGCAAGACCTGGCCCCGATGGCTGTTTTCCCAATCGTAATGCCGATCTTCATCCAATCCGGTACAAACCAGCGCATTGGCGCCCTTTGTTTATTTATTCGTTCTTCGCGGTCAACTCGTCCACGGCCGCGGCATCAATGGTCGCATCCAGACCGCCCCACGTCTGGCGCAGATAGTTCACGAGTTCGGCGATTTCCGCACTGCTCAGCTTGTCGGCAAAACCGGGCATGGCCTGCATGCGCTCGAAGCCACTGAATTTCTGGGCGCCAATACCGTCGTAAATTACTTTCACCAGGTTACGGCCGTCGTCGAGACGCAAGGTGGTATTCCCCTCCATGGCAACTGCCACATGGGGCACTCCCTCGCCTTGTGCTCCGTGGCAACCGGCGCAGACGTTGAGGTAATGGCGACGGCCAGGACTGTCGGCACCTGCACGGTTTCCTGCGTCTACGATCCGGGCGTCCGGCGGGTTTTCGCCCATCAGGTAAAGGCTCATGGCCTTCAGGTCCTCGTCACGCAGATAGCGTGAGCTGTGATGAAAGACGGTGTACATCTCACTGAACATGGTGCCCTGGTCGCTCATGCCTTCGCGGAGGAAGGTTTGCAGGTCCTCGGGTGTCCAGCCGCGGTCGGCGAGTTCGTCTGGCGTCAGGCTGGGGGCCTCATAGCCGGCAATAACGCCGCCTTGAAGATGATTGTCGCGTTCCAGCGCACCCAGGGCGTTGCGCGGTGTATGGCATTCCCCGCAATGTCCCAGAACATCCACCATATAACGACCCCGCTGCCATTGCTCGGATTGGTCCTTAGCGTCGCCGGGGCTCTCGCCGGCGAACATGAGGTTCCAGAAGTTAAGCGTCCAGCGCATGCTGAAAGGCCAGCTGAGGTCGGTTTCCGGAGCCTCAATGTTCAACGGCTTAAGACTCATCAGGTAGGCGTACATGGCATCCGAATCCGAACGGGCAATGCTGTGGTAGGCCGTGTACGGCATCGCCGGATAGAGTTGGGTGCCATCGGGCAGCTCGCCTTCAGTCAGCACGTGGTAGAACTCATCGGCACTGTAATCGCCGATGCCGTACTCCTTGTCGGGCCTGATGTTGGTGCCGTAAACGGTCCCGAATGGTGTTGCTATCGGAGCTCCGCCTGCGTAGGGCGTACCGCCTTCCTTAGTATGGCAGGCGGCACAGTCAGCAGCGCGGACGAGATACTGACCCTGCTCCAGGGTGCTGTTGTCTGATGTCGCGCTCCAGACACTGGTGGTGCTCAGGCCCAGCGCGAGGGCCGTTACGAGGATGCTGCGATAGTTCATAATCAGCTCGCCTCTTTGGTGGTGCCCGGTGTCTTCAGAACGGCATCGCGGACGGCTTCAAAATAACGCACATAGCCGGTACATCGGCAGATGTGCGATTCCAGTGCCTCGCTGATGGTGTTTTCCAGCTGTGAACGCGCGATCGGCTGCCGCTGCAGGCGTTCCACCAGAACCGTGGCAGCATTGACGAAGCCCGGTGCGCAATAGCTGCACTGGAAGGAGAAATGCTCCAGGAACTGCTGTTGCACCGTGGAGAGGGTTTTGATATGGCCTTCTTCGTCTCGTTGTGCGTGCCCTTCAACCGTGCGGATTTTCTTACCGTCAAAGTAGTGGGCGCCGGTGATGCAGGTGCGCACTTCCTCGCTGCTGCCGTCGGGCTTGTCAACAATCACCGTGCAGGCGCGACACATGCCCTGACCACAACCGAACCGGGTGCCAGTGAGGTTGCGGTATTCGTGCAGGTAGTCGAGCATCATCAGCTCTTCGGGGATGTCCTCAACCGGCTGAGCCTGTCCGTTAATTGTGACCTTCAGTGAACGCGCCGGGATGGTGGCGGTTTTGGGCTGTTCCGTTGTCATAGGACCTCCCTGATCTTGTCCGGCGTAATGGGCAGGCTGCGGAAATGGTGGCCAATGGCATGGGCGACACCGTTGCCGATGGCGCCGACGATGGGAATCATCACCACTTCAGCGATGCCTTTAGGCGGGTCGGTTCGCGACAGCGGCGGCAGGATTTCTGAGGTTTGCTGCCACACAGCGACTTCACTGGCCCGGGGTATGTGGTAGCGATTCATATTCCAGGTGCCGTTGCCGGGGCCGTCTTCGTATAGAGGCATTTCTTCATAGAGCGCATGGCCGATACCCATGGCGGTGCCGCCCTGAATCTGCCCGGACACCAGTTGCTCAACAAGCGTGTTACCGCATTCCAGGAAGGTGTGATGGTTCAGTAGCGAGACCTTGCCGGTCCCCGTATGCACGGCCAGCTCCACGAAAGTGCCGCAGGCACTGTAGTAGGTGACGCCGGCATTATTGCGCTGGGTTGGTGGGATATAAGTATTCTTGCGGGTCAGCAAATGATAGCCCCGCTTGCTGGTCATCAGGGATTTCTGGGCGTCGGTGGCGCCTGTACCGTACTGAACGGCGAGTCCGTCGAGAGGCAGGTTCTCGGATCGACCGTTGATCTCATAGTCGGCCCTGGACCATGCCCAGCGATTGAAGGCGTGGCTGATGACGCCGGTGACCAGGCCCATCTCGTGGGCGCGTTTGGCCAGGAATTCCAGGGGCAGCGGTTCCATGCCACGGGCCGTCAGGTGGCCGGCTTCCCAGCGGGCGTTTTCCTCGCGCACCACATAGGGTGCCGACTGGCCGCCACCGATCCCGCGCTGCCAGTATTCCTGGGCGGCGGGCCAGAGGCCGTGGCGGAAGATGACCCGGGCCGCCTCCAGCGTGGGAAATGAAAAATAGTAAGCCGAGTTGCTGGCACTGGAAGCCTGCAAGAGTAGCGGCGTCCAGCGCGGGTCTTGAATGGCCTTGTCCTGTTCCTCCTGGGAAATGAAGTAAGGACTGATGGTGTCGTACATCTGCATGTCGTCCCACTCCATCTCCGCTGTACGCACCTGATCGGCAGCACGGCCCAGCCAGGCGGCGACCACGGCGGCCTGACCGGTGGAGTAGCCGGTGCCCATTTCGGCGCCGGTGTTACGCACCTCGATACGGCCCTCTGGCGTCAGGCGAACTTCGGAGAAGGCGGATTCAGCGCCATGGCCGAAGTCTTTCTGCACGCACGCAAACCCGACCCCGTAGCGCTCTTCCGGGTGGGTGGTTTCATACGCCTGCTTACGTTCCTCACGCTCGGTCCAGATTGCGTGTTTCTGGGCCTTGCGCAGAATTTCTTCACCTCGAAGGTGGCCGGCCGGAATTGCACCTTGGGTATTCTTCATGCCGCTTTTGAACACGTTGCGCAGGCGCAGCTCGATGGGGTCCATGTTCAGCTGGCCGGCGATCTCATCCACCATCATTTCGGTGGCAGACATGCTCTGCAAGGTGCCGTAGCCCCGGAAGGAACCCGCTTCTGGCATGCGTGAGTATATCGCCGTGGCGGTCAGATCGCTGTTGGGCATGTAGTAAATTGATTGCGCGGCCGTGGTGCCTACGAAGGCCACAGAGTTCGAGAAGTTGGCGCGGCCACCGCCATTGGCTGTCAGATCCTGTTTGAAAATCTGGAATTTGCCGGTCTTTCGATCCACCGCCAGGCGGTTCTTCATGGTGAAGGGGTGGCGTTTCATGGTGGCCTGGAACTGCTCAAAGCGGTTGTTGGCCAATCGCACCGGCTTGCCGTCCGCGTAAAGTGCAGCGATCAGCCCGTAATACGGGAAGATGGTGGCATCCTTGGAGCCGTAGCCCACGGTGTAGGCCGGATGCAGGAAGAAGCGCGTGCTCTGGAAGGTGCTCTTGGACAGGAGTTCTGGCATCCAGTTGACGAGTTCCTGGGGCGACTGGGTGCCACAGACCACGTGCATATCGCCTTTGCTCTGGTCGAACCAGCAGTTGGCGTTATCCGCCTCCATTGCGAAATGGTCCGTGTACTGGGAGTTATATTCGCCCTCGAACACCAGCCAGTCGTCAGGCGCATTATCCAGTTTGCCCTGCAGTTGCTGGGAGTAGAACATCGCCTTTTCGGTATTCTTGCCGTTCTCCAGTGCTTCAGGCCACACCGGGTGGCGCTTGCGGAAGTCCGGATAGAGGACGGTCTCCTGCAGCGCGGAGAAGGTGTCTTCTGCGAAGGGCGTTTCGCCCCCGACACGGATGTAGCGGAAGGCACCGTAGGGCGGCTTTTCCGGCAGCGGTGTTTGCTCGCCGTAGACGATTACATCATCGGCGAAGCGGATGCGGTTCTTGGCTAGCCGGTAACGGGCGAAGTCGTGGTAGATCAGCATGGCTACCGGATAGCCTAGGTAGACTGCCGTGTCGCCCTTGGCCAGGAAGAAGTCGGGGCCGAAAAAACGGGGTACTTCGATTTTATCCCGTTCCATGTCTTCCGCGGTGACGAGGCGATCCGGCATTAACCCGTCCTGCTCCAGGCGGCTCAGGTTGATGTCCTTGAGGCTATGATCACAGCGGGTCGCACGGATGATAAAGGCGTGGGATTGCTGATCCGGCCAGTGGGGCATGTCTTTCGCCCGGATATCGCGGGCAAACACCTTGCTGCCGGTCACCTTGGCGATGCCGTCAAGACGGAAACGCATTTTACCCTCCGCAAGCTGCCACGCCTCATTGGTCGGCGACAGTATGCGACCCTCGAAGAGGGCGCCGAAGGCATCGCTGCCCAAAGGAGCGAGGTAGGCAGTTACGCCCGCAACAGCGCTTCCTTTGAGAAAGGAGCGTCGGGATAGTGACCATCTGGACATACCAAGATCTCTCATCGGTGCGAATTGCTAACTCTCACTATAGATAAGATCTGACAACATGGATACGTTTGTACCTTCCACATTCATAAGCCCTTGGGCTTTGACATAGACGATTTACCGTCGTCCGGTCACCAATGTCAGCGCATTGGTGACCACTACAAAAGAACACCTTCAATCAGGTGATCCGATTAGGGTGTATTTGCCTGAAGGCTGGAACGAAATTAATGATAGTGTTTTTTCTCGATACGAAATAGCAGGTATATCGATTTACGAACTACCCTGATCCCGCCCAGCAAAGCACCGAAGACAGACGCTTGAGGCGTGCCCCAAGGAACTGTATGTGAAAGGCGAGAGTCCGTTAAAGGCTCATTAACAATAGTTTCTAGTGAAACCGTAAGCGCTAACCAGAGCAGTAACCAAGAAAAATCAAGTTTCAAATGTGATGGCAGGCAACACTGTAGTCAAATGAGTTCAAGAGCTGAAGCTGTGTATTTTGTCAAAAACTGTCCAAATACTAAAATGGATGGGGATCACGATGGAATCCCATGTGAAAATGATTCCCGATTTTAGTGCGACTGAATGGAGGTCTTGATGAAACGTACTTATTCACAGCGGATTGCTCCCTACGTTGAGGCCGAGTTGGCGAATGCTCAACGGGCAGAGTCGGTTGGGGACACTCAGCAGGAGTTTGCTCATCTGGAACGAGCCCACGTAATTGGCCAAGAATCGACGTTTTGGCACGTTAAGGTTCATGTGTTGATGCTGGTATGGGCTTTTCGCAATCGCTCAGCCAAAGAAGTTATAGGTCAGATTTTTCGGATCGTCGGTGCTGCGACTAAAACGATATTTGGGCTGGTACCCCAAGGAAATACAGGTGGTGCTAACGTCAGTCCGTTCAGAAAAATGCCAATCGCGCCGGACTTGGTCACGTTGATTCAAGAAGCCAAGTCCGGTGTGTAACCCTTCGCTCCGCCAAGGCACATAGGCTTCAATGTCAATTTCGGGCCGGTGTCAGGCACATGAACTTTGCGCGCCCGTCTTAACTAGGGCTGTGGAAGGAGCCAAGGAATGGCCAGACCGCCGTGCTGAATGGCAGGGCTGGTATTAGTCCCGAAATGGCTATTCGGCTTTCTATCGCGTTTGATACCTCGGCAGAGAGTTGGCTGAACCAGCAGTCTCAATATGAACTCTGGCATGCTGAGCAACATCGCAAAGAGCTCAAGGTTAAGAAGCTTGTCGCTGCCTGAAACAACACATAACCAAGCCAGCGACTGGAATTTGCCGGTGCGTTTTACCGTGTGAGGTGTTTCGGAAATCGGAGCGAGATACCGTCCAGCCAACGTCGCCCCTTGGCAAATCCCTTACAACACTATTCTGATATTGCTTCCTCTCAGAACGAAACTAACGTTCTATCCTATTCAAGCGGTGGGTACGGCATGAAGGAGGTCGGCTATTTCTTTGGCCTGCATTATTCTCGCGTAAGCCGGGTTATTCGAGAGGCAAAACGCAAGACCTGACCCCAAGGATTTAGGATTTCCGTGTATCCCTGCAGCCAAAGCAAACCAGGCAGTAATTTGTAGAGCATAAGAGCAGTTTTCGTTTGAGGGCTAGTCTTCAAGTGTCTGGAAATCAATTGGCAGAATCAAGAAGTATCAGCGCTGCTGGCGGGCGCTCTGTGTTGCGAGCTTGTCAGTAGGCTCCCCGGATCACATCGATTCCCGGAGTCAGTACTTCTTTCCACGCGTTTTCCAGATCCTTTGTGTACTCAGGATCGTGGCTGCGCACGGTTTTCATCAGCGCACCCAACCACAGCGAATACCATTCAGGCTTGATGTCTAAGTTCGATCGGTTATGGCTTTCGCCCAGTGCTTTGAGTTTGCGGTCTGACATGCCTCGTGCGGTCAGTATCAGTTGCAAGATCCCATGGCGCAGCAGATGCCTTTGCGCGGCCATATCGGTGTTTAAGAAACGATTTTTGATGGCATCTGAGCTCGACATGAAGTGGTCGTAGAAATCGATGAAAAATTCTTCACGGCTACAGCACCTTCCGTAGCTTTGAAAAACCAGATCAGTGTTATTCATGTGCAGTAGGTGTCCTTGCGAAGTAGCGGATGTTTGATTAGACCGCTTAGGATAGTGGTTGGGTGCGATTTCTTCAGTTGAGTTTTGTTAACGGTATTGCCTGTTCCCTGACCCCGAGCATGCCCTGACCCCCGGGATGCCAGGAGCGACTCATACCTTTTCTGAGCAATGAGCGTTAAGAGGTGTCTGAAGGCTTACTTTTCTGATAGCTCATCTTCAACAACCCATTTGTGATTCTTCACCCTATTCCCGTCTGTTGTTGATAAATAATTGATCATATAGACGGTAGTCTGTTTGGCGGATTCAATTTCTGCTTTTGCTCCTTCCATCCCTTTCATGTGGTTAGCAAGTACCGTCACTTCAGTTCCTTCCTCAAGAGGAGCCGATGCTGGATTTTCAATTTCTTCATGAATAATCCATTTGTGATCTAATACTTTCTCGCTGCCATTTGTCGGTGTGTAGTTAATGGAATATGCAGTGGTGTCAAATGCTCCAACAATCGTTGCGGTGGCTCCGTTCATGCCTCCCATATGATCCGTTTTAATAATGGCTTCAGATCCGACAACGTATTTGGAATCTTCAGCCTTCATTAGACCATTGGGAATAATTCCATCGTTAGTGTGAGCCATATCTTTCATATCTTCGTGGGCAACATCTTCACTCTTAGTGGAATCTTTTTCAGTTGTTACCGTCGGTTCACAGCCCGAAAGCACAAAAGCAAACGTAACGCCCATTATAAGTATTTGTTTTTTCATCTGATATCACACCTTTTTAAGTGAATTCTAGTGTAGCTAGTATTTATTCAGCTATAAGCTAAAATTTTTAACTGTCTATAAATTATACAGTTACTAGGAGCGGGAAAAGCACGAAGATTGAAGTCTTATCTGTAACAATATACTTAAAGAATAATGCGGCATAATAATTTTTATTTAAGTTGCTGGGGTCATTACCGGGATCCGGTCTTGCGTTCTGCCCCGGCCTTGCTCGTTCGTTGTAATCGTCTCATTCTGTATCGCATCAATTAGAATCACGAAAGAAGCCAGGGATTTGCCGTGGGGTGCGTATTCCTGGTTACTTGTGAGGCAAAACGCAAGAGCTGACCCCGTGTTCATGCTATGTGCATAACTCGCGCGGCGGCACCAATTCGATGAAACTGCTGCACGTAGGCGAGCAGCTGGTCTAAGGCTTAATGGCTTGTGCTCCTGTCTAAACACAAGCCATTTACCACGCAATCCACTTCACCCCTGTTCTCATAACCCCCCCCCCATGACCGACCAGGCAACTGGTCTGACCAGATGGAAATCTGGTTATAAATATCACTCAAATATCTATAAAATACTGTATTTAATAATATTTCAAGCTAGTGTCCCTTAACAAAAATCCGTATAGATAATTATTCCGTCCTGTATAATCTGACAAACAGACACAGGAGAGGTGCTCATGGCGCGGATAGCTAGACCCCTTGAAGTAAGTGACTCTGAGCGAGAGGAGTTGGAGTCGTGGTTGCGGCGACAACGCATGCCTGCGGCTGAACAGTTGCGAGCGCGCATCATTCTGCTAAGTACTGAAGGCCTTCCAGGCAGGGTGGTCGGTGACCGCGTTGGGGTGACCTCCGAAACGGTGAGTAAGTGGCGAAACCGTTTTAAGGCGCGCCGGGTTGCAGGCCTGACTGATGCGCCCAGAACCGGTCGGCCTCGAACCATAAATGATCAAAAAGTTACTGATTTAATTAATAAAACGCTCAGGGAAAAGCCAAAAAATGCCACCCACTGGTCGACGAAGCTGATGGCAAAAGAGGCCGGATTGAGCGCTATGTCGGTGAGTCGAATCTGGAGGGCTTTTGGTTTGAAGCCGCATCGCCATGATACGTTCAAGCTGTCTACCGATCCCCATTTTGTAGCCAAGGTTCACGATATCGTTGGCTTGTACATGAACCCACCAACGAAGGCGTTGGTGCTGTGTGTCGATGAGAAAAGTCAGATACAAGCTATCAATCGAACTCAGCCAGCGCTGCCCCTGTCCTTCGGGCACACAGAAACCAGAACACATGATTACGTCCGACATGGCACCACGACGCTGTTCGCGGCACTTGATATAGCGACCGGGGAAGTGATCGGCAGACTTCATCGCCGACACCGTGCAACGGAATTCCTGGCCTTTTTAAAAGAGATTGATCGCGCCGTCCCACACGATTTGGACGTTCATCTAGTCATGGACAATTACGGGACACACAAAACGGCAAAGGTGCGCGCCTGGTTTGCCGCGAGGCCGCGCTATCACGTGCATTTCACGCCGACTTCAGCATCCTGGATCAATCAAGTCGAGCGGTTCTTTGGGCTGATTTCAGAGCGCTGGATTAAACGAAATTCACATCGCAGCACACGTGAGCTTGAGAGCTCGATCAAAGACTATCTGAAGATTTACAATGACGACCCGAAACCCTTTGAATGGCATAAATCTGCCGACCAGATTATTGAGTCAATCGCTAGATTATCAGACAAACTCAATAAACAAACGGACTTCTGTTAAGGGACACTAGATAAAATTGGTCTATTAAAAATAACTGTTCCTACCACTCAGATAACGTCTAGACCTGACTGCGCTGCAGTAGCAGTATCTAACAGTTACAAAATAGCGTTATAGTCGAATGCACACTCCTCATAAGAAAAACAAAGGAAATCCAGATGAGTCAAACGCTCCTGTCTCTCCTCGCATTTTTTCCTCTGGTTCTGGCGGGTATCCTGTTGATAGGATTCCGCTGGCCGGCGAAACATGCAATGCCTGTCGTCTTTGTCGTGACCGTTATCATTGCCCTGCTCGCCTGGGACATGACCGTAATACGCGTGATCGCTTCCAGTCTTCAGGGATTGGTTCTAACCGCAGCCATACTTTGGATCATCTTTGGCGCGATTTTACTGTTGAACACGCTCAAGCATTCCGGCGGTATTCTGGCGATCCGCAAAGGGTTCACTGGCATCAGCCCTGACCGGCGCGTGCAGGCGATCATTGTGGCCTGGCTCTTCGGCTGCTTTATTGAGGGCGCTTCCGGCTTTGGCACCCCTGCCGCAGTAGCCGCGCCATTGATGGTCGCGCTCGGTTTCCCTGCGCTGGCTGCCGTCGTGGTCGGCATGATGGTGCAATCTACCCCGGTATCCTTCGGCGCTGTCGGTACACCGATGATAGTGGGCGTTGGCGGCGGCCTGGATCAGGTGACTATAGGCGCGCAGTTAGCCACAGTGGGCTCCGACTGGGACAGCTTCTTTCAAATGATCGTGTCGGAGGTTGCCATCATGCATGGCATCGTCGGTATTCTCATGCCGCTGTTCATGGTCATGGTCATGGTGCGCTTTTTCGGCAAGAACAAATCCTGGCTGGAAGGCCTGCAGATTGCACCTTTTGCGATCTTTGCGGCGTTTGCCTTCGTCATACCTTATGTAATGGCTGGCGTGTTTCTTGGCCCGGAATTTCCTTCAATGATTGGCGGCCTGGTAGGTTTGATGATCGTGGTTCCGGCTGCCAAGGCAGGCTTTCTGATCCCGAAACAACCCTGGGACTTTGCCGACCCGAAAGATTGGCCAGCCGAGTGGATGGGTAGCATCCAGATGAAGCTGGACGATGTCGCCGGCAAACGCCCTGTGGCTATCTGGATGGCATGGCTTCCCTATGTGCTGCTGGCAGCGCTGCTGGTGTTTTCACGCACCAACGCTACTGCCAAGGCAGCGTTAAACTCCCTGAGCCTGCGCTTTACCGACATTCTGGGCGAGACTGGGGTATCGGGCAGCCTTGAGCCGCTGTACCTGCCGGGCGGGCTTCTGGTGATGGTAGTCATCCTCACCTATTTCCTGCACCGCATGTCCTTCAGCGAGATGAAGCGCGCCTTTGGTGAGTCTACCAGCACCATCGTCGGCGCAGGTTTTGTACTGGTGTTCACCATTCCGATGGTGCGCATTTTGATCAACTCCGGCGTGAACGTGTCAGGCCTGCCGTCCATGCCGGTCGCCATGGCCGAGGGGGTCGCGTTATCCGTGGGTGGCGTCTACCCTCTGTTCGCTCCAATGGTCGGTGCACTGGGTGCTTTTATCGCCGGCTCCAATACAGTGTCCAACCTGATGCTCTCGCAGTTCCAGTTCAACACAGCTGAGCTGCTGGGTATTTCCGGGGCGTTGATTGTCGCAGCACAGTCTGTCGGCGCTGCTGCGGGCAACATGATTGCCATTCACAACGTCGTGGCAGCATCGGCTACGGTCGGGTTGCTTGGGCGTGAAGGTATTACGCTGCGTAAGACCATTTTGCCAACCATCTACTACGTAACGGCAGCGGGTATTCTGACTATGCTTGCGGTCTATGTCTTCGGTGTTGGCGACCCGCTATCTTTGGCGGGCCTGACCACCACCGATAGCTAATCGAGTACGGAAGCTCCCCGGCCCATGTCTTGCTAACCCAGGGCATGGGCCGGGGCTGTCAGTGCCAATTTTCCAAACGCATGGTGGCACGCTCCAATCGCTGTTCTTCTGCTTCGATATCGCGCAGGTTGTCTCTGATACTCCGAATGTGATTATTCTCGTATTGGTAACCGGTTCTGTCTGGATAGCGGTAATCATTGGCTGGCACCTTGGCGACATTTTCAATCCAAAATATCACTGCAATCAGTGCGAAGCGGAAGTTCTGCACAAACAATTTCGCGCGGAGGAGACGCTCGATGCTACCAATCGAGGAGCTTGAAACAACAACGGAGAAGAAACGTCATTTCCTTGTCTATTTGAAGAAATAGGCGCCCGATTACTTTGTATGCAAGTTGGTCTCTATTAATCTCGGGCCTCAACCGGAGCCTGCCTTGGTTGCGCCATTGAATCACAATGGCGGCGGGCGCTATAAGATCAGCCCAATTGTTACAGGTGCTTACCCTTTAGCTTGTTGTCAGTACGCTTCTTGAGCGCAAGCCGCGCTTTATCTACAATGGCACACTTTTCATACACTGAAGGTCAAGAACATGAGCGACACAAACTCAAAACCAACCTTGCCAGACCGTCTTGCGGGCAACCCTCGCAGCCCACACCATCTGGAAGAATTTTTCCAGCACCAAATCGGTATTCGGCTGAATGGCAAAGAACGTAAAGATGTCGATGAATACTGCATCAGTGAAGGTTGGGTAAAAGTTGCATCGCCCAGAGCATTGGATCGCCGTGGCCAGCCTATGCTGATCACGCTAAAAGGTACGGTTGAAGCCTACTACACCTAGCCGGTTCCTATAAAGATAGGGGACAGATTTGAAATCTGTCCCCGGTTTGGCCCGTTCCAAGACTTGCGTTCTACGCATACACCGAAAGCCCCAATAACAACGAGAGTATTATGGAACCCGGATCTGCAACACTGACCATGACTGTTTTAATGACACCGGATATGGCCAACTTTTCGGGCAATGTGCACGGTGGCGCCTTACTCAAGCATCTTGATGAAGTGGCCTATGCGTGCGCAAGCCGGTATGCAGGTGCTTATGTTGTTACTCTGTCGGTCGATCAGGTTATGTTTCTTCAACCCGTTCATGTGGGTGAGCTGGTGACCTTTTTGGCCAGCGTTAACTACACCGGGCGCACATCGATGGAAGTAGGGATTAAGGTGATCACTGAGAACATCCGTGAAAAGCTGGTCCGGCACACCAACAGCTGTTTTTTCACCATGGTGGCGGTTGATGAGAATGGGAAAGCCGTCGAGGTGCCCAAGCTGGGACCACGTACGGGTGATCAAATCAGGCGCTTTGCGAACGGTCAGGAACGCCGTGCGATTCGTGTTGAGTTAGAGGAGCGCTACAGAGCACTTCATCGTTCGGAGGCATAGCAGGCACTGCAATACTCGAAAGCCGGGCAGGCCTAATTATGAAGATTAGACCTGGCCCGGCTTTCGTTCTTTCAATAATGCGAGCGGGTGTCGCCTTCTGTGCTTTCGGTAGGCACCAGAGCCTTGAACAGGTCTTGGACTTCCAGAACCCCGACCTGCTTACCTTTGCGAACCACGCGATAGACGAGGCTGGTGTCGCCTCCAGACAGCGCAATCACCGATTCCAGGTTGTCCCTTTCACCAATATCGCCGGCCACGTTGTCGGGCGCTTTCGTGGTTTTCTTCATGATGGACCGAACCCGCAGTACCCGGGCGCGATTGATGTCGCTGATAAAGTTGACGATGTAAGGATCGTTCGGGTGCATCAGTATTTCTTGCGGTTCACCCTGTTGAACAATATAGCCTTCCTTGAGTATCACCAGGTGATCTGCCAGTTTCAGTGACTCATCCAGATCGTGGGTGATGAAAACAATGGTCTTGTGCAGCTCGTCCTGAAGCTCCAGCAGCAGGTCTTGCATGTCTGACCGTATCAGCGGGTCCAGTGCCGAGAAGGCCTCGTCCATCAGCATGATCGGTGAGTTAGAGGCCAGTGCCCGGGCGATACCGACGCGCTGTTGCATACCACCAGACAACTGGTGCGGGTACTGGTATTCGTTGCCTTCCAAGCCCACACGGGCGATCCATTTTTTGGCTTCCGCTTCGAATTCTTCAATTTTATGGCCGCGCACGGAAAGCGCCATTCCGGCGTTTTCAAGAACGGTTTTGTGCGGCAGCAGCGCGAATTTTTGGAACACCATCGACATGTGTTCCCGACGCAGCTTGCGCAACTGGTCTTCGTCAAAGGTCAGCACGTTCTCGCCATCCACTTCGATCTCACCGGCGGTGGGTTCGATCAGCCGGTTGAGATGTCGGATGAGCGTGGATTTTCCGGAGCCCGACAGGCCCATGATGACGGTGACATGGCCCTCGCGTATATCTACGTTGATATCCTGAAGGCCCAGCACGTGCTGGTGCTTTTCGAGCAGTTCGGCCTTTCCCATGCCTTGCTTTACGTACTCAAGGGCAACGTCGGGAGTAGGGCCGAAAATCTTGTACAGGTTTCGGATTGAAATCTTGATGTCCCGATCCACAATGCCCTTCCTTACTGTTTTTGCGAGGCGTTAATACGCGCCAGCGATGCTTTGGTTACCCGGTCCAGAATGACCGCCAGAATAACAATGCCAAGTCCCGCTACCAGGCCAACGCCGAGTTCCAGGTTGCGTATGCCCTGCAGTACCAACACGCCAAGGCCGGGCGCCGACACCAAAGAGGCAATAACAACCATGGCCAGGCTCATCATGATGGTCTGATTTACCCCTGCCATGATGTTAGGAAGCGCCAGCGGAATCTGTACTTTGTACAGCTTTTGCCGGCTGGTCATGCCGAAGGCATTCGCCGCTTCAATTACGTCTGGGTCTACCAGCCGGATACCAAGGTTGGTCATGCGTATAACGGGCACTATGGCGTAAAGAATGATGGCAATGCCGTACAGCTTGGACTCGGTCACGCTGAACAGAAAAATCAGCGGGATCAGATACACAAAAGGAGGCAGGGTCTGCAGCATGTCGAGTACCGGGACCGTCAGCCTCTGCATCATGTCATTCCGGGACATGGCGATACCAATAGGTACGCCCAGCAGAACGCAGATGAACGCGCAGACAAATATAATCGCCAGCGTTTGCATGGCGTATTCGTAGTAGTCGATGAAGGCGAGCAGGCACAGGCTGCCAGCCACGAAGCCGACCAGCTTCCAGGATTTGGTGACAAACAGAACAACCGCCAACAGAATCGGAATAACGATCCACCATGGCGTCGTGATCATGCCGTAAAGCGTGCCATCAAGGGCCCAGCTCAGGGGCTGGGTAATGGGGTCCAGCACAATGCTGAGATTGTCTTTGATGGCCAGAAAACCTTGCTCCAGCCCTTGAGTTAATTCCCGGGACTGGGGGAAGGCTGGGCAGGAGTCATTGAGTGCATCCATGGATGGAAACGGCACGTCCCAGAGGGATTGCTCGGCTTCCGTACCTTTTGATTTGTTGAGCAACTCGGCCATCGACATGGGCGCGTTGCTCTTGCCTTCAGCGCACCACTCTGTGAGTCCGAGCGATGAAAATAGGAAATCGTAGGTTGCCATGAGCGTTCAATATTCCTTGCGCATTCAGAATGAGGTATTGGGTGTGACTTTCATTGGCCAGATAAAATAAGAGCCGGTGAACCGGCTCTTATTAAGAACGTCTACTGGCCAAGCACGTTGGCAAGTCTTTGAGTGGCTGACTCGTTCAACCAGCTAGACCATTCATCGCTATTGTTGCTCAGGAAGTAAACGGCAGCCTCTTCGGCGGAGGCGTTATTTTCATCCATCCAGGCCAGCAGGCCACTCATGGTGCTGGTTTTGAAGGTCATCTTGCTCAGCATCTCGACCACTTCCGGCTCGCGATCACCAAAGCTGGTTGTGACTGCGGTCAGAATGGTGGCAGCAGGGAACTCGGAAACGCCGGGGTTTTTGGCTTCTTGGGTCTGGTTACGGGTATGAACGTCTGGCTTGTACTCGCCAATTTTAACGCGGGTCATGTCGTACTTGCCGAGTGGAACAGTGGGGCCCCAGTAATAACCGAACCAGGGCTCTTCACTTTGAACCGCGGAGGCCATAGAGGTCGCCAGGGTTTCACCGGAACCGTGGTCGAATACCTTGATGCCTGAGGCCTTCAGATCGAGAGCGCGAATCAGGTTGTCACTGACAACACGGCAGCCCCAACCGCTCGGGCAGTTGTTAAAGCGGCTGTCCACCAGTTCCGGATTCGCCATGATGCCTTCAATGGTTTTCAGTTCCGGGTGTTTCTCGGCCAGATACGTGGGAATCCACCAGCCTTCAATACCACCCGGGTCCAGTACTTCGGCCACGCGCTTGATTTTGCCTTGCTCTTCCAGCCGCAGGTAGGCCTCGCCGGCAGAGTTCAGCCACAGTTCGGTCACGATGTCCGGTTCGCCATTTTCAGCGACCGATGTGACGGCAGGAACGGTATCAGAAGGAATCACCGATACGTCGCAGCCGTAGCCTTGTTCCATAATAAATGTGGCGACGCCCGTTACTACGGCGTTCGAGGCCCAGCTCATCTGGGTGATGGATACGTCACCGCATTCGGCGGCAGCGAGCGAGGGTGCAGACAGGGCGCACAACAGCGCCACAGGCGTTAATTTACGCATGGTTGGTACTCCATTTTGGTTTGAACGTGCACGGCTCAGGGGCCGCTGAGGGAGTCTGGAAGACTTCTCGGGAGATGATTTCGCGCTTTGTGAGCGTGTTTGAAAGGCAATGCAAACGTTATGACCTCGGTTATTACTTAGTCACCAGAGTAATGATTTGAGTAGGAGTTACAAGTGATTAATTTTAAATGTCGCTAGAAGGTGCCACATTGAGGTCATATTTTTCTGACCGAATTATCAACGGAAGATAGGGCACAGATTTGAAATCTGTCCCCGGTTTTTGGCCGGTTTCCCACGACCGTTAAGCAGTAACGACTTCTTTCTCATCAATCACGGCGGCGCCAATGATGTCACCGGCCACGTTGGAAGCGGTACCGCCCATGCCGATTAAGGCATCAACGCCGGCAATCAGGGCAACGATTTCCAGCGGTAAGCCAAACAGGCTTAGAACGGCTGATAAGGTAACCAGGCCGGCGGCCGGCACTCCCGCCGTGCCAATGGACAGCACTGTTCCCACTACCACGATGGTTACCAGGTCAATCAATGCCAGGTCCAGCCCCATAATGTTAGCGGCGAATACCAAAGACACGCCCATGCGCAGTGCGCCACCGTCGGAGTTAAATATGGCGCCTAGCGGTAGGGCAAAGTTGGCGGTTTTGGCCGATACGCCTGCTTTTTTTGCAGCAGAAATAGCGACGGGTAACGTTGCCAGGCTGCTTGAGGTAAAAAATGCGGTGGCATAAGCCTCTTTGATGTCGCCAAAAAAACGCAGTGCCGCGTAGCCGTAGAACTTTAAGAAACCGGTGTATACCAGCGACCACAAAACAGCCAGGCCCAGGTAAAACGTGGCGGCAAACACCAATAATGACTTCAGGGTGGCCCACCCCTGGGTACCGAAGGTGGCGGCACTGATCGCCATTACGCCAATGGGCGCATAGAGCAAAATGCCGCCCAGTATTTTATAAAATAATTTGTTGAAGGCGTTGAATAAACGCTCCAGCAACAGGCCTTGCTCTTTTGTCTGCTCGTCGGGTGAAAAGGTCATGGTTGAAATGGCAATACCGATAATAATGGCAACAAATAGAATGGCCATTAAATCACCCGCTGCAAAGGCTCCAAACAGGTTGTTGGGCACAATTTTCAACAGCATGGCAGACGCGCCCGGTATCTCAGGTTGCTGGACAACCACATCGGGCAGGCTTAAATTATTTCCCGGATTAAAAAGCAGAGCCAGTGACACGCCAATACACACGGCCATGGCCGTAGTGGCAGCGTAATAGAGTATGAGCTTGGCGCTTAATCTGCCCATTTGCCTGACATTCATTTGGCCAATTGCCAGCGCGACCGTCAAAAAAATCACCGGTGTGGCAATTAAGCTGAGTAGGCGGATAAAAATTGTGCCCAAGGGGCTGAGGATAGCGGCTTGTTCACGGAAAATGATGGCGATAGCAATGCCCAGAAAAAACCCCGCTGACATTTTAATCACTAGCGAGGTTTCCTTATACGTTTTCCATATACTCATGTGTTTCGTTTTGCCTTGTAGAGCTAGGTATTAACCGCAGGCGGGAATTATTACGATTCAAGCCGCCTCAATTATCAGTGTAACGTGTTGGGAACGGCATAGTACCTGAATTCAGCAGTGGGACGTAAAACCGACCTCGATATACGCTCGTTGACGGTCACTGGATGATGTAGTGCCTGTCTATAGCGTATATTGGTCTATCATATTGTCCACTTATATAAGGAGCAACCTCATGCTTGTACAGGAAGAACCCATCAACGTTATTGGTGAGCCATTAGAGGCCTGCGGTAAAGACCCAGTGACTGGATTTTTCCGGGATGGTTGCTGCAATACCGGTTCTGATGACATGGGCAGCCACACGGTGTGTGCCGTGGTGACCGATGAGTTTCTGGATTTCTCCCGCAGCCGGGGCAACGATTTGACCGAGGCCCGCCCGGAGTTTGGCTTTCCGGGTTTAAAAGCCGGCGATGGCTGGTGCCTATGTGCAGGCCGCTGGCGCGAAGCTTTGGAAGCAGGCTGCGCACCCCGGGTTCGGCTTAAGGCTACTCACCGCGCCGCACTGGAGGTGTGTGACCTGGCGGATCTGAAGAAGCATTCTGTGGATCTGAGTTAGTGGCACAAAGCGGGGAGGGCGCCTGAGCGCACTCCACCGTCTGCTCAGGCAAAATCGTATTTCCCGCCTTTTTCAAGGGCAATTTGGTAAGCCGGTCTGGCGTGCACACGTTTCACCCAGGCTGTAATATGAGGCCGGTTCTTGCCGATGATGCCCCGGGCCACTGAGGCCTCTAATGGAAAGCTCATCTGAATATCCGCAACGCTCAGTTTATCCCCAAGAAACCAGGTGTTTTTCGCCAGATGAGATTCGACAAAATCCAGGTGGGTTTTGATCATCGGGCCGATGAAAACTTCATTGGTTTTGTTCACGATGCCTTTTGCCACTGGTTTGACAAAAAACGGCATCGGACTGGTTTTTACCTTTTCAAACACCAGGCGCATCACCAGCGGCGGCATCAAAGAGCCTTCGGCGTAATGCAGCCAGTATGTGTAATCAAGCCAAGCCTGGCCACCGCTTTCCGGCAACATAGTATCCTTGCCATAGGTGTGGGCAAGGTATTCGATAATGGCGCCAGACTCCGCGATGACCAAGTTGCCGTCGGTGATTACCGGCGATTTACCCAGCGGGTGTATTTTTTTGAGGCTTTCAGGCGCTAGCATGGTTTTGGCATCACGCTCGTAGCGCTTAATCTCGTAGGGCACTCCCAGCTCTTCCAGCATCCAGAGAATGCGTTGTGAGCGGGAGTTATTGAGGTGGTGGACGGTAATCATGCAGAAATCCTGTTCGAGTCAAAAGAGTGAGCAATCCTGTAAAATAGGCTCGAAATGACTTTTTGGTTCACCACTATCGCGCTTTGAGTTGCCCCGTGGAAAAGCCGCAGGGCAGAGCTCTTTTAAGCTTGCTCCCGCTCAATCCGTACCGGAACGGACTTCGACCCTGGAGTTTTCGACAGCTGATCATGATGGCTGACCGGCACTAGAACATTGCACTCCGGGTAGTAAGACGCCACGGTGCCTGCCGGAATCCGGTAAGGCGTTAGCACCAGGCCACCAAGGCGGCGATCAACGCCGTCATCCAGGTCTGTAATCATCAGCACTCGATCTCCGCCCGACAGCCCGGCACGTTTAATATCATCCGGGTTCATCAGCAGCACATCCCGCGTGCCTTCAATGCCATGAAAGCGATCCGAATAGCCATAAATGGTGGTGTTGAACTGATCGTTTGAACGCATGGTAAGCAAACTGTAACGGCCGGGTTTTGCATCGAATCCCAGCGATGTCAGCCGCTCTGGCGTGGTGAAGAGTGCTTTTTTCTCCGGTGTTTTCCAGATTCGTTCATGTGCAGCAATGCCTCGATAAAAGCCACCGGGCTCGAACATCCGTGCGTTGAAATCGCCAAAGTCGTCGGGGTATGTTTGCTCGATCAGATCCCGCACCAGCGAATAATCTGCGGTCCACGCCTCCCACTTCACCTTCGGATTCTCTGGTAACAGCGCCTTGGCGATACCGGTAATGATAGCGAGTTCGCTTTTCAAGTGTTCGGATATGGGCGACCGGTGGCCGGTAGAACCGCTAATCATCGAAAAGCTGTCTTCGGTGGAAACGGCCTGCGGCCCGCTGGCCTGCTGGTCCACTTCAGCACGGCCGAGGCAGGGCAATATATAGGCCGACTTACCAGGAAAAATATGACTGCGATTAAGCTTGGTAGAAATCATCACCGTTAAGTCCTGCTCGGCCCAGCTCTTTTCCATACGTTGCTGGTCCGGCACGGCGCGCAGCAGATTGCCACCCAGACAAATACTCGCTTTGACCGATCCGGCGATCAAACCCTCGACCATCTCGACAATGTTGACACCGTCTTTTAAGGGCGGATTAAAGTCGAAAAGCTCGCGCAGCTTGTCCATGGGAATAAGGCCAGCTTTCTCCGCGACGCCTACGGTTCGCTGGCCCTGAACGTTGGAGTGCCCGCGCACCGGGCAAATACCCGCGCCAAGCCGACCAAGGTTGCCTCTGAGCATCAGCAAATTGACCAGCATGCCCACATTAACCGAGCCGTGGGTGTGTTGGGTGAGCCCCATGCCATAAACGCCAATGACGCGTTCTGCCTTTATATACACGTCGGCGGCTTCTTGCAGTGATTGCTTGGTGAGCCCGCTACCGACTTCGATATCGTTCCAGTCGGCGGCTTCAACCGAGCTCAGAAAGCTGTCGAAACCCTGGGTGTGCTCCTCAATGAAGGCCACATCGATGATACGTTTTTTGCCATTGTGTTGAGCGGTCTTGTCCGCTTCGATGACGTGCTTGCAAATACCCATGATGGCCGCCACATCGCCGCCGGAGTTTAACTGGTGATATTGGTCGGAGATTTTGGTTTGGCGCCCCGTGGTCATATCAACTGCATTCTGAGGATCTACAAACGCCACCAACCCTTGCTCGATGATGGGGTTGAAGGTGACAATTTTAGCACCGCGTTTTTTTGCATCTTTCAGGGGGTGAAGAAAGCGGGGGCTGTTGGTGCCGGGGTTCTGACCGAAGAAGAAAAAGGCATCGGCCTGTTCCAGGTCTTCCCAGATGATAGTGCCGACGGGAGAACCAATTACCTTGCTTAGGCCAACAGAGGTGGTTTCGTGGCACATATTCGAGCTTTGCGGCAGATTGTTATTGCCGTGCAGTCGCGCCATCAGTGCGTAAAGATAAGCAGCTTCAAGTCCGGCATGGCCAGATGCATAGAAAACCGCACTTTCGGGATCGAGTGCGTTGAGTTTATGCGCGATGTCTTTGAACGCCGATTCCCAGTCGGTTTCTTCATAGCGGTCGTTTTGCGGGTTATAACGCAGGGGGTGGGTCAGCCTGCCGGTTTTTTCCAATTCATGGTCGGTCCAGGTGCGGAGCTGTTGCACCGTATGTGTTTCCCAGAATGCGGGCGTGCAGCGGTCTGTTGTCAATTCCCACATGACCGCTTTTGCGCCGTTTTCGCAGAACTCAAACGCGCTGTAGTTTTTGGGCTTGGGCCAGGCGCAGGAAGGACACATAAGGCCACCAGGTTTGTTCATCCTGCGCAGTGTGTCCGCTGCGGAAAGTGAGGCCGACGATTCGATAGAGATGCTGGCGATTCCTTTCAACGACCCCCAGCCACCAGCCGGTCCCTTACCGGTGACGATGTCATCTTTATTACTCATGTGTTTCCCCGATCAAGTTTGTTTGTATTCAGTATTCCAATCACTATTCGAATCACCGCTCCAATTACTACCCTCGGGGCCCGAACAGTAACCAGATGATGAAGCCGACCAAGGGAAACACAAGCAGCACGATAATCCAGATCACTTTGGCGATGGTGCTGGCCCGGCTCTTTGCGACTTTAACAATGGCCATGATAACGATGACCAGCCAAACCAGGCTCAGCAAACCACCGAAAGCATTACCAACACTACTAAACAGGCTGTCCATAGACTTCTCCTTGGTTGTCGATTGGCGTATCCATAAGCAGCATAACTCTAACTATAAAATATAGCCGAATAATGAAAAAACGGGGCCGGCTGTTTGTACAGCCCGGCCCCGTAGAGAGAGTGGCAAGTCTAAGTGAGTGGTTAACCCGACAGGCTAATTACCAGTCGGTAACAGATTTAACTTCCAGAAACTCTTCCAGCCCCCACACGCCGCCTTCCCGGCTGCCGTTGCCCGACTGTTTCATGCCGCCGAACGGGAAGCCTGACGATCCGGATCTGCCATTAATTTCGATCATGCCCGACCGCAGTTGCCGCGCCAATCGGTGAGCTTTTTCTTTATCGGATGTCTGGATGTAGTTGGTTAGCCCGTAGTGGGTATCGTTCGCCAGCTTTACCGCTTCTTCTTCTGTTTCAAACGGTGTGATGGCAAGAACAGGGCCGAAAATTTCTTCGCTCCAGATGGTCATCTCAGGTGTAACGTCTGCGAAAACCGTTGGCCTTACAAAGTAGCCCTTGTCCAGCCCTTCTGGCCGACCTTCGCCACCGGAGACCAGCGTCGCGCCTTCCGCAATACCTTTTTTGATCAGTGCCTGAATTTTCTGGAACTGTTGTTCAGAGACCACGGGGCCAATTTGGCGACCGTCTACGTCGGCAGGGCCAACATCTGTCTGGCTGGCAATCAATGCGGCGGTTTCAACTGCCTGCTTGTAAAGCGACTTCTCCACCAGCATCCGTGTTGGCGCGTTGCAGGATTGGCCTGAGTTCGCAAAACAATGGCGCACACCGCGCGTTATGGCTTTGTCATCGGCGTCGGCAAAGATGATGTTAGCGCCTTTGCCGCCTAGCTCCAGGCCAACTCGCTTCACGGTGTCTGCTGCGGCAATGGTGATGGCTTTGCCGGCACGGGTTGAACCGGTAAAACTGACCAGATCAATATCCGGGTGTTTTGAAAGTTGCGAGCCAACGCCTACGCCATCGCCGTTGACCAGA
The DNA here is from genome assembly GCF_023311895.1 of Marinobacter sp. M3C. Lineage (GTDB taxonomy): Bacteria > Pseudomonadota > Gammaproteobacteria > Pseudomonadales > Oleiphilaceae > Marinobacter. The sequence continues at coordinate 3,818,526 of NZ_CP092284.1, forward strand.
TTGAATACGCCTTGAGGAAAGCCCGTGCTGTCGATCATTTCTGCCAGCAGCATTGCGGACAAAGGTGAAATCTCTGACGGTTTGAGAACCACTGTGCAGCCAGCCGCAATGGCAGCCGGCACTTTCAGCATGATCTGGTTCATCGGCCAGTTCCAGGGGGTTATCAGAGCGCAAACGCCCACCGGTTCGTGCATGATTCTGTTTTCTGGCGCGTGGTCACCCAGGGCGTGCTCAAACTTAAAGGCTTTTAAAGCACGAATGGTGTTTGCCAGATGCGTAGCACCGGCACCCACTTGGGCTGTTCTCGCCAGGTTAATGGGCGCTCCCATTTCTTTACTGATGGTTTGTGCCATCTCTTCAGCACGCGCGGTGTAGGTTTCCAGCAAGCGCTCCAGCAGGTCAATACGTTGTTCTCTGGTCGATGTCGACCAAGCCGGAAATGCGCTTTTTGCAGCGCTGACGGCCATATTCGTATCAGCTTCAGAGCCCAGAGTAATCTTGGCAAATTCGGTTTCATCAGAGGGGTTGATAACGTCTATCGTTTGGGTGCCCTGAGGCGTTACCCATTTTCCGTTAATGTAGAACTTGGTTGTATCCATAATGCGTCTGCTCTTTTGTGGGAGTTGACTCATGGTAGCAGACTCGTGAACTTTGACTTTCCTATTACCTTTTTTAACACTTTTTTTTGCTAGCACTCGCGGCATGCGCTAATTTGACGACTTCAGAGTTATTGTGGCGGGAGTAAGGAATGTTGGAGTCGATCGAGGCCGGTCTAACCGCGTGGCTGGTGCCGGGGGCCTCTGCGTTACTGGCGCTGGTAGCGACCTACGCCGCTTACCGGATTGCGTTGGGAGTGACACGTCGGGTTACACGTTCCAAAGCCGTTCCCCGGATCTTTCTGGACGCCGCGGCCCGCGCCCTGGGCGTATTTTTATGTTTGCTGGTGCTGAACGGGGTTCTGGAAACCGCACCTGAAGGTCTTCTCCTGCTGGCGGAACTGCAGCATTTCGCCACGCTGCTGCTGATCTTGTCGATGACCTGGGCGGCGGTGCGTTGCACCTCGGCCATCGGGGATGTGATTGTTACGCTCAACCCGGCGCTTGAGCACCAATGGAAACGTGCCCGCAAAGTTGAAACACAGACCCGGTTTTTGGTTCGCGGCCTCAATATCCTGATCGTGATTATAGGGTTGGGGGGCGCCCTGATGACCTTTGACGGCGTGCGCCACGTTGGTGGCAGCCTGCTGGCTTCCGCAGGCATTGGCGGCATTGTTCTGGGTTTCGCGGCCCGCCCGGTGCTGGGTAACTTGCTGGCAGGCATGCAGATTGCTTTGACCCAGCCGTTCCGTATAGACGATGTACTCCATGTTCAGGATGAGTGGTGCTGGGTTGAGGAAGTAACCGCGACTTACGTAGTGTTGCGGATCTGGGATCTGCGCCGGATGATCGTACCGTTGCAATGGTTCATCGAGAACCCGTTTGAGAACTGGTCGCGCAATAGCGCTGACCTGATGGGTACGGTTTTTCTCTCACTGGATTACGCCATGCCGGTGGAACAATTGCGCGAGGAGTTCGCGCGGCTGCTCAGGAAATCCTCCCTGTGGGACGGAAAAACGGAGACAGTGCAGGTAACCGAATCGAACGAGCGGGCGCTGCAGGTGCGCTTCCTGATGAGTGCCTCGAATTCCAGCAAGGCTTGGGATTTACGGTGCGCAGTGCGGGAGGGGTTGGTGACCTTTGTACAGAACAACTATCCGGAGTATCTGCCACGGGTTCGGGCGCGGCTGGTGGATGAACCAGACGCTACCATTGATTCGTAAATTGCTTTCAAAACCACACAACAAGGTGCTTTCACTATGACGGAACTCAAACAGGTTGCTGGCCTTTCAGCAGACCAGCTTCGCAATATTGAACGTCATCTTGATCGTCGCTATATCCAGCCTGGAAAATTACCCGGCACGCTGACACTGGTCGCCCGGCGAGGAGAAATCGCCTATGTGAAAGCCCAGGGGTTGATGGATGCGGAGCGCAACAAACCTGTCTGCCGGGATACAATATTTCGCATTTACTCGATGACCAAGCCGATCACGTCTATCGCCATGATGCAGCTTTACGAGCAGGGGCGGTTTTTGCTGGATGACCCGGTACATAAGTACATTCCGGCGTGGAAAAACCTACGGGTTTATAAAAGTGGTGTTTATCCCGATTTTCTGACCACGCCTGCCACCAGCATCATGACCATCCGCGACCTGTTCACCCATATGTCGGGCCTGACTTACGGATTCATGAACCGCACCAATGTTGACGCGGCCTACCGCGAGTTAGGGCTTGATGGCAGCCGGAACCTGACGCTGGAAGCACTGGTGAGCCAACTTGGGGAACTGCCGCTCGAGTTTTCACCGGGTACGGCCTGGAACTATTCCGTCAGCACGGATGTGCTGGGGTATTTGGTGCAGTTGCTGGCGGATCAGCCTTTAGACGAGTATCTACGCGACAATATCTTTGCTCCATTAGACATGCCAGACACCGGCTTCCAGGTTCGTGACGATCAGCTTGACCGCTTCGCCGCTTGCTATCAGTACCGGGCTGGCGATCAGCTCAAGCTGCAGGACGATCCGGAGACGTCACATTTTCGGCACAAAAATAAGTTTGTGTCAGGCGGCGGCGGGCTGGTGTCCACCATCGACGATTACTTTCATTTTGCCCAGGCGCTTTGCCAGGGCGGAGAGTTTCGGGGGCGACGGATTATTGGTCGAAAAACCCTGGAGTTCATGCGTTGCAATCACTTGCCGGGTAATCAGGATCTGCCGGGCCTTGCGGTTGGAGCCTTCAGCGAAACACCTTATGCCGGAACCGGCTTTGGCCTGGGTTTCTCGGTTAAGACAGACGTTGCCAAATCCCAGACCAACGGGTCGGCGGGCGAATACGGTTGGGGCGGCTTGGCGAGCACCAACTTTTTTGTCGATCCGGTGGAGGAGCTGGTCATGATCTTCATGACGCAACTGATTCCCTCGTCGTCTTACCCGATCCGGCAGGAGTTGCGGGCCATTGTGAATGGGGCTTTGGTGTGACCCACAGGGCCCTATAACTTCAGGGAGTCCGGGATTGGAAAAGAAATCTGTCCCGGCTTATTTGATGTTACTGGTTGAGAATATCGATGATTTCTCGGGTATCCTTAATAATCGTATAGACGCGACCCTCGATCTCTACCCGCTGACGGTTGCCATCGACGTCGCGGATATTGCCGAAGCGCAGCAACTCCCGGTCGAAATGATCACCTTTCCGATAGTTCAGCTTTTTCTGCCAGCCCGGCGGCAGTGGCTGGCCACGCTCGACTTTCTTCTGCAGGCCCGGCGGTAGCTGATCGCTATGAGATGATTTGCCCATTGCCGGCGCTGCGCCAATCATTACGCCCAACAGGGCAAGCATCAGAATAAACTTCATAATCTATTAACTCCTAAAATCACGATACTCCGCTAAGCTAACACGGGGTTGAACGCGGTGACGTTAACGCTGGTTCATGCCCAAGAAAGCCAGGCCCTCAAAACCGTCCGGTAATCCCATCTTGAGTCCAGTGCCGCAGCCGTCATGTCGGTGGTTCCCGAAATAGACTTGGCACTCGCCATAGAGCTGGGCCGCGCCAGCTGTTCTGGACGTTATGAGAAAGGAGCGGGACGTGCGAAGTAGTATCCCTGCTGGAAAAATACGCCCGCTTCGTGCAGCCAGTTCCGGTCCTCTTCCGTCTCAACGCATTCCGCAATCAGCGTCATTCCAAGGGTTTTTATGAGTGGCACAAGACCGGTTACCAGATCCTGGGCGCGCTGATCCAGCGCCGCTGCGCGGACAAAAGAGCCATCGAGCTTGAGCTTATCCAGCGGATATTGCCAAAGGTACGACAACGACGAATAGCCCACGCCGAAGTCGTCGGCAGCAATCTGAATCCCGCGCTCGTGTACGGCCTTTAACGGCTCCAGCACCAGTTCCGGTGAGCTGAATACCCGCTCTGTGAGTTCCAGAGTCAACCAGCTTGGTGGCAGCTTACTCTGGGTCAGGGCGCGATCCAGTCTTTTCAAAAAGTCCGGGGCCGTAATGGTATTGGCGGTAATGTTGACCGCTACCGGCTTGCCCATGGACATCGCTTCATGACACGCACGCTCAAGCACCCAAAGATCGAGATTAACGATAAGCTGCATTTCTTCAATCACTGGAATAAAGTGCCCGGGCAGGATCATTCCCCGCCATGGGTGTTGCCAGCGGATCAGGGCCTCCATAGAAACCGTTTCCCCGGTACGTGTGTCAACCAAAGGCTGGTAATAGAGTTGAAACTCAGATTCACGAAGGGCGCGCTGGGCTTCAGCCGGTACCCAGCTGTGGGCTAATACGTGGTCTTCCAGGGCTAGGCTGAAAAATGAGTGGTTGACGCCGGAACGCCGGGTCCGTTCAAGGGCGATGGTGGCCCGCCGTTCCAGATCCTTTGCAGTTGAACCGTCCTGAGGAGATCGGGCGATGCCCACATTTATGCGAAGCATGAACTGAAGCAGACCAACCTTCAGGGGTTCATCAAACAACAGGTCCATGGCCTGAATGCGCTCAACGGTATGGTTGTCACTTTTATGCTGGATGAGCAGAATAAACTCGTTGCCGGCTATCCGTCCAACGCACTCATCCTCGGCTAGCGAACGCACGATACGTCCGACAGCCTGATGGAACGCGTGATCACCCAAATCCTGGCCCAAGGCCTGGTTAATACGCCTCATGCCTTCGATTTTAAGCCGAAGGACGGCCCATTGAGTGTTGGGATGGCGGTTGAACGCTTCTTCAGCTTGTGCCATGACCACCCACCGGGTTGGAATGCCCGTGGTCGGGTCCATCTCCCGGAGTTCGTGCGGGTTATCCTTCAGGGGTTGGTTGTCGGTCAGTACAATGGCCAACGCGAGCACTTCCCGGCCTCTTTTTGTATTCACAGGAATGAGTTCCCAGGCTACATCCAGGCTACCAACTCGCTGGCGACAGTTTTGTAGATCGCCTCCCATAGCCTTGGAGTGGGCCTCTCGTAGTCCCCGGTTTCCCGCCGTTTCGGGGAATAAGGTGTCGATGTGTTCCCCGAGCGAATGTTGATCTGGATTAAGAACCTTGTCGATACTTTCGCCACGGCCAGCCATAAGCACGCCAGCACTGTTAAGCAAAAGTTTTATACCGGGGGTATCTTCGACTGGAAAATCATCGAGGAAACTGTTCGGATCCCAATTCCATTTGCCATTTGCCATATATCCGATTCCTCAGCTGCTGCTTTCATGCGTTCGTGCAGTATGGCATTGATCTCCCGCGATTGTGTAAGCGACACCGGCCGGCTTCAACTACCCGCCAGCGCCAACAGCAGATGAATGATTTATTGTCGGGAAACCAGGCAGGTTAGGCTATGGATAATAAACCTGTCCCGGTGTATCGGTTAAGCAAGCCCCAGCACTTTCTTACGCTGCTCTGCCCAGGTATGAATCAAGTGGTCTACGGCCAGACCAATAAAGGCAACGCACAAACCGAGCACGATGCCTTGGCCCATACCGTTGGCTTCAGATAAAGACTGCATGATGAGCTGACCTAAGTCGTCGGTCCCGATAAAGGCGCCGATGATGATCATAAACAATGAGAATATGACGGTTTGGTTGATGCCCAGCATGATGTGCGGGAAAGCCAGGGGCAGTTCAATTTTCAGTAAACGCTGCGTGCGGTTAACTCCTGACATAGAACCGGCTTCTTGCAAGCTTTTTGGCACGTTACTCAACCCTTCCACGGTGTAACGTGTGGCAGGGATGGTGGCGTACACGATCACCGCAATAAGCACCGATAAGTCGCTTACACCAAACAACATGATGACCGGGATTAAGTAAACGAACGACGGAAATGTCTGAAACGTGTCACAGACCAGCAATATAAACTTGGTTGCCTTGGCGCTTCGCGAACACAAAATGCCGACGCTACAGCCAATAGTGACGGAAATGATGACGGCAAAGGTGGCCATGTAGGCTGTAATGAGGGCGCGATCCCACCAAGGCGTCAAGGCAATAAAAGCGATAAAACCCGTTACAATCATAGCAGAGCGAAGGCCGCCAACGATGTAACCGGTACCTGCAACCAAGAGCAAAGTGGCCGCGACGGGCATCGCTAAGTAGGCTTCTTTCATGGGCATCAGAATCGAGATGATCATAAAGGCATTGAAGCTTTGTACGCTGTCGTAAGTGTTGGTTATGATCCAGTCAACAATAGAATCCCAGAATTTTTCAGTGGTAAGCCCTTGTGATTCATGAACAAAGTAGAAGTAATTGGCTTTGTCTGGAAAAGCCACGGATGCCACATAGGCAGCAACGGAGGTGAAAATCAGAATGCCCACGAAGGCGAGTGAATACTTGTGACGCAAATGAAAGGGTACGTCAGCGAAGTAATCCACCTGCTTTTTCGCCCAGGCCAAGGATAACCTGTCCAGAACCACCGCAATCAAGACAATGGATATACCCAATTCGAGGGCCTGGCCTATCTTGAGCATATTCAACGAAACAAGTAAGTCGTAGCCCAAGCCCTTTGCCCCAATAAATGATGCGATAACCGCCATAGCCAAACACTGCATGATGACCTGGTTCACCCCGATTAAGATGTCATGGCGTGCGGTAGGGATGAGTACTTTAAACATCAGCTGGCGTGAGTTGCAGCCACTCATCATGCCGGCTTCCACCACTTCTGGAGAAACCTTTTTAAGGCCCAGAATGGTGAGGCGAATCATTGGGGGAGTGGCAAAAATAACCGTTGAAATAGCACCGGCGTGGTCACCAATGCCGAAGAACACCACCACTGGAATCAAGTACGAGAAGTGGGGCATGGTTTGAGCCACGTTCAATAGTGGCGCCAAAACAGCCTCGAAGGTTTTGTTCCTGAAGGCGACAATGCCTAAGGTTAACCCCAGCAAAACCGATAAAGGCACGGCCACCAACACAAACGATAAGGTTTGCATGGCGGGTGTCCACTGACCAAATACGGCAATGTAAATGGTGCTGATGCCGGCCAGAAGTGACAGGTTGCGGCCACCAAGATATTGCCCTGTTAAAAAGGCACCCGCAGCAACGGCGGGCCACGGCAGTGCCGGAATTCGAGCCCACTCGTTTTCGCTAATAAAATCCCAGCTGGTGAAGGCCACAACGGTTTTGACGCCCCCTAACAGGAGCTCACGAATCAGGTTGATGCTGAACAGAACCACGCCAGACAAGTCGCGGGTAAACTCTTTCATCATGGTCGACTGTTCGGTGATGTCTAACTCGGCATCGTAAGTCTCGACCACCCAAAAATCATTGATTAAGAACTTAAGGCCGTCGTTAACAACGTCGGGAAGCAACCAAAATCGGGTTTCTTGCAGGCGCCATAGGTTACCACCTGTGGCTGGGTCGATAGCCATCACAAGGCCAAAGAACACTACCAATAGGGCGACAAACTGCGTCCATTTATGTTCGGTAAAATATTGCATTAGGCTTTGCTCATAACTTAGTTATTAACTGGCATGCTGTTAGTTTCACCAAACAAGACGTCTATCATAATGTTGCGGTTTAAAGCGCCAACAATATTGCCCTCGGCATCAATGACAGCCACTGGGTTTTGCTCGGTTAGAACAGATCCAGCTACAGTTTCGATAATGGCATTGGCAGAGACAGTGACGTCGCTCATCTTGGCGGTTGCGTCGTAATCTTCCATGATGGTTTTGCAAGAAAGTACGCGCTCACGAGGTACGCCACGGGTGAACTTGGCGACGTATTCCGTGGCTGGCTTGAGTACAATGTTGGCCGGGGTGTCAATTTGTTCGATGACGCCGTCTTTCATAATGGCAATGCGGTCGGCTAGGCGTAGCGCTTCATCGAAGTCGTGGGTAACGAATAAAATGGTTTTGTGCAATACACTTTGCAAGCGCAGAAACTCGTCTTGCATTTCCCTGCGAATCAACGGGTCCAGGGCCGAGAAGGGCTCATCGAGGAACCAGATTTCAGGTTCTACGGCCAATGAGCGGGCAATGCCGACACGCTGTTGCTGACCACCGGAGAGTTGGCGCGGAAAGTCGTTTTCGCAACCTGTGAGCTCTACCAGGTTCACCATGTCCATCGCACGGGCCATGCTGTCGCGGGTGCTTATGCCTTTTGCCTGCAAGGGTAAGGCAATGTTTTCCAGAACGGTTTTGTGAGGCAGAAGGGCAAAACTTTGGAATACCATGCCCATTTTATTACGGCGAATGTTGATGAGTTCCTTTGCATTCATCGCAAGCAGGTCTTCACCATCAATAAAAATATCGCCTGCAGTGGTGTTTATCAGGCGTGAAATACAGCGTAAAAGGGTCGATTTACCAGAGCCTGACAGGCCCATGATGACGAGCATTTCACCTTTGTGCACTTCAAAAGAAGCGTTGTTAACACCAATGACACAGCCGGCTTTGAGTAATGATGCTGTATCTACTTTTCCGCCGGATTGTTCCAGAATTTTTACAGCGTTATCGCCAAAAATTTTATAGACAGACTCGCACTTGATGACCGGCTGAGCTGACGTTGACATAATCAAATTCCTGTAAAAAAAGAAGTGCTAAAAGATAGGGTTGATGGCAATAATTCAGTGAATATATCGGACTAACAAGCGCAATAGAGTATTGTTGCACCGCGTCAATAGCACTGCTGTCACTGAAAAAAAACAAATAAATAGAGATTCTTAATATAAAAGCTAACCTGAATGCAGCGCACTCAGGTTAGCGTATTTAGATTACAACCAGGCTTTCCAAGTTGCTTCGTTATCAGCCAGCCATTTAGTAGCGGCTGCTTCGTGGGACATACCATCGATGTCTACCAATGCTGCCATATTGCCGATATCGCTTTTGGTAAAGGATACGTTGTTAAAGATCTTATAAGCGGTTGGCCATTTCGCGGGCATTTGATAATAAGCGGCTTTCTTCAACCAACCTGCTGGGGGCGAACCACACTTGCCATCGCCGCCGTCTGATTTCTTGCAGCCCTCTGTATACGCGGGAAATTCAACGAAGCTGCCACCGTCACCGGCATCGGTGAAGTTGGGTGACCAGTTAAATACAACCACCGCACGGTTGTCTTTGGCTGCAGACTCCAGTTCAGCCCAAAGTGCACCGGATGACCCGGCAAACTTGGCTGTAAAGTTCATATCAAGAGCTTCAATGCGGTCCAGGGTTTCCTGGCCATGCCAGTCCATAGGGCCGTCAAGATAACGCCCTTTGCCACCACTGCCTGGTGTTGCAAACAGTTCGGCACAATCGTTCAGCGCTTCCCAGGAGGGTAGGCCCGGGCATAAGTCGCCTACATACGCGGGGTACCACCACTCTTCTTGGGTAACAGAGGCGTGGGTGCCCACATCAATAATGCCGCCAGCGTCTAAAGCGTTGTTGAAAGACTTGCCAAAAGTAGACTGCCAGACTTCATGGGCAATAGTAACGTCGCCGTTACGAACAGATTCGTAAACCGCTTGGCTATCGGCAGGTACGTAAGAAACGTTATCGCCGATGCTTTCAAAAATACCGCCAATAACGTAAGCCATAGTAATTTGGCTGGTCCAGTTATGGGTGGCAATGACAATAGGCTCTTTTGAATCTGCCTGGGCTACCGTCGCGCCAAGCACTAGTGAGCTAACTGCAGCGGCAGTAGCAAGTTTGTTTAAAAATCTCATACACATCTCCGAAAAAGTATTGTTATCAGTAATTGATCGTTTCTTTCTTTGTCTCGTACTTTCTTTCCTACTTTCTTTGATCGCAGGCAAATTCCTGTTTCGTTTTTAGCTAAAAATTATATCTGGGCAAAAAGATAGACGGCAACGACGGCATCGCGAGCTTTTTTAAAAGCACGACATTGGGCCAGCACCTAAAATGGCACGTCTAAAAGTCACAATGACTTCGGTTTTTAGGTCATGCGCGCCAGGGTTAAATGTGTCAATGGCGCAATGCTATGAAGGCTGTATCTTTCTTTGAAAAGGCTGCATCTGTCGTTGAAACAGAAGGCCGAGGGCGGTCAGGCCGCCGATGAAACGCGAGATCTCGAGAAAACGCCGGAAGAAAGCGCTCGAACTGGTCAAGCAGGAAAAATACTTGATAACTCGTATGCCAGGACCAGCAGGCTAACACATCTTAGGTGTCGGCGTTTTTTTCACTCGAGGAAAACTGGATAGGCAGGGCTCTGAAAAATAATTTTGCCCCGGTCTATCGCGTTGCGGGTATTGATACAGCGCCGGCCGCTGTGCGTATATACAAGAATGGTCGTTTAACTCGGGCCAGTGTGTTTAATACAAAAGGAAATGTATGAATAATTCCAAAGAATTGCTGCAATCCCCACTTTTTCAGTCTGTTGCGGGTCTGGCTTTCGAGTCGGTGATGGTGACTGACGTGACCGATGATCATAAAAATTCAGTGATCATTTATGTCAACCAGGCCTTTACCGACCTGACCGGCTATTCGGCCGATGAAGTGATGGGCAAAACGCCTGGTCTGCTGCAGGGTCCGAAGACCGATAAAGCGGAAACGGATCGTTTGGCTGACGATCTGAAGCACAATCGGACCTTCCACGGCAGCACCATCAACTATCGCAAAGACGGGTCACCTTTTACCATTGAATGGAAGGTATCGCCGGTGATGGACGGCGCTAAGGTCACACATTATGTGGCGGTGCAGAGAGCCGTTGACTAAGATTTACAAATTCATCTTGGAGTACACCGAGTCAAGCCTGAATGCTGGCTTGACTCGGTTTATTGGCGTAACTCAGGGCTGATTCAGATTCCCTCTGGTTGTGATCAAGCGCCCCGCACGTAAAATTTTGAAGTTGCACCAGAATTCGGGTAGCCGCAACAGCAGATGTTTTGCCCAGAACGAGGAAGAACATTGAAAAAAATCATAGCGATTTTTCTTGCCGTTTTTGTCGTCGGTTGTTCAACACAGAAAGAGGTTACGACTCTGGATGACCTGAAATCTGCTGTGACGGGTGAAAAGCCGGCGGGGTATCCGAAAACATACATAAAGTCTCTTCCGGACCGCCCCGGGTTTTGCATAAAAGTAACAGAAAATTGGAAACCGCAAGATTATCAGGGGCAAACGGTCTGGTTGAGGGAAAAAAAGATAGAAAGTCTGAATTGCCCTTGGTATGACATGCAGTGGCAAGACCGATCCGCCATTCGGCGTGGCCATATGTGAGCGCAGAAAGCTGTTAGGTAAAACCCGTTGACGTGGTGATCGTCGCTGCAACTGTTAACATCGGGATTCTACTTGGCAAGAGCGCGCGCTTATGATTCCCAATACTATGAAAGCCATGGTTTTAACCGGCCATGGTGGTATCGACACGCTTGAATACCAGACGGTACCGACACCTGAGCCGGCGCCAGGGCAGGTGCTGGTGTTGGTAACAGCCACAGCCAAAAACAACACGGATCGCAAGGCCCGTGAAGGACTTTACCCTACTAAAAAAGGAGAGATGACGTCTTTCCAAATGGGTGGCAAGCCGACGCTGATTTTCCCACGCATTCAGGGTGCTGACATAGCCGGTCGCGTTGTGGCCGTGGGTGAAGGTGTTGATGAAAGCCGCATAGGCGAACGTGGCTTACTGGATTTCAATATTTACGCCGATGCCCGCACAGATATTAACCTGACCCCTGATTACTATGGCCACGGCGCGGATGGTGGCTATGCAGAATATGTCGCGCTGCCTTCGAACCAGTTTCATCACATTCCCAACCCCGAATTGTCCGACGCTGAACTGGCGTCAATGGGCATGTGTTCTTACCAAACGGCCTATCACATGGTCACCTCGGCAAATATTCAGGCTGGCGAGCGGGTACTTGTCACGGGTGCCAGCGGCGGTGTGGGTACTGCGTTGATTCAATTGTGCCGCATTGTGGGCGCTATCCCCTTCGCTCTGAGCAAAGACGACAAAGCCGATGCGTTGCTTAAGCTTGGGGCTGAGGCCGTACTGGATCGCTCTGACATGAACAGCTTTGTTGACCGGGTTAAATTGGCAACGGGCGGCAAACCATTCGACGCGGTGATGGATCTGGTGGGCGGAGAGATGACCGACACATTCATCGACACCATGATCTTTGATATGAAGGCCCGCAGCACCTATCCGCGGTTGAGCATCGCTGGTGCAAGTGGTGGCAACATCAGCGAGATTCTCTGGACCCGCATCTACCTTTATCAGGTACAAATTTTTGGGGTCTCACACGGTACCCGTGACGAAGCCGACCAACTCATGGCCTGGATTCGTGAGGGGAAATTGAAGCCGGTACTGCACGGCGCGTTCAAACTGTCGGATTTGCACCATGCCGAGGTCTATTTTGAAAATCGGGGCAGCAATTATCTCGGCAAGATCGTGATTGTTCCCGACGCGCAATGGGACGAGCATGGTAAGCCTTTCACTCTGGAGAACGTGTGATGAAACCGGAACTGACCATTCAGTTGATGGATACCCATGCCGGTGGCGACGTTAGCCGGATTGTTACCGGCGGCATTGATCCGCTGCCGGGGGGCACCGTGCGGGCCCAGATGGAATACCTGCGGGACAATGCCGATGGCTTGCGCCGTTTGTTGCTGGAGGAGCCCCACGGTATTCCCGAGATGTCTGTAGACCTGCTGGTGCCGCCGACAGACCCGCGAGCAGCGGCCGGGTATATCATCATGGAAGTGATGGGGTATCCGATTTACTCTGGTTCCAACACTATCTGCACGGCCACCGCTGTTCTGGAAGCGGGCATTGTGCCCAAGCAGGAAGGCCGGCAACAGTTCCTATTGGAATCGCCGGCCGGGCTGGTGCAAATAGACGCAACGGTGCGTGACGGGGTGGTTGAATCCATCACCTGTGAAGGTCTGCCCAGCTACATCCACACCTACAGGGCTACCGTTGAGGTGCCGTCTTTGGGAAGGGTAACCTACAGCGTTGCTTACAGTGGCGGTTTCTATGCGCTGGTCGATGCGAAAGAGTTGGGGTTCGACCTTACTCTGGATGAAGAGCGCAGGCTTGCCGAGGCGGCTCATGCCATTGTTGAGGCGGTGCAGGCGGAACGACGTTTTTCCCATCACACGTTGGGCGATGTGGGGCCCTTGCCGTTTCTCCACTTTATGGGCCCCGTAGAGCATGTGGGCGAAGGCTATTACCGTTCCCGTTCCGCGACTTATGTGCATCCCGGCGTCATCTGCCGCAGCACCACTGGCACCGGAACCTCGGCGCGGCTGGCATTGATGAATTACGAAGGTACCATCAAACCCGGTGACCGGCTGGAAACTGTTTCTCTGCGGGAAACCAGCTTCATCGGCGAGTTCAGTGCCGTAGAGCAGAACGGCGAGGTCCAGATGGTGAAGAACCAGATTACCGGCAAGAGTTATGTGATTGCCCGTTCCGATATTGTCGTCAACTGTGACGACCCCATGGTTGAGTGCCGCAGCTTGCACCACATTTTGTCCGGTCAACAATCAGGCACTACAGACCCGCTGTGAACACGATTGTATTGGCTAATTAAAGGGCATTTTTCTGCGGACTATGCGGACAAATAGTGGGTATCTGTTTGATGCTCGTTCCCCGACTTACCAGACTCTGATCGGTTATTTTTTGTACTTCTGCAGGTTGCAGCTCCGTTGTAGTTTCTGTAGCCTTAAAGTTAATTGAACGTTCAATTAATAAACTCAGGGCTATAAAGTAGCGAATAATCATGGCAAAAATTGGAGTGAAAGACACCCGAAAACAGCAGCTGATCAAAGCAACGATGGAGTCGATTGCGGAACTGGGGATGCAGAATACCACCATTATTAGCATCAGCAAACGCGCGGGAATGTCCTCGGGCATCATCAGCCACTATTTCGGTGGTAAGCAGGGCCTGATTGAAGCAGCGCTTCGATATTTACTGGACCAGCTGGGAAAAGAGCTTCGTGAGCGTATGGCGAAGACCGACGGGTCGCCGGAACAGCGCCTGGACTGCATCGTTGATTCCAACTTTTCCAACTTCCAGCGCTCGGCACTGGCGGCAAAAACCTGGCTGAGTTTCTGGTCGCGGTCCATGCATGAGCCCGGTCTGCAACGTTTGCAGCAGATCAACAATGCGCGTCTTTATAGCAACCTGCGTTATTCCTTCGCCCAGGTGATGGAGCCTACAGCTGCGACCGAGGTGGCGCGGCAAACGGCGGCGATGATAGACGGGTTCTGGCTGCGTAGTGCGTTGAGCCTCGACCCACAGGAAAGTTTCGAAGCGGGTGAGCGGCTGTGTAAGCGCTTTATACGGGACACGCTGGCCCGGCCCCAGGCAACATTTAGTAGCCGCATCGTTTAAGCAGAATCACTCATTATTCACGTTAAGGTTTGACGCTTTTATGTCCCACTCAGTACCTCGTTTACAGAACTTTATTCACGGTCGCTTCTTTGCCAACAATACCGGTGAGGTGTTTCCAGTTGTCAATCCGGCCACGGGCAAAGTGATCTACGAAGTAGAAATAGCGGATGAATCTGTGCAGCAGGCCGCCATTGAGAGCGCCCGGGCTGGATTTACAGAATGGGCTGCCATGCCTGCCGTGCAGCGCAGTCGCATTCTTCTGAAAGCCGTCGCATTACTGCGTGAACGTAACGACGAGCTGGCCGTTATTGAGGTTCTGGATACCGGCAAACCGTTGCAGGAAGCCCAAGCCGTTGACATCGTAACGGGCGCAGACTCGATTGAATTTTTTGCCGGTCTGGCGCCGTCGATTGAAGGTAACCAGCAGGATCTTGGGGGTGACTTTTATTACACCCGCCGGGAACCGCTGGGCATATGCGCCGGTATCGGCGCCTGGAACTATCCGTTACAGATCGCCTGTTGGAAGTCTGCTCCGGCACTGGCGTGTGGCAACGCGATGATCTTCAAACCTTCTGAAGAAACGCCAATGGGCGCCACCAAACTGGCCCAGATTTATATTGAAGCAGGTGTTCCTGCCGGTGTGTTTAACGTCGTGCAGGGCGCAGCAGAGGTCGGCTCCTGGCTGACTCACCATCCCGAAATCGCCAAAGTGTCGTTTACCGGCGAAGTAGGTACCGGCAAGAAAGTCATGGCCGCTGCGGCTACTACGTTGAAAAGTGTGACCATGGAGCTGGGTGGTAAATCCCCGCTCATTATTTTTGACGATGCTGATCTGGAGAATGCCATCTCGGCCGCCATGGTGGGCAATTTTTATACCCAGGGCGAAGTCTGCACCAACGGCACCCGAGTGTTCGTGCATGAGGATATCTACCCGAAATTCATGGAGCGTTTGCTGGAGCGTACCCGCAACAACATCCTGCCGGGCGATCCGATGAACCCGCAAACCAACTTTGGTGCGCTTATTTCTGAAAAGCACCGCGAGCTGGTTTTGAGCTATATCGCTAAAGGTGTGGCAGAAGGCGCAACACTCCGTCACGGAGGTCACGGATTTGAGCCGGAAGATTCCAAGGGCGGCTATTTTGTTGAGCCGACCATTTTCACCGACTGCACTGACGATATGGCGATCGTGCGGGAAGAAATTTTCGGGCCGGTGATGTCTGTGCTCACGTTCGCCACTGAAAATGAAGTGATTGATCGCGCGAATTCGACTGAAACCGGACTGGCGGCGGGCGTGTTTACCAATGACATTCGCCGTGCCCACCGGGTTGTTCATCAGATGCAGGCAGGTATTTGCTGGATTAACAGCTACGGAGCTTCCCCGGCAGAAATGCCCGTGGGCGGCTACAAACTCTCTGGTATTGGCCGCGAAAATGGCCGCGAGACGATCTCTCACTACACCCAGCTCAAGGCGGTGTATGTGGGCATGGAAGACATCGACGCGCCATTTTGATTTCGGAGCTAAAAAGGGGAACGTGTGTGAACGACAACCAATACGACTACATCATTGTGGGCGCGGGCTCTGCTGGCTGTGTGCTGGCTAACCGCCTGACCGAAGATACCCACCGTAAGGTTCTGCTACTGGAGACCGGTGGTAGCGACAAAAGCATCTTTATTCAGATGCCGACCGCCTTGTCCATTCCGATGAACACCAAAAAATTCGCCTGGCAGTTTGAAACCGAACCGGAGCCTTATCTGGACAACCGTCGCATGCATTGCCCACGCGGCAAAGTGCTGGGCGGATCGTCGTCCATCAATGGCATGGTGTACGTGCGTGGCCACGCCCGCGACTTTGATGAGTGGGAATCACAAGGCGCAGAAGGCTGGAATTACCAACAGGTACTGCCATATTTCAAAAAAGCGGAGACCTGGGCATTCGGCGGTGATCGCTACCGTGGCGGTGACGGTCCGTTGGGCGTAAACAACGGCAACAACATGCAAAACCCCCTGTATAAGGCCTTTATTGACGCAGGTCAGGACGCCGGTTATTTCCCTACAAAGGACTACAACGGCGCCCAGCAAGAAGGGTTTGGCAGCATGCACATGACGGTTAAAAATGGTCGTCGCTGGTCTACTGCGAATGCGTATCTGCGGCCGGCTATGGATCGCCCTAATCTGACCGTGGTTACCCATGCTCTGGTGCACAAAGTGCTTCTCGACGGCAATACCGCTACGGGTGTGCGTTACGAACAGAGCGGTAAGATCCGAGAGGTGAAAGCCACTGAAGAGGTGATTTTGTCGGCAGGGTCCATTGGCTCTCCGCACCTGTTGCAGCTTTCCGGCATTGGTAACCGCGAGGTTCTGGAAAAGGCCGGCATTGAGGTGAAGCACGAGCTGCCGGGAGTGGGTGAAAACCTACAGGATCATCTGGAGTTTTATTTTCAGTTCCGCTGTGAGCAGCCGGTGTCGTTAAACCGCAAGCTCGACTGGTGGAACAAACTGAAAATAGGCGTGCGCTGGATTCTGAAAAAAGATGGCCTTGGCGCCACCAACCACTTCGAATCTTGCGGTTTTATCCGCTCCAAAGCGGGCGTGGAATGGCCAGATATGCAATACCATTTTCTGCCTGCGGCAATGCGCTATGACGGCAAAGAAGCGTTTGATGGCGACGGATTTCAGCTACATGTTGGCCACAACAAGCCCAAAAGCCGCGGCACCGTACACGTAAAGTCTGCTGATCCAAAAGAAGCGCCACGGATACAGTTCAACTATCTGCAGCACAACGCCGACCGGGAAGTTTTTCGGGCGTGCGTCCGCCTCACCCGGGAAATTATTAATCAGCCGGCAATGGATGAGTACCGCGGGCCGGAAATTCAGCCAGGTACCGCGGTTGACAGCGACGAGCAAATTGACGCTTTCGTTCGGCAGACGGTAGAGAGCGCTTATCACCCATCCTGCACCTGCAAGATGGGCATCGATGAGCGTGCGGTGGTAGACCCGCAAACTCGGGTTCATGGCATCAAAAATCTGCGTGTTGTGGATTCATCGATTTTCCCGACCATACCCAATGGCAACCTGAACGCGCCCACCATCATGGTGGCTGAGCGCGCCGCCGATCTGATCCGCGGCAAGGAGCCCCTGCAATCTTTAGATGCACCTGTGGTCATGGATGAACAATGGCAGGTACGTCAGCGTCCAGGAGAGGCAAAGCGGCAGCAGAGCTAATGCTATGGAGTGTTGAGTCGAATGACAAAGGTACTTAAGTACCGTTCACCTTCTCTGCCGGCGCTGCTAACGTGAATTGGTCAAACAATCTTCACGCCACCTGTAAAGGACGCTCTTATGCACCCCACCAGGCACGCACTCAAGGCGATGGCGCTTGTGGTCCTTATCGCTTTGGCGCCGAGCACAACACAGGCAGAACCGGCAGACGACCAGATGCGTGTTGCCCGGGATATGATCCGGGTGCTGGAAGCCTACGCAGTGTACAAAATGGGCCAGTATGATCTGGCGTTTGAGCGCTACATTGCCCTGGCCGAGGATGGCAACCGCCAGGGCATGCTGAACGCCGCCAACATGTACTCTGAAGGCAAAGGGGTAAAGCAAAGCGACAGCAATGCCTTTCAGTGGTATCTCCGGCTGGCAGAATCGGGCGACCGAATCGGTATAGAGGAAACAGCAAAGGCCTACCGGACAGGCACCGGCGTAAAAGAGGATGCAGAACGGGCTCGGTATTGGGAAGAACGTGCCGAGGTTGGAAACTGAGCTAATCGGTCGTTCTTGTCATTTCAACAACTCTTTCTGGCCGACCGCTTTGGCCCTTGGGGTAGTAACGAGCCACGTTCTTCTCCATCCCATTCTAAGGAGTCAACTTGTCCATCCGTTACAAATGCTGACAATTAAAAACATATTTATAGCAGATGTTTCTGTGATCAAGATCTAATGTTCAAGAGTTAGTTCGCAGAAACCCAGAAAGGAAGGCTCAAGTTGTATTTTCTGTGGTATTTGATCTGTTGAATTTAAAATTTTTCTTACATCCAAACCTTGTCAGTTAAGGAAGGCGAGCGTCCGCTCTTCCTCCTTTTGATTTTTCCTAAGCGGGTTGGTTAACTAGCGCGTCGCTATACAATATACAGATTAGATTATGGAAGGTTCGGCTCCCATAATCTACTGTCAACGCTTAATTTTAGAGGGTTAACGCGGTTACGACTGAGGCCAATGATGCCTCATCGGGTAGTGGCTGGAGGCGCTAGCTAGCCACCTCGTTTATTTAATGTCAGTTTTATATTACTTATATAAGTTAAAGTTTGAATTGGAATGCTTATTGCAATATTATCAGGTAAATGACAATAAACAATATTTACCTTTGATGATTTAACTATCATATAACAAGACAAGGATAAAATAACTATGAATATTTCAAAAAGAATACTCTTACCCCTAATTATAGGTGGTTTGTTTTCAGGAAGTACAATAGCAGCGTCTGGCCCGTCTCCCATAAATTTGAGAAGCGCAGGAAGTTTTGCCATTCTTAGTCAGAGCGGTATTACCGATGTTTACCGGTCGGCAATTGTTGGCGATGTAGGTACAAGTCCGATTACTGGTGCAGCGTTACTCCTTAAGTGCGACGAAGTAACCGGAAATATATATACCGTCGATGCGGCTGGTCCGCTTCCCTGTTACACCATTTCTCCTAGTTCGTTGTCTGTAGCAATAAACGATATGGGATTTGCATACGAAAACGCAGCAGGACGAACATCGCCTGATTTTACAGAACTTGGTGCGGGTGAAATTGGCGGATTAACCCTTGCTCCCGGGCTTTACAAATGGTCTTCAAGTCTTAACATTAGTACTGACGTCACTTTTTCTGGCGGTCCGAATGATGTCTGGATCATGCAGGTATCAGGTGAACTGACCGAGGCCAGTGCAGTGAAAGTAGTCTTAGCGGGTGGTGCCTTAGCTAAGAATATTATCTGGCAGGTTGCAGGTTCAGTAACGATTGGAACCTATGCACATTTTGAAGGTGTGGTACTGGGTAAAACATTGATTGCAGTGAACACGGGTGCGTCAGTTAATGGTAGATTGCTGGCACAAACGGCCGTGACACTTCAAAAGAGCAACATTACAGCGCCTGGCAATTTAGGGCTCATAGAACTAAACCCCTAAAACCAGACAGTTCGCTAAGTGGTCTTCCACAGTTAAGCGGCCAGTTTGACCGGGTATGAATAATGAACATCATCTGGCGTTCTGTCATCCAGAGTCTCTGCAGAAAACCGGGACAGATTTATTTTTGAAGGCGTTTATCGGGGAGGCCCTGCAGGCCTCCCCGATCCGTTATAAACAGACTACTTACCCGACGCCGCTTACGATCCGAACAGGTTGTAGATAAATACCGCGCCCACAGCCACTGGCGTAATGTAACGCACGGTGATGTACCAAAGGCGGAACATAGGTTTTGACAGCGCCAGCTCTTTCTCTATTGCCTCCCGTGACATCACCCAGCCGGCGAACACGGCAACAAGCAGTCCGCCCAGGGGCAGCAAAATGTTGGCGGTGAAGAAGTCCAGCAGATCAAAGACGGTCTTGCCCTCCAACATGCCGATCCAGCCCAGTGGCGCAAAATCTGACCACAGGTTCAAGGAAAGGATCGACGCAATGCCCAGCAACCAACACACGGAGCCTGCTATCAGCGTGCTGCGGGTGCGATTCATGCTTTTTTGTTCTTCCAGCCATTCAACGATGGGCTCCAGCAGGGAAATGCCCGACGTCCAAGCGGCGAATACCAGCAATACAAAGAACAGGGTTCCGAACAAGCTGCCCATAGGCATCTGGCCGAATGCCAGCGGCAGGGTCTGAAAGATCAGGCCAGGGCCCGGGTGAGTGCCAGGCCCGACCTCCTGTGTGTCAAACACGATGGGGCCATGGGGCGCATACCCCATCCCAGTCCCGATTTTTCCAATCATTCACTGCCCAGCGCAGACTTCTCCATATCCAGGTAAACGCGATAGGCGTTCGCCTTGTTGGACGCCTCAAAAGCCGGTAGCGATGCGTAGCGGGACCAGTCTGTTTGCTGATATGCGTCCTCGAAAGGGACCCAGTTTTCGACCGCACGTTGCATCTCACTGCGCACAAAGGAGATGTAATCATAGGTGAAATCCAGTGCCACCATCGCATTCCAGGAAGCAGGCCCGTGACCGGGTATCAATACCTTTGGCTCCAGCTTGCGAACCTTTTCGATGGCCTGCATCCAGTTTTCCGTATCCACTTCGGCACTGTTAAGAAACGGCACTCGTCCATTCTGGATAATATCGCCGGAAAAAAGCACCCCTGCGGGTTCAACCATCATCATGCTGTCGTCGGGCGCGTGGGCCGGTCCTGCGTGGTAGATCATGAACCGGTACGCGCCGGACTCCAGAAACGTTTCATCGCTGAATGTGACATCGGGCAGAACCACTCGCGTGTTGTCGTTCACCCAGGGAGCCAGAGCTATTTCGCGTTGCTGCAGTCGCTGTTTCGCATCCGGGCTGGAGGTGTAGAGGTTAAAGCTGTCCTGGGCAATGATTTTGGCGTTCGTCAGGTCTTTGAAGGCCTGAAGGCCATAAATGTGATCGGCGTGATAGTGACTGACCACCACATGAGTGATGGGCTGATCCGTCAGCTTTCGTATTTCGCCGATCATGGCGGCGCCCAGACTGGGTGTCCCCAGGGCATCAAAGACCACGACGCCGTCACCGGTTATTACAAATCCGGCATTTGCAGTGAAGCCCTGATTGGCTGCGTTTGGCACCCCGGATTGACCTGAAAAATAGTAAACATTGTCTACATCCACGGATTCGGCGCCAAAAGGTATCGAGATATCCGGGTAAGTCGGATCAGATTCAGCCAAAGCCGCGTGGGGAGATATAAGCAATCCAACGACGAGGATGCCTAAAAAACCATTAATGTTTCCTCTGTAATGATTCATGTTTCGTCCCTCTCAGTGTTTTTGGATGTTTTGTAACCACCTGTGCAGGCCGTGCTTTTCCCTGTTTTGGCCCCGTTCTACCTGGAAATCTGAACCTTCAGCCGGGTGATGGCGTGCTTAAAAAAACTTGTAACCTACGATTCGGGCGTCTATAAATAAATTATATCCTTATAACATAAACAACAAGACCGCCGTTCAGTCTGTGTACTGATCGCCGGCCGACTGCCCGGGTGAGGGCATCGAAGGAGGACAAAATATGTTCGGCAAGCTCCGCCGGCTTAACCAGAACCTGTCCAGAACTGCTCTGGAAGAGTCAGAACGTTTACCCTCGAACGAACGCCGGCGTTTTCTGCGAAACGGCCTGTTCACTGCCGGTAGCGCCATGGTTGGAGGTGCCCTGGCCGGGCTGTCGCCAAGGCTGGGTGCTGCGGAAGTGGGGTACCCACCAGCGATTCCGCCCTGGACCCGATCCCTCGGCGCAGGCGTTGTCACGGATCCGTATGGGGTTCCGTCGCCCTTCGAGAAAGACGTCATCAGGCGAACCGTTCCCTGGCTTACCGCCGAGCAAACCTCTTCCATCAGTTTTTCACCGTTACAGCATCTGAAAGGCATTATCACGCCGAACGGTCTGTTCTTTGAGCGCCACCATGCGGGCCGCCCCGAGGTTGATCCGCAACAGCACCGCCTGATGATTCACGGTCTGGTTGACCGGCCCATAATTCTTTCGATGGAAGACCTGCAGCGCTTTCCCAGTGTTTCCCAGATCAACTTCATTGAATGTCCCGCAAACGGGGGCATGGATTGGCGCGGTGCCCAGCTCAACTCACTGCAGTTTCTTCACGGCATGGTGAGTTGCGCGGAGTGGACAGGCGTTCGGCTATCCACCCTGTTGCAGGAAGTGGGCATAAAGCCGGAGGGCAAATGGTTGCTGGCTGAGGGCGCCGACGGTGCCGCCATGACCCGCAGCATTCCCATGGAAAAGGCCCTGGACGACGTAATTGTGGCCTATGCCCAAAATGGCGAGGCGCTGCGGCGCGAACAGGGTTACCCGGTACGGCTTGTGGTGCCCGGTTGGGAAGGCAACACCCATGTGAAGTGGTTGCGCCGGCTGGAAGTGGGCGACAAGCCATGGATGCAGCGGGAGGAAACCTCCAAGTACACCGACCTCATGCCGGATGGCACGGCTCACGGGTTCACCTGGGTGATGGAAGCCAAGTCGGTCATTACATCGCCATGTCCGGAAATGCCACTGCGCGGCAGTGGTATTTGCCAGATCGAAGGCATTGCCTGGAGTGGCCGCGGCAAGGTCAGAGCAGTGGACGTCTCGGTGGATGGCGGACGCAACTGGACGCAGGCGCAATTGACCGAGCCGGTGATGTCGAAGTCGCTGACACGATTCTCGCTGGCGTGGCAATGGGACGGCAACCCTGCACTGCTGCAATCCCGGGTAATCGATGAAACCGGTTATGTGCAGCCCACACTGGCACAGCTCAAGGAAGCTCGCGGCACCAATTCGATTTACCACAAGAATGCGATCCAGACCTGGCAGGTGACGCCTGATGGGAGTGTGAATAATGTTCAGCTTTGATAAATCATCGCGAGCTTTGACCGGTTTGGGTTGCGGGGTGTTGATGGCCACGCTGGCGGTTTTTGCCCATGCCGAACCTGCCGGGCATTACGGCTACGGCAAGCCTGCAACCGAGAATCAGATTGCCGGGTGGGATATTGACGTGCGTCCGGATGGCATGGGATTGCCAGAAGGCAGCGGCAGTGTCGACGAAGGCATGAGTGTGTTTGAAGCCCAATGCACATCCTGTCACGGCGCGTTCGGAGAAGGGATGGGGCGTTTTCCCAAACTTGCCGGCGGCGACGGGAGCCTGGCGCAAGACCGCCCGGAAAAAACCGTAGGCAGCTTCTGGCCCTACGCCAGCACCCTCTGGGATTACATTCACCGAGCCATGCCGTTCTTCGCCCCACAGTCCCTGACCGATGATGAGGTGTATGCCCTGACAGCCTATGTTCTCAACCTGAATTACATCGTCGACAGCGATTTTATCGCCAATAAAGAGACACTGCCGCAAGTCAATATGCCCAACAAAGATGGCTTTACCTGGGAAGACCCGCGGCCGTTAGTCAGTAATGAACGCTGTATGCAGGATTGCAGGGGCGAGGTCGAGATTACGGATTCGGCAGTGGGTAAAAATCTGACACCAAGCACCACCGGCCCGCTCGACAAAGGGTTGACGGAATAATGTCTGAACACGGGCCCATTGGAACGTGCCGAGGAGGATTGAGTGATGCGTAAAGTCTTTATTTTTGTGTGTGTAACCACGCTCGTGCTGAGCGCCGCAGCGCCGGCGTTTGCGGAGCCGTCCCAGATCGAAATTGATCAAGGCAAGGAGTTGGCCTTCAGCCGTACGGATGGCAACTGTCTGGCCTGCCATAAGATGGATGACGGCAAACTGGCCGGTAATATCGGGCCGCCTCTGATGCAGATGAAGGCCCGCTTCCCGGACCGGGAAGTGCTGTTCAAACGCATCTGGGATGCAACTCTGTTCAACCCGACGACGGTGATGCCGCCATTCGGACGACACATGATCTTGAGCCAAGAAGAAATCAACCGCGTTGTTGACTATTTGTACACGCTGTAATGGCGGAGGAGGAGTTGCCGTGACTAATGAAAGGCGAAGAGGTTTTTTAAAAGGAATGCTGGGTGCCGGGGTTGCCGGTTTTGCACTGAGTGCGGGGATTGTGCCATTAAGAGTCGAGGCGGCAACGGCCACGGCGCCGGATGTGTCTGGCTGGCCCAAAAAAGCGTTTAATACGCCCGGTGTGGACGCAACCATTGCCGAGTTGTACGGGATGGAAGCAACGGAATCGGACAAGATTTCTATGGACTTGCCGACGATTGCCCAGAATGGCGCCGTCGTGCCGGTGACCGTTGAGTCAACGCTGCCAAATATTACCGGCATCGCCTTACTGGTTGCCAAAAATCCGAATGCATTGGCCGCCTACTTTGAGGTTCCTGACGGCGCATTGCCGTTTGTTTCCAACCGCTTGAAAATGGCCGAAACCACCGATGTGGTTGCCGTGGTCATTTCCGACGGCAAGGCTTACAAAGCAACCAAGAATGTGAAAGTGACCGTTGGCGGCTGTGGCGGCTGACCGTTAGCAGAACAGGAGAATAAAAATGGCGTCCAGTATCAGAGTTCGCGCAGTTGAAAATGGCGGAGTGACTTCTCTTAAAGCCCTGGTTCGACACCCGATGGACTCGGGTTTTGTGAAGGACTCAGCCGGGAATGTCGTTCCCTCGCATTTCATCCAGGTTTTGACGGTTTCCCATAATGAAAAAGATGTGTTTGTGGCGAACTGGGGGCCTGCTGTTTCCAAGGACCCATTCGTCGAATGTCGGTTCAAGGGCGCCAAGAAAGGCGACAAGCTCACTATCAGCTGGGCGGACAACAAAGGCGAGAGCGATTCAACCACAGCGACGATCGGCTAGCGGTTGTCGGCGGCAAGACCGGTCGGTTTTGGTCCGTCGCAGAGGAGGATTGGACATGCTTAAATCGAAAGTCATTCTGGTTGCTCTTGCAGCGTCACTGGCAGTGCCCCAGGTGCTGGCGGGCAGTACGCCGGAAGAGGACCGGAAAGAAACGGTAGCGTACTTCAGGCAGAAGTTCCCCGACGTGCCGCTCAAGGAGTTCGTCAACGGCCAGTACGCACTGGATGAAGATCGACGGAGTCAGTGGGAGTCCCTGCAGGATTTTCCGCCGTATGAGTTCGCGGTAGCGGAAGGCCAGGAGATGTTCGAAACGCCGTTTGCCAATGGCAAGAGTTACGCCAGCTGTTTTGAAAACGGCGGCATCGGCATACGCCAGAACTACCCGAATTTTGACACGGAAAAGAAAGAAGTTATCACGCTTGAGTTGGCCATCAACCGTTGCCGGGAGACAAATGGTGAGAAACCCTTGAAATATAAGAAAGGGGATATCGCATCGATCTCTGCGTACATGGCCTCGACGTCTAAGGGCAAGGCTTTCGACATCAAGGTTCCGGATGAACCCGCGGCGCTGGCGGCCTATCAGGATGGCAAGGAGTTTTACTATAGCCGCAGGGGACAGCTGAACTTTTCGTGCGCGGGTTGCCATGTCCAGAACCCGGGCAACTGGATTCGTGCGGATCTGCTATCGCCAACCTTGGGGCAACCGGCCAATTTCCCGGTGCACCGCTCCAAATGGGGTGAGCTGGGTACGCTCCACCGGCGTTTTGCCGGTTGCAATAACAACGTTCGTGCCGAACCACTACCGGCTCAAAGTGAGGAATATCGGAATCTCGAGTACTTCCTGACCTACATGAGCAACGGCCTGCCGGTGGTTGGCCCGACGACTCGGCCGTAACCGGGAACGAAGAGGTGAAAAGCATGATAAAGAAATCTTCACTGATCATTGCCACGTCGTTTGGCCTGCTGGTGTCGTTGGGCGCCTACGCAGGCCCGAAAGAGGATTTTCAACAGGTCTATTCAGAGGCGGAAAGCACAAATCAGAATGCCGGAACCTTTAAGTGGACGGTGACGTCAGACCGACTGAAGGCCGCCAGATCGGCTGCTGACAGCGGCGACTATGGAAAAGCAAAGACGATGGCCACCGAAGCACGAAATCTTGCGCAAGAGTCCGTGGCGCAGAGAAAGCAACAAGCGGAGGTCTGGCGCAACGTCGCTATTGGCAACTAACCCGTGCCTGTTTTGTGGCGATAGCACCCTGGTGGTCCGGGGTGTGCCGACCAGCGCCAATAACAACAAAGAAAGGAGAGTGCAGTGTCGATTTCCCGCAGAGATTTCCTGGTAGCCATGCAGGCAGCGGCCATCGTCGGTCTTGCCCCAAAGCTTGCGTTGGCGAAGAGTGGAGAAGGGCTGTACGACTCACCCAGGTACGGCAATGCCCGGTTACTTCACCTGACGGACATTCATGCCCAGCTCTCGCCGGTGTATTTCCGCGAACCCAACGTGAACCTTGGGGTGGGGCCGAGCAAGGGGAGGGTGCCCCATTTAGTCGGTTCGCATTTTCTTGAGCATTTCGGAATCCCGGCTGATTCCCGGCGTTCCCACGCCTTCTCCTATTTGAACTACGCCGAAGCGACACAGGAATACGGTCGCCTTGGCGGCTTTGCGCACCTTAAAACCCTGATTGACCAGTTGCGCGAACAGGCCGGCCCCGGGAATTCGTTGTTACTGGATGGTGGCGATCTCTGGCAGGGCTCCGGAACCGCCGTGTGGACTCAGGGCGAGGACATGGTGGAAGCCAGCAACCGCCTGGGCGTTGATCTCCTCACCGGTCATTGGGAGTTTACCTACCCGGAAGCGCAGATTCGCAAGAATATTAACGCCTTCAAGGGCGAGTTTCTGGCCCAGAATGTGTTTTTGTCCGACGAAGCCATGTTCATGGGCGCCGAATCCTTTGACGAAGCCAGCGGGCGGGTATTCAAACCTTACTCGATTCGAGAACTTGGCGGAAAACGTGTGGCCATTATTGGCCAGGCGTTCCCCTATACGCCGATCGCAAACCCCTCCTATTTTATTCCGGACTGGCGTTTTGGTATCCGGGAAAACGAAATGCAGGCGCTGGTTAACCAGATCCGCGAAACCGAAAAGGTGAATGCTGTTGTGGTGTTGTCCCACAACGGCATGGATGTGGACCTGAAGATGGCCAGCCGGGTTTCGGGCATTGACGCCATCCTTGGCGGCCATACCCACGATGCGGTTCCGCAGCCTACAGTGGTGACCAATTCTGGTGGTAAAACCCTGGTCAGCAACGCCGGCACCAATGGCAAGTATGTCGCGGTGCTGGATCTGGACATCGGCAACAGCGGCGTGCGCGGATACGAATACCGCTTGCTGCCGGTGTTTTCCGACATGATCAAGCCAGACGCGGCAATGGATCGTTTTATTCAGGAGGTTCGCGCGCCCTACGCAGACACGCTGGGGGAGAAACTGGCGGTCACGGACGAGCTGCTTTATCGCCGGGGCAACTTCAACGGCACCATGGATCAGGTGATCTGTGATGCCCAGAGAAAAGTGCTGGACGCGCAAATATCCCTGTCACCAGGGTTCCGTTGGGGCACCTCGGTATTGCCGGGCGAGGCGATCACCATGGACGATGTGATGAACGCGACCGCCATTACCTACCCGGAGACCTACGTGCGGGAGATGTCAGGTGCGGAGCTGAAGCTGATTATGGAAGACGTGGCGGACAATCTCTTCAATAAAGATCCCTATTACCAGCAGGGCGGCGACATGGTTCGCGTGGGTGGCCTGGATTACACCTGTGACCCGACCGCCAGTATGAATGGCCGTATTTCCGATCTGCGTCTGGACAATGGCGAGTCGATTCAGGCCGACAAGATGTACAAAGTAGCCGGCTGGGCCACCGTTAACTCGAAGGCTCCAGGTCGCCCGATCTGGGATGTGGTGGCGGATTATCTGAGGTCGGAAAAAACGGTCACCATCGCAAAGTTCAATACCCCACGTTTGAAAAATGTCGAGAACAACCCAGGGCTGGAAGATTATTCGTTATGAAACTCGCCGCAGATTCACTAAAGGTAGGCCTTCGGTGGCTGCTTTATCTGGGTCTCTTCATGATGGCTATGAATCTCCAGGCGGAAGAACCGATCAATCCGGAAAAGCCGTTTGCCGAGAAGTTTCTGCTCATGCAACTGAGCGATGGCGAACCGGAAAAGCAGGCAAAGGTTCTAAGCGTCGCTGCCAATCTTCTGGAATATTACGATCCGGATCTGATTGATATCGAGATTACAACCTTTGGCCCGGGCGTTCGATTGCTGTATGCGGACAACCGCCTTCGGGAGCGAATTACCAGCTTGATGGCCCAGGGTGTCCGGTTTTCGGTGTGTATGAATACCGTGGATACCATCGAAAGAGAGACTGGCGAAAGACCAAAGCTTCATCCTCAAAGTTTGCCTGTGCCGGTGGGTGTTGCCCATATTCTTGAACAAGTTGAGAAAGGATACGTATTGGTTCGCCCCTGATGCAGTGGCTCTGACGAAGGAAGAAAAAATGCGTTCAAAACTATCAATACTGATACTTACGACAGCCCTTACAGCAACGGGAATGGTCGATGCAGCTGAGACAGACCAGCCGGTGATGGTCGAAATCAAGCGGTTGTCGATGGACACCGCGTTGACCATAGCCAAAACCGCGATTGAAAAATGCCGTGAGCAGGGCGTTCAGGTAGCCGTGACGGTGGTGGATAGGGGCGGCCACCCTCAGGTCGTTCTGCGCGATGTCCTGGCAATGGATCTGGCTTTGGACGTCAGTTATCGCAAAGCCTATACGGCAATGACGTTCACCAGTAACACGTCTGCGCTCACGGATCGGTTTATCGGGCCATTCTCCGTCGGCAAGCTTGAAAAAGTACTGTTATCCGCCGGCGGCGTTCCGATAAGGGCCAGCGGCGAAACGATTGGTGGTGTGGGGGTAAGCGGTGCGCCTTCCGGAGAAACGGATGAAAATTGTGCACAGGCCGGTGTTGATGCCGTTGAAATGGATCTTGAAATGGCGTCGTTCTAATAAGTGAAAAGTATATAAATAGGAGTAATTAAAATTGTTAAAAATATTGTGCGCGGTAGTTTCTTTGTTCTGGTTTTTACCGGTTATCGCTGCTGGACAGTATCCGGATGCCGTTCAGATTCTGGTTGATGAGGGTCTGAATATCGAGGCCCGTTTTGAAGCACCAGGCGGGTTAGAGGGTTACGTCGGGCGCAGGAATGGTCACCCCGTGACGTTATACCTTATGCCGGATGGCGAGCATGTGGTTATCGGGACGATGGTTGATGGTTTTGGCCAGGATCTGAGCGCCGACCAACTACGAAACTGGCTGCCGAAAACCGACCTTACGGATGCCTGGGCCCAGCTGGAAAGTGCAACATGGGTGCCGGAGGGGCCGGAAGATGCACAACGGATTGTCTACGTTTTCACCGACCCGAATTGCGACTACTGCAATGTTTTCAGAAAAAAAGCCCAGCCTTTTCTGGAGCGGGGGATACAGCTGAGGCACATCATGGTTGGCGTGATCCAGCCGACCAGTTTGGCCAAAGCTGCAAGTGTTATCGCTGCAGAGGATCCGGTAGCTCAGCTTGATTTCCATGAGGCTCAGTTCCCAAAGGACTGGCTTGAGACACCGGAAAATGTTCCCGAGCAGCTTAGAGTCAAAATTGGCAATAACAACCGCCTTATGCGGGCTCTTGCGGTATCGGCCACACCCTCGGTTATATACCGTGACGAACGTGGGGCAGTCCAGAAGATCGTCGGTCTTCCGGACGATTCGGCGTTATCGGAGGCGGTATTCCGACTACCGGAATAATTGGAGCGGTGTATCAGTGAGGTGCGAACAATGTCAGTACGCAATCTGCTTTCAGGGTTGATGCTCCTGGTTCCAGTTTTGGTGAGCGCCAGCGAGCCTGGTTTTCCGGATCAGCTTGAGCTAACCAAAGTATCGGATCGTGTGTATTCCGCGATTGGCGAGACCGGCCCGGGTACCTACGAGAATCATGGCCACAATAATAATCTGAGCTTTATCATTGCCGAAGAGGGCGTGGTGGTGATGAATGGGGGCGACAACTACCTTCTAGCCAAGGCACTTCATAGCTCAATCCACAGCGTAACCGACAAGGAGGTCGCGTATGTGGTTAATGAAAACGCTCAGGGTCACGCCATGTTGGGCAACAGCTACTGGCGAGATCAGGGCGTACCAATTATTGCTCATGAGTCAGCGCTGGAGGAGTTCCGGGAACATGGTGAGATCACGCTGGCCTCCATGCAAAAGCGAAATAAGGAAAAGGCAGAAGGAACCTATGTTGCCGTTCCAGATATCGGTTTTTCGGATCAATACGACCTGGATATGGGTGATGTGAAGATCGAGCTGCACTATTTTGGTCCGGGTCACTCACCCGGTGATATTGTGCTCTGGATACCACAGGACAAATTGTTGATCACCGGCGACCTGGGTTTTCATCAGCGTTTGCTGGCTGTTTTTGACGACACAGACACCGGTGCCTGGATTGAGTCCTTCGATAGAATGAGCGAGTTGAACCCCACGGTTGTCATACCGGGACACGGCGAACCGACCACGTTGAATGTTGTCAACCGCGAAACCCGTGGTTACCTGGTGTTTCTCAGAAATGCCATTATCGCGATTCTTGAAAGTGGTGGCGGTCTGGACGAGGCGTACAAAATTGACCAGTCGCAATGGGCCTACCTGGACACATTTGAGGAGCTGGCTGGTAAAAACGCAGGACGTGTCTACCAGCATTTGGAGTTTGATTATTTCTGAAGGTCTGAAGTCTATTTTTGAATTTCGTTAAAAAAGAAGGGAGGCCGGAGGGCCGCCCTTCTTTCGTTATAGACCGTCTACTTATCCGGCAAAGCTCACGATCCGAACAGGTTGTAGATAAATACCGCGCCCACAGCCACTGGCGTAATGTAACGCACGGTGATGTACCAAAGGCGGAACATAGGTTTTGACAGCGCCAGCTCTTTCTCTATTGCCTCCCGTGACATCACCCAGCCGGCGAACACGGCAACAAGCAGTCCGCCCAGGGGCAGCAAAATGTTGGCGGTGAAGAAGTCCAGCAGATCAAAGACGGTCTTGCCCTCCAACATGCCGATCCAGCCCAGTGGCGCAAAATCTGACCACAGGTTCAAGGAAAGGATCGACGCAATGCCCAGCAACCAACACACGGAGCCTGCTATCAGCGTGCTGCGGGTGCGATTCATGCTTTTTTGTTCTTCCAGCCATTCAACGATGGGCTCCAGCAGGGAAATGCCCGACGTCCAAGCGGCGAATACCAGCAATACAAAGAACAGGGTTCCGAACAAGCTGCCCATAGGCATCTGGCCGAATGCCAGCGGCAGGGTCTGAAAGATCAGGCCAGGGCCGGCACCGGGCTCAAGGCCATTCGCAAACACAATCGGGAAGATGGCCAGGCCGGCAAGCAGCGCTACTGCGGTGTCTATAACGCAGACGGCAATGGAGGTTTTAGCGATGGATATGCCTTTTGGCAGGTAGGAACCGTAAGCCATCATTACCGCCATGCCCAGGCTCAGGGTGAAGAAGGCGTGGCCCAGTGCCACCAGAACGCCCGAGGTAGTAAGTTTGGTGAAGTCCGGCTGGAACAGGAATGTCACGGCCCGGCCGAATTCACCGGTGGTCATGGCGTAGCCGACCACCGTGAGCAGCAGCAGGAATAAAGCCGGCATCAAAATGGTGACCGCGCGCTCAAGTCCCGCGCGAACCCCTTTTGCCACCACAAGCATAACCAGAGCCATAAACAGTGTGTGCCACATCAGCAGCGTTACCGGATCGGCCAGCAGGTTGGAGAAGATGGCACCAATGGCATCGGCAGATTGGCCGGTGAGTTGCCCGCTGGCGGCAGTGCCCACATAGGATACCGCCCAGCCGCCAATCACCGAGTAGAACGACAAAATCAGGAAGCCGGCGATCACCCCGACTGCGCCGACCATCCGCCAGGCCGGGTTCAACCTGTCGTGCCCGGCAATCGCTTTGAGGCTGTTAACCGGGCTGCGGCCGCCGCGGCGACCAATCAACACTTCGGCCATCATGATGGGCAGACCAATCGCGGCGATGCACAGCAGATAAACCAGTACAAAGGCGCCACCGCCATTTTCGCCGGTGATGTAGGGGAATTTCCAGATGTTACCCAGACCCACCGCAGAGCCCGTGGCCGCAAGAATAAAAGCAAAACGTGAGGACCAGAGCCCCCGTTTAGCATTCGAGCCTTCTATTGCTTCCGCAATGGACGCATGTGATTCAGACATAATTGTTTCCTGCTAGATCGTTGTTTTTGTTTGGAAGAACCGGGCTGTGACTGAATCACGGCCCGGTAAAGCAAATGCCGCTAACTACCCGGCGCCCACAAGCTGCTCGCGTGGTGCCTGAGCGACGCTTGAGTGCTTCCGGAAGCGTTCTTCAGCGAGTGTGTTGGCCACTGCACCGGTTGGCATGCCGCTGCGATCCGAGCGTTTAAAGATCTCGGTAAGCGTGTGCCCTATGCCTTCCACATGGGCGCGTACTTTCTCTGGGGACGCGCCGGTGCGTTCGTAGAACACATCGATGATGCCGCCGGCGTTAATGGCGAAGTCCGGCGCATAGAGGATGCCGCGGTCTTTTAATGCCTGATCGTGATCCGGGCGTTGCAACAGATTGTTGGCGGCGCCCGCAATGATCGTGGCTTTCAGGCGGGGAATGCTGTCGTCGTTGAGCACGGCGCCCATGGCGCAGGGGGCAACCACGTCCACTGGCAGAAACAGAATGTCTTCGGCTGATGCCGCATGGGCGCCCAGTTCATCCACCGCACGTTGCATGTTCGCGTGATGAATGTCGTATACCCAGAGTTCTGCGCCGGCTTCCTGCAGATGACGGGCCAGGCGATAACCCACGTTACCCACACCCTGAATAGCCACCTTCAATCCGGTCAGATCCTCGCGCCCAAGCTTATGTTTCACCGCTGCTTTCAAACCCACAAATGTGCCGTAGGCTGTGGTGGGGGAGGGGTCTCCGTTGCTGGGCTGGCCGTTAAAAGCGATGCGCTCGACAATGCCGGCGACGTGCTTCGTATGCCGCCCCATGATTTTCAGATCGGCCACGCTGGTGCCGGAATCTTCGGCGGCAACGTATTGGCCGCCAAGCCCCTCGAGGTGTTTACCCATGGCTTCCAGCAAAGCTTCGCTTTTTTGCTTGCGCGGGTCGCCGATGATCACCGATTTACCGCCGCCGAGGTCAAGATTGGCCAGTGCGGATTTGTAAGTCATGCCTTTCGAAAGGCGCAACACATCGCGCAGGGCTTCTTCATCGCTGGCATAGGGGAACATTCTGCAACCGCCCAGAGCGGGGCCACGGGAGGTGTTGTGCACCGCCACAATAGCTTTAAGCCCGGTTTCCGGGTCACAGACGAACGACAGGTGTTCGTGGTTATCAAATTCGGGATGGCTGAATACGGTCATGGGGGATCACCTTTCTTCCTTGGCCCAAGTGGACGCTAACTCGCGGAAATAAAGGGTGATTGTCTGAACAGGTAGACGCGATTGTGTACGGCACAATACGCTTTGGAGACGTGTTGATATAGACATTTTGAAATCCTCTCCACCTGGCCGGATCTCGGCGACAGTGGCGGTGTTGTTTTTGTTGTCCGGCTTGTGGCCGGCGCTTGATTTCATGCACCCGGATCTCCCGAAGGGGATTGCCCTTTTGGGGTCGGGTTGTCTGTAAGCTAATCTTTGAAAGCTCAGGGGTCAATCGCTAACCGAAAAATCTCCTGTAAACTCAATTTCATTGTGGAACCTCTCGCTTTACCAACTCTATGGCTTGAAAATAGGCGCGTTCCGGATTTCAGTCACCAATCCACGTTTAAAAGGCTATTTGCATGCGTTCCGCTTTCCAGGTTTATGTTGTGCCCGCCGTGTTTGTATGGCTCTGGAGTACGGGGTTTATTGGTGCCAAGTATGGCTTACCCTACGCTGAACCTTTCACGTTGTTGCTTTACCGGATGCTGTTCACGCTGGCGCTGTTGGGCGTTCTGGCCTTGGTGCTAAAGGTCACCTGGCCGTCGTGGCGCGGTGCAGGGCACACTGCGGTTACCGGTTTGCTGGTGCATGGCTGTTACCTTGGCGGTGTTTATTACGCCATTCAGGGTGGCATGCCGTCCGGGATTACTTCCCTGATTGTTGGGCTGCAGCCGCTGGTCACGGCGTTGGCGGCGGTCGTGATATTACGTGAGTCGATTACTCTGCGGCAGTGGGTGGGTTTGTCGCTGGGATTGCTGGGCGTAAGCTTGGTGCTGATGGAAAAGCTGGGTGGCGGGCCTGGAATAGAGAGCTTCCCCCTGTGGACTCTGGGGTGGGCGATGCTGTCACTGATCGGTATTTCAGTGGGTACGGTCTACCAGAAACGCCATGGTGCGAACGTTAACCTGGTGGCAGGGACCTTTATTCAGTACAGCGCCGCTTCGGTGTTTTTCGCGATCGGTGCGTTCGCGCTTGAAACCCGCGAGGTGGTCTGGGACATCCAATTACAGTTGTCCATGGCGTGGCTGGTGTTCGGGGTATCGATCGGTGCCATTCTATTGCTCATGCTGCTGATTCGTCGGGGTGCGGCGTCGCAGGTGGCCAGTCTGTTTTATTTGGTGCCGCCGGTCACCGCGCTGCAAGCCTTTTGGTTGTTCGATGAGCGCCTGGGTGTGTTGGCCATAGCCGGTGGTGTGGTTTCTATTACCGGTGTGGCGTTTGCGGTTACGGGGCGCAAACAACCGGCACACACATAAACGCAATGTTTAACCTGACACGGAGCACACGGGCTTTTACAGTAGGCTAATGCTGAACGTTTCGAGGGCAATTCCAATGACATGGCGATCGCTGCTACCGCTGTTTACTATCGCGATACTGTTTGGCCTTGGCGGCTGCGCCAGCAATCAAGATCTTGGTACATCAGGCAACAATCGCTGGCAGCCGTCAGATCGGCCCGCTACCGGTAGTGAAATGGCAGCTACCCAACAACTCTGGCATGTGTTCGAACGCTATGAAGGCACGCCTTACCGCTACGGGGGCACGTCTGCCCGTGGTTTTGACTGCTCTGGCTTCATCACCACTGCATACCACGAAGCCATAGGGCGCCGTTTACCCCGCACCACGAATCAGATGCTGGCCGCCGGGGAAAGGGTTCCCCTGAACAACCTACGCACCGGCGATCTGGTGTTTTTTAATATAAAGGGAAAGGATCAGCACGCTGGAATCTACATGGGCGATGACAGTTTTATTCACGCATCGACATCGTCCGGCGTTATGCGCTCATCCCTTAATGGCTACTATTGGCGCGGCCGGATCAGTCAGGCTAGAAGATTTTATTAGTCTTCGGTCGGGATGTCATCGGTTACCCTCAATGAATAACGGTGTATTTAAAGCATGAGTGAAGAACAACCGAATAGCCCATTGCACGGAGTGACGCTTGAGAAGATTGTTACCAGGCTGGAACAACATTACGGCTGGGAGGGGTTGGCTCAAAGAATCAACATAAATTGCTTTAAGAGCGATCCGTCGATCAAATCGTCGTTGAAGTTTTTACGCAGAACCCAGTGGGCCAGAGATAAGGTTGAAAACCTTTATATATTAACGTTTTAAGGAAGTCATACGGGGAAGGTGTGACCACAATGGGTGCTGGCGCGCCCGAAAGGGCGGCCAGCGTTTGCGTTTAAAGCTTGGTTACAAAGGTGCGTGCCTGGTACAGGGCCAGGCCACTGAGCACAATAATGACGGCAACGGCGAGCATGTCAGCCCCCGGATAACCCCAGAAATCAGACATAGTGTCTCCTTGGTGAAAATTGTAGGTGCCACCGGCTATCAGGCCAGTGCGGTGTCGCGCATCCGTTGACGACCGAAGTCGTTGAGCTTGAACTTGAACAACACGCGGCCTGCGCCAAAATAGGCCTGGTGATCGAGCTCTTCCTCAACGCTTTCGATGATGCCGCTGGAAAACAGGTCAGTCAGTGTGACGCGGGTGTTGCCGCGCCAATAGGCACCGCTAAGACCGTATTCACTCATCACCGCATCGGTGATTTGCCAGTCCCAGATGCCGACATGCTGCTGGTCATGGATCAGCTGTAGAATGCGGCCTTTCATGTGTAATTTATTCATGGGTTGCTCCAATGATCATGAGTTGGACGCACTCGCCGTGGCGGTGGACGTTTTGGTGTCGCTCGACACGGCACGGACTACCTCAAGCACTTCGTCGCTTTCCGTGAACATGACAAACCCGCCTATTACGAACAGAGCCAAACCTGCAAGGAAGTTCCAATCCGGAAATTCGAGGGTGAACGCGGCGAGGAAGATGACGGCAAAAAGCCCGTACAGCGCCGCAATCGCCTGCCCTCGCCCAACGCCGATCAGTGGGAACGACTTGTACCAAGAGACATAGCAGAAGGCGAAACTCACGCCCGCCAGCATCAGCCAGCCGATGACCGCCCAGTTAAATGTGGCGATGACCAGTTCGACAACCGGTTGATCGGTGAAGAGGTAAATCGCGGGTAAAATCAGCAGAACCCAATACAGGACTTCGGCCGTGAACCTTACCGTAATGCCCACATCCGGATCGGCCACATCCAGCCCGCGGCCTGCGATTGCGCCCTCTACGCCCCAGCCAATCGCAGCCATTGCGCCGCCCAGGTAGCCAAGCCAGCCGGCGTCGCCGGTGCCTGTGATTTCAGCAATAATGCCGGGAGCATAGACTGTCACGCCGCCTGCCAGGATGATAAAAATACCCACCGCTGCGCGTTTGGTGATCTTCTCCTGATACCAGAGCCTGGCCAGAGTGGCGCCGATGATGGGGTACATCAGCGCTGAAATGGCCGCGAAGGCCCCGCCGATGTAGCCGATCGCGAGATACGAGCCAAAGATGGCCATCGGGCCGCCAAATATGGCGCCGATGAAAAACCACTTGGATATGTAACGCATCTGCTTGATGGTACGAACGTATTCCCCGAGCTTGCCCAATACCCCGTTCCAGACAAACAGAAAGAACAATACGGCAATGGCGTTGAAGGTGGTCAGCACCGCCGCCGCCAGCAGAAACTGGGCGTTGGTATCGAAGCTCAGGTTAATATACGGCGCTTCAAACCAGACCGCGGACCCTGGCACGTACCAGGCACCCCAGAGCACGGCGGCCCACATGGCCCACATAAAACCCCAGCGTATGCTGCTGGAGGTGAAACGAGACCGAGCCTGGCTCAGGCTTGGTTGATTCATACAGTCTCCTTTTCTGGCTGGGCTTGCTTCACCTTGAGGAAGGCTTCCAGAGAATCGTCCATCGCATCCATCCAGGGCGTATGGTGCACCGGTGCCAGGGTACCCGTCAGCGTGGAGCGGTAGCTCTTGTTGCGGTATCCAAGAATGTCCGCTTCCTTGTCGTGTTCCCACTGCTTGAAAATATGGG
The DNA here is from genome assembly GCF_023311895.1 of Marinobacter sp. M3C. GTDB lineage: Bacteria > Pseudomonadota > Gammaproteobacteria > Pseudomonadales > Oleiphilaceae > Marinobacter. The sequence continues at coordinate 3,855,833 of NZ_CP092284.1, forward strand.
CAACGGCGGTTACATCGAACGCCGGGTAGTCGGTAGGTTCAAGCAGATCCTGTATGTAGGCGGCCTGAAAATCGATCTCGTCGACGGGATTGGCGAGCTTCAGCTCGCGGGCGACCCATTCACGACTATCAGCGGCCATGGCGTCGCTTGCCGGCAGTGTGATGCGGCCGAGCATCACATCACGGGCATACCAGGCCTGGGCGTCGAACATGTTAAAGGTGTAGTACTGGTCCTGCATGCCAAGGAATATAAGCTTCGGGTTGGCTAAGGAAAGGATCCCCTTGTACAAACCTTCCGGGTACATCCGGTTGTGCGTGGTCAGCGTCAGTTCGTTGGGCAGGAAAGGGAAGTGATGCTGATACCCCGTACACAGAATGATCGCGTCGACTTTTTTGCTGGTGCCATCCTTGAAATGGGCCGTCTTACCGATCACTTCGGTGAGCAACGGCACTTCGGTGAAAGACTCCGGCCACTCGAAGCCCATGGGCTGTGAGCGATAGCTGAAGGTGACCGATTTGGCGCCGTACTTGTGGCACTGCGTGCCTATGTCTTCTGCGGAATAGCTGCTGCCGATCAGCAAAAGATCTTTACCTTTGAACTCGCAAGCGTCGCGGAAATCGTGGGCGTGCAGCACACGGCCGGGAAATTGCTCCAGACCTTCAAAATAGGGCACATTGGGGGTCGAAAAGTGCCCGGTGGCAACAATGACATGGTCGAACTCGTCGGTGCTCAATTCGTCTTGCTTTAAGTCTCGCACCGTAACCGCGAACTTGCCGGTGGCTTCGTTGTGGTCAACCCAATGCACCGCAGTGTTAAAGCGGATGTACTGTCGTACATTGCTCTTGGCCACACGGCCCATAATATAGTCGCGCAGCACGGCGCGGGGCGGGTAAGACGGGATAGGGCGACCGAAATGTTCTTCGAAGCTGTAATCCGCGAACTCCAGACATTCCTTGGGACCGTTTGACCATAAATAGCGGTACATGCTGCTGTGCACGGGCTCGCCATAGGCGTCCAGGCCGGTGCGCCAGGTGTAGTTCCAAAGACCGCCCCAGTCGCTCTGTTTTTCGTAGCATACGATTTCGGGGATATCTGCACCGGCGTCGCGGGCGGCTTCAAAAGCACGTAATTGGGCCAAGCCGCTTGGGCCTGCACCTAGAATGGCAATTTTAAAACTCATAATAATTCCTGTTTAGAACGTTGTATCGAGCACAGGCAAGAGCGGCCAGGGCGACAACTGGAAGCGAAAAAGGGCTCAGCTTTGACCGGTAACGATCGATCCGCGAGGTTTCGCAATGAGACACACCAAATTCGGATTAACCGATGGCGGAATAGGATGTAGACAGCAACTGTCGGAGGCGACAGAGGGTCAGGAGTGGGCAGACCACTGATCTGAGTGCGAGATGTCGAGAAAACGCCGGAGGGAAGCGCTCGGATGACTAAGGCATAAGAAAAATGCTTGGTAACTCGCACGTCAGGGGGGGCACCTTAGCACATTTAGAGCCTCGGCGTTTTTGTTGGGTGGCCGTTTAAGCCTGAGAAGCTAAAGTTATCTTTCACGATGCCGATACGTTGCTGACAGAACAGGCATTTCCGTATTGACCCGAGCTGGATCTCTAGGTTAAATGTCCTGCCTGTATACGCCACAACCATAACAACATTGGAGATTCCACTGTGAAGTTCAACTTGTCCTGGCGCCAGAAGTTTCGGATGCTCATCGTCGTAACACTGACTGGCTTGACCATTATCGCCGGGGCCATTTTCTGGGGATTAGAGGCTGTTTCATCCTCTTATGAGTCTGTCTATCAGATATCACGCTATGAAACCAGCGCGAGTAATCTTGTTACTAAATTGAACGCGGTTGAAAAACAACTCAACACGCTCTCCGGGGACGACCAGAGCGAGCCGCTGGCGAAGCTGAATGAGCTGACATCAGACGCCAAAGCACTGCAACGCCAGGCAAGTCAGCTGAACGACCCAGGCACTATCCGCTTTGCGGAATCCATCTATACGGAAGCCGAGCGTTATGTAACGCTGCGTCGGGAATGGCTGCGGCAGATGAGCGTACTCGGCTTGTCTGACGCCACCGGGATTCGCCAGGAACTCGCTGTTGTTATGACAGAACTGCAGTCACTGTCATTCAGCCTGATTGATGAGGCTGTTAGTGAAGTCGAGAGCACATCGAGTAAGTACATTAATACTCGTGATCCCGCACTGTCGGAAGTTTCAAACCGAGCCATTGAGGTGCTGGAAAATATTATTGAAAAGCACGATTGGAAAAGCATCGTGATTGGGGAAGTTACGAGTCTGTACCGTACTGTATTTGATCGGACTGATGTGCTTCTGCAGCAAATTGCCATCACTTCAAACAGCGCGGAAAAAGCTGGCGACAACCTTCAACAGCAAGTTATAACGCAAAATGAGGCTCTGCAATCCGGTCTTATTGCGCGCACCCTGCTAAGCGCTGAAAACGCCAAAGTGTCGGCCAAAATGGTCAGCATTGGTTCTATTTTACTGTTTGCGCCTTTTTTGGTCCTGGTGCTATTTCTTACCTCGCGGGCTCTGGTTAGCCAGCTCAACCGGGTGGTTGAATTGTTGTCACGGGTGTCAGAGGGCGACTTAACCAAGAAACTGTCACTCGGCAATAACCCAAACGACGAATTCAACACTCTGGGCAAAGCAACGAATCAGATGATCGACAACATCGGCGTGCTGATGAAAGAGTCCATCGCAGGCACGCGGGATCTGATCGAGGTTCATCACGAGCTTGAAAAAACCATGGTTCGACTGACGCAAAACAACGAAATAGTTGAATCACAAACTATTTTGGCGGCCACGGCCAGTCAGCAAATATCCGTCACCCTGAACGACGTGGCCGAACGCACCTCTCAGGTCGGTGTTGCTACCCAAGCCGCCAACGAGTCTGCGCAATCCGGGGCCCGGGTGGTTGAAGACAGCGTGACCTCAGTGCGCCTGTTGTCAGGCGTGATTCAAGATACCCATGGCCATGTCAAACTGCTTACCCAGGCCAGCGCCAAAGTCACGGGCATTATTGGCGTTATCAACAGTCTGGCTGACCAAACCAATCTGCTGGCGTTAAACGCTGCGATTGAAGCGGCGCGGGCGGGTGATGCTGGGCGTGGTTTTTCAGTGGTGGCTGACGAGGTTCGTACCCTGGCGCAAAAAACCGTTGCTGCCACCACCAACATTGTCGGCATTATTGACGAGCTCAACATGCAAACCACTAGTATGGACACGCTGGCTAATAACGGGCTAAAAATCGCGAAAGAAGGCGAGCACCATGCGTCGCAGATTGCAGATGCTATGGGAGGAGTGGCTCAGTCGATTGTTACCTTGAACTCGGAAATGGATCAGGTTGTTGTCGCCGTTGAGGAAATTTCCGTTACTACAGACGACATTGCGCAAAAAATGGAAGAAATTCGCGGTCAAAGTGTCGAAACACACGCCATTGGTGCTGAACTTGGCAGGCAAAATCAACGTTTGGCCGAGCATGCCAACGTGATTGCCGAAAGTACGCGGCGCTTCAATGTCTAGCCAGTTGGGGTCCGGTGCAGAGGGGCCCAACTGGTTTCGTTTTTGATGTTTTGTGATTGGGTGAAAAGCCAGTTTTGCGAGTGTTCAGATAGAGTGATTCTGGAAGCGTTTTTCCGTTACAGCGAAAATCCGCCATCCACCGCAATGGCCTGACCGGTAACGTGGGCGGCGCTGGCTAAATACACCGCAAGTTGTCCCATGTCTTCTGGCGTTTGGGCTTCGCCCTGTGGGAGCAGTGTTTTTTGGTGACGCTCCCACGACTCTTCTTCCGATTCGCCGTCTTGGGCCCAGGCCGCTGACAAGCCATCTGGCCCGCGCCACATGCCAGTTCCGACAATGCCAGGGCATAATGCGTTAACAGTCACGCCTTCAGCTGCGACTTCCTTGGCAACAGCGTTGGTAAAACCAATGACTGCGAATTTCGAGGCGGAATAATGGGACAGATTCGGAAAGCCGACCTTACCCGCGATAGACGCGATATTAATGATGCGCCCGAATTTGCGCGGCCGCATAACCGCCAGTTCGGCCTGGGTACACAGAAATACGCCGCGGGCGTTAACATCCATCACACGGTCCCAAGCGTCCGCAGACAGTTCAGCGACAGGGTGTATGCTCAGAATGCCGGCGTTGTTTACTGCAATGTCGATAGGCCCCATCTGCTCCTCGGCCTGTTGCACCATTTTATTAATTGAATCCGGGTCCGTAACGTCCACTTCCAACGCTAAGCTTCTGCGCCCCAATTGCTGGACTTTTTCTGCGGTTTGCCTGGCAATGTTAATGTCCAGATCTGCCGCCACAACATTGGCCCCAGCCTCCGCCAGTGACATGGCGATACCCTGTCCAATACCTCGTCCGGCACCCGTAATTAACGCTGTTTTTCCTTCCAGAATCATACCTTTTCCTCTATTTAGCCTGGGGGCGTTTGTTTTTGCCCGTTGATGAACATGCGCGGCTATATATATGACGCGAAAAATCAACGCACAAAGCGGCAGCACTATTCCAACCTAGCTGGCAAAGTAGCTGCGCGCCACCGCGTGGGGATAAATTGAGCGTGATTTGGCACAGATCTGTTTTCGGCTAATCGAGATTTCTGTTGTTCGCAATAAAACGTAAGACGGACAATGTCCCGAAGTTGCACTAGGATATAGGTAGTATTCATCCAGTTCATCGGTTTAGCTGAAGGATATCCCTATATGAAGATCGGTATTCCAAAAGAAATTTACGCAGACGAACGGCGGGTTGCGGCAACGCCACCCTCGGTTCACAAACTGATTGGGCTGGGCTATCAGGTCACGATTGAATCTGGGGCAGGCGCGGCCGCCCATTATCACGATTCCGCTTATGAGGCCGTTGGTGCGACCATTGCAGCGGATGCTGGCTCGGTGTGGAGCGATGCTGATTTCATCTTGAAAGTTCGCGCACCCATGGAGAATCCGGCGCTGGGTAAGCACGAAGCCGATCTGATGAAGGAAGGTGGTTTTCTGGTCAGTTATATCTGGCCGGGGCAGAACTCTGAGCTTCTGGAAAAGCTTGCCGCCCGTAAGGTGACTACTTTCGCTATCGACAGCCTGCCGCGAATTAGCCGGGCCCAGAAGATGGATGCGCTAAGCGCCATGGCGAACATTGCCGGATACCGCGCGGTGGTGGAGGCGGCCAGTCACTTTGGGCGTTTCTTTACCGGGCAGATGACGGCCGCAGGAAAAGTGCCGCCGGCCAAGGTGATGGTGATCGGTGCTGGTGTAGCGGGCCTTGCGGCTGTGGGCGCTGCCAACAGCTTGGGGGCGATTGTGCGGGCGTTCGACACCCGGCTGGAAGTGAAAGAACAGATTGAAAGTATGGGCGCCGAATTCCTGCAATTAGATTTTGGCGAGGAGGAGGGCAGCGGCACCGGCGGTTATGCCAAGCAGATGAGCGACGAGTTCATCAAGGCAGAGATGGCGCTGTTCGCGGAACAAGCTAAAGAAGTCGACATTATTATTACCACCGCTCTTATTCCCGGCAGGCCCGCACCCAAACTGATTACCGCGGACATGGTGAAATCCATGAAACCTGGCAGCGTGATTGTCGATCTGGCCTCCGAGCGTGGCGGCAACTGCGAATTGACCGAGCCCGGCAAAATCGTCGAGAAGCATGACGTTACGCTGATCGGCTACACAGATTTGCCTAGCCGCATGGCCAAAGTGGCCAGTGACCTTTACGCCACCAACCTGTTTCACCTTTTAAGTGAGCTGACACCGGAGAAAAACGGCCAGCCGCAGGTGAATATGGAAGACGATGTTATCCGTGGCCTGACCGTGGTGCTGGATTCAGAAATAACCTGGCCACCGCCGCAACCGCACACGCCGGTCAGCCCCAAGGCTGCGCCTGGCACCGAAGAGCCTTCAGCAGAACAGAAGGCGGCAGCACGCAAAGAGTCGGAGCGTCGTAGCCTTATTAGTAAGGGCGTTGTGCTGATTATCACCATTGCGGCGCTTTACGGCATTGGCGCTTACGCACCGGATAGCTTTTTGAGGCACTTCACTGTGTTTGTATTGGCCTGCTTTATTGGCTGGCAAGTTGTCTGGAACGTAACGCCTTCTTTGCACACACCCTTGATGAGTGTGACCAACGCCATCAGCGGCATTATTGTAATTGGTGCGATATTGCATCTGGCCCAGGCGGAAAATGTTGCGGTCGGGATTATGGCGTTTGTGGCGGTGCTGATTGCCAGCATCAACGTAGGGGGCGGCTTCCGGGTTACCCATCGCATGCTTAAAATGTTCCGCCGCTAGGAGGCACCCGCTATGAGTTCAGGACTTGTGAGTGTGGCCTATGTGGTCGCCAGCGTACTGTTTATTCTCAGCCTTGGAGGTTTAAGCCACCAGGAATCATCGCGCCGCGGCAATCTTTACGGGGTTACCGGCATTCTTATCGCGCTGGTGGCTACAGTGGCCAGCGTCAGTGATAGCGGGCTTGTCGCTATTGTGATTGCGGTGCTAGTGGGTGCCAGTATTGGCATTGTTATCGCCGATAAGGTGGAAATGACCCAGATGCCACAATTGGTGGCGCTGCTGCACAGCTTTGTGGGCTTGGCCGCGGTGCTGGTGGGCTTTTCTGGCTACATCGAGCCGCTGATACAAACGACCGGGGCCGAGCACACCATTAAGCTGGTGGAGGTGTTTTTAGGTGTGTTTATTGGCGCCGTTACGTTCACGGGTTCACTGATTGCGTGCGGCAAACTGGACGGCCGTATCGACAGCAAAGCTCTAACGCTGCCAGGCCGGCACGTGATGAATCTGGCGGCGCTGTTAGCGTCGGTGCTGTTGGGCGCCTGGTTCCTGGGTACCGACAGCATGGCTCCGGGCGTTATTGCACTGGTACTGATGACGCTGATTGCCGCCGCTTTGGGTGTGCATTTAATCATGGCCATTGGCGGCGCCGACATGCCGGTGGTGGTTTCGATGCTCAACAGCTATTCCGGCTGGGCCGCTGCGTCTATTGGTTTCATGCTGGGCAATGACCTGCTGATCGTAACCGGCGCGTTGGTCGGCAGCAGCGGCGCGATCCTCAGTTACATCATGTGCAAAGCGATGAATCGGTCGTTTGTCAGCGTAATTTTGGGTGGCTTCGGTCAAACCAGCACGAGCTCTGCCGCCGCTGGGCCTGATCAAACGGCTTTGGAAACCAATATTGAGGAGGTATGCGAGGAGCTGCGCAACGCCGATTCGGTGATTATCGTACCGGGCTATGGCATGGCCGTAGCTCAGGCCCAGAACGGGGTCAGCGAGATGACCAAGCTGTTGAAAGCGCGCGGAACAACGGTGCGCTTTGGTATTCATCCGGTTGCGGGTCGCTTGCCCGGACACATGAACGTGTTGCTGGCAGAAGCGAACGTGTCTTACGATATTGTTCTGGAGATGGACGAAATAAACCCCGATTTTCCGCAGACCGACGTGGTGCTGGTTATTGGCGCCAACGACACAGTGAACCCGGCTGCGGCAGAAGATCCTGGCAGCCCCATTGCGGGAATGCCGGTGCTTGAGGTTTGGAAGGCGCGGCAAGTGGTTATCCTTAAACGCGGAATGGCAACGGGTTATGCCGGGGTGGAAAATCCATTGTTCTTCAAGGACAACTCCCGCATGCTTTTTGGCGATGCAAAAGACAGCATCGACAAACTGGTGAGTGCGTTGCGGGCCTGAGGAGTGTGAGCAAGCGGCTGCTTACCGGCAAAGCAAGCGAGCCGCTAGATGAACAGAAAGGGCCGAATATTTCGGCCCTTTTTTCACTATTGTGCAGTTAAGATGAACTTTCCCCAGCGTCTCGCGATCGCCAAAAGCGGGCAATGGCCGGTTTAGCACTTACGCCATGAACCATTATGGAAAGTGCGATCACAACCAGGGTCAGGTGCATCAACTCAAGTGCCACATTCTCTGGTAATCCGTGCTGGATCGCGTACATCAAATAGTATAACGAGCCAATGCCGCGCACCCCGAACCAACTTGCCATATTGCGCAGGTCCATCGGCGCCTTGCTCCCTAGCAAGCCCAGATGAACGCTGACGGGGCGAGCAATAAAGAACAGAAAAGCGGCGAAACCAACGGCCCGCCAACTCCACGAGTCCCAGAAAAGCGACCCGCCAATCAACAATACCAGCACAATTTCCGCAAGCTTCTCCAAGTGTTCGTTAAAGACCAGGGAGCTTTGATGGATGTGAACGATGGCATGAGGTTCAACCGTTTCAGTAGCCTCTCCGAAGGCCACAGACGAGTAGCTGTGCATGAAGTCGGCATGCTTCACCTCGGTATGGCGCAACGCTACTGCGGCACTGAATACCGCCAGAAAGCCCCAGGCACCCACCAACAAACTGAGACCATAGGCAAAGGCAAGCAGGCCCAAACCCAGAAAGTTTTCCAGCAACTCTGAGTGGGTAAACGTTTTGCGGGTTGTATGGACAACCCAACCGACACCACAACCCGCCATAATACCAATACCGATACCCGCGCCACTGGCCCAGATTACATCCACGGCCAGCCAGCGCCAGCCGTTATCGCCAAGTTCGTGCAGCCCCAGTAAGCCCAGGCCCAGCATCACGAAAGGAAAAGCGCTGCCGTCGTTCATACCCGCCTCGGAGGTTAAGGCAAAACGTAATCGGTCGGGGTCGTTGGCGTGACGCGTTTGCACTTCGGTTGCCAGCACTGGGTCCGTGGGTGCCACCACAGCCCCAAGTAATACGGCGGCACCAAGCGGTAAACTGAGCCAGTAATAACCAAAGAGCGTTACAAGACCAACCGTTATCGCCATGGACACAACCGCCAGCCGCAGAGGCGTACGCCATTGCGCAAAATTAACCGGTACCGGCATTTTTGCGCCGGCGCAGTACAGTGAAATAAGTACCGCTATTTCAGTCAGTAGCTCCATCAGCGCCGACTCTTCCAACGGATTGAAATGAAACAGGCGAAAGCCCATCGGCCCGACAACGGCACCGATAACCAGATAAACGATGGCTGACGTGACGGGAATCGTATTGATGTAGGACGCTGTGAAGCCCACCACCAGCAACAGCGAGCCAACCAATATAAACCAGGTGGCGGTGGTCATGTGTAACCCTGTGGTGGCGTGTTGAAGAGAGAAAAGTGTGTTCAGCATTACCCGTTGCAAGGTAAATATGGCGCTGAGCATACTGGTACGTCAAGTAATGTTAGAGGCTTGGCTACTACCGCCTTTTCAGTGCGCCTTTCAGGGTTCTCAGATTTTGTGGAAATGATGGAACTCAAGCATTATGAACCCCTGCTGATTGTCGGTTAGGGCCTTAGGCGCCATGATGACGGTATTACTAACACAAGGTGAGTTTATGGCATTGCGATACTGGGTAGTTCTGACGATTTTGATTGGCAGTGTCGTCGCGTTGGTGCCCGGCATATACGTACGTTTGGCGGCGAATGACCCGCACATGACGGGCGCGCTGCTGGGTGGCATGGCCGCAGCTGCGGCAACTGCGCTGGGTACGATTCCCGCGGTTTTAGCGCGCCAGCTTTCGCAGCGCCTCATCGATACGCTAATGGGGTTTGGTGCCGGAGTTATGCTGGCAGCAACGTCGTTTTCATTGATTATACCGGCACTGAATACTGCCGCTGATCAGGGCGCAGGTTCGTGGGTGGCAGGGGGCATTGTTGGCGGCGGTATCATACTGGGCGCTTTGGGTTTGTTGATGATTGAGCGGGTTGTGCCCCACGAGCACTTTGTCAAAGGCGTCGAAGGTGGCGCCAGCGCTGAAGTTAATATCGAGCGGGCAACAAGGCTTAAACGTGTTTGGCTCTTTGTTGCAGCAATTGTGTTGCACAACTTTCCTGAAGGCATGGCGATTGGTGTTTCATTTGCCGGGCCTGACCTGGTCGGTGCCAAGGCCCTGGCGATTGGCATTGCGATACAGGATATTCCCGAAGGATTTGTGGTGGCTTTGGCCTTGATGAGCGTTGGCTACAGCAAAGGATTGGCCCTTGGTGTAGGTGTCCTTTCCGGTTTGGTGGAACCCGTTGCGGCTATGTTGGGCGTAGCGTTGATCGGCTTTTCTGTTCACTTATTACCCTGGGGCTTAGCCATGGCCGCAGGCGCCATGCTGTTTGTGATCAGTCATGAAATTATTCCCGAATCCCATCGCGCCGGTCATGAAAGCTGGGCAACGGGTGGGCTTATCATAGGGTTTGTGCTGATGATGCTTCTTGACACGGCGCTTTGAGCGCCAAGCTTCTGATCAGCAATTCATTAGGATCATAGATGACCGTTGTTCTTACTCTACACGCTCTTCTGGTTCTGGCGTTTACAGCCCGAATTCTGCTGCGCGATGACTTATTACCCCCTGGGCGCCTAGCGTGGTTTATTGTTTTGAACGTGGTGCCTTACTTTGGCAGTGCCGTTTATTTTCTGTTTGGCGAGATTGATATTGGCAATCGCGCCAAGAAGCGCCATGGCGAAATTTTCGATGAAATAAGCGCAAAAGCGGCACACTTCATGGGAAGCGCGGCAGACGTGAACAGGCTGATTGACCCCATTTACCGTCCGGCATTTCGTTACGCGGGTTCCATCAACGGGTTTTATACCCTGGACGGCAATGCCGCCGAACTGATGGCGGATGGCGATGCTACACGGGCGCGCCTGGTCGCGGATATCGATGCGGCCACCCGTCATGTGCATGTGCTGTATTACATCTGGCTAGATGACAATACCGGCAGTGATGTGGCCGCCGCCTTGATTCGGGCTGCGCAGCGAGGGGTGACCTGTCGTGCGATGGCCGACGGGCTGGGTTCCCGCGCATTGATAAAATCCAGGGTTTGGCAGCGAATGAATGCGGCCGGTGTTCAGTTGGCCGTGGCGTTGCCGTTCAGAAACATTGTACGCACCATTCTGACTAGTCGCCTTGACCTGCGTAACCACCGAAAGATCACGGTGATTGATGGGTGTATCACTTATTGTGGTAGCCAGAATTCTGCAGATCCTGAGTTTCGACCAAAAGCGAAGTACGGCCCCTGGGTGGATATCATGCTGCGATTTGAAGGCCCGGTGGTAGCGCAGAATCAACTGTTGTTCGCCAGCGACTGGATGCAGGCCACCGGTGAATCCCTAAACGGAATTGAGCTTAAGGCTGAGCCTATTAAGGAAGGATTTCCGGCGCAGGTGATGGGGGTGGGGCCCACGGAGCGTCGCGGAGCAACGCCACAGTTGTTTGCCAACCTGATCGCCAGTGCCGAAACCGAACTGACCATTTCCACGCCCTATTTTGTTCCCGACGCAACGCTTCTGGATGCGCTTTGTGCTGCAGCCCACCGAGGTGTTGCGGTTATGCTGATTTACCCCAAGGTGAACGACAGCTGGATCGTCTCTGCCGCCAGTCGAAGCTATTATCATCGGCTACTCGATGCGGGTTGTTGCATCCATGAATTCAAGGGTGGGCTGCTGCACGCGAAGACTCTGACCATCGACGGATGTGTCAGCCTGATTGGCTCCTCTAATCTTGATTTACGCAGCTTTGACCTGAACTACGAAAACAACATACTGCTACGCGACCAGGCCATCACCATGGCCATTCGAGAGCGACAGCAAATTTATATTGGCCGCTCCGAACAGGTGGTACTGGCTACAGTGCTTGCCTGGCCCTACTACCGGCGAATCTGGAATAACGTGATCGCAACGATTGGTCCGGTGCTGTAGATAAGAATAGGTAGCACACTTAGTACTTGAACCTCAGCTTACGACCGCTTAAGCTCCTGTAAATAAATAAAAAATAAAGAGAATATCAATGCTTGATAGAAAAACGACTTAAACACACGCCCTTAAAATCGACCTAGCCTGCGCCTATGAAAAGCACGTTATATTCCTATCGGTTTCAACCCGCTAAGGTTCGCTCCGAGCTCATGCGGATGCTCCCCATCTCCCTTTTTGTGGTGGCGTTTGGTGCTGCGTTTGGTTTGGCGGCGGTGCAGAAAGGGCTGGCCCCTTTAGACACCATTCTGATGAGCACCCTGGTGTTCGCCGGGGCATCGCAGTTTGCCACGCTTGATATGTGGGGCGCCGATGTCTCGGTGATCCCCGTTATGGTCGTGGTATTTGCCATCAACTCCCGGCATTTGCTGATGGGCGCGTCGCTTTACCCCATGTTAAAAGATGTTGCACCCGCCAAACGTTATAGCCTGCTTCTGGTTCTTACCGACGCCAACTGGGCCGTAGCCGCTCAGGATTACCAAAGAGGTAATCGCAACCTGGAGGTCATTCTGGGCGGTGGTCTGGTGCTTTGGCTGGCGTGGATTGTGGGCACCTGGTTAGGCGTTTACTTTGGCGGGCTGTTGCAGAACCCGAAGAACCTGGGGTTAGACATGGTTTTGGGCTGCTTTCTGCTGGCTATGGCTTTGGGCGGAAAGAGGAGCCCGCGTATTCTTGTTGCCTGGGCGTTGGCAGCGCTGGCGTCTTTAGCCGCGTGGAAATGGCTGCCTGCCAACACGCACGTCGTTGCAGGCGCCTTTGCTGGTGGTGTGGTGGGGTTCTTCTGGCTTGAGAAAAAACCGGGCAACGAGAATGCCGGGGAGGCGCCTTCGTGACCATTGAAACCACCACAACCGGCGTTATGGTACTGATACTGATCATGACACTGGTGACCCTGGCCACCCGTTTTGGCGGCGTATTTATTATGTCCTTCGTGCGGATAAGCCCTCGTATAGAGAGTTTTATCAACACCATGGCCAGCTCTGTGCTTATCGCCATCATCGTGCCCATGGCATTCGAGGGCGATGTAGGGGCGCTTGCTGCTTTGTCGGTGACGGCCGTTACTATGCTCATCCTTCAAAAACCGTTGCCAGCGATTGCTGCCGGTGTCTTCGCCGCAGCTGCTGTGCGGTATCTGTTTTAAAGCCCCGCGTCGAGTTTTATCGAATCCGTGGCCGCTACTAATACGCAATGTTACAAATCAACAACTCTTTAGCAACAGTGAGTGACCGGTCTATTGGCTATTTTTTAGTGCTGATATCCGATAAAGCGAACCGAGTAAAAAACAACAAAATCTAGCGGCTGGTACAGAACACACCGGCTGCTCAAGGGGACATCATGCCAGTATCTGCTACCCAGATTGAGGAACGAACTCAGGATTCATCGGAATTGCTCGAAGGCATTATGCCCTCAGCGATCACCTTTGCCATGATGCTGCGCCACAAGAATATGTCGGCCTGGTTGAGGACTGAATTTGACGGCTATGAGAATGCGGATGCGGCGCTGCCGTATCGCCGCGGTTTGCCCGGTCACATTGTGGCTAAGTCTCCCCAATATGGCTGGATTCCAGCGCCGGTGAACCCTCAGCAAACAACGGACTTTGGCCGACTTGACCTGACCGAAAGCGTCAAAGATCTGGAAGAGTTCTGCCTGACCAGCAAAAAAGGCAACGGCAAGCGGATACAGTTGAGTAAAGAGGTAACCGCCGTTCTTCAGAAACAAATCAACCTGAGTGCAGAGCTTGCGATTAATGTGAGTCGCGAGGAGTACAGCAAGATTCTCAAAATCGTTCGCGGTACCCTTTACCTGTGGGCAAAAGCTTTGATTGCACAGGGGTTGACCGGCGAACATAACCATTACACTGCGGAGCAGCGGGCGTTGGTGGCAGAACTGGACGACCCGCAGACGTTCTGGCGCAAGGCGACGGCCGAAGTAGACAGCTTGCCAATGCCAGAGGTAAAAACCGCCGGTTTCTTCGACAGAGTGTTCGGGCGCGCCAACTGAGGAAAAACAACCTGAATGACCATGCTTTCCCCCTATGCGGCCCACCAACAAGCGCTGGCCGCGGGTTTTAAAGACGACCCCGCGCAGCACCGGGCTGCCTTGAGTTTGCAGCGCTGCTATGAACAGTTGCAATCAGGCGACCCGGATGTTCAAGGCGTGTATCTCTGGGGGCCTGTGGGGCGCGGAAAAACCTGGTTAATGGATCGTTTTCATCAGGCTTTAACCGTGCCTGCCCGGCGACAGCACTTCCATCATTTTATTCGCTGGGTTCACCGGCGCTTGTTTCAGTTAACCGGACAGGAAAATCCGCTGCGGCTTTTGGTGCAGGAGTTGGTGGCCGAGGCACGGGTGTTGTGCCTTGATGAGCTTTTCATCAGTGACATTGGCGATGCCATTCTTATCGGTGGTTTATTGCGTGAATTATTTGCTCAGGGGTTGGTATTGGTGACGACGTCAAACCAGCCACCGGATGAGTTGTACGCAGATGGCTTTAATCGTGAACGACTGCTGCTGGCCATTTCCGCACTCAACCAACACATGCAGGTTGTGAGCGTGGATGGCGGCCAGGACCATCGGTTACATCCTGGCCAAGGCCAGCAACGCTATTGGGTTAACCAGCCCCAGGCTCTAGAGGCGGCGTTCACAGAGTTACTCATTAGTGGCGAGCAAGCCCATAGCCAACCGGTGCTGTTGGGCCATCGGTACATCAAGGTGGTCCGGCGCAGCGAACGCTTGCTGTGGTGCCGTTATAACGATCTATGCGAGCAGCCATTGGCCGCACAAGATTTTATCGAGGTGTGTGACTGTTTCTCCCATATTTTTTTGAGCGACGTGCCCCGGCTCACAGGCGCTGGGCAACAAACGGCGATTGCCCGTGGCACCGAAGATGGCGTAACCCAGGTGGCCGCCGGAGACCGCCAGTTGCCTGCGCTGTCGCGCCAGGATGACGGCGTGCGCCGATTCATTGCGCTGGTAGATGAGTGCTACGACCGCAGTATCCCGCTGTATCTGAGCGCGGCCGTGCCGTTAAACCAGCTATACAGCCGGGGCGCGTTGGGGTTCCCGTTTCGCCGCGCCCTTAGCCGCCTGCAAGAAATGCAGTTTCAGCGGTTTGGGCAGTATGCAGTAAGCTCCGAAGATGACTCTTGAAACGCTAAATTGAATTGAAGCGAATCGGTGACTTGTCAAAAATCTGTAACCCACTACAGTTAGGCTTATGAATTGCACTTCATCGTTTTTCATTGCTCATAAGGACAGGCCAAATCATGAGATTCCTTCGTCAATTCAAGGTTCTGACACTGGTTACTGCGGTAGCAGGCGCGTTTTCGATGTCGGCCCAGGCTGAAACACTTCGGCTGCTCACGTGGGGCGGTTACGCGCCACAGGATGTGGTCGAGCAATTCGAGAAAGAAACCGGCATCGAAGTTGAAATAACGCTCTCCAATAACGAAGACATGATTTCAAAGCTGCGCGCCACACGCGGCGCGGGCTTTGATCTGGCCCAGCCAAGCCAGGACCGCATTATTAGCGCCCAGGCTGATTTCAATATTTATAAGCCGATGGATCTGAGCAAAATCGACACGGCAAAAATCATCCCCTCCATGCTGGCAGCGACTAAAAAGAACACCGAATTTGAAGGTGAGGTGTACGGTGTTCCGCACGTTTGGGGTACCAGTGGCCTGATCGTCAACCGCGAGGCCGCGGGCACGGTGAAAGATTACACCGACCTGTGTGATGCCTCGTTAAGCGGCTCTGTGTCTTATCGCTTGAAGCGCCCCACGTTGATTGGTTTTGCTTTCGCGCTGGGGGAAGACCCGTTTGCAGCCTACGGCGATACGGAGAAGTACCAGGCCATTCTGGATAAAGTGGAAGAAAAACTGGTGTCGTGTAAGAGCAACGTAAAAGCCTATTGGTCCGGCGGCGATGCCTTACTGAACCTGATGCGCTCGGGCGAAGTGTCTGCGGCCATGGCTTGGGATGCGGGTGGCTGGAAGCTTAACTCAGAAAACCCGGACATTACGTTTGTGGCGCCCGCATCTGGTGCGCTGGGCTGGATTGATACGTTTGTTCTGCCGCGTAAAACCAAGGCCGAAGACGCCGCTTATAAGTGGATCAACTTTGTGATGCAGCCCGAAGTTGCGGCTCGTATTACCGAGTCTGCCGGTAACTTTACGGCCTCTAAAGGCAGTGATGATTTTGTCAATGACACGCTGAAAGCCCAGTTCAAGCAGAGCTTTCCAGAGGCAGACCTGGACAACATCAACTGGTACCCGCCCGTTCCCGCCGGTTTGGAGATAATGGAAGGTAAGGTTCTCGATCGGGTGAAAGCCGCAAACTAAGCTCGATTAAGGTTATTGTCTATGTCGGATCAAGCATGCGCATCGGGTGCCGACGCGGGGGTGCAGGAAGATCTTGCCTGCACCCTGCTGAGCAAACATTTTGGTGAGTTTGCCGCTGTCGACGGGGTGTCGTTCAGCATCCCCCGCGGGGCGTTTTTTTCCATCCTTGGCCCCTCTGGCTGCGGTAAAACAACGCTGCTGCGAATGCTGGCTGGTTTTCAGCAACCGGATTCCGGCGATATTCTGATCAAAGGCAAGTCAGTGCTGAACACGCCGCCGAACAAGCGGCCGGTTAATATGGTGTTTCAGCACCTGGCACTCTTTCCGACCATGTCGGTGGCGGAAAACATTGCTTATGGGTTGAAGCGCAAAGGCATTCCCAAGCGTGAACACGCCACCCTGATTGACGAAGTGCTGGCTAAGGTTCACTTGCCCGGGTACGGCGACAAACGCATTGATCAGCTCTCTGGCGGGCAAAAACAGCGCGTAGCCATAGCCCGCTGCCTGGTGCTGAACCCCGCCGTGTTGTTACTCGATGAGCCGTTAGGCGCTCTGGATTTGAAACTGCGCGAGCAAATGAAAATTGAGCTCAAACGGCTGCAGCGCGAGTTCAACACCACGTTTGTTTACATCACTCACGACCAGTCTGAAGCACTGGTTATGTCTGACCAAGTAGCCGTGATGAACAAGGGCCGGTTTGAGCAGGTCGGCACGCCGCAAGAGCTTTACTACCAGCCGAAAACCGCCTTTGTGGCAGGCTTTGTTGGCGACAGCAACCAGTACGCAGGCAAGGTACAGTCGCAGTCTGGCGACCTTGTCACCCTGGTGACCGAGCAGGGTGTGCGTCTGTTGAGCCACACCAGCCAACCGTTGGTGGCGGGCTCACCCATTACGTTGTTTGTTCGGCCCGAAGTGATGCAGATCAGCACATCCAGGCCGGCAACGGAACAAGACAATTGCCTGGCCGTTACCGTTTCGCGCGTACTGTTTGATGGCGCACAAAGCCGGGTTCAGGTGGAAACCGCCGAAGGCGCCGAGCTTACAGTAGCGCTGCCGCAGACCGCAGACTTTCAGGCATTAGAGGCGGGCCGTTCGGTGCATGTTAGCTGGCAAGCCAGTCAGTGCCTTTGTTTCCCCGCACCCGCGGATACGCAGCCGCTGGGTACGCCATGAGCGAAGCAAACGGCAACTTCAACCGCACGCAATACCGCCTGGGCTTTTGGCTGTTGCTGGCGCCTATCGTGCTCTGGCTCAGCTTGCTGATTATTCTGCCGCACATCGATATGGTGCTGGTGTCGCTGCGGGAGCGCATTGCATCCCGGCAATACGGCTTCAGCTTTGGTAATTACACTGCGTTTTTTACCGAACCTCTGTACTGGAATACCTTTGTGCGCACCGCGGTGATGTCAATCATCGCCACGGTGATGACGCTGATTATTGCCTTCCCGGTGTCGTTTTACATTGCCAAGGTGCTCACCGGCAGGCCGCGGATTGCGTTGTTTATTTTGTGCTTGCTGCCGTTCTGGGTCAGCGAACTGGTGCGTACTTACGGCTGGATGATATTACTGCGGGAAACCGGGCTGATCAGCGGCGCGCTGCAATGGTTCGGGCTTGCGGACCAACCCGTTGAAATGCTTTATAACGACGTCGCCATTATGGTGGGGCTTATCTACACCTCCATGCTGTTTATGGTGGTGCCATTGGTGACCACCCTCGACAGCCTGGACAACAGCCTGATTGAAGCCGGATACGACCTGGGTGGCAGCAGCTGGAACGTCATGCGCAGCATTGTGATCCCCCACGCCATGCCTGGCATTATGAGCGGCTGCATTGTGGTGTTTATGCTAACGCTCGGAAATTACCTGACCCCAACACTGCTGGGCGGCAAATCCAGCCTGTGGTTTACCGAGCAGATCTACACTCAGTTTATTACCCGCTTTAACTGGGAGCAGGGCGCCGCTTTCGGCATTTTGCTGCTGATACTCTCGTCACTCATCGTTTGGTTGGGCCTGAAAATTACCAGGCAGTCGTTTACACGGGTGATGTCATGATTCCCTCTATTCCCCGCAGCCGCTTCTTTCGGGTTTCCTACCTGAGTTATGTAACGCTGTTTTTCATCTTTTTAATCACGCCCCTGGTGGTTGTGGCGGCGTTCTCGTTTAACGACGCATTGTTCCCGTCGCTGCCGTGGAATGGTTTCACCTGGGACTGGTATCTGGGCAAGGGCGAGCCCCGGCTTGGCCTGTTTCACGATGACGCCTTGCTCGACAGTATAGGTGTGAGTATTCAGGTGGCCATTGTCACCACTATGGCCAGTCTGGCACTGGCCACCTGCAACGCCTTTTTGTTCGAGCGCGAGCAGTTTCCGGGTAAGAACTTTCTTTACGTGCTGATGCTGATGCCGCTGGTGATACCGGGGGTCATACTCGGGGTGTCCATTCTGGTGTTCAGCAGTACCGTGGCTAACTGGTTTGAGGTGCAGTTTGGTTATGAAATAGAAGCTCTGCGCCCGGGCTTGGTATTGGTCACGCTTGGCCAGTTTGCATTCCTTACCACCATTGCCACCCTGGTGATCTCTGCGCGCTTGCGCAAATTCGACATTACTCAGGAAGAAGCCGCCATGAACCTGGGCGCCAGCCGCCTGACAGCCATCGCCACCGTTACCCTGCCGTTCCTGAAACCTGCGCTGTATGGTGCCGGCGTGGTGGCGTTTTTGATGTCGTTTGAAAACTTCAACACGACTTTGATGCTGGTGGGCTCCGATGCCCCTCTGACCATTGCCATGTTTAACCGGCTGCGGGAAGGTTCAACACCGGTATTAAACGCGGTGTCGGTATTGCTGATGGTGGGTTCAGCGTGCCTGGCGTTGGTCTCACTGTTCGTGCAGCGCCCGGCCAAGCCGTAATCTACGCTTACAAAATGTAGTGAAAGGCTGAATTTTTTGATTTGCCCCTACCTATTATTCACATCAATAATTTGAAATATGTGCTAGATTCCACGCTGAAACCGAGGGTCGCATCGCCATAGACGCATTTTGGAAATAGTATGCCTACACCCAGAGATAATCGATGAGCGTCCAAAAAATACGCGGGCCTTGGATAAGTACGGTAATCGCCTCACCCTGCACCAAGTATTTTTTCGTTTTACTCGCCGTTGTCAGCTTGATCGCAAGCATTGAGATATGGCCCTTATCCGTAAACCATTCTTTTATCGAGCATGGCCTTTATTTTCTGGTGATGGCGACGTTTGCCATTACCTGCCCATTCATTGCTTACTACATCCACGTTACTCATCGTATCCAAAAAGCACTCAAACAGGCTGAATCCACATCAGAGGCGAGCCTCAAGAACGAGCAGCTCATCAGAACCATCGTTAATAGCACGCCAAATATGATGGGCTATTGGGACCGAGATTTACGCTGCCGCTATGCCAACAATGCCTTCAGCGAATGGTTTGGCATGCCACCCGAAGACGTTATCGGGATTCGGTTTCAGGACCTGGTCAGCGAGCAACTTTATGCTCTGAATGAACCCCATCTTCGTGCCGTGCTGGCGGGTGAACCGCAGCGTTTTGAGCGCACCCTGAACAAAGTCGATGGCAGCGTCGGGCATATTATCGGGAACTATATTCCGGATTTTGAGGACGATGGCAGGGTGCGAGGGTTCTCGATTCAAGCCAGTGAAGTAACGGTTCTGAAGGAGGTTGAGGCAAAGCTCAAGCTGGCCGCGTGTGTTTTCGACAATACGCTCGATGGTGTTCTGATTACCGATGTTAACGGCGTGATTTTATCGGTCAATCCAGGGTTCGTTGAAATTACGGGCTACACCCTTGAGGAATCCGTCGGGCAAACGCCTCATATCCTGCATTCCGATCGGCATGACCAAGCGTTTTATGCGTACATGTGGGGGGAAATAAAAGCTAAGGGGCTCTGGCATGGCGAGATATGGAACCGCCGTAAAGACGGAGAGCTTTACCTGCAACGCATGACCATCAGCATGGTGCGCGATGAGGCCGGCGAACCCATTCATTATGTCTCTGTGTTCAGCGACATTACGGCACTTTGGCGTAAAGACGAGCACATCCGGCACTTGGCGTTTCACGATGCCTTGACCGACTTGCCCAACAGAACCTTATTGATGGACCGGATTAACCAACAGGTTCTCCACGCCAATCGCGAAGAGAGCCATTTCGCACTGATGTTTCTCGATCTTGACGGGTTTAAGCTCGTAAACGACCAACTTGGTCATAAATTCGGGGACGATTTGTTAAAAGATGTGGCGAAACGGCTACTGGCGCTGGTGCGAAGAACCGATACCGTAGCCCGTGTGGGTGGCGATGAGTTCATATTTCTTCTTAACAACCCGCAAGGAAGAGCCGAAATTATCGAAGTCGCGAACCGCATTGTTACCTCGATTAATGAGCCCATCGAAATTCTTGGTGAGGTGCTTCAAATAGGCGTATCGCTGGGTATTGCCATCTTCCCCGATGATGGGGACACCGCCGCGGATTTAATCAAACATGCCGACGGTGCAATGTACGCCGCCAAAAGCCAGGGTAAGAACAATATCCGGTTTTTTTTGGCTGAGCATTAGTCCCGTTCGAAACCTATTTTGCTGAAATAACTCCCCGTACCTTTCAATCTAACCTCGCGTATCTTCGCACGCACCAATTGTGAGCATGGGGCTTTCGACTGCGTGTTTTTTGGTGCGTTGCGCTTAAAAATTGTTTCAATTTTATTCGTTTTTATTCGTTTTTTTGGTTTTAACTTATTGAAATTATTAATGAATGATCATGGTTGGAACGTTCCATGCAAGCTGGTGGGTGTGTTGCTGACGAACAGCGCAATCCATCAAGACGCACAGGATGAAAACATGAGCATCAGAAAACACGTGAAACTGGGTCTCTCTGCACTAGCGCTATCCATCTCTTTCAATAGTTTTGCCGCGGAAGACCCGATCAAGGTGGGTATTCTGCATTCCCTTTCCGGAACCATGGCCATTAGTGAATCTACCCTGAAAGACACCATGCTGATGCTGATCGAAAAGCAGAATGAAGCGGGTGGTATCCTCGGCCGCCAGCTTGAGCCGGTGGTGGTAGACCCCGCGTCTAACTGGCCGCTGTTTGCTGAAAAAGCCCGCGAGCTATTGGCGAAAGAAAAAGTCGACGTTATTTTTGGTAACTGGACCTCGGTGTCACGAAAGTCGGTACTGCCAGTTATAGAAGAGCTGAACGGCTTGCTGTTTTACCCGGTTCAGTATGAAGGCGAAGAGTCGTCTGAAAACGTGTTCTATACCGGTGCGGCGCCCAACCAGCAGGCGATACCGGCCGTTAACTATTTGATGAACGACATCGGCGTTGAGCGTTGGGTGTTGGCCGGTACCGATTATGTGTACCCGCGCACCACCAACAAGATTCTGGAAACCTACCTGAAAGCACAGGGCGTGGCCGCCGAAGACATCATGATTAGCTACACGCCTTTCGGGCATTCCAACTGGCAGGCGATTGTCTCGGATATCAAAGCGTTCGGCAGCGCCGGCAAGAAAACCGCCGTTGTTTCCACCATTAACGGCGACGCCAACGTTCCTTTCTACCGTGAACTGGGCAATCAGGGCATCGATGCCGCCGACATTCCGGTGGTCGCGTTCTCTGTGGGTGAACAGGAACTGTCGGGTATCGACACTGGCCCGCTGGTCGGCCACCTGGCAGCCTGGAACTACTTCATGAGCGTAGATGCCGACGCCAACTACGACTTCATTGACGCCTGGGTTGCCTACACCGGTAGGGAAGACGCCGTCACCAACGACCCGATGGAAGCCCATTACATTGGCTTCAACATGTACGTGGAAGCGGTGAAGAAAGCCGGTACCACCGATGTGAACGCGGTGAAAGACGCCATCATCGGCGTAGCCGTGCCCAACCTCACCGGTGGCATCGCCACCATGATGCCCAACCACCACATCACCAAACCGGTTCTGATCGGCGAGATTCAAGACAACGGGCAGTTCTCGGTGGTGTGGCAAACACCGTCAACGGTGGTGGGCGATGCCTGGTCTGACTTCCTGCCAGGGTCAAAAGACCTGATCAGCGACTGGCGCAAGCCGATGTTCTGCGGAAACTTCAATGTGGTCACTGGAACCTGCGGCGGTAAAGCGGCGGTGGCTGCCGAGTAAGGCCAAGTGGCCTGACCCGTTTTGCGGGCGGGATTGGTCCCCCGTCCGTTTTTTAGCACCGCGTTTTTCGCTCGACCCTCTTAGTTAAATAAAAACAGGACACAACCATGGGCATCATCCGATCGCTCAGTCAGCTTCTGCTTGTCTGTTCTCTGTTCTGGCCAGGCTTTGCCCAGGCTCAGGTGGAAGACACCGAAGCGCAACAACTGCTCACGGCACTGGCGGACTCGTCATTTACAGAAAAAAAAGCCGTGGTTAATCGCATTGCAGGCAGCGGCGATGAACGCGCCCGGGGTTGGCTGGAATCGTTTGCCAGCAACAAACTGGCCCGCATTGAATCCAGCGGGCAATTCATCATCGTGACGGACAATCGCGGCCGTAACTGGACCGTGCAAAGCGCACTGACCGGAGAAAATTTGGGCGAATTCTCCCGCCGGGACATCGACACCGTTCGCGTTAACAATGCGCTTCGCGGCGAACTGGAAGACATTCTTTCGGTGATTGACCTGAAAAGCCCTGACCAAAGCAGCCGTTTATCCGCTGCCCGCGCCCTGAAAGGCAGCGTAGACAGCGCCTTGGCCGAACGCGTGCCGGGCCTTATTGATACCGAGCAGAGTGAGCCGGTTCGCGCCGCATTGACCGAAGCACTGGCCATCTACCGCGTGGCCGAGCAGGGCGATCTGGCGGCGGTTGAAACCTTGGCAGGCAGCCTGAATTCGCAAGCCCGCGCTGCCCTGCAGCAAGCCATGCGCAGTGACGATCCGGCGTTGGTTGCGGTTGCGACGAAAGCTATGGACAGCATCGAACAAAAACTGACCCTGAACCGCGCCGCTGAAACCCTGTATTTCGGCCTGTCGCTGGGGTCGGTTCTGGTGCTTGCCGCCATCGGCCTGGCCATTACCTTTGGTGTGATGGGCGTGATCAACATGGCCCACGGCGAGCTGATTATGCTGGGTGCCTACACCACCTGGGGCATGCAGCAACTGCTGCCGGGCCAGCCGGGCCTGGCGCTGATTCTATCCATTCCTGCCGGTTTTCTGGTGGCGGCACTGGCCGGCGTGGTGATTGAACGCACCGTTATCCAATACTTGAAGGGCCGCCCGCTGGAAACTCTGCTGGCCACTTTTGGCGTAAGCCTGATTCTGCAACAGCTGGTGCGCACAGTGGTTTCCCCGCTGAACCGCACGGTGATTACACCGGAGTGGATGAGTGGCTCGCTGATGATCAACGAAGCTCTGTCACTGACTCTTAACCGGCTTTACGTCATTGGTTTTGCGCTGGTGGTGTTCGCCGGGTTGATGCTGATTATGCGTAAAACCCGCCTGGGGCTAGAGGTTCGGGCGGTTACTCAGAACCGGGCCATGGCCCGTTCTATGGGTATAAGAGCCACCCGCGTCGACATTCTCACCTTTGCCCTGGGTTCTGGCGTTGCCGGCCTGGCGGGCGTGGCCTTATCGCAGATTACCAACGTCGGCCCCAACCTGGGCCAGAGCTACATCATCGATTCGTTCATGGTGGTGGTGTTCGGCGGCGTAGGCAATCTATGGGGCACGCTGCTGGCCGGGTTGACGCTTGGCACCATCAATCAGCTGCTGGAACCCTGGGTGGGTGCGGTGTTGGCCAAGATTATGGTGCTGGTGATGATCATCCTGTTCATTCAGAAACGGCCTCGGGGATTATTTCCCCAGAAAGGCCGTGCAGCGGAGGGGTAAGGTATGTGGTTAACAAGACCTTTAGCTGAACGCTCCACCCGAACATTTCTGGGTGTTCTGTTCGCGGCGCTGGCGATCGTCACAGTGCTGCACGTTTTTATGCCGCAAGACAGCGCGCTGCATGTTAGCGCCTACACCGTCACCCTGCTGGGCAAATATCTTTGCTACGCCTTGTTGGCCGTGGCCGTTGATTTGGTGTGGGGTTACCTGGGCATTCTGAGCCTGGGCCACGGCGCATTTTTTGCCCTCGGAGGCTACGCCATGGGCATGTACCTGATGCGCCAGATTGGCGATCGCGGCACCTACGGCGACCCGGTTCTGCCGGATTTCATGGTGTTTTTGAACTGGCAGGAGTTGCCCTGGTACTGGCTGGGTTTCGACATGGCCTGGTTTGCCTTTGCAATGGTGCTGCTGGCGCCCGGCCTTCTGGCGCTGGTGTTTGGCTTTCTGGCGTTTCGGTCGCGGGTGACGGGTGTTTACCTGTCTATCATCACCCAGGCGCTGACCTTTGCGCTGATGCTGGCGTTCTTCCGCAACGAAATGGGCTTTGGCGGTAACAACGGCCTGACCGATTTCAGAGACCTTCTGGGCTTCAACCTGCGCACCGACGCCACCCGCCTGGGGCTGTTTCTGGCCACCGGCGTGGCGCTGGCGATTGGTTATGTGATTTGCCGCGGCATTGTCACCAGCAAACTGGGCCGCGTGGCGGTGGCCTGCCGCGATGCCGAAGCGCGAACCCGCTTTCTGGGTTATCGGGTGGAACGTGTGCAGTTATTCGTATTCGTGATATCGGCCATGCTGGCGGGAGTAGCGGGCGCCTTGTATGTGCCCCAGGTGGGCATCATCAACCCCAGCGAATTCTCGCCACTGTTTTCCATCGAAATTGTGGTGTGGGTGGCTTTGGGTGGGCGCGCCACGCTTTACGGCGCGGTGATTGGTGCGGTGCTGGTGAACTACGCTAAAACCGTATTCACCGGCGTGATGCCAGACGCCTGGCTGTTCGCCTTGGGCGGCCTGTTTGTTCTGGTCACGGTGTTCCTGCCCAAAGGCATTGCCGGGCTGGTGTTCAAGCCTAAAAAGGCCGCTGTTCCCGCCAATAATCCCGACTCGCAGGAGGCCACCGTATGAGCTTTTTTCAGGAACTCGGCAACCGCAACAAGGTGTTTAACTTTCTTGTTCCAGAAGAATCGCCGGTCGACGTTCGCCACGGGCCTATTCTGTATCTGGAAGACGTCAGCGTTAGCTTTGACGGCTTCAAGGCCATCAACAACCTGAACCTGACCATCGACGACGGCGAGCTGCGCTGCATCATCGGCCCAAATGGCGCCGGTAAAACCACCATGATGGACATCATCACCGGAAAAACCCGCCCCGACACCGGCTCGGTGTGGTTCGGCAGCCGTCACAATCTGTTGACGAAAAGCGAACCCGACATCGCCTCGCTGGGCATTGGCCGCAAATTCCAGAAGCCCACGGTGTTTGAAGCACTCACGGTGTTTGAAAATCTGGAGTTGGCCATGGCGACTGACAAGCGCGTGTTGCCCACGCTGACCGCGGTGCTGACCGGCGAATGCCGCGACCGCATCAACGAAGTATTGGAATTGATTGGCCTGCGCAACCTACGCGCTGCCCTGGCCGGCATTCTGTCCCATGGCCAGAAGCAATGGCTGGAAATTGGCATGTTGCTGATGCAAAAACCGCGATTGTTGCTGGTGGATGAACCCGTGGCCGGCATGACCGAACAGGAAATGGAACGCACCGCCGAATTGCTCACCACTCTGGCAGGCAAACAGTCTGTTGTGGTGGTGGAACACGATATGGGCTTTGTGCGTTCCATTGCCCGCAAAGTCACCGTGTTGCACCAGGGCAGCGTGCTGGCGGAAGGCACCATGGACCAGGTGTCTAACCACCCGGACGTTATCAAGGTGTACTTGGGGGAGGAGGCCTGATGTCCATTGAACGCCAAGTGCTGACGGAAAGCCTGATGCCAGTTGAAAGCCTGATGCTGAAAATCCAGAAACTGGAGAAGTATTACGGCGAAAGCCACACCCTTTGGGATCTGGAGCTGGACGTGCCCCAGGGCCAGTGCACCTGCGTTATGGGCCGCAACGGCGTGGGCAAAACCACGCTGATGAAATGCATCATGGGCGAAGAAACCGTGAAAAGCGGTTCCATCACGTTCGCCCAGGATATCGAGCTTACCCAGAAAAAAATCGAAGACCGCGCCCGCCTGGGCATTGGCTACGTGCCCCAAGGCCGGCAGATTTTCCCGCTGCTGACGGTGGAAGAAAACCTGCGTACCGGCCTGGCGGTGCGCAAAGACGGCAGTAAAAAGATTCCCGAGCGCGTGTACGAACTGTTTCCGGTGCTAAAAGAAATGCGCCACCGCCGGGGCGGCGATCTCTCCGGCGGTCAGCAACAGCAACTGGCCATTGGCCGGGCGCTGGTGATTGAACCCCGCCTGCTGATACTGGATGAACCAGGGGAGGGCATTCAGCCCAACATCGTCGCTCAGATTGGTGAAGTTATTCGCAGGCTGATCAAGGAAGACGGTTTGACCGTGCTGCTGGTGGAGCAAAAACTGCCCTTCGCCCGCAAATACGCCGATCGCTTTGCCATCCTGGATCGCGGCCGCCGCGTAGCCGAAGGCGAAATCGCCGGTCTGACCAACGAACTCATTAAAAAGCACCTGACGGTATGACCGTATTTCAGCGCGTAGCGCCCGTTGACCAGCCTGTTCATCAGCCCAAAGCGGCCTTTCAGCCGCCAGAACAGGATTCCGGCCACCGCTTCGACCCACAACGGCGCTGGGCCGCGGCACTGTCTTTGGGTTTTGACCTGCGCGACGACGGGCCAGGCCGCACCGTTACCCGATTAGCGCACCGCAGGCATCATGGCCCGTTAAGAGTGCAGCGGCCGTTTTACCCGGAAGGCCGCAACGGTTGCTGCCACGTGTACCTGCTTCACCCGCCGGGTGGGCTGGTCAGCGGCGACGAACTGCGTATTGATGCCACCGTGGAGGAAGGCGCGCACGTACTTTTAACCACACCCGCCGCCGCCAAACTCTACAAAGCAGACAGCCATGGCGTGGCCTGGGGGCAACACACCCGCTTACACGTAGCCAGCAACGCCACACTCGAATACCTGCCGCAGGAAACCCTCGCATTTGACGGCTCCCGCGGCGAACAGACCACCACCATTGAACTGCACACCGGCGCCAAATGCCTGGGCTGGGAAATTCTCGCCCTTGGCCGCCCGGCCAGCCAGTTGCCGTTCGCATCCGGCCACCTGGAACAGCGTTTCCAACTGCGGATGGACGGCCAGCCGCTATGGCTGGAACGCCAAATCATGAACCCCGAACACCGTCGCTTCAAAGGCCCCTGGGGGCAGGGCGGCGCAACCGTTCAGGCCACCTTGTGGGTTGTTGGCCTGGAAGACGAAGCCGCCGCGATAGAAATTCTGCGCGCCGCACTGCCGGCAAACCCGCGCTGGGCCGTTACTCGCCGCCGGGGCGTGGTGTTGTTGCGTTATCTGGGGCAAGAAAGAAACGAAGCCTGGGCTTTATGCCAGCAAGCCTGGGAGTTATTGCGGCCCTTGCTGACCGGCAAAGCGGCGATAGTGCCGCGGATATGGCTGACCTGAGATCAGAGGAATAACAAAATGGAACTGACACCAAGAGACAAAGACAAGCTAATGCTGTTCACCGCAGCCCTGCTGGCCGAACGCCGCAAAGTGAGAGGCCTGAAACTGAACTACCCCGAAGCCATCGCCCTGATCAGCGCCGAGATAATGGAAGGCGCCCGGGACGGCCGAACCGTTGCAGAACTCATGAGCAGCGGCGCGGAAATACTGACCCGCGACGACGTGATGGACGGCATCGCCGAGATGATTCCCGAAGTGCAGGTAGAAGCCACCTTCCCGGACGGCACCAAACTCGTCACCGTTCACAATCCCATTGTATGAGGGCCGCGCCATGATTCCCGGAGAGTACCAACTGAAAGACGGCGACATAGAACTCTGCGCCGGCCGCGAACGCATCACCGTCGACGTCGCCAACACCGGCGACCGCCCGGTACAGATCGGCTCCCACTACCACTTCGCCGAAGCCAACCCGGCGCTGACGTTTGACCGCGCCAAAGCAACGGGCTACCGCCTTGACGTAGCCGCGGGCACCGCCATCCGCTTCGAGCCGGGACAGTCACGGCAGGTCACCTTAATTCCGTTCGCCGGCAGCAGAAAAATCTACGGTTTTCGAGGCGAAGTGATGGGAAATCTGGAGGCGAAGACATGAAAATCACAAGACAAGCCTACGCCGACATGTACGGCCCCACCACCGGCGACCGAGTTCGGCTGGGCGACACCGACCTGTGGATAGAAGTCGAAAGCGACGCCACCCACTACGGCGACGAAGTAAAATTCGGCGGCGGCAAAGTCATCCGCGACGGCATGGGCCAAAGCCAACGCGCCGACGACAGCGTGATGGACACCGTCATCACCAACGCCCTGATTCTGGATTGGTGGGGCATCGTTAAAGCCGACGTTGGCCTACAAAACGGCCGCATCGCCGCCATCGGCAAAGCGGGCAACCCCGACACCCAGCCAGATGTCACCATCGTTATTGGCCCTGGTACCGAAATCATCGCCGGCGAAGGCAAAATTCTCACCGCCGGTGGCATCGACTCTCACATCCACTTCATCTGCCCCCAACAGATTGAAGAAGCCCTGATGAGCGGCATTACCACCATGCTCGGCGGCGGCACCGGCCCGGCCACCGGCACCAACGCCACCACCTGCACACCCGGTGCCTGGCACATGGGCAAAATGCTTCAGGCCGTCGACAGCATGCCGATGAACATCGGTTTTCTGGGCAAAGGCAACGCCAGCCTGCCCGAAGCCCTGGAACTGCAAATAAAAGCCGGCGCCATCGGCCTGAAACTGCACGAAGACTGGGGCACCACCCCGGCCAGCATCGACAACTGCCTGACCGTGGCGGACAAATACGACGTACAGGTGGCCATTCACACCGACACCCTGAACGAATCCGGCTTTGTGGAAGACACCCTGGCCGCGTTCAAAGAACGCTGCATTCACACCTACCACACCGAAGGCGCCGGTGGCGGCCACGCGCCCGACATCATTACCGCCTGCTCTAAACCCTACGTACTGCCGTCGTCTACCAACCCCACGCGGCCCTACACCGTGAACACCATCGACGAACACCTAGACATGCTGATGGTGTGCCACCACCTGGACCCGAACATCCCTGAAGACGTCGCCTTCGCCGATTCACGCATTCGTCGCGAGACCATCGCCGCGGAAGACATCCTGCACGACCTGGGTGTTATCTCGATGATCGCTTCCGACTCCCAGGCCATGGGCCGGGTGGGCGAAGTGGTGTGCCGCACATGGCAAACCGCCCACAAAATGAAACAACAGCGCGGCCTGCTGCCGCAAGATGAAAGCCTGGGTGCCGACAACTTTCGCGCCAAGCGCTACATCGCCAAGTACACCATCAACCCCGCCATCACCCACGGCATTGGCCACGAAGTGGGCTCGGTAGAAGTGGGCAAGATGGCAGACCTGGTGCTGTGGAACCCGGCGTTTTTCGGCGTAAAGCCAGCCCTTATTGTGAAAGGCGGCATGATTGCAGCCGCGCCCATGGGTGACCCCAACGCCTCCATCCCCACGCCCCAGCCCGTGCACTACCGCCTGATGTTTGGCGCCTTCGGCAAAGCGGCCAGTGCCACACGTTTGACGTTTGTCAGCCAGGCCGCAATGGATGCGGGCATTGATAAAGCACTTGGCCTGGACAGCCCGCTGGCGGCCTGCAAGAACGTACGGCAGGTGCGCAAGGCCGACATGAAACTGAACGACGCCTGCCCGCACATCACCGTAGACCCGCAAACCTACGAAGTGTATGCAGACGGCGAACTGCTCACCTGCGAGCCGGCCAGCGAATTACCACTGGCCCAGCGCTACCACCTGTTTTAAGGCGCAACCGGAGAATCCTATGTTGGAATTAATAGAACGCATCCACAACATCGACAGCGCAGAAATTCACGACAACCTGACTCTGCCTTACGAGCTGCGTATGCGCGGCCGCCTGCGCTCCACCACCGAAACCAGCCTTGATGTTGGCCTGTTCCTGGACCGTGGCCCGGTACTGCGCGATGGCGACCTGCTGCAAGCCCGCACCGGCGAAGTTATCCGCATTCGCGCCGCCGACGAGCCGGTGGTAACCGCACGCGTTGCCGCCGGCCTGCCCCTGGCGCGCCTTTGCTACCACCTGGGCAACCGCCACGTGTCACTGGCCATTGGCGAAGACAAGCAGGGCGGCTGGATTCGTTTTCCGCCAGACCACGTACTGGAAGAACTGGCCGAACACCTGGGCGCCACCCTTGTACACCACAACGCCAAATTCGACCCCGAACCGGGTGCTTATTCCTCGGCCGGGCACAGCCATGAGCACTGAAAACCATGAACACTGACAGCCAGCCAGTCGCCACAAGCGACCTGGCATTGCTGGGCCTGATGCAGCTGGTTAGCCCTGCGCTGCCCATAGGCGCCTTTGCCTGGTCTCAGGGCCTGGAAAGTGCGTTTGAACTGGGCTGGGTGAAAACCGAAGCCGACTTACGCGAATGGCTGGAAGGCGTGCTTGAAGATGGCTTAAGCCGCTGCGAACTGCCCCTGCTGGCGCGCCTGCAAACAGCCTGGGCAAGGGAAGATGCGCAGGCCATTGCCCAGTGGAACACCTGGCTACAAGCCACCCGTGAAACCGCCGAACTGAGCGACGAAGACACCCGCCTGGGCGCGGCCCTGGTTACCTTGCTGCGCAACCTTGGCCTGCTGCCGGATGCGAACCTGATTCCTAGCCAACCCGGTTACATCACCATGTTCGCCTGGGTAGCCCATTACCGACAGGTACCGCAACGCCAAGCGCTCATTGGCTTCGCCTGGGCCTGGCTGGAAAACCAGCTGTCAGTCGCTTGCAAAGCGCTGCCCCTTGGCCACACCGCCGCCCAGCGCATCACCGAACACATGCGCCCACTGCTGGTGACCGCCGTGGAGGTTGCTCTGCAAAGGGAAGATCACGAACTCGGCCCCATCCTGCCGGGGCTGGCGCTGGGCAGTGCGTTGCACGAAACACAGTATTCGAGACTTTTTAGAAGTTAACTTTTTCAGAAACTGACGTCTTCAGAAACGAATAGCGAACGAGGAAATAACCATGGCACATTGCTTGAGAATAGGCGTTGGCGGCCCGGTAGGCTCCGGCAAAACCGCATTGCTGCGTCAGCTGTGTAGTGCCCTGAAAGACCACTACGACATCGCCGTGGTGACCAACGACATCTACACAAGAGAAGACGCCGACTTCCTGCTGAAGCACAACGCCCTGCCAGCAGACCGCATACTGGGCGTTGAAACCGGCGGCTGCCCCCACACCGCCATTCGCGAAGATGCCTCCATGAATTTGGCGGCCATCGACGACCTGCAAAACCGACACCCGAACCTGGAACTGGTGCTGGTAGAGTCCGGCGGCGACAACCTATCCGCCACCTTCAGCCCGGAACTGTCTGACCTAACCCTGTATGTGATTGACGTATCCGCCGGCGACAAAATTCCCCGCAAAGGCGGCCCCGGCATCACCAAATCCGACCTGTTGATCATCAACAAAATCGACATTGCCGAATACGTGCATGCCTCTCTGGACATCATGGAGCGTGATTCCAAAATGATGCGCGGCGAACGGCCCTTTGTGTTTGCCAACCTTTATGACGGAGTAGGGCTGGAAACCATCATCAGCTTTATTTTGGAGCGGGGAATGCTGCCAGAGCGCAGGCCAGAAAAGCTGGCTAAAACTGCCTGAGCGAACACCTTTTGTTCTTTCGAATTAAAATGGAAAAATAGCCATGAAAAACATCAAAAAAATGAGTATCAGTGCAGTGCTCCTGCTGGCCTCTACGAACGCGCTGGCGCACTCCGGCCACGAAGCCATTGGCGACGTTCTGCATATTGAATACCTGGTTGCCGCAGTGATCGTTAGCGCCATAGCGTTCACGGCCTGGAAGAAGATTAAGCAACGTCGCTGAGAGTTAAGACGACGATTGCGCAACCTTTCAACGTCCCTGCAAGAATGGCTGGCGGCAAACGCCAGCTCTTTCCCCAGATCGGTTTTGAAATCGCGTTTTGGCGGCGATGAAGCGTTCGGTATAGTTACGGGAAAAAGCAAAATAACATGACAATATCAATTATTTGTACCAATAAAGACCCTAAACCCTGGGTAACCGCCCTAAGGGCACTAGACCCTACTCTCGACGTTCAAATATGGCCAAACGAAAGCCGGAAAGCTGACGTTGAGTTTGCTTTATGTTGGAACCATCCTGAAGGCGTTCTACGAGACTACCCAAATCTGCGATGCATTTGCTCTATGGGCGCAGGTATAGATCATTTACTTAATGATGAATTTTTTCCAAAAGATCTACCGGTGATAAGAATCATAGACCCTCTATTAGCACAGTCTATGTATGAATATCTTCATACAGCAGTTATGTATTACTTCCGGGATTTTGACATATACAAAGCTCAGCAGTTCCAATCGAACTGGAAACAGCAGTCACCCAAAGCAATAGCCCATACGACCATCGGTGTAATGGGGTTAGGTAAGCTTGGAGAATATTCGGCTAGCAAGTTTTCTGAGATTGGATTCAATGTCATTGGTTGGTCGCGCACTCAAAAGACTATCACCGGAGTAAAGTCTTATGCAAGTGACAGGCAGCTAGGAGAGTTTCTTTCACAAGTAGATATATTGATTTGCCTATTGCCCCTGACAAACGACACGAGGGGTATTCTTAACCTTGAAAACATTAATAAACTGCCTTTTGGGGCTTGCTTGGTCAATGTAGCGAGGGGCGAACATCTGATAGATGAAGATCTGATAACAGCACTAAATGAAGGTCAGCTGAGAGGAGCATGCCTTGATGTTTTTAGAGAGGAACCATTATCTCAGATGCACCCATTTTGGCAGAATAAAAAAATACTCCTGACCCCTCACTGCTCAAGTATTACAGACCCTAACTCAGTCGCGCCTCAAATTTTGAAAAACTATCGACTGATGAAAAGTGGTCAGGCCCTAATGAATCAAGTAGACGCTTTTCGAGGTTATTAAACATTTGGATTTAATAATATCCAGAAAGGACAGGCAGAACAGACAGGCAGAACAGACAGGTATAGTGTGTCCCTGCGAGGTTAAGTGGTGTGAAGAGTGCCTGTCTCTGGTGTTTTCCCCGAAATTGGAACTGGTGCTGGTGGAATCTGGCGGCGACAAAATTCCCCGCAAAGGCAGCCCCGGCATCACTAAATCCGACCTGCTGATCATCAACAAAATCGACATCGCTGAATACGTGCATGCTTCCCTCGACATCATGGCGCGTGATTCCAAAATGATGCGTGGCGAACGGCCATTTGTGTTTGCCAACCTTGTTGTCGGCGCTGGCATTGCCTGGGGCGGTTTGAGCCTGCCGGGCGTGGAAACCGGTATCAGTTTGTCGGTAATACTGGCGGGTATCCTTATTGCCACACTGGCGCTTACGTTTGCAGGCCGTGCCCTTGGCACCCTGATGCAGAAAACGGATAACCGGTTCGGCCGAGCGCTTGGTGGTGTGGTTGCTGCAACTGGAGCATTGCTGGCGGCGGCGTAAAGGAAACAGTTAGAAAATAAAGTTAAAACAAAAAGCTGCGTGGGCCTACCGCGCAGCTTTTTTTATTGCTTAAAATTATGGATTTTTGCAAAGGGGCAGACAAGCAGTACTGAGATGCTTTAGTCTACGTGGTAACCGATATAGACGCGCCGCTTGTTAAGGATGACAGCCGATGAACCTTTCAGTACCACCACAGCCTCTTTTCAGTCCCTGGTTTTTCATACCGTTTATTCTGCGGCTGTCTGTGCTGCGCTCTGTTTGGCTTTTCGCCACAAAAATCGCTGCACCAGAGCAGACAGCATTCAGAAATTCAGGAAATGATGTTCTTGCGTCGAAGGTGATTTTTGAAGGTGCGAGAACAGTTAATGCTTCGTTATTGCAATCATCTGACGTCTTCATTATTGCACTAACGAAGACGTTAGGTGATTGCGAGCGGATGCAGTGTGTTTTTTATAATTCGTTGTTTAGGATAAGAAAAAAGTAATAATTTTTAGTGTGATCTGAATTTTATGTAGCGCTCAGGTTTTTGCAATAATGAAGTGTGCTACCTAGTCACTGTTAAGCGCTCAAATCTGAGGAAGCAAAGTTGCTAGAAGCTGTAAGAAGTTGGCTGATAAAGGTACTTTCAAAATTACTACCGTCATTGTTTCGTTTGATATATTCCAATGAAAAAATGCTGGGGATGGTCGATGTCACCATAAGCAGCGAGAACGAAGGGCTGGTTGTAAATTGCGCAGATTTGCCGGACGCAAGAGTATGGTTAGAAATAACCAATCTTTCTCCATTTACGCTGAAGCTGACAGGGATCGAGGCTGTTCTGCTTTGGGTAGGCAGGGCAGCAGAATTCAGATCTTTACACTGCCTCAACATCAAGCCCCACAGTAAAGAAAAAATTCTGATAGAAACCTCAATTAATGAGCTTCAGGCAAGACACATAAGAGAGAAAAATCAGCTTGATAAACCAAGGTTGAGTGTCCATGCGTTTTTTGAATCCTCAATCAGGCCTTTAAGTAAGCAGCGTGAA
Organism: Marinobacter sp. M3C; assembly: GCF_023311895.1. GTDB lineage: Bacteria > Pseudomonadota > Gammaproteobacteria > Pseudomonadales > Oleiphilaceae > Marinobacter. Next base: position 3,890,564 of record NZ_CP092284.1, read on the forward strand.
ATTCAAACATCTAATTTTCGGTTGCTGAATTGTGGTGTCGCTTAACAAGGCCATCAAGGTTGTTCCGGGCCCTTGGCCCTCCACCGGACGCCCTTTTCAGGGCGCCGCTTATGGCTGGCGTTATGTATTGATAGGTATATTCAAAATATATAGAAGGTGTTGCATATTGTGAGTAAAGATAAAACGCATTCTAGTAAGACGTCAGCGGACTCGATATTAGTTGCTTTCGATTACCAGTACTATTACTTTTTATGGAAGCTGCTTTGTCTTAGGCCTGGAGAATCAGTCGGCTTGGAAGTTAAGGACGATGTGCACACCGAACTAGGGAAGCGCTGATCAAATCGTGACTCACCGCCATAATGAGGTTCACTCAAATTTCAGTAAGATTTCTGGCCGAGTTGTACGCCAGAATCATTAAATGTCCTGTTTTCAGGTTATAAAAGCCTTTTTGCGGCCGAAGTTCGGCCTTTAAGGCCTATATCACGCGCTTTGAGACGGATTTATCCTGCGAGCGAGTATAAGATTGCCCAGAGCAAACAACGTAAACAGCTGCGCTGTGTTCTTTAACAGCCCTCGGTAACGGACCTTTCGGTGCCGGAATAGATTCTTGATCACGTGGAACGGATGCTCCACTTTGGCCCGGATCTGGGCTTTGGCTCGCTCGAACTGGGTCACCAGATCTTTGCGCGGGCCTTCTGCCATTTTCTTGAGCTTGCCGCGTTTCTCTGCCACGTGCCAGGTAACCTTTGTGTCCTTAAATTCGTCGCGTTTGGCCACACCGGTGTAACCCGCATCCGCATACGCCTCGGTTTCTTCACCGTGCAACAGGCGCTCGGTTTCGGTGATATCCGCTACATTGGCGGCCGTGCCCGTCAGGCTGTGGACCAGCCCAGAGTCTGCGTCCGTGCCAATATGCGCTTTCATGCCGAAGTACCATTCGTTGCCTTTTCTGGTCTGATGCATCTCCGGATCCCGCGCCTTTGCTTTGTTCTTGGTCGAGGGCGGTGCTGCAATAATAGTGGCATCGACGATCGTACCCTCACGCATGAGCATGCCGCGGTCCGCCAAGTGGCCGTTGATCTGTTCAAAGATCACCTGGGTTAAAGCCTGCTTTTCGAGTAAGTGGCGAAACTTCAACAGCGTTGTGGCATCGGGGACCGATTCCACGGCTAGGTCAATCCCCACAAAATTGCGCAGCGCCTGACTGTCATAGATGGCATCTTCCAGTGCTTCGTCCGCCAGGGCGTACCACTGCTGCACAAAGTACATCCGCAGCATGCGCTTTAAAGGTATTGGGGGACGGCCTCGTTTACCGCGAGAATCAGGATAATAGAACGGCGATAGCGCGTTCAGCAGCCTCGACCAGGGCACGGTCTGCTCCATTTCTGCCAAAAACCGCTCACGGCGGGTTGTCTTTTTCTTGGCAGCAAATTCTGCCTGGGCGAAACTTGTTTGCTTCATGACAGTCTCTGGCTAATCCTGCGGAGGAGCGACCATTTTACCAAACCGACAACGTGAGGGGAATAAATCAGTGTTTCCCTAGACAATAACGAGCAAGTATATTTCCAAGTTAAACATACTATAAAAAAGAAGATCGACAAAACTCCCATAAATCTAACTGAATCAGACTCCGATCTATGGAAAACTTTGTCAAATTGGTCGAAGATAGTTTCTGACAGTAAGGACGGTAGAGGCGAGAAACTTGATCAACTAAAATTTATCGAAAAAACATCATTTATCCTCGCATCTAACAAGTCATCCTCTGAGTTAAATTCCATACTTAAAGCGATATCAGACTATCAAGAGGGGGCAATGAAATTTGAAGATTTTAAGAAGAAAATTGAAGAGTTTTCTAATAGCTCCAAAAGCGAGACAATAAAAAGTTATATTAATGATGTCTTGTCGTTGACGGAGGAAGTTTTAGAGAATTACCTTAAGAAGATTTTCTTTGAATTAAATGTAGATGATATAATTTTTAAGTGCAAAGAAGCAATTAGAGCTGACAAAATCGTTGACTCTAAAATAGATCAAGTTTTCTCAGGACTAGACTCGTCTATTAGAGAAGATAACTTTGTTAAAATCCGAAACGGTTACAAAATTAATGTTTCTTTTGATGATTTTTATCTGCGATATAGACGTCATTATGACTTGGCCCGAAATGGTGTTCTGACAATAAGCGAATATGAGTCTGCTTTACCAGACAAGTTGCATAAACAAATATTCATAGAGCAACTTGTCGAGATTAATGATGTTTCAATCGATGATTTTGAGGAAATCGCCAGACTTACTGTTTTTAAGTTAAAATTAAAGAGCAATATCAATATTTGGCTTCAGCAGGGTGAAATTACAAGTAACGAAATTTCTGATTTTAAGAAAGATGCTGTAGAGCAATGGAGAAATAAATATAAGAGCTCATATAGGGGGGTTACTGATGAGAAAGACTATAATAATACTGCCCTGAAAGTTCTTGACTCTATTAGAGAAAAAAACCTTATCCTTTGTCAGCAGCCCATGGATACTAGCATGAGTAATGGAGCATTCTACGATCTGTCAGATTCTCCGGTTATTGGGTGGAGGAAGGATTGGGAGAAATATAAGAAATGAATATTAATTACTATAATAATTTTGGGATAGGCGTTGTTGCTATTGGTGCTGTATTGAGTCGAAGCAATGCATTGTCCATCTCTAAGGTTTTTCTGGTTTTTCCTTTATTGTCGCATCAAAAGCTTTTGCAGTATTTAGCTAGACAAACAACAAGTGTTAAAAGTATAGAGAAATTAATTTCTGATCAAGTAAGCTATTTCTCCAACTTCAATAAGAGATACATGGACTCATTAGTAATGACTATGAATTCTATCCAGTATCTTAACGATGCGGGATATATTGATATTTCAGATGGAGTCGTGAAGTTGGTTAAGCCCTTTGAGTATGACTCAAAAATGGGTAAGCGAGCTAATAGTATTTTTAAGGCATCTGATAATATAGCTAAGTTGCTAGCTGAAACGGAGAGTAAATTGTACTTGAACCTGAGAGTGGAGCTATGAAATTTCATATTAACAAAGTTGTTTTATGGCTTAACAATAAAAAAATAAGAGAAATAAAATTTAAACCAAACAAGGTTAATGTTATTACCGGTGATAGTAGTACTGGGAAAACAGAAATACTAGATATAATCGATTATTGCTTCTTCTCAAGTGACTCAAAAATTTCAGAAAGCATCGTGAACGAAAATGTCGCGTGGTACGGAATATTATTCCATGTTAATGGGAAGGAATATACCATTGCGAGAAAATCACTAGTCAGAGGTAAGGTTTCAAAGGAATACTATTTTTCATCAGAAGGAAAAATTCCTGATTCTTTAGTTTCAAATAATTCAGAGGCCTCCATCAAATCTCTTCTAGAGAGTGAGTTCAGGATCGATAGTGATGTATCAATTCCTTATGGAAGCAATTTAATTAAACCAGGGTCAAAAATATCACTAAGATACTTTCTGATGTTCAATACTATATCAGTGAATATCATAGAAAATGATACTGGAGTATTTTTTGATAAGCAGGATAACTCACGGTATCGAGATGCATTACCTAGGATATTCGATTTGGCTGTAGGAATTGAAACCATTGAAAATGTCCTTAAGAAGGAAAAGAAAGCAGAGTTTGAATTAAGGCTTTCAAAATTACAGAAGAAATCGAAGTCGATATCAACTAAGTCGGATAGCTTTAAGTTAGAGCAGGAATCGATAATTAAGGAGGCCAAAGAATACTCACTGATTAGTCCCGATCTGGACTTTGATTCTTCGCTATCACAACTTGAGTTAACTGTCTCGGGGGTTCAGACAGAAATAGCAGATAATGGATTTAATAGCGAACTAGAACATGATGTTTACCTAAAAGAAAGAAAAATAAAAAATCTTAAACGCTTTGTATCGGAGTTCCAGTCATACAAAAATAGTCTTTCTATAACAAACGATAGTTTGAAGCCGATTACCTTTCTCAAAGAAAGAGATTCTGATGTAATTAAAACATCTATTTTTTCAGATGTCATTGAGTTATTGGCGAGCGAACTAAACGAAATTCGCAATGCATGTAAGACGAAAACACCAATTGACAAACAGGTTAATGATGAAATTAAACAATTGGAGAAAGACGTTTCTTTACTAAAAACCTCGTTATCAATCATGCCTGATCAACATAAAAGTTTTGGTAATGATAAAGAAAAGTATTTTTTCCTGGGCAGCGTAAAGTCGAAAATGGAGTTGTACTCCTCGCAAGAGGATTCACTATCAACTAACACAGATATAGAAATTGAAAGTTTGAAGGAGAAAATCGGGGCAATAGATGTTGTTGATGAAATTGAAAAAAGAAATCTTACCATAAAGGTTATTGAGGAAATAATTTCAGAGTACATGAAAATAACCGGTGAAGCTCTTGTTAACTATTCGAACTATCAGCCAGTGTTCGATTATAAAGAAAAGACCCTTTTACTGAGAAAGCCAAAAACTACATTCATTGAGAATGTTGGTAGCAGTTCAAATCATATGTTTCTACATTTATTTTTCACACTTGCAATGCAGGAAGTGGCATTTAGGAATGACTCACCGTTTGTAGCTCCTTATATTGTGATTGATCAACCTAGCAGACCATATTGGGGGAGCGGAGATGAAAAGAAAGCAATGCTCAACGAATCAGATGCTTTTAAAATAAAGAAGGCTTTTGAATTAATGGATAAATTTATTAAAAGTAGAAATGAAAATTTAGGTGATTTTCAAATGATAGTTTTTGAACATGTACCAAGGGATATTTTTGAAGGTTTCACTGATGTGCATTTGGTTGAAGAGTTTAAGAATGGAAACGCTTTGATACCAAATACCATGCGTGATGTTTCGAAATAAACACATAACAATTGCGTCAATCAGGACGCTCGCAAGCTCGCGCCTATTACGCGGGCGTTATAAAAAACGAGAGTTGTATGGAAAATTCTGAAAGACCAAAGACGTTCATTCTTGATTTTTGGGCCTGTATTTTTAAAGTGCTGGGTAAAATCTCTTTTTTCAACCTTGTGAGATTTGTATTTCCTAGTGCTAAAACAGGCCTTTTTTCGGAAGCGTGGGCGCTAGGGCATGTTGCATTGTCTATTTTATCCGTGCCCGCAGTTTTATATATTAATAATTACTACGTTGGGTTATCTATTGTTGCATATGCCTTGTTGAGAGTTTTTGAAGTGGTTGTTTATCAGACAAATGTTCTCCTCTTTGATGAATATAGAGCAAAAAAAGCTGGCAAGGAGTACGCACTGCATGGCTACCGGCGAATGGTTGTGCTTCTTATGCAGAACTATTTTGAAATAATATTTTGGTTTGCAGCACAATATGTTTTCTTTAATGGTCTTTTTTCATTCTCTGTAGCAGGATCACACGAAAGTGTCTTTGGAGCTATATACACAAGCTTTGTAGTTATGACCAGTTTTGGCTATTACAATGTGACCCCGCTGGGGGTGCTGGCATATTCTTTGGTTATTGGGCAAGCTGTGATTGGTCTGTTCATGACTTTGTTGAGTTTGGCGAGGTTTATAGGGTTAATTCCTACTCCTAAATCAAGAGATATCACAGAGCAGTAATTTTATAACAAGTGCAGGCACGGCGACACCCTTTACATTGCGCCTTCGGCTCAATTACAAGAGTGCGCATGCTACAGGTGTTAAATTTTCAGGGAGGAAAAAGCACTGTGCCTTTCTTACGTTTTTCTACAATCCTAGCATTGGTTCTAGGAAGCCCCGCTTTCGCTGGTTCGTCTCTTTTCCAGCAGAAGGGATTTATCCAAAATGAGCAGGGAGAGCAGTGTTGGTATCACCAAGAAGTTGTTGAAGGTTCTCATTATTTTTACGATGGAGTCACTGCAAACATTGGAGTGCTGAGCCTTGATGACCAAACCTGTATGAAAGCGTCTGAGCTTGGTCAAACCGTGAACAAGATGATGATCAATAACGTGATTTCTCGGTGGTATTCCCGTAGTGATGCGAATTTCCAAACTCGTGAAAGCGAGCTTTTTCCAACTAGCCTGCTCCAGAAACGCGGGCAGTGTATACAGTCCAAGAAATATCCGGCCATCGGAATTGTAGTCGACTACGAGGAGAGCCGAGAATCCATAGTCCGTGTTCGCCACGGGATGAGTGCTCAAGGCTGTACTCAGTAACTTAACAAATAGTTGTAGTACGTTCCGGGCCCGGAGGCCCTACACCGGACGCCCATCTCGCTGCGCTGCATGGGCGCCGCTAGAAAACCGGGACAGATTTATTTTCGCGGCTTCTCTGATGGCTTGGAGCTGATTTGAATCACTACCAACCCGCTTCGCACTTCGATTAATATCGGCTACCAGCACACAGAATGGATTCTGTGCGTCAGAAGCAACGAGACGCTGATGCCAAGACAGGCCAGGGTGATTGTGCCCGGTTTTCCCCATCATATTGTTCAACGCGGCCATAATCGCCAACCGGTGTTTGTCGAATGCCGTGATTTTGAGTACTACCTGGCGAATCTTCAGGAATGGAAGCAGGTTTATAAGCCGGAGGTGTTCAGTTACTGCCTCATGATGAACCATGTTCATCTGGTTGTTCAAGCGAACGACAACGTGGCAGCCATCCCTCAATTGATGGGAAAATCGGGACAGACTTATTTTATGCACGCTGGGTTTTTGCCTTGGGCTGTCTTTGTTGAAAATGGTGTTCAGCAATCCGTTAGGGCTTCTGTTTTTTTGACGTTATCAGCCCATTTCGAAAAATATCTATCAAACAAGAGCTATCAAAAAATCATGACGAGAAAGACATTAGGTTTAACCCGAAAACGAAATAAAGACGCTAAACCAGTGGCTGAGGAAGTCGAGGCTATGGTTGAGGTTGAAGGTGAGGCTGATCCACAAAAACGTTTTTTAAATGCTGTGGCTATCAATCCAACGCCGGGGATGCGCTTGGAGTCAGGTTCAGAAGAACTCACGGTGCGCGCGATGGATTTGATCACGCCGATTGGAATGGGGCAGCGAGGTTTAATAGTTGCACCGCCGGGGTCTGGAAAATCGACAATTTTAAAACATATTTGCCAGGCGGTGGGAAAGGCGTATCCCGAGATTAAACTTTACGCGTTATTGATAGATGAACGACCCGAAGAGGTCACTGATTTCAGGCGTAGCGTCCCGGCTGAGGTACACGCTTCTTCTTCGGATGAAAGCTATGCTCATCACGTTCGCGTTGCCGATGAACTTCTTGATACCGCCCGCCGACAAGCGGGAGAGGGTCAAAACGTAATGATTGTGATTGATTCTCTCACGAGGCTTTCGCGTGTGCATAACGCGGAGCGAAAGAGTAGTGGTCGTACTATGTCTGGCGGGGTGGATGCTCGAGCGATGGAGATTCCGCGGAGGTTATTTGGCGCTGCACGAAAGATTGAGAATGGCGGCTCGCTGACCATTTTGGCAACCGTTTTGGTGGATACCGGCAGCCGTATGGACCAGGTTATTTTTGAGGAATTTAAGGGCACGGGGAACATGGAGCTGGTTTTATCGAGAGACGTGGCGGATCAGCGAATCTTTCCCGCGCTGGATATTTCGAAAAGCAGTACACGCCGTGAAGAGCTGCTGTTGGATCCAAAAGATTTAGACAAAGTAAGAGCATTGCGCCGGGCGCTTGGCGGTCTCAAACCGCTAGAGGGCACAAAAAAGCTGGTTGAGCTGCTTGAGAAGTACCCCACAAATGCCGAGCTTCTGAAAAACATTCCCGGGCCAGGATGATGATGCGTGTGAGTGATCACCTCATTCGTTAGGTCGTTACATAGTCTTTACCTTTCAGCGCGAAGCCCCCTGTGCCGACTAAGACCAAAAAACCGGGACGGATTTATTTTCGCCGCTTTACTGATGGCTTGGAGCTGATTTGGTAAATAGATCTGTCCCGGTTTTCGCTTGAGAATAGGCGTTGGCGGCCCGGTAGGCTCCGGTAAAACTGCATTGCTGCGCCAGCTGTGTAGTGCCCTGAAAGACCACTACGACATCGCCGTGTTGACCAACGACATTTACACAAGAGAAGACGCCGACTTCCTGCTGAAGCACGACGCCCTGCCGGCCGACCGCATTCTTGGCGTTGAAACCGGCGGCTGCCCGCACACCGCCATTCGCGAAGACGCCTCCATGAACCTGGCGGCCATCGACGACCTGCAAAACCGGCCCCGGCATCACCAAATCCGACCTGCTGATCATCAACAAAATCGACATCGCTGCATACGTGCACGCCTCGCTGGACATTATGGCGCGTGATTCCAAAATGATGAGCGGCGAACGGCCGTTTGTGTTTCAAACATTTACGACTGGGTAGGGCTGGCGACGATTATCAGCTTTATTTTGGAACGGGGAATGTTGCCAGAAAGGCGGCCGGAAAAGTTGGCTGCGACAGCCTGAGCGAAAACGGACAACAGCTTTGAACCCTTAAGATTAAGGACAAGACAAAGGAACACATAATGAAAGCATTTGCCCAATTACTAATGGCCACCGGCCTGATGGTTACCGCCACCACAGCTTCCGCCCATGCCGGTCACGACGCAGGCACCGGGTTCACCAGCGGCCTGTTGCACCCCATGCTAGGCCTGGAACACTTGTTGACCATGGCCGCCATCGGTTTCTGGTGCGTGCGCCAGTCCGCCACCCTAAAAAACAGCACACTGCTGTTCGTCATCGGCGGCATGGTCGTCGGCGCGGGCATTGCCTAGGGCGGCTTGAGCCTGCCGGGCGTGGAAACCGGTATCAGCTTGTCGGTAATGTTGGCCGGTATCCTGATTGCCACACTTGCGAAGCCGCCAACCGCTGTGGGTGGTTCACTGGTCGCGGCGTTTATGGTATTTCACGGCTTTGCCCATGGGCCTGAAATGCCGGCTGGAGCGGCGTTGGTGGCCTATTTGGCAGGTTTCTCGGTTGCCACACTGGCGCTTACGTTTGCAGGCCGTGCCCTTGGGACCCTGATGCAGAAAACGGATAACCGGTTCGGCCGAGCGCTGGGTGTGGTTGCTGCAGCTGGAGCGTTGCTGGCGGCGGCGTAAAAGAAACAGATAGAAAATAGAGTTAAGACACAAAGCTGCGTGGGCCTACTGCGCAGCTTTTTTTATTGCTTAAAATTATGGATTTTTGCAAAGGGGGCAGACAAGCAGTACTGAGATGCTTTAGTCTGCGTGGTAACCGCTATGGACGCGCCGCTTGTTAAGGATGACAGCCGATGGACCTTTCAGTACCACCACAGCCTCTTTTCAGTCCCTGGTTTTTCCTACCGTTTATTTTGCGGCTGTCTGTGCTGCGCTCTGTTTGGCTTTTCGCCACAAAAATCGACGCGCTAGAGCAGGCAGTATTCAGAAATTCAGGAAATGATGCTCTTGCGTCGAGGCTGGTTTTTGAAGGTATGAGAACAGTTAATGCTTCATTATCGCAATCATATGACATCTTCGTTATTGCAATAACGAAGATGTCATATGATTGCGAACGGATACAGCGTGTTTTTTATAATTCGTTGTTTATAATGAGAAAAAGGTATTAATTTTTAGTGTGACCTGAATTTTATGTAGTGCTCAGGTTTTTGTAATAATGAAGTGTGCTACCTAGTCACTGTTAGCCACTGAATGTCCGCACTAAGAGGCCAAGATGAAACCTGAGTTGAATTCTAACCCCTTGTCCTTGGTGAGAAGCTTTCCTACAAAGAGCATCCCTTTAGATCAAATACGAGGAAGGGATGATGCCGAACACGATGAGATATTTTCCGAAAAATATACACGTTACCTAAAAGGAAAGCTTAAGGTATACGCTACGCGTTTATCCATAAGCAACATTAAACCTGGATTTTACCAGCCTACTAAGGAAGGGCTTCTATATAAATGCGATGAAAAATTCAGTGACCACATTGATTACCTGAAAGATCTGATTAAATTAGGGGATAGGCCGCCTCTGTATATTTATGAGAATATAGAAAAGTCAGATGAAGAACGATTTCTATGTCCGGACGATATAAATGTATTTTATGCTTACAGAGAGCTGGGCATAAAAAAACCGCCTGTAATCATTCTTGGCAGCAAGAGAAATTTAGAAGAATCATGCTATGTTATAAAATCCATGAAGTGCACTTATGATGAACGAGCGGAACATTTTGATAGCTTCTTTTGCGTTAATCACAAATTGCAGCCTTCGATTCTTGGCATGGAAAAGCCCCAATCATCTGAGTGCTTCAAAATTCTTATTGACGCTGTGCAGGGCACAAAGCAACGGGTAAAAGATTTCCATAAAGGTGGAAATTTTAAATTCCACTACCACCACACGCTATATTCAATATTACAGCGTACAGAAGAGTCTCTTTTATCCATGCAGTTGCTTTTCAGCGAGAAGTTATTTGTTAATGCTGGAGCAGTTGTAAGGTCGTTATATGAGTTGTCGTTAACATTTTATATTGATTGGCTTGGCCCTCAACAAATTTACAGGTATCTTCAAATGGCCAGCTTATTCAGTCAAAATGAGTGGATCAAATTCTGTGATGAAACAGTGAGAGAGCAGGTCAAGGCCGGCTTGTCAAAAAGTGACGCGTTACAGTTAAAGGATGCGAAAATGAAAGGTTTTAATTTGGCATCAAAAGTATCGGAAAAAGCTAGGCTATTTCCTTTTGGTGAAGAATATCACCAAGATATTTATTCTTTCTTGTCAAAAATTGCTCACCATGATTTCAGCATGACAGCTAGGTACACTCATACTTTAGAGCACGGCGACGAAACAGTGTTCAATGAGGATATAGTTAGTACTTCTATCCAGTGTGCCGATTTCTTTGTCGCGGCAATTATCACTAGAATTATCGATGATGTGGGGCATGCAGGCGAGTTTCGTATTGTTAGCGATAATGGCTAACAAGGCCAGGCACGCGACGCCCACTGCATTGCGGCTTCGCCTCCATTCCGTAGTCGCACATGCTGGCTGGCGTTATACGCAATAGGGAAGTGATGAGCAGATTACATACGAAAACCGGGACAGATTTATTTTCCAGTTTCCGTATTGTTCCTGGCAGGCCAGCAATTTCCGGCGCTGGCCTTAGTGAATTTTTAACAGTGCATCTTCGATGTCGCTGCTGCCTTCCGGGCGGACGACCCGCGCTATTTCTTCACCATCCTTCAAAAAAATCAGGGTCGGCCAGAGCTTAACGCCAAACGTCCGCCCCAATCTGCGGCCTTTGCCATCCTCAACCTTCACATGCGGAACGTCTGGGTGATTGTTCATTGCCGCCTTGATGTCCGCCTGAGCACCCTGGCAGATCCCGCACCAGTTGGTGCTGAATTCAATCACCATTGGGCCCGTGCTCTGGTCCAGCTCATCACGGCTCAGGGTTTCGGGTGTATATCGGCGGGTATACGACATGGTGTCTCCTTGTTGGGTTATCCGTCTGGAAAATAAATCTGTCCCGGTTTTCGGTCAGGTCGTCGAGTGTCAGTGCTCCTTTAATCGGGCAACCCGGAACGCTTCTCTGGTGTTATTTCCTTTTCCCACTCGGCTTCGTCGCCCGGCGCTGGCAGAAACCGGCCAAACTCGATCATCTGAGTGGCTGGAATGTCCTGCAGATAAATCCAGACGTCCTCAGCCGTTATGCCCGTGATTTGCACTACCTTTTCAAGCATCTGGCTCATCAGGGCCTGCTTGACCTCGGTATTGCGGCCCTCGCGTACCAGGCCGTGCACATACACCTGGGGCGCCGAGTTTACGCGGCCACCGACAAAGTGCTCACCCTCGTTGGTCGAAAAAAACAGAACCTGGGCGAAGAAACGGGGCGCGCCGGTTTGCGTGTGATGGGCCGTTGTGATGGCCTCCGCTATCTGTGATTTCTGCTGCAGCGACAGAGAAAGGTTCGCGACCGTGACGGTATACGTGGGCATGGGAAAGTCCTACCGAGCGTGACATGTATTCACCTGTTATGGCCCATATGGAGAAGCAGGTGATCCTTGTTCAGTATAGCAACGCTGATCTGCCTGGCCATGCGCACGGGTTGTGTGAGCATCATTGGACGATTACTTCCTGCTTTTCCTTTGGATCGACTATGCTTTTGAGTGGATGGATGAAATAAAGGGAGAACAATCATGCGCTATCTTTTTGTTTTACTGGCAACGCTGCTTTTTTCCGCACCGGCTCTCAGTAGCCAGTGTCCCACTCTGATGAAGCAGGTCGACTCTCAGATGGAGTCCGCAGATTTGGATGCAGGCACAAGGGCCGAAGTTGAGAAACTCCGAGCGAAGGGCGAGTCGCTTCACAAGGCGGGCAAGCATGGAGAGTCCGAAAAGGTCCTCCGGCAGGCCATTGAGAAAATAGACGCCGCTGTGGAACAGGCCGCAGGGACTTGATCGGCCTGGGGGTGCTGTCGCTGGGGTCTGTCGACAGTGCCGGCAGATCGCAGAATGGACTTATTTCTCCGGGTTCTTGATGTATAGGACATTCTTGTCACGGTTCTCGGCTGGTTGTTGCTGTGGCCGGATGCGGAGTTTGCCCGGCAGGCGCTATTCCTTAAGCCGGACAAGCAACCGGCCATCCTCAACCTGGATATAATCCACACCCGCTGCAAAGGATTGCCAGAATCCCGGGTTGGCGCCGAACTCGTTAACCAGGTCCACATTCTTGAGGTTACCCAGCCAGGCATTCGGAATGGGTACGCCCATGAGGCTGACGCCCTTTAACTTAACCAGGGGTCGACCGTTGGCAAAAGACAATTCCACACCGGCATTTACTCGCAGGGTTCTGCCGCCTTGGGTATCAATGCCCAGAGTATTCAGTTTGTTGTTGAGTGAATCCTGTTCACTGGCATTCAGGGTTACGGGTTCGAAGTTCTCAGGAAACACATAGTGGCTTAACCACCAGTAACCGACGCCGTCAAACCCTCACGAAAGGTTGTTACGCGAAACTCCGGAAAGCGTTTTTTGAACTTGTCAGACACGAAAATGTTGACCACCTGGTAGCGTTGTAACAGTTCCGCCGCATCCCGGACTTGCTGATTCAGCAACCCGGCCAGCTTCAGCTGCCAGCGCTTGAGTACCTTGTATTGGCCGTCGGCATTGAAGATCTCACTCGCTAACTGAATGAACTGCCGGTAGGTCAGGCGGCGGAAAACCGGGACAGATTTATTTTTGAGACCGCTCAGTAGACACAACACTGGAACGAGTTGCTAACACGAATAATAGGTCTGTCCGATGGTGTTTTTCCGACAGACCTGCTTTGGGGGCGGGTTGGCTCAGGACAGAACCTGGCCGCCGTCCACCACCAGCGTCTGGCCGGTCATCCACCGGGCCAGATCGGAGGCCAGGAACAGCGCCACGTCGGCGACTTCCTCCGGCGTGCCCAGGCGCCCGAAGGGAATCCCCCCGCGAATACGCTCGTAGAGCTCCGGATTGTGCTGACGGGCCTGATCCCAGACGCCGCCCGGAAACTCGATCGAGCCCGGGGCAATGCCATTAACGCGCACTTTATGCGGGGCCATGGCCACCGCCAGGCTGCCGGTGTAGTGAGCGACGGCGGCCTTGATGGCCGCGTAGGGGGCGGTGCGTGTCGAGGCGTGCAGGGCAGCGATGGAGGCAATGTTGATGATCGTGCCCCCGGTTTCCTTAAGCGCTGGCAGGCAGGTATGGCCGGCGCGAACCGTGCCCATCAGATCCACCTCAACGCTGCTCAGCCAGCCTTCTTCGTTGTCCTCCCGCCCGAACGCCGAGGCGCAATTGACCAGCACGTCCAGGCCGCCCAACTCGCCCATGGCGCTCTGCAGATAGGTCTCCAGCGCGGCCTTATCGCCGATGTCGCAGGAGGCCACATGCAGCGCCAGCCCCTCGCCTGCCGCTTCTTCCGCCAGTGCGTCCAGGGACGCCTGCCCGCGCGCACACACGGAAACGCTGGCACCGGCTCGGGCAAATCCCAAGGCAATGGCCCGGCCAATACCCTTGCTGCCGCCAGCGACGATGACGCGCCGGCCGTGGAAATCAAACGTCATTGAATGCTCCTTTCAGTCGCTTATCTGGTAGCGAATAAACGCCTCGGTTAAAATGCCCAGGTGGAGCCTCAGGGTGTCCGAAAAATTCAACTGGAACACGGTCAACGGTTCTACCTGCATGGCTTTTCGTGCCGGCTCCGGCGGATGGGACGTATGCCAGCAGCAGATCAACGCCTGCTGACATTGCATCAGATACCGCAGGCAATCGGCTTCTTCCTGATCGGTAGCTGCACCGATAACGGCTGTGATGCGGCGAGAAAACCGGGACAGATTTATTTTTGCGGCTTCTCTGATGGCTTGGAGCTGATTTGAAAAATAGATCTGTCCCGGTTTTCTTTTCAGTCATGTAGGGCTTGCCTTGCTTTTGATGGATGAATTTTTTGTTCGTACAGTGATTGTTGTTGAGAATTTACACTATTTCCGCGTCGGGATAATCGCCCCATTCAGCAATTCATTTTTACCAGCCAACAACAATATAGAATCGGCAAGCGCTACGGGAGCAAGAAGGGGGCTGTTCGGCTGTTCTTCGATCTTGCCACACTCGCAGGCGAACCTTGGGCGACAACGGTGCCGCCTGCATCGCCAGCGCCGGGGCCGATGTCGATGATCCAGTCACTGCCCCTGGCAACCAGCATATTGTGTGCGACCATGATGACGGTGTTACCTGCGTCGACCAATCCATTCAACTGTGTCATCAACATCGTCACGTCAGCCGGGTGGAGGCCTGTGGTGGGTTCATCCAGCACATAAAGTGTGTCACTTCGCTGCGCGCGTTGCAGTTCGGTCGCGAGCTTTATTCGTTGCGCTTCGCCGCCCGAAAGTTCGGTTGCGGGTTGGCCCAATCGCTTTTTGGTCAACGGTGACCAAGCGCCGAATGTGCTCCATGCCATAAGCAACTCGCCCGGCGGTGTGCGTTTCCAGTTCTTGTTCCAGCAGGTCGATTTCACCATTGGCGGTTTCAGTGGTTTTCTTTTGCCCCAACGATTCGCCAACCAGTTCGACGAGGGCCTGACTGACAAGGCTCGATTTGCCCGAGCCCGACACACCAGTAACCGTTGTCAAAACGCCTAAAGGAAACTCAACGTCCAGACCTTGGAGGTTGTTTCGCTTGACCCCCTCCAGCTTCAACCAGCGTGTCGTTTGCCGCGGCGTGTGCTCCATAACGATGTCCGGTGAGAACAGATATCGCCCGGTATGGGATTCACTAACCTCGCGCAGACCGTCTATCGGGCCATTGTAGACAACTTCGCCGCCGTGCACTCCCGCGTCTGGCCCAATGTCCACAATCCAGTCGGCGTGCCGAATAACGCTGTCATCATGCTCGACAACAAACAATGAGTTGCCAGCACGCTTGAGCTCATCCAGCGCACCCAGCAGTGCCAATGTGTCAGACGGGTGCAACCCTGCCGACGGCTCGTCAAGAACATAGACCACACCAAACAACTGCGACCGAATTTGCGTTGCAAGCCGCAGACGTTGCAGTTCGCCCGGCGACAAGGTTGGTGTGCTGCGTTCCAGCGATAGGTAACCCAAACCAAGAGTTGTAAGCGCTTCGACACGGGCCAAAATGTCGCGGGCGATTCGCTGTGCCACGATCACCTTTTCCGGGTGCAAGTCTTGCGCTACGGGTTTTGCGATGGAAGCATCGCGTAGCCGCTGGGCGAGTTCGCTCAACGTGAGTTGCGACAACTCACCAATATCCAGCCCTGCAAATTTCACCGACAGTGACTCGTGTTTCAATTTTTTGCCGTTGCAGTCCGGACACACGGAAATCTGCATGAACTGAGAGACGCGTTTCTTAGTACGATGGCTTTGCGTTGTCGCAAACGAATGCAATATATAGCGTCGCGCACTGGTAAATGTCCCGGTGTAACTGGACGGCAGGTCTTGCTCTTTCGCCATGCGCGTTTCATCGGGACTGAACCCTGCATAAACCGGCACAACGGGTGTCTCATCAGTAAACAGAACCCAGTCTCGGGTTTTTTGTGGCAGGTCTTTCCACGGCTTATCGATGTCGTAGCCGAGTGAAACAAGTATGTCGCGCAGGTTCTGACCTTGCCACGCTGGTGGCCACGCTGCGATAGCGCGATTTCGAATGGTTTTCGTGTCATCAGGAACGAGCAACTTTTCAGTCACTTCAAACACCCGCCCGATGCCATGGCACCGAGGGCAGGCACCTTCCGGTGTATTTGGCGAAAACGAGTCGGCATACAATATTTGCTGGCCACGGGGATACTGCCCGGCCCGCGAATACAGCATGCGAAGGCCGTTGGAAATCGTCGTAACGCTACCGACCGATGAACGGGCCGACGGCGCTCCTCGCTGTTGTTGAAGCGCGACTGCGGGCGGAAGTCCGTCAATGGCATCAACGTCTGGTTCGTCAACCTGGTCAATCAGCCGGCGCGCGTAGGGCGACACAGAATCAAGATAACGGCGTTGGGATTCCGCAAACAATGTTCCAAACGCAAGCGAAGACTTTCCAGATCCGGAGATGCCAGTAAAAACAACGAGCGCGTTGCGAGGCAAATCGACATCGATGTTCTTGAGATTGTGGACGCGCGCACCCCGCACCTGAATGCAATGGTCAGGATCGCATGGGACGCTCTTCGATTTATTTTGCGCCATTGGTCAGGTCTCCTTTGGCGATAGCAAAAATACGATTGAACTATATCTGTTTAGTATTATTTGCAGCCAGTCAATGCGCAAGAGCAGAATGGCCGGATAATTCTTCGTCAAGATAATCGATCAGCATGCGTACTTTGGGTAACAGATGCCTGTTATGAGGGTAAATCGCCCGCTACGGATATAGCTCAACGCGTAATCCCCAGGAAGTTGCACAATGCCAAGCCCTTTTAACGCGGCATCCACCAGGGCGCGGCCGGAGTTGCAGCGCAGATTGCCACTAATATTTATATTGCGCGTTTTACCTTCGTCCTGAAAGTGCCAATGGTCAGCTGATCCCTGCAAACAATTATGATGGTTCAGGTCTGATAATTTATGAGGCTCACCGAATTCGGCAACGTACGCTGGAGCGGCACACACATAGGAAAACCGGGACAGATTTATTTTCGCGGCTTTTCTGAGGGTTGAGGCGTATCGGCAGTTTGTTGGGCAGGAAAATGGTTCGCCGTCAGATGAATTGATTCGCGCGGCGATCAATAGCAACAAGCTGACTGGCGGCAATAAGTTCGTCGATGAAATTGAAAACCGTATCGGTATCAGAGTTGAAACTCGCAAGCCGGGAAGGCCGACAACTGAAAAATAGATCTGTCCCGGTTTTCCGAGGGTTATGCGGAAACTCGGTCGTTTTCTGTGGTTTCCAGTTTCACTCGAAAACCACAGGCTGCGGCGTACTTGCTGAGCGTTCCCCAGCTAGGGTTTCCCCGGCCACGCTCAAGTCTGGAGATGTTGCTTTTGCTCGTCCCCAGCTTCTTGGCAAGATCCTCTTGGGTAAGGCCCGCTTTCGTTCTCATGGTGATCAGTTGGTCGATCAGGTTGAATTCTTCCTGAAGGGCATCGTACTCTTTACGCACTTCAGGATTCTCGAGTGCCTTCTGCTTAAACTGTTTGAAGCTCATAACTTTTGACCTCCCTCAAACGCACTTTTGCTAGCTCTAGGTCTTTCTTCGGTATTTTTTGATCTTTCTTCACAAAGACATGGAGAATGATGATTTTCCTATCCTGCATATAGCAGAAAATACCTCTTCCAATGCCTTCTTTGGCTTTTGCGCGGATCTCGAACAGCTCATCACCAAGTGACTTGGTGTGTGGCTCCCCAAGGTTCGCTCCGTGCTTTTCCATCAATTCCATTAGCCGGATCATTCTCGCCTGAATCTTGGGCGGCATCCCGGCCAATTCTTCGTCTACCTTTCTGTAGAATTCAATGTCCCAGTCCATGGGTGCTCTGTATTTTTAAGTTATCATATATGATAACTCTAGTTATGGAAAATATCTTGAAAAACCGGGACAGATTTTTTTCAGAGGCTTGGGGATCCGTAAGTCGATGGCAGCGACGGACGGGGCCAACTATGCTTGGGATACTATTCGCAGATGGTGGCGCGTTACGATAGGCAGTAGCGTGGTGCGCAAGATGACTCATAAGGAATAGATCCATGCGCAGACTATTCTTCGGACTGGAGATTCCCGCTCAGATCAAAACTCGCCTATTGACGGTGAGGGCAGAGGTGCCCGGTGCCAACTGAAAAATAGATCTGTCCCGGTTTTCCACGGCGCCTAGATATCCCCTAACACCCGCCGAAAACCATCAGAATCAAGAAAGTCAGATTCCAACTTGATCAAGTTACCGTTGTTGGACTGGAAGAAAACAAACGAGGCACCCTGATCAGACAGGAAGTGGTAATAGACTTTATCTGCAATTTTCCAGGTGCCAGAGTCTCCACCTTGAACAAACACACTCTGGAAAGACTCTACACTAGCCTGATCACAGCTGTGGGCTTTGTTCTCTGACAGTGTCGCTTCGAAAAAGTCAGACCATCCGCAGCCTCCTGTTTCGAGGATGTTTTCTGTCCCGAAACTAATGTATTGCTTGCCGATGGTATGGGAATATTTGACCAACAGAATGTCGTTGTTGGCACCAAGCGACCCAACGATGACGGGTGATTCGGGTACCTGGAACTTCATGCCGTCATAGGCGGCTGTAATGAATTGATCGGTTTGCGCACAGGCTGAGAGAGAGGTAAAGGCCAAACCTATTAACAGGGCGGTTTTCTTCATTTCACAGTCCTTGTTTTGCCATTTCCATTTGGTTGCGAAAGTTTATCGCTACACGCTGCCGGTTTATGAGCTTCGGCTCCAACAGTTCCATGATACCCATTTTGGGTAAAATAATGCCCAATATGGGTAGTTGAGTGGCCCCGCCCGGCGATATGGTGTTGGCCGGTCGCTTGATGCCTGGTTAATGTTGTCCCCGTCAATTGGTGTCTGAAACCTGCTCCATAACCGGGGCTTTGTGCCAGGTCGAGCGATCCATCCAGGGGTCGCGCAGGCCAATGTGCCCGATGCCGGGTAATTTGACGGCCAAAGCCAGTGGGTCAATACCCATATTGAGGCCGAGGATGTTCAGTTCAACACCTTCCCGGATACTCGCCATAAGGCCGAAATAACCATTGAGGGAGAACTGGTAGCCCGAACCGCTGGGCGCTTTCGCAAATACTCCGTCAGCAAGATAGTCTTTTCCGATGGCCGTGTTGGGCAGCGCAACATCCAGTTCGGGTACCTGCCGGATTACCCAGGCTACAAAGGTATTGCTGTTGGGCCCGGGCCAGGCTTTGTATTCATTCGCGAAGGGGTAGGCGTCGATAGCTGTCTGGATATTGATGATGGCGGCGTCCGCTTTTTCACCACGAAGATCTGCCAGCAACATCGGCGGGTTGCCGTACCAAGCGGTATCCGGCTCACCGGGGCGGGACCGCACCGCCTTATAACCCCAGCCAGTGACATCGTGAACCACGTAGGTGGATGCCCCGCGCTCCTTGGTTGCAATCCAGGTATGCACCGCAAAATTGCCGCGCCAATTATAAGCTCGGGCACCATAAACCTGCACAATGGCTTCTTCGGTCTGGCCCGGTAGTGGCGCAATGCCTGCGCTGGAGCGATCAGCGTCACGCCAGCTCTGGCCAGACTGAGTACTGCAGGCCGCAATCAGTGCGGGGCCTGCCAGCAGAACCAACAAAAATACGGTGGTTCTGATGAGCCATCGAAGGGGTTTAATCATTCCAGGGGTACCTCGGACTGCATGTATTGGTTGGTGATCAAAACCCAACTAGTATACGTCTCGTATAATATCAGGTACCAATGAAGCATTACCGGCAGCTACTATTATGGCCGCCTATACGGCTTCTGATTTCGCCTCAACCGCTTATCCCGGGAACCACTGCATCTGAGTCTGAAAAATCACGATTCGCACCCCGATCATTGTTGTTAATACTGCTACTGAGCCTGGTAGTGGTGTTGACGGTAACGGCTATCCTTTTGTCTATCGAGATCAGCTACTTATGGCGCTGGGGTGGCGAATTGTCGGGTCATCCCATGGCTATGGTTGGCATCGTTCTAATCATGGCTGTGCTGATGAGCCTTGGGCTGCCAGGCAGCCTGTGCTTCTGGCTTATCGCACCTTTACATGCGCCTTTGTTAAGCGTCAGCATACTGCTGGTTGGCAGCGTCGCCGGCGCAATGGGGGCATATCGCTTTGGTAAGGGTCTGGGTGATACCTGGAGACCCGGCTATTTGGCCAGGCAGGTACTCAACCTGCTTGGCAAACGCAGCGACTTTCTTACTCAATGTGCAGTACGCATATTACCGGGCTTTCCCCATGCATTCGTGAATTTGGCAGGCGGCGTATTAGGTCTGCCGTTTCTGGTTTTCTGTTGCGCCGCGATAGTCGGGCTGGCAATCAAATGGACAGTCTATGCACCCGCGGTGCACGGCATGGTATCGGCTCGGCAAGCAGAGCAAGCAATGGACTTTTATACTCTACTGCCTCTTGTCATCCTGGCTCTACTGCTGGCTCTACTGCTGGCTCTACTGCTGGCGCTCGGCGGTTTGGCAAAACGCTGGTTTTTGGGTCAATCAAAAGTCGACAGCCTCCCGCCCGGCTAACCTCTAAAAATAGACGACCTGGACGTAGCCTGCGCATGACTGCATTTAGCGGGTGCGAAGTAAACTTGTCCCTCTCAGTCTGTGCACCTGACAGATTAATGGTACCCAGATGTTATCTACCTCTGCCAGCGTCACCGGCCAGGAAAGCCCCATGATTCGCATCAATGAACTGCAACTGCCCCTTGATCACAGCCCTGAGGTCTGTTCGCCGCGTTGATTCTCGTGCAGATGGGCTTCAAGCCTATTGAAGTGCCGGGGGCCGGTCTTGTGCTTTGCCCCTGTCTTGCCATTTCGTTGTAATCGTCTCAGCCTGCATTATTGTCGCGTAAGCCAGATTGTTCGAGAGGCAAAACGCAAGACCTGACCCCAAGGAGCTCTTCGGAAGCTCCATACTTTGGAGATGATCGGGGCACTTGCCGGGCTCATTTAGCTGAATCCTTATGGGTTTTGTCTTTCACGGGTAAGTTGATATCTGCCGCGCCATCGCGGTTTTCGACCAGCTTGTCGAAGTCGCTCACGAACAGGCGGTCCTGGATGATACGGTAGCTTTCGAATTCATTTTCGGCGTATTGGCGGGCCAACGCGGCGCTGATACTGCCTGTGTCTTGCAAAATTTCGCGTTCATCAAACTTCAGAAAAGCGTCGAGGCGTTTCGCCCAGTCTTCCATCGTCATCGGGATTTTACGTTTGGCGCGGTTTTCCGCCAGCTCAAGGTAGGCGTTCACTATTCTGCCCAACGAATCCAGCTCATCCTTGCTTAGGTAGTTTTTAGCTGTACCCACATCGGTCTTGAGAATTTTGCCCTCAGGCGCCTTGGCCCAACTGGTCAGCCCCATATTTGGCTGGCTGCTGTCGGCACGCAGCTTTACCAGTTCGGCAGCGGTATGGCCATGAATGGCGTAATGCAGTTTGTTCTGCACCTTGGCGAAGAAGGCCTTGGTGGTAGGCGCCGCAAGGTTGTAATCCAGGCTGGTGGCGTAGATGTCGGTGATTTTCTGATAGAAGCGCCGCTCCGAAAGCCGGATTTCACGGATCTCTTCCAGCAGGCGTTCAAAGTAATCCTCACCCAGAAAGCTGCCGTTCTCCATGCGCTCACGGTCGATCACATAACCCTTGATCGCGAACTCACGCAATACGTTGGTGGCCCACTGACGGAATTGAGTAGCACGCAGGGAGTTGACGCGGTAGCCGACAGAGATAATGGCGTCGAGACTATAGTGCTCGATAGTACGGGTGACGTTTCGGGAGCCCTCTTGTTGAACTGTCCGGAATTTCCGGATAGTTGCCTCGCGCATCAACTCCTGACTGGCATAGATATTGGCAAGGTGCTCACTGATCGTTCGAACATCTACTCCAAACATCTCAGCCATCAGCTTCTGAGTCAGCCAAATAGACTCATCTTCATACCGTGCCTCAATGCTTTGCTCGCCCGATTGCCCGGTGAAAATCAAAAACTCGGCGGTGCTGTTGCGGATCAGTTTATTGCTCATTTCTGCCTCCCTGCAGAGTGCCATGTCACATAGGGGTTCACAGACAAACGATAGCAATAAAGGCTGTTTATATAAACAGCATTATTCATTCGTGCTCACTTCCTGAGCCAGCTTCTCCTGCTCCCACTCCTTGTAGGTTTTACCGCTGATTAGCTTCCATTCAATAGTACCGTTGGCAGGGCGGCCGTTGACGACTGCCGCGGCTTCGATACCGTGCTTGGGGGTGTTCAGCACGAAGGTAGGGGGAGCGCTCTCGGCGGAGCTATCCAGCGGCGATATACGAGCAGCCGATTTGGGCCGGGTATTGGCCAGAAAGCTGTCGATACGCAACGCCGGCAATACCATCAGGAGATATTCGAGAAAATTCTCCATATTGGCGCGGGCCGCTTCGCTCAGGGACGGGCGTGGTGGCGTATTGCCGTTATCCAGTGCGACCTTGCCAATACGCCGGGCCTCTTCTACCAGGTGGGACTCCAGGTACTTTACATGCGCCTTGTTGAGGTTATTGGCCGCAGAGGTTATCAGCATGGCTATCGTCCACCAGTCCTTTTTGGTGTCATGGCTTTTGATGCGGTCACCAATGTCCTCACCTTCGCCGATATACACCAGCGGGCCGTTGTCATCTCCGCCAAGTAGCAGGTAGACGCCCAGTACGGTGCCGGGGTCAGGTCTTGCGTTTTGCCCTTGCCTTTCTATTTCGTTGTAATCGTATCAGTCTGTCTCGCGGAAATCGGCGTTAGATGAATTTTGAAACCAACGATGACCGCCGTGCCTTTTTGTCAGTTTGCGACGAAGAGTGTGAGACCTTCAACCGGGAATGCCACGCCTACCGCCTGATGGGCAATCACCATCATCTTTTGATTAAAACTATTTCTTTGGACTGCATTATTCTCGCGTAAGCCGGATTATTCGAGATGCAAAACGCAAGACCCCGAGGAACTTTGGGCACTAAAGGAATTCAGTGCCACAGACGCGGGGGCATTTCACAGCGAAAAATCGAGGCAGACTTCTTTTACGAACTTTCCGCTGACTGATCCGCTGTATCCGATTGTTCAGTTTCTGCAACATCCGACTCTTGAGAGATTTTCGGAGGTGCCGGACTCCAGGCCTTCAACCATTGACCAGCCTCATGATAGAAATGAGGCACAGCTTTTTCTAGCTCTTCAATGAATATCTTTCGACCGCTGAACTTACCTGCGAGATCTACCTCGTATACCACCTCCAGGTTGGTGGCGGTGGTATTGGAAGTTTCGGACTCCAGCAATTCAGGCGATTCCCGCAGGGCACTCAACGGCTGGTATGTTGTCTCGGCTTTCCCGGGTCTGGTTGCCCGAACAAAGAAATTGGCCGGGCTAGTGCGTTTCAGTTGCCGGAGCAGCCAATTGACTCTGGCCTTTGTGCTTTTTTTATCTTTCGGCGCTGTTAGTTTCATGGAGCAATAAATCATTCGTCGCTGCAGGTCGGCATGTATCTCCAGATCTGCAGCGGCGTTGATGATACTTAACGCGCATTTGAGTACGGGTTCTTTGCAGAAATCCGTCGCGTCATCCTTTACACGCTCGGCTGCGTCTGTCCGATGGCTGTTTTTGAGCTTTAGAGAAACGTTGCTGCCGGTCAGCCTCGACATGATAAGGCAAAGGTCACGCTGTTCCTGGTGCCAGGCTGCAATAGTGTTTTGTACCTCGTCGCTGGATTTTGCAAGTGAGGCATGGCTTTTCACTTTGTTAACGACATCTTTCCACTCGCTATTCATTTGGTCAAAGTTACTGATGCCAGATCGGTCACTTTCGAAATACCGGAGAATTTCACCGAGGATGAAGACTTGGTCTACGTCTTCAACACCATTGTTCTTCAGCAGGAGTTGGCACTGGGTGCGGATAAATGCCCAGGACCAGTGATAAAGCGCGACTGAGCGAGTAGCGATTTTTGGAAGCTTTACTGGATGATGAGTTGGGAGTGCTGCGAACTGATTGGTGATGGTAATAACTGCGTCCAGCTTGTGGTTCTTCGCTTGTTGTAGATAGCGTGATACCTGTTCTTCGCCGATTGTTTCGTTCCCTACTTTCGCCTCAATCAACGCTCGCCATTCACGCTTCCCGGTACGGAGAATCAGAATTCCGTCTGGTCGGTCTTTTTGTTGAGCGGTCTTTTTGTCTTCATTCGCAAAAACCACTTCAGTCCAGGTCTCTAACGTGGAGCTGCTTCCGACACGGGTGCCAAGGGATTTCAGCAATGCTTGGCGAAGTTCAAGTACGGAGCGCATACCTGCGAGTAATACGGATATAGACTTTTGTTCACGGGCACTGTCTGCAGTTATCGGGATAAGACGGGCAGGTTCACCACCAGACAGGAATTCAGGACGAGTCGTCACAGCGCTAACTCCATGCTTCGATTTATTTCAATTCGCTAAGGGAGACTAGCAATTATGATGGGGTGTGTCTGTTTATCCGTTAAGGAATTATTAAAAGTAGAAGCCGGGATAGATCCATTTTTTGATTAGCGTTGAAACTTGGATCAATCGATATGAGTTGCCGGGGAGGAGGAGGAGAAGTGCTCAGGCCGCCCGCCGGCTCTGCCGGTAATCCTGATAGGTATCCTCAAACCTCGTTGAGAGCTTACCGTTGAACTGTTGTTGCGTGATGCGCAACATGCTAGCATTCCATCATGATTAAATCATTCCGTCACAAGGAACTGAAACGGTTCTACTCAACTGGCAGCACGGCAGGTATACAAGCCGATCATGCCAAGAAGCTGCGTATGCAACTTGCCGCCCTTGATTATGAGGATTATCACTAATGACTATGCATAATCCGCCGCATCCCGGTGACTTTATCCGGGAGGTATATTTGGAGCCTTTCGGCATTAGTTCTCGCCAGCTAGCCTCAAGCTTGGGGGTTTCGCCTTCAACCCTGTCTCGGTTGCTAAAAGGCGATAGTGGCATTAGTCCGGAGATGGCATTGCGGCTATCAAAGGTTCTTGGTCGCACACCGGAAAGTTGGTTGGCGATGCAGGATATCTGTGATCTCTCGGTGGCGCGGAATACGCTTAACCTGAATGACATTCATCCCCTGGACTTTGAGGCAGCTTAACCAGGCGGTCAACCGGAAACCAAAAGCGCACCGCTTTTGGTTTCCAGATTTAAGGACCGGAGGTGCTGGGGTCAGGTCTTGCGTTTTGCCCCTGTCTTGCCATTTCGTTGTAATCGTCTCAGTCTGCATTATTCTCGCGTAAGCCAGATTGTTCGAGAGGCAAAACGCAAGACCTGACCCGAAGGAGCTTTCTGGTTAATGTTGTCCCCGTCAATTGGCGTCTGAAACCTGCTCCATAACCGGGGCTTTGTGCCAGGTCGAGCGATCCATCCAGGGGTCGCGCAGGCCAATGTGCCCGATGCCGGGTAATTTGACGGCCAAAGCCAGTGGGTCAATACCCATATTGAGGCCGAGGATGTTCAGTTCAACACCTTCCCGGATACTCGCCATAAGGCCGAAATAACCATTGAGGGAGAACTGGTAGCCCGAACCGCTGGGCGCTTTCGCAAATACTCCGTCAGCAAGATAGTCTTTTCCGATGGCCGTGTTGGGCAGCGCAACATCCAGTTCGGGTACCTGCCGGATTACCCAGGCTACAAAGGTATTGCTGTTGGGCCCGGGCCAGGCTTTGTATTCATTCGCGAAGGGGTAGGCGTCGATAGCTGTCTGGATATTGATGATGGCGGCGTCCGCTTTTTCACCACGAAGATCTGCCAGCAACATCGGCGGGTTGCCGTACCAAGCGGTATCCGGCTCACCGGGGCGGGACCGCACCGCCTTATAACCCCAGCCAGTGACATCGTGAACCACGTAGGTGGATGCCCCGCGCTCCTTGGTTGCAATCCAGGTATGCACCGCAAAATTGCCGCGCCAATTATAAGCTCGGGCACCATAAACCTGCACAATGGCTTCTTCGGTCTGGCCCGGTAGTGGCGCAATGCCTGCGCTGGAGCGATCAGCGTCACGCCAGCTCTGGCCAGACTGAGTACTGCAGGCCGCAATCAGTGCGGGGCCTGCCAGCAGAACCAACAAAAATACGGTGGTTCTGATGAGCCATCGAAGGAGTTTAATCATTCCAGGGGTACCTCGGACTGCATGTATTGGTTGGTGATCAAAATCCAACCAGTATACGTCTCATATAATTTCAAGTATCAATGCGAAGCATTACGGACAGCTATTATTATGGCTTCCGGCGGCTCAAACAGGAACCAGCTCCCATGCCGCCCCAGCTAGTGCAATTCAGGCGAAATCGCCGACTCGTCAGCTAGGCTGACACTTAGGGAAAAAACTAACGGACGTCGTGGCTTTCTCTTTTCTATTCGTACCTATTTAGGTACACTAATGCGACCATGGAAGGTGCAAAATGACAAAGAAGACGGTCAACGTCGTATTTTATAGAACGATCAGCGGGCGTGAGCCGGTTAAAGAATGGCTCCTTAATCTCAGTAAGGATGATCGCTTGGTAATCGGCATCGATTTGAAAACCGTGGAATATGGATGGCCACTGGGTATGCCCTTGGTGAGGGGGTTTTCCGGGAAAGCGGATTCAGATTTGTGGGAGGTGCGCAGTGATCTCTCAAACGGCCGGATTGCACGAGTCATCTTCACGATGTTTCAGGGCGATATGGTTTTGCTGAATGGATTTATCAAAAAGACTCAGAAAACACCGGCTCAAGAGTTAGAAAAAGCGAGAGACCGGAAGAAGAATCTTGTCTGATAGGAGGCGGGGAACATGACACAGCATAAACACGTTGGCAGCTCTCTCGA
This sequence comes from Marinobacter sp. M3C, assembly GCF_023311895.1. Taxonomy (GTDB): domain Bacteria; phylum Pseudomonadota; class Gammaproteobacteria; order Pseudomonadales; family Oleiphilaceae; genus Marinobacter. The sequence goes on from NZ_CP092284.1 coordinate 3,917,487, forward strand.
TGACCTGCTTAAGTCTGATGGTGCGCTTGAGCAAGTGGAAGCAGAAGCGCTGAAGCGGGTGATCGTTTGGCAGGTCCAGCAGGCGATGCAACATGTCGGCGTCAACAAAACCCAGCTGGCTCAGAGGATGCATACCAGCCGCACAGTGGTTAACCGGCTACTTGATGACAAAGATACTGGCGTGACAATTACCACTCTGATTAAAGCTGGGCTGGCTTTGGGAATGTCTTGGACGCTGCAGGCTGATAGTGATTCAGAAAGAGCTTAACCAGCTTGTGAGTGCTAAATTTCTGAAGCTGTCTGATTCAGGCGCGGAATGCCTGGCCTGACTATTTCACCACTATTGGTAGCGGTAGGTTTGGGACGTTACCCGCCAGGGTAACGCTGGGGCAAGCATCACATGACCGCTGCGAAGCGCTCGATGGGTGGCTGAGCGCGGTGACGTGCCTGCCACAGATCATAATCCATTTGGACACCCAGCCAGACACGCGCTTTGCCGATGCCGGCCAGCTCAAGCCGAACCGCGAGATCAGGGCTCACTGGGGCGCGCCCATGCATTATGCGTGACAGCGTCTCACGCGCCATGCCAAGACGGCGGGCCAGCTCGGTAACGCTAAGCTTGAGCTCGGGGAGCACGTCTTCGCGCAATGTTTCACCTGGGTGAGGGGGTTGATACATAGCCATGAATTGCCTCCAGTTCAGTGATAGTCGAGGTAGTCGACCAGCTCAACATCATGGCCGCTGAAGCGAAGTATCACCCGCCAGTTGCCGCTTACCGTCAGTGACCAATACCCCGCCATCTTGCCTTTGAGTGGGTGCAGTCGCCAGCCGGGAATATCAAGATCTTCCGGGGCTGTCGCTAGATCCATGAATGCCAGAATGCGAGCTAGTCGCTTGGCATGATCGGCGCGTATGCCACAAGTTGAGCCCGTATCATAGAACTGGCGAAGTCCCTTGTGTTTGAAGCTTATGATCATGTTTTAGTGTGATGCATTGGGTCACGGCGTGCAAGGGGAAAAAAGGTGTCATAGCAGATAATCCTGGTCAACTCTGAGCCTAAATCTCAACGTGGCAATGAAAGGGTGCGTAACCATTTAATTTGGATCAACCCGGTTCAACCACCCTGTTGTTATCCAGAGCGCCAGTCGACCGCAGCGGACGCTGGAGTCAGCGCCGCCGTTGGTTATAATGGCGTACTTTGAACCTTCACAGAGAATCCTATGCCAATCGAAAAGAATCAGGTGGTCTTGTTTCACTACAGTGTCAGTGATGATCAAGGCAAGGTCGTTGAAAATTCCCGTGGCGGCGAGCCGAACGCCTACCTGCATGGTCACGGCGGCATTATCCGCGGCCTGGAAGAAGCCCTGCAAGGTCGCGACGCCGGCGAAAGTTTCAGTGTCACCATTACTTCGGAAAAAGCCTACGGTCCGCGTAAAGCCGATTCCATTCAGCGTGTGCCGATCAAGCATTTGATCGGTGCCAAACGCTGGAAGCCGGGGATGGTCGCGCAGGTGAAAACCGAGCAGGGCCAGCGCCACGTGATCGTTGTTAAGGTTGGCCTCAAGTTTGCCGATATCGACAACAACCATCCGATGGCCGGCAAAACCCTGACCTTCGATATCGACATCATCGAAGTACGCGCCGCCAGTCCGGAAGAGATAGCCCACGGCCACGCGCATGGGCCGGGTGGGCATCATTGAAAGGGATGAGCCATTAGGCGCTCTGGCTCAGCATGACGGTGTGAGTGCTACGATAACGCCTTCGTCTGCGGCCAGCTTGCCTTGGCAAATATTCGGATAGATCTCTGCCAGACCACTCAAACCTTCCACCGTTCTGATTTTTAGCCAGCTGTTGTCGGCGCGCAGCTTAACCAGTTCGGCAGCCGTATGGCCGTGGATGGCAAAATGCAGCTTGTTCTGAACCATGGCGAAGAAGGCCTTGGTGGTCGGCGCTTGCCCGTTGTAATCCATGCTGGTGGCATAGATGTCGGTGATTTTTTGATAGAAGCGCCGCTCCGAAAGCCGGATTTCACGAATCTCTTCCAGCAGGCGCTCAAAGTAGTCCTCACAGCTTCTGTGTCAACCAGATCGACTCATCTTCGTACCGTGCTTCGATGCTTTGCTCGCCCGATTGGCCGGTGAAAATCAAAAACTCGGCGGTGCTGTTGCGGATCAGTTTATTGCTCATTGCTGCCTCCTTGCAGGTGCCATGTCATATAGAGTTGAAGAGGCAAACAATACCAATAAAGACTGTATATATAAAAGGAGTATCCCCTTAGCTCCACAGACCACTATAAGTAGTATTAGGTCAAATCCAACTTCGCATATCATGACAAAGCACACTTTGCAGTGCCGACTGTCTCCTTACGGCCCCTAGCCGACACTTAAAAAGAACTTGTCTAACGTCAGTGGTCGGCCAAAGGAGGCACTTAAGGTCTGTGGCTACAGCAACAGCTCTTGCTAGCCAGAAACATAGCAGCGGACGCTGGTTCCACTGTTCTGAGTGTTCGGTAACGGCAAGAGCTGCGACAAACCGGTCATTAAGAGCCCTGAATCTTTAGCCGTCAGCTAATGGCCGTCCACGGCAAAGCCATAGGGGATGAATTGCGAATAACTCTACAGCACTCAATAAACTAGCCGTACACGTCCTTTGAGTGTCCTCTCTGAGGCTGCCTGCTCGACGAATGAGCCTTCATCCATTCCAAGCGGCATCTGGCTTCCACTGAGCTACCCATGCGGGGATCTCAGCTGCTGGCATCGGCCGTGCAATTCCATAACCCTGAGCTTGCTCGCAGCCCATCGCTAGCAACTGAGTTCCGTGGGCCGTGGTCTCCACTCCTTCGGCAATGACCTGACGATCGAAGGCCGCAGCCAAGCCAATGATACCCATCACGATCGCACGGTCATCCGGGTCCTCTAGCATGTCCTTGACGAAACTCAGATCGATCTTCAGCAGATCGGCGGGCAAGCGTTTGAGATATGTCAGCGAGGAGAAACCCGTACCGAAGTCATCCAGCGCAAAGCTCACACCAATTTCGCGGCAGGCGAGCATGATGGCTGAAACGTCGGCCATGTCACCCAGAGCGCTGGTTTCCAGTATCTCCAGCTCCAACCAACAGGGTTTTATTTCCGGGTGCCTGGCCAGTGCCTCTGACAGTTTGGCGGCGAAGCCTCGCTGTTGTAACTGAAGGGCATCCACATTGACGCTGACGGGGATATTCAGTCCCATAGCGAGCCATTCGGCCATTTGCGACAAGGCGGTATCGATCACCCATGCCCCTATGTCCAGGCTTATTGGGTGATTCTCAATGATAGGCAGAAAGTCTCCGGGCGGGACTAAGCCACGTTCAGGATGCTGCCAACGGATCAAGGCTTCGGCACCGATCACCGCACCGGTCTTCATGTTCACTTTGGGCTGGTAATACAACACGAACTCATCGTCATCGAGGGCTCGGTGGATATGTTCGATACTCTCGCGCTGGGTTTTGACCGATTCGTCGTGATGGACGTCGAACAGGTGGTAACGGTTCTTGCCCATCTGCTTGGCAATATACATCGCCTGGTCGGCATGACGCATGAGCTGATCGGCATCGGCACCGTCCTGTGGGTAGAGCGTGACCCCGATACTGGCGGATACTTGTAACGTTACGCGCCCTACGGTGACAGGGCTAGCCGCCGCAAGAAGCAGCCGCTTCAACGCTGGCTCACAATGTTGAATCATCTCCAAATCACCCAGCACAGCGACAAACTCATCACCGCCGATGCGTGACAGCGTGTCTCCTTCACGTAGAGCCTCATTCATACGCTGTGAAAGCATAATCAACAATTTATCACCCACTTCGTGTCCATGGGCATCATTGACGGCTTTAAAGCCGTCCAGATCAAGGTAAACGACGGCCACCGATTGCCCTCGTCGCTCACTCTGGCTCATGGCGTGAAGAAGCCGGTCTGCCAGCAGCACACGATTGGGTAGATTGGTGAGAGTATCGTAATGGACAATATGTTCGAGCTGTTGCTGGTGCTGCTTCATCAGCGTGATATCAGAGAACAAAGCCACATAATTCTTGGTCTGTCCATCGGCATCTGAGACTGCGCTGATCGTCATCAGCTCGGCGAATAACTCACCGTTTTTACGCCGATTCCACAGCTCTCCATACCAGTGTTTTTTGCTGAGCAATGAGGCCCACATGTCGGTATAAAACTCTTTTCTCTGGCGATCTGATTTGAGTAATCGTGGGTTTTTGCCGAGTACTTCGCTGCGGTTATAGCCCGTGATGTGGCTGAAGGTGTCGTTGATTTCGACGATGTTACCGCTGCTGTCGGTGATCATTATGCCTTCACGTGCATGGGTGAACACGCTGGCCGCTAGTCTGAGTTGCTCTTCGGCGACTTTACGTTCGGTGATATCAATAAACTCGATGACCCGTGCATCGTAGTCCTTGTACACGATATTCTTTCCCTTAATGGCCAGGGGGTACTTCGAGCCATCCTTGCGCACGCCGACAACTTCGTAACTCCGGTCATAGCCGCTCTGAATATTGTCCAGTACGGTCTCGAGAAATTCTGGCGCGATGAGCCCGAGACCGTTCATGCCGACGAGCTCCTGATAGCTGAAACCAGTGATATCGGATAAGCCCTGGTTGCACTCGAGAATCAGTCCTTTGTTGTGAATGACGATGCCGCCATAAGAGGCGTCACTGAGTGCTTTGAAACGCTCCTCACTCTCTCTTAGCGTGTCTTGAGCATGAGCCATGCGGCGATTAAAGCGGTGCAGGTAATAGGCGATGGACCCAGCCGCGGCTAGCAATAGAAGTGCTGCGATAAGTACCGGTAGCACCCAAACGGGCAAACGACTGGGGTTGGCGTCGAACATGAAGCCATCAAGATCGTCGTATTCCGAGACTAGCCCGGCTTTAACGAAGGTTTCGGCCATATGTTGCCAGCGTCCCGGATTCATATGGCCGATTTCGATCAGGTCGGGGAAAATCAACTTGCGCATTTCAGCGGCTTCAAAGCGCAGATGATCGCGGGTCTTATCGACCTGATACTTAGTGATCAACAGATCGATAATTTCTTCCGGGTTGTCCATCGCATAACGCCAGCCCTTCAGCGTCGCGCGGCGTAGCGCCTCGACCCGTTTTGGATGGTCGCGCAGTTCAGCCTCGGACGTAAACAAAATATCACTGTAGAAATCAACCCGATAACTACCCGGATCGATAATGTTGTACGCAATGTTGTGCAGTTTTAGAAAGTACGGCTCGTTGGTGGTGTAGGAGTTGAACGCATCGACCTTGCCAGAGATGAGGTCATCAAGCTGATAGCTACTCGGAATGATGTTGAGCTGCGAGAACGAGATACCTTCGTTGAGCAGCATGGTCAAAAAATCGGCGTCTTCATCTGAGTTCGCCAGCATGACGTTTTTGCCGATGAGGTCGTGCACAGAACTGATCTCGGAACTCTTGAGAGTGAGTAGAACAGAGGGAGAGTGCTGAAATATCACGGCAAGAGCGACGAGTGGCTGCCCCTGTAGGCGCTGGTAAAGGACTTCACTATTACCCTCTGCATATTGGGCACGCCCGGATAGAACTTCAGACACCGGCTGATGCTCAGGATCTCCGGCATGGAGGCGAACCTGTAACCCTTCCTCCTTGTAGAAACCTTTTTCAACGGCAGCATAGTAGCCGGCAAACTGGAACTGGTGATGCCAGCGCAATTGCAGATCAACAATATCCTCTTGCCCTGAGGGTGCTGCAACGGCAGGAGACATCCATGTGAAAAAGAACAGTGCTGAGCAGAAAATCAATGTACGCAGTATTGGATAGATAATGACGTCCTTGGAGATCGACTATGAGCCTGACCTCAGGCCTATATCAGGATAAATCATAGCGTAGCGGGGGGCTTCCCGTTGAACACTGGTAAAGTTGGATTTTACACAGATGTGCACCATCGTTCAGAAATATAACTGTGCCAAGCTATTTCAGCTCAAGTTCAGAACTGGCAAAACCAGTGCTTACTTTGTCCGATGAGAGTCGGCAATAGCCAGTGCGGGGCGCTAGGGCATCAGGGTTTTATGTGTCAGGTGCTCTCGCCCCGAGATACTAGAATCTCATCAGTGGCGTGGCCGCTTAGTAGATACTCCAGTCATCGCCTTTCGATACGCGGTGTGTCCGCTATCAGGGGCGCAGCAACCTCATTAACAGCACGTTTTAGCCAGAGGTGTGAGACAGGTTAGTGTCGATTTCAGCCAGTCAGATAATGACAAAAATTGGTTTATAAGTGGTGAGCAGCATTAGAGCTAATACTACATATAGTGGTCTGTGGAGCTAAGAGGATACCCCTTATATATAAACAGCATTACTCGTTCGTGATGACTTCCTGAGTAAGATTTTCCTTCTCCCGCTCTTTATGGGGCTTGCCGTTGATCAGCTTTCACTCAATGACGCTGTCAGCAGGATGGCCATGAATGCCCGCCCGGCCTTTTCAAGAAGGTTTATGGTGTCGACCAAAAACAGGATGAAAAAAACAGGACAGATTTACTTTTCGGGTGAATTTTCTTGAACTGTGTTTCCGACGTTGCCGTGGCACAATGCGTTAACACAGAGGACGTTAAAATATGAAATGGGCCTTCATTGACTACGAAAACGTTGGAAGTCTGGGAAAAGTTGACCTCTCCGGCTATGAGCGCGTCATCGTGTTCCTTGGCGCCAGGCAGCCCAGGCTGGACTTCACCGACACAAAGTATGACAAGCCGATCAACCTTGTGGTGGTTCAGGTGAAGGACTCACAGGCCAATAATCTGGATTTCCATCTTGCCTATTACCTTGGCAAATTTGATGCGCAGGCAGAGAGCTCCGTAGCGTTCGAGGTGATCAGCAATGACACCGGTTTTTCGCCTCTGATTGCTCACATCAAGACGAGCGGACGGTCATGTAAACAGGTCAAAATCACCGGCGCTGCGGGCGAGCCTCAGAAACTCATCAAAAATCTGTCATCAATGCAGAAAGAAAAGCGGCCGCAGAAGGTGGCTAGCTTACGAAACCACATTGCCGCGCAGCTCAAGATTCAGGGCAATGACATGGCGATTCAGAAAGAGCTTAACGAGCTTGTGAATGCGAAATTTCTGAAGCTTTCTGACTCTGGTGTGGAATACTTGGCCTGATTTTTTAGCCCCGTTAAAGCAATACCACAAGGACTCCCGTTAAATGGACTTTAACCCCATGTTCCAGCCGTTGGTTGCGGTGCTTTGGTACTTGATACCCATCTTCATCATTGCCGGCGTCGTCAAAACCCCCTGGTTCAAAGGTAAGCTTGGGGAGTTCCTGGTTAATCTCTCGGCTCGTTTTTTTCTCGACAAGTCTTGCTACCACTTGATCAAAAACGTAACCCTTCCCACCGAGGATGGCACCACGCAGATTGATCACATTCTGGTTTCCGAGTTTGGCGTGTTTGTGGTGGAAACCAAGAATATGAAAGGCTGGATTTTCGGCAGCGCCACGCAGCCTTTTTGGACACAGAAGATTTTCAGATCCAGCTACAAATTCCAAAATCCTTTGCACCAGAACTACAAGCATGTGAAAACACTGCAAGCGCTGCTCGGGCTGGGCGATCAGCAGGTGCATTCGGTGGTGGTTTTCGTCGGCGGCAGTGCGTTCAAAACGCCTCTGCCGGAGAACGTTACCCAGGGCCTCGGGTATATTCGTTATATCAAATCGAAAAAAGATTTTGTGCTGAGCCCGGAGCAGGTGGCAGAGGCGCGGGAAAAGGTGACGTCCGGTCGCTTGAAGGCATCATTGGCTACTGATCAGTCGCACGCTCGTCATGTGAGAGGGTTAGTGGCGAAACGTTACGGCGCTCCGCCCCGGCGATCAAGCAAATGGTTTTTCAAGATCGTGATTTATCCGGTTGTGGTGTTAGGGGTCGCGGCGATCATGATGAACGCCGTTTCGGATTTTGCTAAGGACGCCGCGGCGATAGGCATGCGACACGCCTCTGGCCAACTGGTCGAAAGGCCCCAGCAGCCGGTGCTTCGCCAACCCGAAATTCAAGCTCAACCAAAAGCTGCTTCTAAAGCAGCGGGTACAAAAACGAACTCAGACACCGGCATTCAGCGTGTTTACCAGCCTCCATCCGAGTTGTTTTTGGCAAGGCAGGATTGCAACTCACTGATCGCTGCTGTTATTGGTAATCCGGATGTGCGTCTTTTGCGCGAGCGGGACAAGGCGTGTGCCCGGTATCAGATTTTGAAGGAATAGGTCCAGTGAATCAGAAAGGACTATCGATCCGGACGCGTCAAACCGAGTAGGCTAAGTCCTGAGAAAAAAATCCACTCAGGTTTTTCAGGGAGATAAGATTGTGCGCTTGCGAATACTGTCGGATTTGCACATTGAGTGTTTTCAGGAAGGTCGCGACCTGCCTGATGTGGCCGCAGATGTGGTTATTCTTGCTGGGGACATTCATCGTACAACGGAAGGCCTCGCATTGACGGCGTGCGCTTTCATGGCACCACATTATGGACAGATTTTGGTCTGTATACCGGCCAACCTGACTATGATCCGTTGCAGACAGAATGATTGAAGTCTGAGCCGCGCCGGCAATGGCTTTATAACGTCAGTGGGTTGTAGGCAGTTCGGTTGTTGGCCCAAACACTTCGTAGTGCAACTGGTCGTCGGCGAATCCTATGCTGTTAAGTATGCCCTTTAGGGCCGCCATAAACGGCAAGGGGCCGCAGAAGTAAACGTGAGCCGTTTTGTCGGTCAGCCATGTATTGAGAATATCAGCGGATAAGTACCCAACCCAGTCCGCACCTTCGCCAAACTCAAATGCGCGCTTGAGATTCAGCCCGGTTGTCTTTTCCAGCTCTGTTAGCTCCTCGTGGAAGATTTGGTGCTCGGCACTGCGGCAGCATTCAACAAACTGGACGTTTTCAGCCTGAATACCGGATGCCAGCGCTTCTTTCAACATGCTATACAGTGGCGTGATGCCAACGCCGCCGGAAATAAAGACGTGCTTCGGAGCGTTTTTGTTCAGCAGGAACTGCCCATTGGGCGCGCTCAGTTCAACCGTATCACCGACAACACATTGGTGGAGTTGTTGTGATGCGGCCCCTTGAGTTTGGGCTTTGACCGAAATGCGGTAGTAATCCTCTGCGCCCCAGGACGACAGTGAGTACTGGCGGATTTCGTCATAGCTGTCACCGGTTCCGGCCAGCTTGATGCCAAGATACTGACCGCCGGAATACGAGCAAATAGCGCCGCCATCGGTTGGTTTGAAGTAAAACGATTTAACGTCTGGTGTTTCTGCAACAATTCGCTGAATGGTGAAGGGACGAAACCCGCGCCAGCCACCCGGTTGAGTGGCCTTTTCGCTATACATGCTTTCTTCAGTGTCGGTAAAAATCTGTGCGAGCGCGCCGTAAGCCTCTTCCCATGCGATGAGTGCTTCGTGATTGTCTGGCAACTGCAACACATCCTGAATAGCCGCGATCAGGTTTTCCCCTACAATCGGGTAGTGCTTGGGCTCAATGCCAATGCTGGCATGCTTGCTGGCGATCCGCTTTACGGCGGGTACCAGCACGTCAATCTGGTCAATGTTTTTGGCATAGGCAAAAACGGCATCTGCCAAAGCGGATGATTGGCCACCGCTGCCGCTGCGTTGGTTGGCCATGTTGAATATGTGCTGCAAGTCGGGGTTGTTGGCGAACAGCCTTTTATAAAAATCCTGGGAAATGGCTTGGCCATTTTCGGCCAGTAGAGGCACCGTCGACTTAACGATAGCAATGGTATGTTCCGAGAGCATGAGGTCGCCTTTTAAGTAACATTTAAAATACATCTTAAATGCTACTGGGTGTGAAAGTCCTAGTCAAGGTGGGCTGCTTGATAAAGGTCAAACCGTGGAGTAGCGTCAGCCTCGAGGTCTTTGAAATGGCTTCGCTTGTGAATTACCCCTACCGATAGAGGAGGCATGCATGAAGTACATTTTCGAAGTGCATATCAGGGAGGGCTATACCGCCGAGGATTATGCGGATGCCTGGGTGCGCGCAAGTGAGTTGATTCAGCGTGCCCCGGGCGCACGGGGAACGGAGTTGCACCGCAAAATTGGTGATCGGGATACACTTATAGCCATTGCGCACTGGGATAGTAAAGCCAGCCGAGATGCGATGGAATCACAAGACAATTCCGACGTGGCTGAGATTATCCGCAGTGCGGCGCCTTTCTGTGAAATCCGGCCCTTTGGTGAGTTTGAAGATCCGGAATGGGTTGTTAATCCGCCAACCGGGGTTAAGTAGTAACGGGAGTTGGCTCGGCGCGTTTGGACAGGTGAGTAATTGTTTCGAGTAATTTATCGGGTGCGACGGGCCTGGCTAACAGGTAGCCTTGCAAGGTATCGCAGCCCAGCCGCGTCAGCAGCTCCTGCTGGTCTGATGTTTCAACACCTTCTGCGACAATCGTCATTCCCAGCGTCTTACCCAGAGCAATGATTGCCTTTATGATCGCTTCATCATCGTTGCCCTGGGCCAACTCGGTAATAAAGCCGCGGTCGATTTTCAGCTCATTGGCTGGCAGGCGTTTCAGATAGAGCAAGCTTGAGTAACCCGTGCCAAAATCATCGATGGAAATAGACACACCAAGAGCAGACAGTTCGTTTAACACTTTGAGGCTGGTCTCGGCATCGCGCATGGCAGTCGACTCGGTGACTTCAAGCACCAGGTGTGAGGGTGCCAAGGAGTGTTGTGTTAACGCCAAACGAACGACGTCCAGCAAGCTGTCGTGTTCCAGCTGAACAGCGGAGAGATTTACCGCGATACTCCAGTCCCGATGACCCTGATCGTACCAGATTTTCATTTGTTGGCAGGCCTCGTTGATGACCCAATTGCCAATGGAAACGATCAGCCCTGAGCTCTCGGCCAACGGCAAAAAGCGGTCTGGCGACAGAAAACCGTAATCAGGGCTTTGCCACCGCAGTAATGCTTCCAGTCCGGCCATAGGGCCGTTCGGTGCGATCACTTTGGGTTGGTAGTGCAAAACCAGCTCGTTGCGATCGACTGCCTGTCGCAGGTTCTGTTGCATCTGCATTTGCAGGTGCACATCGGCGTTCATGCCGTGCTCAAAAAAACAGTAGCCGTTGCGACCCTGTTTTTTTGCGTGGTACATGGCGCCGTCGGCGTTGACCATCACTTCATGTTCGGTCTGACCGTCCTGGGGGTAAATGGCGATACCGATACTGGTTGATATTTGAAGGAGATTATTCGAGGCCTCATATGGCTGTTCTATTGCATCAATCAATCGCTGTGCAAAAGCGGCGGAAATTCCCGGTGTGCAGGGCTCCAGCAACAGAACGAATTCGTCTCCGCCAAGCCTTGCAGCCGTGTCCCCTTCACGTTTGTTCACCAGAAGGCGGTGCGCGACTTCTTTTAGCAAAAGGTCGCCCACATGGTGCCCGTGCATGTCGTTGATAGCCTTAAAGCCGTCCAGGTCCAGAAATAGCACGGCAAACTCACTTTCGTTTCGCTCGGCTCGATGTATCGCCTGTTCCAGCCGATCGCCCAGCAGGACACGATTTGGTAAGCCGGTCAGGTTGTCATGCAGGGCCAGCTTGATCAGTTCGTTGTTGGCGTCATCGAGCGAATTGGACAGGCGGTTCGTGCGTACATCGAGCATTGACACAATAAGAGCAATCGCGAAAACCGCGAGGCTTACAATGATGACCAGCACGGCCAACCATTTTGTATCGATACCGCTGTTAGCTGCACCACAGAAACTATTGAGGGGAAACCTGGAGGCGGCCATTCCCGTGTAGTGCATTCCGATGATGGCGCAGCCCATAACCAGAGCCGCACCCATGCGGCTAAAAGTGGCCCACTTTGCTTCCTCGCGCAGGCGAAAAGCCAGCCAAAGGGCTCCCACGGAGGCAATAATGGCGATAATGATGAATAGCCCCACCAGCCAAGGCACATAAAAAATGTAAGGATTCATGAGCATGGCTTCCATGCCGATATAATGCATAGAAGCCATGCCCAGACCCATCAGAGTACCGCCGGACAGCAGGCGACTCCAAGGCAACTTGTCATGACAGACCAGATAAAGTGCGAGCGCAGAGGAAGCGATGGCAATGAGCAACGAAAGCAGAGTCAGGGGAACGTTGTAGCCCAGATCAATGGGAAGGCTAAAGGCTAGCATGCCGACAAAATGCATCGACCAGATGCCAAATCCCATGGCGAAGGAACCGCCAACAAGCCACAGTACAGCCGTTCTTCCTGAGGCGCTGGTTACGCGGCTGGCCATGTTTAGGGCCGTATAGGATGCGAGAATGGCAACTATTATGGAACAGGCAACTAACACTTCGTTGTAACTGCTTTCTAACATCGAAAACCTATTTTATGTGAGGGGGGCAGTCTGGGGATACGACGAAAATTTGCTTGTTCATCATTACGTTAAAGAGTTTATTTTATTACAGGGAATTCATGGTTAGATAGTGCAAATATGTTTCATTGCGTAAAGAAGATGTTTTTTGAAATGACATCTCGGGTGGGTTTGGCGCCAGGCAACCCACGAGAAACCGGGACAGATTTATTTTCTGAGGATCCTCCAAGTTGAATTAGTCCCGATTTTAGAGGAAAAACCCGAATCGCCGCACGCAGATTTCAACATCAAACTCTTTACCAATGGCGACCACCGCAACGCTTCTGATATCCGCAGGTTGTAGCTCAGCGTCGGTTCGAAGAGCGCGCAGTTGCTCGGGGGCCAGGGAATGGCCAGGTCCTCACACCCGGTCAATGATCTCACACAACGCGTCTTGCCTATCCGTCAGCGCAGCTGGCCCGGGTTGAAGGATCAGGGGTGACTTAATCTCGTAGAGGTGATTGTTCACCAAGGCGGGGATAGCTTCCCAGAGTGGCGTATTTGGGCGGAAGCATTAATCTGAAACCCTTTCACCGACTGAGCAACAAAGATTTTCTTGAGGACTTTACCGTCAACCTGTTGGGCGCCGTAAATACCATTCAGGCTTGCCTGCCGGGAATGAAAAAAGCCGGGAATGCAGCGGTTGTTCTTTTGAGTACCGTCGCGGTACAGAGAGGGCTCACCTTTCACGCATCGGTGTCCGCAGCCAAAGGCGGAGTAGAGAGTCTGGTAAGGGCGTTGAGTGCCGAGTTTGCACCCAATATTCGCGTAAACGGAATTGCGCTCTCGTTGACTGATACGCCAATGGCGGAGCGCTTGCTCAGCAATGATTCGAAAAAAGAAGCTGGAAGACAACGCCATCCGCTCAAAAGATATGGAAAGCCTGAGGACACCTCCGAGGCCGCTGCATTTTTGCTTAGTGAAAAGGCATCCTGGATTACGGGGCAGATAATGGGTGTAGACGGTGGAATGTCGACCATTCAAAACCTCTGATGAGGAAATCCGGCCGGTGCTGGTAACAGCACCCGGTAGCACGATTTTTGCCGCACATGAATGCGCGTCGTACGCAGCGTGAAGTGACGTGTAGAGTGCCTGTGTCTGTTGGCTCCTCTATGAACCTGCCGGCGACGAAATCCCCGCAAAGGCGGCCCCGGCATCACCAAATCCGACTGTTGATTGTCGACAAAATCGACATCGCTGAATACGTGCACGGGAACCGGCATTAGCTTGTCGGTAATACTGGTTGGCATTCTGATTGCCATACTGGCCAGGCTGCCCACGGTCGTGGGTGGCTCACGGATTGCGCCGTTTATGGTGTTTTATGGCTTTGCCCATGAGGCTTTGATGCAGAAAACTGACAAGCGCGCTGGTCGTATACTGGGTGGTGTGATTGCCTCAATCAGCGCCTTGCTGGCTGCCACGTAAGCGTCTTGGCTTAAAAGTTGAGGTGGAACCGAAAGTTGTGCGGGATGACTGCACAGCTTTTTTTGTGGCACAAAATTTGTGTGTTTTTGTAATGAAAACACACAAAAAGCGCTGAAATAACCTATCGTAGATAACTACACGCCAGGGACGCACCGACTAATAGGGATAACAGCCGATGAATCCCTTCAGTACCGGGATTGACGACAATCTAGAGTATAAGCATTCAATTTCTGTGACTGAGCGTAGTAGAAGTAAGTATTAAAACCCACGAGAGCAGTTTGTAGAAGCCCGGTTCCCCGGGCGAAAAAGAGTCTACATTAGGGCCTAGGAAACACCCATTTCTTTACAGTCAATCTGCTTGGAGCAAGAGGCAACGTCACAGCCTCTTTTAACAGGACAAGGCAGTCTTAACGGAGGGGTTCACTGTATGTATTCCGAGTGCAATGTATAAATCTCGCGGATTTACCCTACTCGAATTGATGTTGGTGATCGCCATTGTCGCCATCCTCATCGCGTTTGCAGTGCCATCGTTCCAGTGGATGATCCAGAAGGTCACGATATCCAGCAACGTGAATACATTTCTGTCCGACATGCGCTATGCGCGCAGTGAAGGCATTCGGCGCGGCGGAGGTGTTGTGCTGTGTCGTAGCGACGCCCCGGAAGCGGCGACTCCCGCTTGCGGCAGCGGCTTCGGCCTTGATGGTAATGGCTGGGTCAGTGGCTGGATTATTTTTCACGACTTGAACAATAGCGGGACCAAAAGCACAGGCGACCCACTGCTGCGCGTGCAGGCACCCATCATCGCGATAAATTCGATTCTGGGCACCTTACCCGACAGCTCATCCTCCACCACATTCAGCTTTACGGCGACCGGACGCCTGCGCAGCTTAAATGGGGTGACAACAATGCCATTTGGCGGTGATGGCATGTTTGCCAAAACAGTGCAGCGCGTGGTGTGTATCGGCCTTAGCGGCCGCGCCCGAATTGCAGGCGACGGGGCCACCTCATGTGGCTAGCCCCAATAACTAAGAAGAAGAGACCAGCTATGAATCGTCATCCTCAAAGCGGCGCCTTTTTGATCGAGGTCATGGTCGCTACGCTGCTTTTATCGCTTGGGGTACTGCCTCTTGTTGCGATGATGACTTTTTCCGTACAGATGCCAAAATTAGCGGGCTACCGTGCAACCGCCGTTAACCTGGCATCTAACTATGTCGAACGCATGCGGGCCAATCCTGCCAATCCGGCCAATCCTGACCGCCTCTTCCCCTACAGCGAGAAACCCAGTAGTTACGACGGTACACAATCGGACATATCTGCGCCGCCGCTCTCGCTCTGCGACTACCCCACATGCGATACATACACCATGGTCATTCGGGACGTCTATGAGATGCAAGTCGCAGCACGTCGCGAACTGCCTGCTGGCGGTATTGTCGTATCGTGCGACCTCGGCGGTTGCAGCAACGGCATCGGCAACCTGTGGATTATGTGGCAGGAGCCCGACACGTTTGCCGCACTCAATCCATCATCCTCCGACAATTGCCCCACTGGAGTAGCGAGCACTGCCCCCAACCCGCGTTGTCTGTACGTGAGATTTAAGCTATGACACGCCACTTCCGCTCACCGGAATCGCGCTACCTTCAGGGTTTCTCGTTGATCGAACTGATGATTTCCCTCGCTCTTGGATTGATCATTTTAGTTGCGGTTTTGTCCGCGTACACGGGCGCAGCATCGGCCGCAAAAATGGCCGAAGCCCAGGGGCGCATGTACGAAGATGGCCAGGCAGCACTGACGATTCTGACCCAGCAGTTACGAATGGCGGGCAACAACCCCGACCAGACTAATCGGCTCGACACCAGTGTAAAAGACCCTATCTACACGAAGCCGATAGCTTCCGGTCTGACATATGGTGGTGATATATTGCCTGTGTTTGTCGACTCATCAATTACACCAGCGTTCGAGCTCTCCGATTACAGCATTCGTGGCTGCGACGGAGCGTTCAGCAACATTAATGCGGCAACCAGTCTCGATGGCCTCGTCTGCGCCGTACCTGATCCCGTTATCGCTGTACCAGACTCCATTGCGCTTAGTTACGAAGCAGATGACTTCAATACTGTGCCCACCACCGCCACCCCACCGCTCCCGACCGACTGCCTTGGGTATGCGTTGGATAAGATTAAGGCCGTAATCCCCGGAATTCCAGCTGGCTACGGTTCAGACGTTTTCTCTGCCGAGCTTAAAGATGTGTTCTATTTCGTGGCAGACAATCGGTTTTATATTGACTCATCCTCCGCTACTGCCGCACCCAGCCTGTATTGCCAAGGTAATGGTATCGACAGCACAGCCCAACCCTTAGTCGAGAACATTGAGGACATGCAGATCACCTATGGGGTAGAGATCCCCGACGGCCAAACGCGAACTGTGGCCGGCTATTTGCGCGCCGATGAACTCCTCGCGACTCCCGACCCCGACGTCTTGGCGGCTTTTACCTCTCAGGAACGCTGGAGAAAAGTCGTCACGGTTCGCATTTGCCTACTGGTGCGCAGCGAGAATGCCGTGGTGTCAGACCTGGCCTCAGCGCGTTACTTCAACTGTGCCGGCACTCTGGAAACCGCCCCCCCAGATGACCTTCGGCTACGGCGCACTTACTCCACCACAGTCATGTTGCGAAATTGGCTAGAAATTGCGGGCCCCACCTAATCATGAAAATATCCGTCCAATCTGCACCCAGCCCAACGCCGAGAAAAATCTCGCCGCACTTTCGATTGGCGCAATCCCAGCATGGCGTAGTACTGATCATTGCGCTGATTGTATTAGTCGTAATCTCGCTGCTTGCCGTAACCAGTATCCGCAATGCCAGCTCCACAGTCAGTGTGTCCGGCAATGTACGCACCACTGAACTGGCTACCCAAGCCGCGGAGATTGCTTTACAGCATTGCGAGCGTTCTGTTTTGCAGATATTAACCGTTGCCGCTGGTGGCACCGATGACTATGTAACCACATTTAGTGACGATAATATTTTATCTGAGGCTACACCGCCGAATTGGCAAAAGCCGACAATGTGGGACGACACCTCATCTAATAAGGTTTACCCGCTTCCTCTGATCATGGTCAACCAAACTGGCATGGTCACCACCTACAAGCGAGCACCCGAGTGCATGGTCGAGCGTATGATTGTAGCGACGACTGTAGCGAAGACTGTACCGGCTGTACCGGCTGTACCGGCTGGACCGGGGGGTGAGCCATCGGCTGTACCAGCTGTACCAGCTGTACCAGCAAAGTATGATATAGACCCGGATTCTGATGTAGATCCGGATTCCTCATTTCGGATCACCGCCCGCGGATTTGGTCCTGAAGTGGAGAAGGATGCCGGCCGTCCTGTTGGCAGTGAAGTCTGGCTGCAATCTCAGATTAAAATACGTTTTTATGAAGTTGATGATGATTAAATTCACATATTAAAACACAGGATAAAATCATCCATGATTAAGCTTTCGTGCACTGTTTTATCCACCGTTAGAATGTCCAATAATCGGGGACCGTGTTCACGGCAGTATCTGGCACTATTTTGTTACAGCCGGTTATTCGGTTTCGACGCACGTCAATGGATATTGCGGCTGGTCCCATTATTATTGTTCCTGGTTTGGCTACCGGCTCAAGCGGAAGATTACACCTTCCCTGGCAATATCCCGGCAGCCTGCGCAGGACCTGTGAGTGATGTTTACACCTGCACTCCGCTAACGCTTGCCGCCTCAGACACGATCACCATCACAGGGCCAATAGCGATCACTGTCATCGGTGACTTCACTACCGTCAGCCCCACACAAATCAATGCAGCAGGAAACCCCACCGACCTGACTATTACGGTTACCGGGATTACCGATTTAGGCGCTAACACAATTTTTAAAGGAAAAATTATTGGCAACAACGCCATCACTGGCACCATCACCATCGGTGCTAACAGTCAAGTTGAAGGTGACCTGACCACCACCGAAGCAGGCGTCATCAACATCGGTGCTGACAGCACCATAGTCGGCAAACTCACCACCAAATCTGGTGCTATCAACGTCGGCGATAGAAGCACGGTCACAGGTTCGATCAGCTCTAGTGAGGCGGGTGTTATAAACATCGGCGATGACAGCACCATAATCGGTGATCTCAACACTAAATTTGGCGCCATCAACGTCGGCGATAGAAGCACGATCACAGGCTCGATCCTCTCTAGTGGGGCGGGTGCCATCACGATAGGAGTTGACGCAAAAGTTACGGGCGATGTCGCTACCACCACCATCGGCAGCGGGACTGGTGCCGGCGCTATTACCATCAAAAGCGGTGCCGAAGTCAATGGCTCGGTAACCACTAACACCGGTGCAATTACAGTTGAGGAAGACGCAAAAGTTGATGGCAACGTCAGCACCAACGCTGGAGCCATTACCGTTGGGACTGGCGCAAATATTGGCCGTAGTGTCTGCTCCGGCAAATCTGGCGCTATCACCATCGGGGCTAGCGCAAACGTTGGCGGTAATGTTGAAACCGCCAAAGCAGGCGCTATCACTGTTGGCGCTTTGGCTAACGTCACGGGTAGAGCCAAAGTCCATAAAGCTGGCGCTCTAACAATCGGGGCTGGTGCAACAGTCGGCGAGAGAATTGGCACAAGTTGCGAAATTGGCCCCCCCCCCATATCACTACCACGAATAATATCGCGCCAGTGGCGTCAAGTTTTTATGCGTTAGCGGGGAAAATACCCTCCCTCGCACTCAATCAGGAGTATGTTTTATGCGATTTAATTTCCACTCGTTCAAACCCTCACCGTGGCGGTTTAGTTCCGGGTTTACCTTGATCGAGCTCATGATCGCGGTGGTAATTGTCGCAATTTTAGCCAGCATAGCGCTGCCGTCTTATACCCAGTATATAGCGCGCGCAAAGCGGGCGGACGCCCGAACCCAGTTGTTGCAGGTTGCCCAGTTTATGCAGCGTTTTTATGCTGCCAATGACAGTTTTAAAAAAGATCGCGCCGGCAACGATGTGATCGATCAAATCCCAGCCACCCTAAAGCAGTCGCCTGCAGACGGTAGCAAAATCTATCAGCTTTCAATTCCAACGGCAACGCTGACTGCTGTCGGTTATGAACTCAAAATGACTCCCGTTACCGGCGGATCGATGGCTGCGGATGACTGTGGAAGCTTTACCCTGAACTCAATCGGCGTGCGCGGCGTTTCAGTCGGCGACGCAGCCCTGCGCAACACTTGCTGGAAATAAGCAACGCGGTTTCAAATTCCAAGCGCTGGGGGTTGAGATTGTCGCTCCCTTTCCCTGTAATCGTCTCATTCTGCCTTATTCTCGCGTAATCCGAATTATTCGGGAGGCAAAACGCAAGATCTGACCCCGAGGATTATAGCCCCAGACGCGTCAAACCGAGTAGGCTAACTCCTGAGAAAAAATCCACTCAGGTTTTCCAGGGAGATAAGATTGTGCGCTTGCGAATACTGTCGGATTTGCACATTGAATGTTTTCAGGAAGGTCGCGACCTGCCTGATGTGGCCGCAGATGTGGTTATCCTTGCTGGTGACATTCATCGTATAACGGAAGGCCTCGTATGGGCGGCGGAACGATTTACCGGGCAGAACATCATCTACGTTCCGGGCAATCACGAGTTTTATGGAACAAGCATGCCCGACGTGCGCAGAGCATTGCGGGCCGACGCCAAGCGCCTGGGAATTCACCTGCTTGATAATGACACGGTGAACATTGACGGCGTCCGCTTTCATGGCAGCACACTATGGACAGATTTTGGTCTGTATACCGGCCAACCTGACTATGATCCGTTGCAGACTGAACAACGTGCGCTCGCGTTTATGCCTGATTTCCGCATTATCGAGCAACCGGTGGGCGAGGTGTTCTCCATTGTAGAAAGTCAGAGGTTGCATGCAGAAGCCATGGCCTGGCTTAAGGCGGCGTTAAGCGAACCTTGCCCGGGCCCGCGAGTGGTGATTAGCCACCATGCGCCATTACCGGAGTGTATTCCGCCAAAATATCAGGGTGACTCGTTGTCGCCGGCTTTTGCTTCGGATTTGCGGGCACTGATGGGGAAAATGAATCTGTGGGTTCACGGCCACGTTCACGAGCCGGTGGATCTGCAGGTTGATGGCACCCGAGTATTTGCCAACCCAGGCGCCTATCCGAAAGAATATGAGCCATCACTGTTTGTTGCAGACAGAACTATTGAAGTCTGAGCCGTGCCGGCAATGGCTTTATAACGCCAGTGGGCTGCCGGCAATTCGGTTGTTGGCCCAAATACTTCGTAGTGCAACTGGTCGTCGGTGAATCCTATGCTGTTAAGTATGCCCTTAGAGGGACGCCATAAATGGCATAGGGCCACAGAAGTAAACGTGAGCCGTTTTGTCGGTCAGCCATGTATTGAGAATATCAGCGGATAAGTACCCAACCCAGTCCGCACCTTCGCCAAACTCAAATGCGCGCTTGAGATTCAGCCCGGCTGTCTTTTCCAGCTCTGTTAGCTCTTCGTGGAAGATTTGGTGCTCGGCACTGCGGCAGCATTCAACAAACTGGACGTTTTCAGCCTGAATACCGAACGCCAGTGCTTCTTTCAACATGCTGTACATTGGCGAACAGCCTTTTAAGGTCACTATTTTAAAGATATATCGCATGGGCAGGTTAATTGGGGGTTAGGGGGTGCCAGTGGCAGGGCCCGCACGCTTGAACATGACGATAGCCACCGCAGCCAGCGTCAGCAGCAGGGCGATAAACACCTTGGGGCTGAGCGGTTCTCCCAGCAGCACGATCGCGCTGGATACCCCCACGGTGGGAATGATCAAGGTCGAAATGGTTGCCTGGGCAATGGTCAGACGGTTAACGTTCATGAACCACAGCATCTGCGCCAGGGTGATCGAAAACAGCAGATGGTAGCCTAGCGCCAGCCAGGTGGACGTCTGCCAGGTGGCGGGTTTGGGCATGGGCTCTAGGGCGACCATCATGATAATCATGGGGATGGCACACAACAAAAATTGCCAGCCGGTAATCACCACCGCATGGCTTTCCCAGCCGCCGCGCCGCTTGATCAATACCGTGCCTAGCGCCCATGACAGGGCGGCACCGAGCATGATCAGGGGGCCAACCAACCCCTGGCTGCCACCTTGCAAGGCCGAAGGCCCCAACAGCACCAAAAGCCCAGCCTGCCCGCAGGCAAGCCCCAGCCACTGGCGTCTGGTGATACGCTGACCAAGCAGCCACCAGCCCAGCAATAACGCCCAACAGGGCATACTGAAGGCGATAATGGCGGCTTGCGAGGTCGGCATGCGCAGCTGGCCGAAGGCCGTCGCCAAGTTGAACCCTAGAATCGTGAACAGCCCCGTTACCGCCAGCCACGGCCATTCTTTTGACGACACCTTCAACGGTAAACGTCGCCAGTACGCCCAGCTAAGCAGCAGCACCGCGCCAGTGGTGAAGCCAATGGAACGCAGTGTGAACGGGGGAATGTCGGCCAGAATAAAACGTACCGCTGGCCAGTTGCCGCCCCAGAACAACCCGATGGTCGCAATCAGCGCGATAGTGGATAACTGCCCGCTATCGCGTCGTTGCGCGAACTGGCGTCGAACGCCGGAAAAGTTCAAGGCACCTCAACCGGCAGTATCTTATGGCGATTGAGCAGGGCGTGCGGGTCGAGCGCCTGTTTCAACGTGCGCATCAAGGAAATTTCCGCCGATGTCCGTGACAGGTGCAGGTAGGCGCGTTTGTCTAGGCCGATGCCATGCTCGGCGGAAACAGAGCCTCCCATGGCCGCCAGTGGCAAATAAACGAGCGCCTCCACGGCGAGCTTGTCGTCTGCTAGCGCTGCGTCATCGGGGTGGCCGGTGGTCACGGCGATATGCAAATTGCCATCGCCCAGATGACCAAATACGACGATTCGGCCGTCCGGCCAGCGCTGAGCGACCTGCTCTTCGAGGGTGCGCGCATAGTGCTCCATCTCGGGAATCGGTAGGCTGACATCAAATGCAAAATACGGATTGAGGTGATGTAAAAGGCCTTCGATATCCTCGCGGATCGCCCATAAACGGTCACGCTGGTGGGTGGCGTTGGCTATCACAGCATCGCTGATATGGCCGTTTTCCAAAGCACGTTCAATCACGCTTTCAAAACGTTGGGCCGTCGCCTCCTGGTCGCTGCCAAGGGTTTCGATCAAGACGTAAAACGCCGCATTGGTCGCTAACGGTGGCGTATGGCGACCGCTTTCTTCGGTGAGCAGCGCATAGTGGTTGTGCCACATGACTTCAAACGCCGCGAGCTGCTCGCCCAGTGCCTGACGCACGTATTGCAGCAGCGCGGTCAGGTCGTTGAAGGTGTCGCAGGCGACCATGGCGGTCTGCGTGGCTGGTTGCTGGGGTTTCAGCTTGAGTACCGCCCGAGTAACGATGCCCAGCGTACCCTCACTGCCGATAAACAACTGCTTCAGGTCGTAACCGGCATTGTTCTTGAGCATGTGGTTCATCGAACTGACCAGGGTGCCATCGGCGAGTACCGCTTCAAGCCCCAGTACCTGCTCACGCATCATGCCGTAACGAATCACCCGCACACCCCCGGCATTGGTGGCGATATTGCCGCCCACCGTGCAGGAACCACGCGCACCTAAATCGAGGGCGAATTGCATGCCCGCCTCGGCGGCAGCCTCCTGCACCCGCTGAAGGGGCGTGCCCGCCTGCACGGTCAAGGTGCCGCTGATCGGATCAATGGCGTCGATCTGGTTCATCCGCTCCAGCGAAATTGCCAGTTCGCCAGAGCTGGCCACGCTGCCGCCGACCAGGCCCGTCAGCCCGCCGTGGGGAACGACTGGCTGGCGAGTCCGATGGCATGCGGCCATCACCTGAGAAAGCTGTTCGGCATCTGCCGGGCGCACAATGGCGCGTGCCCGGCAGGGCGTTCCGTGCATCCAGTCATCGCGCCGGGCGCTGACATCATCACCCTCCAGCAGATGCGACGGGCCGACGATGGCGATGATTTCGGCTAATAGTGCATTCATTCAGAGCCTCGTTGTTGTGCTGCGGTTTCAGTGGCCTCCGGTCGGCCGGGAATTGCCTCTAGCAACTGGCGGGTATACGCCTGCTGTGGCGCCAGGAAGACGTCACGGGCAGGGCCCTGTTCCACAATACGACCATGCTGCATGACGATAATGTGATCGCAGATCTGGGCAGCCACCCGCAAATCATGGGTGATGAACAGAAGCGATAACGAGAGTTTCTGCTTGAGGTCTTCCAACAGCTTCAGAATTTGGGCCTGAATCGACACATCCAGCGCCGAGACAGCTTCATCGGCAACAATCAGTTCCGGCTCCAGCGCCAGTGCGCGGGCGATGCCGATCCGCTGGCGTTGCCCACCGGAAAACTCATGTGGAAAGCGGTTAGCGGTGTTGGCCAGGCCCACCAGTTCGAGCAGGTCGTCGGCCTGTATCAGGGCTTTCTTCTTGGGCACGCCATTGGCAATCGGGCCTTGAGCAATGGCCATGCCCACCCTTGTACGCGGGTTGAGGGATGCGTAGGGGTCCTGAAAAATCATCTGCACGCGTTTGCGTTCGCGGCGCAGCGACTCCCCGTTGAGCTGCATGAAATCGATGCCGGACAGGCTCATGGTGCCGCTATCCGGGGTCTCCAGACGCACAATGCAGCGCCCCAAGGTGGATTTTCCCGAGCCGGATTCGCCAACAATGCCGATGGTTTCGCCCTTGGCGAGTGAAAACGACACGTTGTCGAGGGCATGCACTTCACGGGCGGGCTTGAACAGGCCGCCACTGGAGCGGAAGACCTTGTTGAGACCTTTGACATCCAGCAACAGCGTGTCGGTTTCTGCCCCGCGGGCGTCCGGCACGATATCGCTGGGGATCGCCTCGATCAAGGCACGGGTGTATTCATGTTGCGGGTTGGCCAGTACCTCCTTGGCCTCGCCGAGCTCAATAATCTGGCCATGGCGCATCACACAAACCCGAGTGGCAATTTCAGCCACCACCCCGAAGTCATGGGTGATAAACATCACTGCCATTCCGTGTCTTTTTTGCAGATCAATAATCAGGTCCAGAATCTGGGCCTGAGTGGTAACATCCAATGCCGTGGTTGGCTCGTCGGCAATCAATAGCTCTGGCTCTAATGCTAGGGCCATGGCAATCATGACCCGCTGGCGCTGACCGCCGGAAAGCTGAAAAGGGTAAGCGCGAATGGCTTTTTCCGGGTCGGGAAGACCCACTTCCTTTAATAGCTCCAGCGCTTTGGCGCCACGTTCGGCTCTGTTCAGCTGGCTGTGGGCTTCGAAGACCTCGTTGATCTGCGCACCGACTCGCATCAAGGGGTTCAAGGCGGTCATCGGCTCCTGGAAAATCATGCCAATGCGCAGGCCACGCAGTTCGCGATGCTGCTTTTCGGTGATGCTCAACAGGTTTTGCCCGGCAAACATTGCCTTGCCGCCCACCGGTCGAACGCCCTTGGGCAAAAGACCCATGAGGGCGTTGGCGGCCATGGACTTGCCGGAACCGGATTCGCCCACTACGCATAGAATTTCGCCGCGCAGTACATCGTAGCTGAGGTTTTCCACAGCATAGGCGCGGTCCGCCCCCGTGGGCAGCGCAATGGTCAGATCCTGCAGGCTCAGCAAGGGAGTATCGGTTGTTGAAGCTATATGGTTTCCCTTATTCATGAGCGTTCTCGGCTAAGTTTCGGATTAAGCGCATCGTCGAGGCCTTCTCCGACCAGGTTCAAGGCCAGTACGGTGAGTAGAATGGCCAGCCCAGGGAAGAAACTTAGCCACCAGGCCTGGCGAATAACCGTGCGAGCGGCGCCAATCATATAGCCCCATGACATGACGTTCGGGTCACCCAGCCCCAGAAAGGAAAGAGAGGACTCCAGCAGGATAGCGGTAGCCACCATCAAGGACGCCAGGACAATAATCGGCGACATGGCGTTAGGCAGGATCTGGCGCAGGATGATAGTCGTGTTGCCCTGGCCGACCAGACGCGCCGCTTCGACATACTCACGGTTGCGCAACGACATGAACTCCGCACGCACCAAACGGGCCACCGGTGGCCAGCTGACCAGCGCAATGGCCAGTACAATCGAGGTCACGCTGGGCTGCATGATGGCGACCAGGACAATAGCCAGAGCAAAGCTGGGAATGGTCTGGAAGAACTCGGTGAACCGCATCAGCGCATCATCGAGCAGACCACCGTAGTAACCCGCAATGGCTCCCAGCGGCAAGCCAATCAGCAGCGCCACAGTGGTGGATACCAAGCCAATCAGCAGCGACACCCAGGCACCGTGCATCAGCCCAGCGGCGACGTTGCGGCCCATGGTGTCGGTGCCCATCGGGAAACCATCAACTTCAAAGGGTGTCAGGAAGGGGCGCTGCAACATCCGCCACGGCGACTCGGGGAAAAACAAAGGGGCGGTGATCGCCATCAGAATAATGATGGTCAGTATGATCAACCCGACCAGGGCTCCACGGTTCTGGGCGAAGCGGGCAAAGAAATTCATGATGACTCCTTGATACGCGGGTCAACCAGGCCATAAACAAGGTCGGTAATGATGTTGAACACAATGACTAGTGCAGCAGAGAAGAAAAAGATTCCTAGCAGCAGGTTGTAGTCACGTTGCATCAGTGCCTCGAACATCAGGCGGCCGATACCCGGCCAGGCGAAAACCGTTTCAGTGAGAATTGCGCCCCCTACCATCTGGCCAGCCTGCAAGCCTGCCAAGGTGATAATTGGAAGCAGGGCATTGCGCAGAATATGCCGCCGCTGAATGACCCCGGGTGCCAGCCCTTTGGCCCTTGCTGTCTTGACGTAATCCTGCTGGCTAGCCTCCAGCATGGAGGTGCGCGTCATACGGGTATAAACGGCCATGGAAAACAGCGCCAGGGTGGTGGCGGGAAGAATCAGGTGCTGACCGATATCCAGCACCAGGGCAAAGCCGGTGAGATCGGCGCCCACGGTGTAGTAACCGTAAGCGGGCAGCCATTCAAGTTGCACCGAAAACAGCATTACAGCCATCAGCGCCACCCAAAACAGCGGCGTGGCGTAAAATACCAGCGCGAGTGCCATGATCAGCGAACCGCTAAGTTTTTTAGCCCGTGCCGCCGCCATAGATCCTGCCAGAATGCCCAGGCCCAGTGACATGACGAAGGCCGTGCCGGTCAGCAGCAAGGTTGCGGGCAAACGGTCCATAATCAGGTCAAACACCGGCGTCTGCTGACGGTAGGAATAACCGAAATCCAGTGTGGCGATGCCTGATACGTAATTCCACAGCTGGACGTAAAGCGGCTGATCAAGCCCAAACTGCTCGCGCAGCTGATTCAGGAATTCCGCGTCGGTGGCACCCGCTTCACCGGCCATTACAACCGCTGGATCACCGGGGGCCATATGAATCAGGAAAAAATTGAAGATAACGATCAGAAACAGAACAATGACGGCTTTCAAAAGCCGCATGATGATCAACCTAGCATAGAGCATGCTATTACTCCCGTGGCGACGTGATGCGAGAGTTGGGCGGCGAAACGCCGCCCAACGTCGTGTTACCGGTCAAACCAGGCGTTTTTAAAGCCGTCGTTAAGGCCAATGCCTGTGGTGACAAGGTTTTTAACATCACAGCGGTAGATGGTCGGGAAACCCAGTTCAAGCAACCAGCCGACCGGGACCTCGTCGTGAAGAATCTCCTGAACCTCGTGGTAGTACTCTTTACGTTTTTCGTCCGGGTAGGCGGTCGCCGCCAGGTCGAACAGCTCGTCTACGCGCTCGTTCTTATAACCTTCGACGTTGTTCCATTGAGAGCCTTTCGCGATATTGCTGGAAATATAGGTCCGTGAGATACCCAGGGCCGGGTCGCCGTATTGAAAGAGGTAGGTAAAGGCGAGATCGTAGTCCCACTCGGCCAGGCGCTGGTTCCAGCCACCGACATCAGTGGACTGTGTGGTGACGTTGATGCCCACTTCCTGCAGATTCTGCTGAACCGCTTCGGCCCAGCGTACCCAGGTTTCGCCGTAGGGAATCGGCAACAAGCGTATTTCTTCACCCTTGTAGCCCATTTCATCCAACAGTTCACGGGCGCGTTCCGGGTCGTGTTCATAAGGTGGCAGGCTGTCATTCTGGAAGCTGGCATTCGAGCCAAAGGAGGAAAGCGGTACCTTGCCCAAACCGTTCCACAGCACATCGCGGACAAATTCACGGTCAAGCGCGTACATGACTGCCTGACGAAAGCGTTTATCCGCCGTCGGGCCTTCGCGGTTGTTCATCCACAGCATGGCGAAGGGGCTGAAGTACTCCTGACCCTGTTCGGTACGACAGGTGTTATCGAGTTCGCTCAGACGCGGGATATCAAAGTTTTCGACCGAGTTGGCCGGTAGCACGTCGATCGTACCGTTTTCGTAAGCCACCGCACGCGACGAAGCATCCGGAATAACGTGCCAGTTGATGCCGTCCAGGTAGGGCAGCCCTTCCTCGTAATAGTCTTCGTTTTTCACCAGCTTAATGACGCGGCCACGGTCCCAGCTTTCGAACTTGAACGGGCCGGTGCCAATCGGATGATTGTTGGCCTCGTTGGTTCGGAAGTCGGTATTTTCATAGATATGCTTGGGCATCATCGGCATGGTGCCCGCTTCAAAGGCCAGCATAAAAGGGCCAAAGGCGTTTTTGAGCGTGAATACCACGGTGTGATCGTCAGGAGCTTCGATGCTCTTGACGTGGGAAAGAATCGTCCGGGTGCGAGGGTTCATTTCACGCAGGTAAACATCGGTGGAGAACACCACATCTGCGGAAGTGAAAGGCTCGCCATCGTGCCAGGTGGCGTTTTCATGCAGGTAGAATGTGTAGGTCAGGCCATCTTCGCTGACTGTCCAGTCACGGGCCAGCTGCGGCATGGGTTTGAGGTCGGTATCGTAACGCAGCAGGCTTTCATAGATGTTGCCGGAGATCATCTGGGTCGGTGCGTTCTGGTGAACCCCGGCAATAATGCCGGGCGGTTCAGGCTGTATCACCGTGTTGATAACGCCGCCTGAGCGGGGTTCTTCCGCCCAGGCGAAAGTGGCCGCCAGAGATGCAATAGTAATGACAAGGGTTAAGGTTTTTTTCATTGTTTTCCCCGTACTTATGGTTGGTTGATGGGAAGTATGGCTCCGCAGAGCCGGGTTATTAAGGCATTGAATTCGTCTAAGCTGCTTTGTTACTCGCGATTCGCCGTGCGCAATAGCGCATCGCATAACACTTGTGCACCGATAGCGCAGTGCTCGGGCTCGGCACATTCACGTTCGTTATGGCTGATGCCGTCTCGGCAAGGTATGAACAACATCGCGGTCGGCGTTACATAGCTGATATTCACCGCGTCGTGACCGGCGCCGCTCATCATGCAAAACGGCACGTGGCCCAACGCCTCCGTCGCGCTGGAAAGATCCTTCACCAGCGCCTCATCAAAGCGGGTGACCGGCATATGCCACACCACACTGATGTTGGCGCTGACGCCTTCGCGTTCCGCGGCCGCCTTTACATGGGCGCGGAGGCTGTCATCAAGCGTTTGCAGGGCGGCTTCCTTGGTATGACGCACATCGACCTGCAAGGTGACCGCCCCTGGGATCACATTGCGCGACGGCTCGGCGACCCGAAAATCGCCGATGGTCAGGCGCGAGGCGCCATCGGCATCGTCGAGTACGCTCTTGCGCATGGCTTCCACAAAGGCCGTCGCGGCCATTAATGGGTCATGGCGATACTCCATGGGCGTCGGGCCAGCGTGAGCGGAATCACCGGTAAATGTGATGTCGTACCAACGTAACCCTTGCACGCCACTGACAATGCCCACCGGCAGGTTTTTTTTCTCGAGTATCGGGCCCTGTTCAATATGCAGTTCCAGATAGGCTGCCAGTGGCAAATCGTGGCGAGTCAAAGAGCCTTGATAGCCGGATTGGTCGAGCGCTTTGCCCAAAGAGACACCATCACGGTCCTCGGCGGCGCGAAAATCCTCCAGCGACAGCCGTTCACTGTAAACACCACTGCCGCCCATTGCCGGGGCAAAGCGGCTGCCTTCCTCGTTGGTCCAGTTCACCAGCACCAGCGGCCGGAGGGTGGTAATGCCCTGGTCGTTCAGGGTGCGAAAGATTTCCAATCCGGCGAGCACGCCCAGCACACCATCAAAACGCCCGCCCAGCGGCTGTGAATCCAGATGGCTGCCAATCGCCACAGGAGAAAGATCGTTGTCACGCCCAAGGCGATAAATGAACATATTGCCCGCTTGGTCCATCTGCCATTCGCAGCCCAGCAATGCGGCCCAGTCGAGTAGCTGCTGGCGACCGGCCAGGTCCTCATCGCTCAGGGCCAGCCGACGGCTACCGCCGTTGGGAGATGGTCCGATACGCGCCATCTCCATCAGCGATGACCAAAGACGTTCGCCATCAATCTGCGGGGTAGTGGGCACATTTGTAGCGTGAGTCGTCATGCGATGTACTCCTTTACTGATCAATAAGCCTGGTGGCTGGTGATTGGCAGCTACGCCGCCTTGCTGTAATCTTTCTCAAAATTGACAGGTGACGTTTCTATCGCCCACGGGAGTTTGCTTGGATGAGGCCTCTACACGACTCGCTTGACTGGAACTTGCTGCGTACCTTTGTCAGTATCGTCCAGGAAAAAAGTATCAGTCGTGCTGGGCAGCGCCTGAACCTTTCGCAGCCGGCGGTCAGCCTAGCGTTGAAGCGGCTTGAATCGCATCTTGGGCAGAGCCTGATCGAGCGTGGCAGTCATCGCTTTCGAGTGACTGCAGCAGGCGAACTGGTCTATTGCGAAGCGCTGGAAATCTATGCCAATGTGGCGCGGCTCAGCGTCAACGTGCGCGACGCTCCTCCCGAAGTGGCCGGGCAGATCACCCTGTTTCTGGTCAGCGGTATTCAATGCAGCTTTCTTGATGACGTGCTGCAACGCTTTCATCATCAACACCCCCGCATTACCTGCGAGGTTAACGTGCTGTCGAGCCATGATGTGGTTCAGTCGATGGTGCAGAAAATGGGCACGGTGGGAGTGAGTCTGCAGCTGCATCCGGTAGAGGTCTTGAACAGCCAACTGCTGGTGAATCAGCGCTATCGGTTCTTTTGTGGTCGGGCGCATCGCTTTTTTGGCCAGCAGAACCTGTCGCTGCAGGCCCTCAGCCACGAACCGTTCGTCTCGTTCACCAGCGCCCAGCTTTCTGGCGCCCTGGCGGGCATCGCGCTGTTTCGAGCCAATGCAGGACTGGTGGGAGAGAAGGTCGTCACGTCGAGCAGTCTGACGGAAATCCAGCGTTTTGTGCGCAGCGGCTGGGGCATTGGCTGCCTGCCGGAGCACACCGTTCAGCAAGACATTGACAGTGGCCTGCTGTGGCCGTTGCCGCCCTACGAAGGCATTCCCAATATTGACCTGCACCTGATATGGCATCAGGACTCGCGCTTTTCCCAAGCGGAGCGCGTGTTCTTTGATTTTGTGCACCGAGCGATGGCAGAAGTGCCTATTGAACAACGGCTGCCGTGAAGCAACTCCTGGATAATTATTCACTCGGCTCACCTATTGTCGTTTTTATCAACGTTGCTGGTCTGCGATACTGATCAGATTCTTAATCTGAATGTTGGGTACTGACCTGGGGCGCCTGTCGTGAAAGTTGCGACAACGGCGACTTGCTGGACCAGTCATTTTTTTAATACTTGAACGTTTTTTATAAGTATCACTACGAATTGCATAAAACAATTTTTAATTTTTTATACAATGTATAAATGAAACAAATACCAAGACTATTCTGATTTTCCCTTGCAAAGCGTATTGGAAATGTGAAGCATAAAAAAAGAGCAACATTTAAAAGCGCCGGCCGGGCGATTTTAAATGTCGCCTGGACGCCATAAAAATTCAGCTCAATCAGGCACTTGATCTTGCACCTGCTTCAGGCAGTCTTCAGTCGGAGCCAGCTTCCGGCGCCAGTAAATAAATTGATGGTAAGCCAGTGACTGTCGCTTGCAGTAAGCGCTGCCGGACACGGCATGAGGCAGATTGGCGATTTCTTTGGACTGCATTATTCTTGCGTAAGCCGGATTATTCGAGAGGCAAAACGCAAGACCTGACCCCGAGGACAAGGTGTTTCGGCAAACCTAATCACTAACACCCATGTAAATCGACATAAGGTGCTCGTCGCTTCGTATATCGTCTCTGGTGCCAGAAAACTTATTTTTTCCACCCGCAAAAATATAAACACTGTCCGCCACCGGAAGCGCCTCTCGAATATTCTGTTCTATCATGATCACGCCAACACCGCGTTCACGTAAAGCCTGCACTCTGTCCATGGTCTCATTGACCAAGGCAGGCGAAAGGCCCGCTGAAGGCTCATCCAGCATCACGAAGGCTGGATTCGGCACCAGTGCCCGGGCGATTGCCACCATCATTTGCTCACCACCGGAAAGCGAACCCGCCGCAACGTTACGGCGTCGTTGCAGGTTCGGGTAGTCGGCGATCAATGTTTCGATGCGATCCTCAACGTCTCGGGTATCCTTCAGCGAATAGCCACCCATCCGCAGATTTTCCATGACTGAAAACCGGGGAAACACACCTCCACCCTGAGGCATCATCACGATGCCTTTGCGAACCACCTCATGGACAGGAAGCCCAGTAAGATCGATGTCTCCCAGCGTTATCTTTCCTGACCAGGCCGGTAACAGGCCGGCGATTGCCTTTATCACCGTGGATTTTCCACTGCCATTGGGGCCAAACACGCAGGTGATATGGCCAGGCTGGGCCGTTATGGAGATACCATGAACGATTTCCTGCTTACCGTAACCGGTGGTCAGGTCGGTGACTGTCAGCGCCTCACTCATGGCTGCCGTCCCAAGTAGGCCTGCTGAACCTCGGCGTTGCTCGCTATTTCTTCGAAGGTGCCTTCGGCCACGACCTCACCCATATTCATAACAATGAGTCGGTCACATATCTCACTCACCATTTCCATATCGTGCTCGATAATCAGGAAGGTTATGCCCGTTTCGCGAAGACGCCGTATGGCTTCCAGAATAATGCGACGGATATTTGGATGAACACCCGCGGTGACCTCATCAAGCAAAATCACTTTCGGGTCGCGCATGCATACCCGGCCAAACTCTAGAAGCTTCTGCTGCCCGCCAGACAGCTCCGAGGCCAGATTATTGATAACCGGCGTGATTTGAAGCATCTCCGCTACTTCCTTTGCCCTGCCTGGCGCGCCTTTCCAGTCACCCTCGACAGCCGCGGCCAACAAGTTTTCACGCACGCTCATGTTGTCGAACAGAGAGGGAATTTGAAATGTCCGCCCTATGCCCGAGCGAGCGATACGCCAGGTAGGCTGACCCGTAACATCAACACCATCAAGCCAAATGCGCCCTTCATCCGCTGGCTGCCCGCCTGCCGCCAAGCTGAACAATGTGGACTTGCCGCTACCATTGGGCCCGATTACACCAACAACCTCACCCGGTGCTGCCACCAGACTGACGCCATTGACCGCGGTAACGCCGCCGAAACGTTTGACGACTGACTCCAGGACCAGAGGTGATTTATCCGTGGCGGATGTCTTAATTGCAGGGGACGACATAATTCCACTCCTAGAACTTGCGAAGAATACGCGAAATCAGTTCACGCCCACGCCGACGCCCAACAATGAGACTAATCAATCCATTGGGCAGGAAGAGCACCACCATCGCAATGATCAACCCGAGGATAGGAAGGTACACCACAGTATCTCCGAAAGTAGACCAGATATAGCGGTTGGTCATCCACAGCACAACCGCGCCCAAAGCAGGCCCCCAAATGGTGCCCAGCCCACCCAACAAAACCATGACCACCATTTGGTCCGTAATGTCTGGCCCCAACACTGACTGTGGATCAATATAGGTCGTCCAATAGGCGAACACACTGCCAAACAGCGCGGTGATCGCGGCCGAGAGGGCGAACGCCTGCACCTTCACCAGGTTGGTACGGATACCCATAGCCTCAGCCGCAGGCTCATGGTCACGCAATGCCTTGAGACGGAATCCGAAGCGGGTGTACTCAATCAGATACCAGACACCGAGAAAGCTGGCGGCAGCTGCCGCCAGCATCGTGTAGTAAAAGAAAAATTCGTTCAGATAGGCCGGTAACGAAAGGCCGCTAGTACCACCGGTTATATCCAGTACGGTGGCCAGCTGAATCAACATCTCCGCAAAGGCCCAGGTCGCGATGGCAAAGTAGGCACCACGCAAGCGCATCGTGGGGCCACCAATGATAGCGGCCACAATCATTGCAAAAACAACGCTGGGCAGTAGGGTCGCCAGAAATGGCATCCCGATGCCAGGCTGCATGAGTATTGCCGTTGTGTAAGCACCAATGCCAAAAAAGGCGGAATGGCCGAAGCTTATGTAGCCGGCGTAACCGCCGACAATATTCCAGGCGCAAGCCAAACCGGCCCACATCAACGCCCCGGTGACAATGCGCAGGCTGTATGGATCGATAAAGGCGGGAACCACCGCCAGTGCCAGCAGACCGACCGCAACGGCTGCAAATCGAATTAAATAACCACGAACTTGGCCAGGATTAGATGCCACGTCCAAGAACCCCCTTTGGCGCGACCAGTAGAACCAGAAACAGCACTCCGAATACAACCAGCAATGAATAGCGGGTGCCGATATAGGTAGACACGACAGATTCCATTAGCCCGAGGGCGAGCCCCGCAATCAGCACGCCCCCCACGGACCCAAGCCCAGCCAGCACCGCAACAAAGAAGGCGAACAAGGTATAACGCACGCCGACGGAGGGGTTTACAGAGTAAATCGTGGCGATCAGTACGCCCGCCGAGGCCGTTATTCCGGTATAGAGCCCATAAACGTAGGCCGAAACCCGCTTTACGTTGACACCCATCAACCCGGCATGGTCCCGGTTTTGAGCAACCGCCCGGACCGCCATGCCGAAACGGGTTCGGTAGAGAAGCAGGAAAACCCCGAGGCTGATGACAATAGCCATTAAAAAGGCACTCAGGCGCAACAGGGGAATGGTGACAGGCCCGAGAGTTAAAAATTCGCCGGAAAATATCGATTCGACGTTTCGGCTGTTATAGGACCACAGCCAGAGCGCGCCACCGCGCATCAACAGGAACAGGCCAAAGGTAAAGGCGAGGGCCATCAGATCCGGGCGGGCGTAACGACTGGTTCGCACGTGATAAATTAAAGGCCCTACAGCCCGGCCAATAAGGGCAAACAAAACGAACACAAAAAAAATGCTGATGAACGGATCAATACCGGCCAACGCCACTAACCAGTACGCGGCATAGCCACCCAACATCACCCACCCACCGACCGCGAAGTCGATGACATGCAACACGCCGAACGTCAGCTGGAAGCCAATGGTCAGGCAGATCAATATCCCGCCTATCAATACCCCATTAACGATGGTTTGCAGAAATAGGTCCAAGGCGCCGCTCCTGAAGGGTGTTTACTGCTTCCTTAGACGGCACTCTCCTATCGTATCCAGAGAGCGTGCCGTCTTGCACTACCACATATCGGTTCGGTCAGGTCGCACCGGACATGGGGTATAGCAGCTCTCCCTCCGATGCACCGCTTGGGGCAACGGGTACAACCTTGCCGTCCTTGATCTGAACGACAACGGGTACTGGCTTGATATTGTTGTGGAAGTGGTCCCCCTCTTTCGCAAAAGCGACAGGGCCATAGAAGGTTTCAATGTCGGTGTCTTCAATGGCTTTCGTCAACTCCACCCGGGTTTTCTGATCCCAGGGCGGTGCCTTGCCAAGCCGACGGGCCGCGTCCTGGAGCACCAGACCACTGGCGGAGCACCCTGCCTCGGTATAGTCAGGGCGGGTACCCCACCGCGCAAACGAAAGATCGGAATAGTCGCTGGCGGTGCCGAACAAATCATCACGGTAAGGCAGCCCCGCCGTCCACACGGACACTCCGAGCACGCCGTTGGCCTTTTCACCCAACTGACTAATGAAGGCTGCTGAGGTCACGCCATAATGCATGATGAGTGCTTTAGGCTTGTAATCGAGTGACACCGCCGCATTGACGAAATTTATAAAGACACTTTCATGGCCGCCAACGGCGACAATGTCAGGATTGTCAGCCTTGAGCTTGGAGATAACGGGCGTAAGGTCCGCATTGGCCGGGAACAGCTCGAAACGCTTCAGCTCCAGACCCGTTTCTTGCACGCCGTTGCGAAAGCCTTCGGCCGTTTCTTTGGAAAAGGGCTCATCGACACCAATCACTGCAGCTGATTTCGCCTGTGAACCCAGGCTCTCGGCAAGTACCTTGATCGAATCACCAGACGTAAGGTCCACAGCCGGTATCATGCCGAAGTTGAAAGCCGGCTTCGACAGCCAGACATTGGGGGACTCTGCCGAGCCTGAGATCATTGGCACCTGGTATTTCGCACTGATTGGCTGAACCGCCAGCGTTACGCCCGACGTGTAGGGCCCAAACAGCACATCAACCTTGTCCTGAATAATCAACCGCACCGCAGCGTCAGCACCCGAGGCCGGACGTGATTGCGCATCACCATAAAACATTTTCACAGGATAGCGCTGACCCGCTATCTCTATTCCACCGAGTTTGTTGATTTCCTCCGCCCACAAGTCGTATCCCCGGCGGGTAAGATTGCCACCAAACCGGTTGTCCCCGGAAAGCGAAGTCACCACACCGCAACGAATAACTTTTTCCTCCGCTTGGGCAAAAGCAGCCGGTGCGCCTAGCACCATGGCACCGGAACCGAGCACGGTTCCCTGCAGCAATGCCCTTCGTGAAATTTTCCGAGCCATGTTGTTCTCCCTGCGACATACCGAATATGGGTTTAGCCCATTGACGGGCTGTGCAGTTTATGTACAGTTTCTGCAGCTATCATTATTTATAGTTCAATTCCGTGGATCTGTATAGCAAGAAGGAGAGGTTCAAGTGGCCTAAGGTCTCGGATGAGTGGATGCCACTGACGGGGGAGGAGACAGCTTTTTTTACCACGTTCATGGGACATTCGTCAGACGACGGCTTTTACTCGCTGATCATCCAACATCCTTGAAATGGCTTCGGGGGGCTGAGCGGGACCATAGAGGAAGCCCTGTATCTGCTGGCAGCCAAGCCCTCTCAGGTAAGCTAATTGCGTATCTGTTTCTACGCCTTCCGCGATAATGTCCAACTTCAGGCCGTGGGCCATGGCCACGATAGCGTTAACGATGCAGGCGTCGTCTTCTCCATTTCCAATTCCGCGAACAAACGACTGATCTACTTTCAACGTGTGGATAGGCAACTGATGAAGGTAGTTCAGCGAAGAATAGCCGGTACCGAAATCATCGATCGCAATGCGGACCCCATGATCGGCCAGTTGTCGGAGCTTCTGGCTGATCTGCTTAAGGTCATTCATAATGACATTTTCGGTAATTTCGATTTCCAGATGGTTGGCTGGAAACTCTTCATTTTTGAGCTGCCTGATCAGGCTTTCGACAAATTTAGGGTGCTCTACCTGAATCGGCGACATGTTTACTGCCAACCTAAGATCCCTGTTGCCATCAAGTATCCATTCTTTGACCTGCCGGCAGGCCTGGGCCAGTACCTGCTCGCTAAGCGCTACAATCAGTTTGGTTTCTTCGGCTAATGGCAGAAAATCCTTGGGGTAGAGCAATCCTCGATCCGGGTGCTGCCAGCGAACCAGCGCCTCCAGTCCCACAATGCGCCCGCTTTTGGCGCAAACTTGAGGCTGGTAGTAAACCCGCAGTTCGTTGTTCTCGAGAGCCTGTCTGAGATCCCTTTCCAGGCTAAGACGGTTGGCGGTGTCGATGTTCATGGATTCGCTGTAAAAACGGTAGCCATCCTTGCCCCTGGCCTTTACGTGATACATGGCGATATCTGCGTTCTGGATCAGCTGATCCAGTGAGGTGCCGGCCTCCGGGTAAAGGGAGATACCGATACTAACTCCGACAAATACCTCGTGTTCGCCCAATTGGAAGGGTGCTTTGAGCGCATCAATCAGTTTCTTGGCAATACGCCGGGCATCGTTACTGTTGTTAATGGCGGGCAGCAACAGTGTGAACTCGTCACCGCCAAACCGTGAGAGAGTGTCACCTTTACGGAGGCAATGCTCCAGACGCTGGGTGACCATTTGCAACAAAACGTCACCCATGGCGTGACCCAGCGTATCGTTAATCACTTTGAACCGGTCCAAGTCCAGAAACATGACTGCGAGTTTTTGTTTGCTGCGACCCGCCTGGGTGATGGCAAGGCTCAACCGGTCGGTAAACAGTGCCCGGTTGGGCAAGCGGGTGAGCAAATCATGGTAGGCCTGGAAATTTATGAAGGCTTCTGCTTCCTGGCGTTCAGTCACGTCTCTTGCGGTGCCGTAAAACCGCGCCTTGGGACCAGAGGTGCTGGCATTGAAATTGGCCCCCAGAGGCAAGGTTTCGTGATCAATCGGAAACGCAGTGATTTCAAAATACCGATTGGCCTTTTGGCTGCCCCGGGTTTTGAGTTTCACTTCGAAGGTGCGGGGATTTTCGGGTGTAATGCTTGGATCCCGAAAGGCATGGGTGCCGCGAGCAATATCCTGTTCGTCAAGTAGGTGCCGGAAATGCT
Organism: Marinobacter sp. M3C; assembly: GCF_023311895.1. Lineage (GTDB taxonomy): Bacteria > Pseudomonadota > Gammaproteobacteria > Pseudomonadales > Oleiphilaceae > Marinobacter. The sequence continues at coordinate 3,954,913 of NZ_CP092284.1, forward strand.
TTCCGTTGAGCTCTTCACTGTTGTAGCCCAACAACGATTTAATCTTGCTGTTGATGAAACAGAAGCGCCCCTTGTCATCAAGCATGAAAACAATGTCTGGGGAGTTGTTGACGATGTAACGGTGCAATGCTTCGGACTTTTCAAGTCGCTGTTGCACATCGGTATGAGCTCTGACCAGCGACTGTTTGCCCAATGCAGCTTCCAGCGTGGTAAGCATTTCGTCCGGGTCAAAGGGTTTCTTGATGTAACCTTGAGCTCCTCTGCGCAGCGCACGACTGACAGAACTGAATGAATTCTCTCCGCTCACTACGATAATGCCGCATTTGGGCTGAACCTTTGCGGCATGGGCAATAACCTCAAAGCCGTCTAATTCAGGCATTCTCAGGTCGAGCATGGCGAGATCAAAGGTGCGCGTGTTCAGCTGTCTGCAGGCTTCTCTTCCACCCAGCGCCGAGGTAACAAGATAACCCTGTTGTTCCAGCAGCGAGGAGAGACTGCTCAGCAGCCTCGGGTCGTCATCGGCGACGAGTATCCTGGCCACGGTAGTGTCAGTCACTGGCGAGTGGATCGATTGCCGTGTCATCGCGCGCTGCCCATGATTTATGTCGGACCTTTGCTGGAATCGGATGCCGCAGGCAGGAGAATCCTGAAACTGGTGCCAGAGCTCCCCGTGCGATACCCAATGATGCCCTCCATGTCATCGATGAGTTGTTTGACAATGCTCAGCCCGAGTCCGCTGTGGGTCACGCCCTTACTGGATTGTACAGGCTTGAACAGGCTACTTTGAATGGCTTTCGGTAAACCCGGGCCGTTGTCTTCGATCAGCATTTCGATCCATTGCCGGCCTTGTTGCCAGACGGGCGAGGCGCTTTCAAGCCTGAGCTTCCCCCCATCCGGCATGCACTCGACCGCGTTTCGGATCAGGTTAAGAATCACCTGGCGCACCGGCGCCCGGCCAGCAGCCAGATCTGTTGATTCTTCGCTCAAAATCAGATCGCAATCAATATCGCCGTCCCCGAACAGACTATCCTGAAACAGGTTGTGCAGGGCTCTCAACTCGCGATTAAGGTTTGTCGGCTCGTCGGTGTTCGGGTTGGGCTCTTGGCTCTCACCCATCTGCACTAACAGATTGCCAGCGCGCTCAAGCTCTTCCCGGATAATATCCAGTTGTTCCCGGACCTGCTCATTTTCAAGCCGGCCTCGCAGTTGAAAAATGTACTGCCGAATGATGGTTAAGGGATTGCTGATCTCATGAATGTGACGTCGTATATTGTCTCGGGCAAGGGCCTGGTCAATATCCCCTCCTGTCACATCGTCCTGATTTTTCGCCTCTCCGCTCGCAAGCAGATGTGATAATCGCGCGCAGAACATTTCAGCCAGTTCCAGCGTTGACGCCATGTTTACGGCATCGGTGCCAATCACAAAAACGCCCTGACAGCCGTCTTCGGACAGCACCGGAACAGCCATCAGAGAGGATGTATTGAGTAGCGCCATTAATTGTTTGTCGAGCACGTTGGGCGAGCGGTCAGCCAGCAGCACAGCTTTTTGATCCCTGAAGCTTTGCGTCAGCACACTGCCTGTGGAAGTGGCAACAATCGTCATGTCGGGCGGTTCACCTTGACTGTCTGATGCCAGGATCAAAATGTCATCGTCGACTCTGAAAAACAGGCTGGGGCAACCTGTTAATAGAGTGAGGTTGATCACTGTGCTGACGAGTACCGGGCTTGAACCGTTGGCCAGGCTGAGAGCCTGGTCGGTCATGGTCTGGCGAATAACGGTATTGCGCAATGTCTGGCTTGCCTTGTGGCCGTCATAGGTATGTTCAAGGACAACACCCAACGATTCCGCGAGGGCAGCCACTTCATGATTGATGCGCAGTGATAATTCTCGGGTGAGATCTTCACTAAAACTGAAAATGGTACCTGCGGCAGCAATACCGGCCGCATCGGACTGAGCCAGCCGTGTTGACAGATTAATCAGCTTGACCAGATGGGCCGCATCACGGATTTCCGACGCCGGAGCCTTTTGATAACGCATGGCATCTACTGCCATCTGCCCCAACCCCCAAGCCTGAGCAAGCTGCGCTGCGATCTCTGCCTGGTGAGCGAGATACTCCTGTTGAATATCATCTGGAGTCATTTTCAGAGCAATCAGTTCGCCAATGTTATGGAGCATTCCCAACATAAAGGCTTCGTCCGCCGAGGGGTAGCGGGTAAGCGTGGCGAGGGTTTTGGCGGTCAGTGCGGTGGTGAGAGAGTGGCGCCAGAAATCACGAAGTTGCTGCCACTGGTCTGCACCAAGATCGAACATCAACTGCCGGAGTGATGCAGTGAGAATCAGGGTGCGTAAACGTTCAGTGCCAAGCCGGAGCAGTGCTTGCTCAACCGAGCGAATTTCTCCCGACCGGCCGTAGACTGATGAATTAGCCATGGCCAGTACTTGCGCCGTGAGTGCCGTGTCGGCCGAGATGATATCGCTGATATGACGGTAGCTGTCTTCCTTTCGACACGCTTCCAGCGCCCTGAGTGTGACTTCGGGGAGGCTGGGTAACTCTGTGTTGGGCGATATCTGCATGGAATTACCGGTCATATATGTCTTACAATTCATCGATCATTACCATAATGTTAAGATTTTAACAATCAATTCCAGTAAACAAATGCAGGCTGTTGAAAATTTCACTAAATTCTGAATGAATTAAAGTCCGATTTGAGTCTCAGATTGTGGCAAACGAAAACCCGTTAATAGGACTTATTCCGTGTCATCTACCTGATATTGCCACGCAGAATATTGTCAAAAACACAACGAATGTACCCGAAGTGTCGTCTCGCTGGCTATATTGTCTTGCATGTTCGCGGTAGACTTAAATTCGTAGATTAGTCTGTTCTATTCCTATGACCGTGGTTTTGAAGTCAGTATCAAAGAGAGGCCGATGACGGATTCGAGGGGTATTTCAGCCCAGCCCAGGGTCATTGCCGTCACCGGCGGTAAAGGTGGTGTTGGTAAAACCTCTGTTGCCATCAATCTTGCGCTGGCCCTTACGCGCGAGGGCCACAGAGTGCTGCTGCTCGACGGAGACTTGGATCTTGCCAATGTTGCCATCATGCTGGGTCAGTATCCGAAACACACTCTGGAACACGTACTTCGCCGGGAATGCACACTTGATGAAATCATCATGGAGGCGCCTCTGGGGCTACATGTGATTCCAGGGGCATCGGGGGTGCAGCGCTGCATGGACATGGGTGTTGCGGGCAGTCTTGATTTGCTTAAGAGCCTTGCTGCACTGGAACGCCGTTACGATTATGTTCTCATTGATACTGCCGCTGGCTTGCAGCCAGTTGTTCTTCACATGATTGCCTCTGCTGCCATGGCCTGTGTCGTGGTAACTCCCGACCCTGCTTCTCTAACCGATGCATTTTCGCTAATCAAGGTGTTGCAGCGGCAAGGCTACCGGCGTACCCCGAGTGTGCTGGTTAACATGGCTCACGGTGCCAGTCAGGCACAATCGATATTCCAGCGCTTTGCAGCGGCATTGCAGCGTCACGTGAGCGTGCGGCCACATTATCTGGGCGCCATCTGGCGTGACGAGACACTGCGCCAATCAGTGATCACCCAGCGCCCGGTGGCTTTGCTGGCTCAGTCAGACCCGTCCTGCCGGCAGTTTCACTCGCTGGCGGACAGGGTGAAGATAAGGTTGGAACAACTGCCACCCAGAAAATCCGGAATTGCAGCCTATTGGTACAAGGCCGTTCGTAGATCGGAGCAGGGTAGACCGACAGCAAAGCCCGCTAACGAACCCACGCCATCAAAAGCCGACCTTGGGACCCGGGTTCGGCAGGCCGTTGTCGAATTCGATGATCTTGTCTCTGATCCGTCATTGCCGCCAATGCTTCGTAATGAAGCATTGGCGGCCTGCTTTGCGCTGATTGGGCGCACGATGGACGACGACACCGTAGAGATTATCCAGACCGGATTGGCAGCACTTGACTGGGCAGCTCTGAGCGTTCCTCAACGAACCCACTTCGCCACTCATTTGCGACATTTGGCAGGCCAGGTCGCGCCCGAGTCTTCGAGGCCGGCAGGCGTCCAGTCTGTGATTCGAGGCTCTGACCGGGAGCCTCGTTACGATCAGGTTATATTTGGTGACCAGGAGCGTCTGCTGAAAGCCCTTCGCGAACAACCCAGCAACATCTCTCTGGACCACTTTCTGCGCGGGTTGGCAGGTAAGACGGATAACCGGTTCGAGGGTTGAAATTCAGCATTTTGAGGTTACTCTTCCCCGCTCATGTTCATGTTTTTTTGCTGCATGTCTTGTGGCTGTTATTCACAATGCGAGAATATTGATCTCCATCGTTGTCGATGTTTCAGTCAGAGTTTCTTCGCTTCCCGAACGAACGGCACCGGTATTTGTTAATATGACCCCCTTCCCATCCTAATAACGATTAAGCACTGCGAAATGAATGCTCCTTTTAAACTGAGGCCTTACCAGCAGGAAGCCGTTGATGCCACGTTGAAACACTTTCGCAAATCGGATGATTCTGCGGTTATTGTGCTGCCGACCGGTGCGGGTAAAAGTCTGGTCATTGCCGAGTTGGCCCGTCTTGCCCGGCGTAAAATTTTGGTGCTGACCCACGTAAAAGAGCTAGTTGAGCAAAATCACGCCAAATACCAGAGCTATGGGTTAACGGGCGGGGTCTTCTCCGCCGGGTTAAAGCGTAAGGAAAACCGACATCAGGTAACCTTCGCCAGTGTGCAGTCTGTTTCGGCAAATCTGGATCAGTTCAAGGATGAATACTCATTGATCATCATTGATGAGTGCCATCGGGTCAGTGGAGATGACAGCAGCCAGTATCAAACAATCATCGAGTTGCTACGGCAACAGAATGACTCCCTTAAAGTACTCGGGCTAACCGCCACACCCTATCGCCTGGGCATGGGTTGGATCTATCGCTATCACTATCGGGGCTTCGTCCGTAGCGGTAGTGATGAACAGACTAAGCCCTTTGGGCATTGTATTTATGAATTGTCGTTGAGCTATATGATTAGTTGGGGGTATCTCACCAGGCCTGAGTTGGTTAACGCGGCAGTGGCGCAATACGATTTCTCCACGCTGTCTCAGAACCGTTTTGGCGAATACGCCGAAAAAGACGTTAACCAGCTGCTGGGCAAACATCAGCGTGTGACCCGTGCCATTATTGAACAGGTGATGGAACTGGCCGTTAAGCGCAAGGCGGTGATGATTTTTGCGGCAACCGTGGACCATGCGCGGGAGATCACCGGCTATTTGCCGGAACACCAGACCGCCTTGATTACCGGCGCTACCGATCTGAACGAACGGGATTCGCTGATTCAGCGCTTTAAAAAACAGCAGTTAAAGTATCTGGTGAATGTATCCGTACTCACCACGGGCTTTGATGCGCCCCATGTGGACTTTATTGCCATTCTTCGCCCCACCCAGTCGGTCAGCCTGTATCAGCAAATCGTGGGTCGCGGTCTTCGTCTGGACGAGGGTAAACAGGATTGCTTGGTGATTGATTATGCGGGCAACAGCGTCAATCTGTACCACCCGGAAGTAGGGGAGAAGAAACCGAACCCCGATTGTGAACCGGTGCAGGTATTTTGCCCAGGCTGTGGTTTTGCCAATGTTTTCTGGGGCAAAGTAGATAGTGACGGCCATGTTATCGAGCATTACGGTCGCCGTTGTCAGGGGCTGCTAGAGCTTGCTGAAGGGGATGAGCCTGCAGCGCGGAACCGGCGCCCTGAACAGTGCGATTACCGTTTTCGTTTCAAGGAGTGCCCACACTGCGGTGCCGAGAATGATATCGCGGCCCGCAACTGTCAGCAGTGTAAGAAAGCGATTATCGACCCGGATGATCAGCTAAAAGACGCCCTGAAACTCAAAGATGCCATGGTGATTCGTTGCGCTGGGATTACATTAAGCGTCAATGACAGAAAAAAAGAGAGCAAACTAAGAATCACCTATCACGGTGAAGAAGGGGAAGAACTCAGCGAGTCTTTTGATTTCAGCAAATCGGCACAGCGCAACGTGTTTAACAAACTGTTTGGACGGCGTTTCGCGAATAGCCAGGCCCCGCAAGTGTTCAGCAGGATTGAACAGGTGCTTGAGATGCAAGCCTTGTTGCCTGCGCCGGATTTTGTCATTGCCCGCAAACAAAAGCACTACTGGCAGGTGCAGGAACGGATTTTTGATTATCAGGGTAACTATCGGAAGGCGTATTGAAGAGTAGTAGGCCCTTATGTGGTCAGGCACATCAGCGACAAGTCCTTCTCCAGCCGGTAAGTGTCAAAATCCCGGGCCAGAAATAGTTGGCCCTTGTAGTGTTGCATGGCTTCGGCTGCCAATTGGTTGATGTTGGGCGTGCCGCCCGGCGCGGACTGGTAGCGTGAGCTGAAGTGGGTAAGTACCAGGCTGGGCAACTGGGCCTGTTGAGCAAACCGGGCTACCTGTTCTGCGGAACTGTGCTGTGGCCAGGGCCCAACCCGGTCGGCCACGTCCTGAGTGTAGGTGGCTTCGTGAATCAGCGCATGGGTTCCCTTGCAGGCGTCGGTCAGCAGGTTAGGGTCGTCATTGTCGCCGGCGACGATCAGGCGGCGGGCAACGCGGGGAGCTTGTGTGTAATCGTCACTCCTTAGCAGGCGGCCATCCTTCTGCGTTACGTCATTGCCTTTCTGCAACTCCCCCCAGCTGGGCCCGGATTCGATGCCGTCCTCGTTCAGCTTGTCCTGTAACAGTTGTCGCTCAATGTTTCGCTCAGTGAACACGTAGGCACGGCAAGGTACTCGATGGGACAACGCCACGTTCGTCACCCCAAAGTCTTGATCCTTCCAGCAGAAGTCCGGTGCTTCGGAATCGATGAAGTTCAGGGTATAGCCGAGACTGGAGTCGCTGTTTTCGAGCGTTGCGTTGATGAAGCGTTGAGTTTGGACGGGGGCGACGATGTCCAAAGGTTCTGTGCGGCCCAGCATGGAGGCACTGGTGAGCAGCCCCGGCAGGCCGAAGGTGTGGTCACCGTGGATATGGGTGATGAATATCGCCCGCAATTGCATCACGGAGTAGTGAGCGCGTAGCAGTTGGTGCTGAGTGCCTTCGCCACAGTCCACCAGGTACCAGGGTTTGTGGCCAGAATGCGACAGGGCCAGGGCGGTTACGTTTCGTGAACGTGTCGGTGTTCCGGCAGACGTGCCCAGGAAGGTGAATTCCATCGTTCCTCGTTTTCGCTCAGTTTTGGGTCAACGCAAAACTGAGTAGCCAGCGGTTGCCGCGCTCAATCTTCGAAACCCGGTGTTGGTAAAGGTCCGGCCGGAAGAGTATGACTCTCCCAAACAGATTGAATACGTTTTTTTCGCAGATGAACTCACCGCCGGCTTTGGGCTTAACCAGTACGCAATTGAGCTTGTACAGCTGGCCTTCGGATAGCATGTCTACGTGGGGCACCACCTTGTGGCCCTCTGGGTAACGCACCAAGTAAACGCTCAGGCGCTTGGAGTAGAAGAGAATCCGGGTTTTTACGTTTAATGACATCGTTTGCGTGTTCGCCTGGAAGTGAGTTGCCTTTCAATTGTGCGCGCGGAGCGCGAGAATTTAAAGATGCCTCTGCAGTTCACACCTTCATGGTCATGATGCAGAAACTCCGTTAACTAAAGTAAACCAGATTTTATCATGTCGAACATGTCCAGAATTCGCGCCACAAACTGGTCTTTCGGGCGAAAGCTGCTTTGGGAGCTGATGGTAACGTCCCGCTGCAGGTGATCCATTAGTTTGTGCAAGCGCCGACGATGCAAACCGACCGCCGCCTGAACCGGGTCGAATATAACGCCGGAAAAAGCTGCAAACGCCGCCAATGAGCCCATGACAGCGATCATAACGCTGGCCGTCGTCGCCAGCGAAGGCTCTGGTGGAAACCAGCTGTAGTACCAACTGCCGAGGGTTCCACCAAGGATAAAGTCTTGGGCGGCCAGGGTCTCTGCGAGCATGGATGCGAGCACTACTCCGAGCCCAATGCCGCCCGGGGTAAACTTCTGGAATGCGAACGCGCCCAACACTGTGCATGAAATACTGTTGGTGATATCGGCAGACGCCGTCCGGGTCATCCGGTACTGACTGAGAGCGTCCGCGACCAGCCGTTCAATCAGGGTGCTAAATCGCTGGTGCTCGATTGGCTTGCAGCTATGGCGTTCATAGGCAGCCTCCAGTGCCTCAATCAGATATCCCTCCAGACGTGAGTCCTTCTGACCATTGTTCAACAGGTCCGCCAGAATAAGGTGCGAGATGTGCTGTTGTACTCGGGTGGTAAAACCGGCAGGTACACGATTTGCCAAACCGTGCAGCCACATCAGGCCTGTTCGTTTGGGAACTAGAATCTTCACTAGGCATACCAAGGCGTACACCGGCGCCCAGAGTAGGTTGATGGGTGCCCGCAGCATGTCCCATCCCAGCGCCATTCGGTTGGTTGCCAGGGCACCGGGATAATGGAAATGCCGGTCAATAAACGCCGGTACCCGCGCCCGGCAGTCGTCAAAGTAACGCTCGATGCCTGAGCGGATTGCCTGCTCTATCTCAACTTCGGAGACGTTGTGCTCGGGCGATGTGGCAATGGGCATAGTAACAAGCGCTTCAGCGTGAGCTTCTGTAATGATTCGCACCGACGAGATCTGGGAGGCTTCGGATACGTGAGGGTGCGTCTTTTCTGTCTCGGAATGATTTACAAAAATTAATAATTATAATCCCGAAAAGCTCGCTGATAAGTACTGTGACTTATTGATGAGTAAACTAACTAAATCTAAGATATCGGACACAAATTAACCTATTTTTCCGAAGAGAAATACAATGGCTTATACACCTTTCACCGCTATCACCAATAGCCGTGATTTTCGTAACCAGTACCTGCGTAAAAGCTTTATTCTCTGGGCGCAAAAGCTTAAAGCGCATCATCAAACACGTCAGGAACTGGCCAAACCATTCGCCTTATGTGTGGCTGCGCTAGACCCGTCCGTTAATCAAACAGACTCATACGCTTCATAACGTTATCGCGTTTGATTTTCCAATGGAACATCGCACCAGATACATGCAGCACCAACAACGCTAAAATGATCCAGCTCAGCCATTCATGCAGCATAAAGAGCTGTTCAGAGAGCTGTTCGTCCTTGCCAATAAACCCGGGCAACTGCCAGAGGAAAAATTCAACCGGGAAATCGCCGCTGGCTGTGCCTGCCCAGCCGATTAGCGGCATGGCAATCAGTGCTAAATAGAGCAAGCTTTGGACGCTTGTACTGACGACTCTATCTAAGGCATTCAAGGGCGGTACATGGTCTGGCACTGCAAAAGCCAGGCGGGTAATAACACGCAGTATCATCAGCAGTAATATCAACACACCCAGCGTTTTATGGCCGCCGTAGAGCACATTGGTTAGCGTTTGGCCTAGTAGATCGACGGCGCCGTCAAAATCCAGAAAGCCAATCGTTAAGCCGCTGGCTAAAGAGAGCAACACCACGCCAGCCACTGACCAGTGGAGTAGCCGGTGCGGATAGGCATAGCAACCCTGTGCTTGCATACGGAACTCCTGATAACCATTTATTCCAGTGTAGTTTAGTCACTAAAATGGCTTTGTGCTGTTTAAAAAATCGCGAATAAATCGAAATTAATACTGTCTGCTCAGCCGGCAGGCGCCCAAAGGCTTTGTAACTGGCCAAGCAATGATGAGCTAACCCCCTGCTCGCCAAGGAAACCCATCACAATCGGTACAAATTGCTGGATCATGGCGCTGTTCATGCCCAGCGCTGAGAAGGTCGACTGCACTCCGCTCATGGACGAAATATTGGAGAGCAGACTTTTGCTCAGACTGCTGCCTCCCCCCAACAGGCTGGATAGGCCTGGAGCTTCGCTGTTGAGAGAGCTCATAGCGCCGGTGCCTAGCTGATTTTGCACCAGCTGCAACAATGCACCCCCTGTGTGTCAACCTCAGTCCATACACCCGGTCTATGAGTTAACATAGATTTCAGGGCGCGGATTGAGGAGTGTAAGCAATGCCAAAACCTGAGTCACAGATACCCGATAATCACATCTTGCCAGACAGTCAGTTGGAGAAGCGGACCCGTCGCCGATTTTCCACAAAGTACAAGCTGAGAATACTGGCCGAAGCGGATCAATGCGCCTACGGTGAACTCGGCCCTTTATTACGCCGTGAAAACCTCTATAGCAACCAGTTGCGTGATTGGCGTAAGCAGTTGGAAGTCGGTGGCGAGGCTGCTTTATCCAAGTCTGCGCCGGGGCCTAAAGCGTCAAAAACACCGGACCAGAAGCGCATTGAGCAGCTAGAGAAAGAGCTGACCAAAACGCAGCACCGGTTGCGGGTGACTGAAGACTGTGTGGATCTCCAAAAAAAAGCCTTGTCGATGCTCGATCTGTCGAACAATGGGAGCGATCCATCATGACCGTCCTTGAGGCGCGCCCGGCGCACATTCCGTTCCGCTCTGCCTGTGATGCTTTGGGACTGAACCGGAGCACCGTTTACGCGTGGCGACGACGTCAGAGCACAGCACCAGACCCAGTCAGGCGCTCTCGTAAAACGACGCCGCAGCCCAGAGCGCTCTTAACCTCGGAGCGTGTGCAGATACTTGAGCGGATGAACGAACCCGAGTTCTGTGATCAAACGCCGTATCAGGTCTATCACACGCTGCTGGAACGTGGTGAGTGCCTGGCCTCGCTCAGCACACTGTATCGCGTGCTGCGACAAGCCAATCAGACCGGTGATCGCCGGAATCAACGTGCGCCTCAGTCGCATGCTATACCGCGCCTGACCGCGACACGGCCAAACGAAGTTTGGACGTGGGATATTACGAAATTGGCGACTACACGCCGGGGTAACTACCTGAACCTGTATGTGGTTATGGACCTGTTCAGCCGCTATGTCGTGGCTTGGATGATCTCCCGCAAAGAGAACAGTCAACTGGCGCAGCAGCTCATGGAACAAACACTGACACGATATGGGCTGACCAACCGCGGGGTCACCCTGCACCAGGACCGTGGATCGCCTATGATCGCCCAGAGCTTTCTCGACCTGATGGCCGATGTGGGCGTGGTCTGCAGCCACAGCCGCCCCAGAGTCAGTAATGACAATCCATTCAGTGAAAGCCAGTTTAAAACACTCAAAACGCAACCTGACTTTCCCGGACGCTTTGACAGCCTGGAATATGCACGGTTATGGGCAGCGGATTATTTTTGCTGGTACAACCATGAACACCACCACAGCGGGCTGGCCGGCTTTACGCCGACTCAGGTCTACACCGGCAACTATCAAACCGTGGGCCAAGTGCGGCAAGCAACGCTGGACCGGTATTATAGAGACCATCCGGAACGCTTCTGCCAAGGGAAACCAAAAGCCGCGTTACCGCCGGAAGTTGTCCACATCAACCCCATCACTTCGGAGGCGATAGGGGGTGAGACAAGTAGCGCTGTGAACTTCCCAACGTTACCAGCAGCACGAAAGGCGCTGGAGCGGGCAAATAGATGTTAACGTTTTAAAGAGCTGTCCATATGAGGTTGACATGTTCCGCACCGGTACCACCCATTGCCTGAGCGTCGGTGACGCCAAGTTGACCCTTGAGCTGCCCTAGCAATGGCTGGGCTTCACCACTGACTTCCGTTGCTGAGAAAAGTGCTTGTGCTCCGCTGGACGAAGGGTCATTCAGACTGAAAGCGCCAGCGGTCGGTGCTAGCAGATAGATACTTGAAACGAATAGGAACTTCTTGAGAATAGCGTTCATTGGGGTGTCCTGGGGAATGTATAATCGACATAGTATTTTAAATTAGGGTGTCGGGGGCACAATTAAAGTCCAAGTTTCCCGGTTGTAATGTCCAAACAATAAACGGCACAAGACGCGTGCCCGGTATCAGGATCTGAAAGGAGAAATTCATTCAACCAGACAGAATTGTTCACCGCATCGAACGATGCTGAGGGGTTTTTTTGCATTACGCCGGAGGGTTCCAGCCGTGTTGATGACGGGTGCTTGAATTTTTCGCTAGTTTGGCGTTCTGGTTTCATTACGTTACAAATTCATCGCGGACATCGGGCAGCGGGTGAATTAATGTTAATGAGAGTGGGTTGGTCTTCTGAAATGCGTTTGGAATTTTTTGGATTTTTTGGTGAACTCGATGTATCGATTTTTTTTAATCATGATGTGCGCGGTGCTAACCGCAGGTTGCAGCAGTTTAAAGAACAGTGACTTTCTGAGCCGTACCGGTGACGCGTTGAGCAAAATCGGTCAAAGGAGTTCCACTGCCAGTCTTGACCAGGAAATCCAACCGCTTTTTGATCAACCCTACATTGATCCGCTGACGGAGTATCTGCAGCAATACGCGGATGATCCGGCCCGCACGGCCCTGCTCGAGCAAGTGAGACAGGAGCGCGAACTCCGCTGTGCCGTTACCGCCCGGCGTTACAATTCGGATGAGATCACCAAAACCGGCCTGACGTTGTATCGTCGTGGTTATAACTTTTCCTGTTCGCAGGATGTGGCGGCTTATGAAGCGCGGCTCGAAGCCATGCAGCAGTCGCCAAAACCTGCACGGCAGTCTGCTGGTGAGCCCGTGAACGATGGTCGGGAAGTACGCGATGCTGAACGGGCTGAACTGGAACGGCATGTCGACAGTACGAGAACCTACGCCGCAGACGACGCTCAGAAAGTTGTGGTAACTCCTAAAGCTGCCGTCTCTCCCCAGCTTAACGATTGCTACCTGCTCACCCGAATTCGTAACTTCAGCGGTGCCCTGAAAGCCTGTCGCGGCCCGGCCGACGATGGCGTTTTGGGTGCGCAGGCGAGCATGGCGCAGATTGAGAGCGCGCTGGGTAATCACGAGTCAGCTATTAGCTGGGCACTGAAGGCCGCGCCTGAATCCGGTCAGGCCGCTAACCTGCTGGGCGAGATTTACGCTCAGGGGCTCGGCGTTGCTCAGGACAAAAACGCGGCCAAGAAGTGGTTGAGAACTGCGGTTGAGCTGGGCCACGCGGGGGCTAAAATTGCTCTCGGCAATCTGATGTCAGCCAATGCCATTTAAACAGCTGCTACGGCCAGTTTTGTTCAGATGTACACGGTCACATCTGGGCTTCTGGAGAAGCAGTTACGCCATGCACTCTATCATGGGGCTGCTACTTCTGCTGATCGCGCTTTTCGCTGTTGGTATGTTCCTGTTATCTCACCTGAACCTGAGTTACTCCCAGCAGGCGATGTATGAGTTGCGCCGGGATCAGATCCGCGATGTATTCTTTACGGGACTGGTCCGCATTGACGCCCACCAGATTGCGCTGGAACGGCAGGTGGCCACTCTGGCGACCATCGGCGAGACATTCTATAACTTATCGCGGGAACAGGCGGATTCGCCAAACGCTCAGCGCCAACTGCAGGTTCAGCTTGAAAAAACGCTGCAGAGCCTTCTTCAGAGCGAGGCCGATGTCTCTGGTGCGGGTCTGTGGTATCAGCCGGGGATTGTAGCGCCAGCCGATGAACGCTACGCGCCTTATCTGGTAAAAGCCGGAAGTGGCGGCCTCAGAGTGCAGTCACAATCAACCGATTTCAGGCAAACCCGCTGGTATGATCTGACCCTCGGGGCGGACAGCCCCCGCGGTCCCGCGTCGGGCTCGACCGTTTACTGGTCACCGGTGTACTTTGACATGGCAACTGAGCGGGCTGTTCTCACCCTTGCCCAGCCGGTGGTCAATGCTGCGGGTGAGTGGATTGGTGCCGCGACCATTGACTGGGCTTCAGGTCAGGTTGTAGATCTGGTCAGCCGTATGGAGGTCACGCAAAACAGCTTTTCTTTTCTTAATGACCGCAACAACCGAAACCTGTCCAGTCTCAGTCAAAACGAAGATCCGGTTCAGGAGCAGGAAATTATAGATGCCGTTCTGGCAGCGAATCTTTCGGGAAATAATCCGGATGCGTTACCCGCATCAAGTGATGTCCAGACCCCTCAGAAACGTCTGCGCACACGTAAGCTGGACGTAGGCGGGCGACTCTATGAGCTGTATTACGCCACAACACCGGCGGGTATGGTTTATGGGGCTGGCGTGCCAAACGATGAAATTGACCGGGTGCTTGCGCCCATGCGCGACACCAATTACCGGATACTGTTGATCACGGGCTCGGTTTTGCTGATTCTGAGCTTTTACCTGCTGTATCGGATTATGCAGCTCATGCGTGAATTGCAGGCCTCCTACACAGACGTTCTGACCGGCCTTCCCAATCGTGTGCGCCTGTTGCGAGATCTGCAAGACCGGCAAGGTGGCTGCCTCATCCTCCTGAACCTGGATCGTTTCAAGGAAATTAACAGCCTGTTTGGCAATGAATGTGGCGATGCTGTGCTGTTGGCCATGCGCAAGCAGGTGCGCTCGTTTATTCAGACCCACTCGCACCCTTTTGGGCTTTCACCCGAACTTTATCGCCTGTCCAGTGATGAGTTTGCACTCCTCGGTCCTGATGTTGCTGAGTCCCGGGTGCGCACTTTCGCCGGTGAGCTGACCGAATTTCTGTGTGCGCAGAGGGTTATCTGGCAGCAGCAGGCGTTATGTCTGAATACCAGCGCGGGCATTGCCTTCCACAAAGAGGGTAATGCCGATGCAGCACCGGACCGTTTGCTTAACCAGGCAACTATTGCTGTTTTGCAGGCGCGGGAGCAGATGCGTAAGTACCTGTTTTATGATCAGAGCCAGGAAGTTGAAAAAAGCTACGAGAAAAACATTTACTGGGCACGGCGCCTCAAGACGGCGATCGAAACCAACGCATTGCGGCCGTATTTTCAGCCGATTCACGACAACCAGCAGGGCACAGTCACCAAGTATGAGTGCCTGGTGAGGATGGAAGATTCCGAGCATGGTGTGATCGCCGCCGGGCAGTTCATCGAAGTGGCCAATAAACTCCGGCTTAACCGGCACATCACCCGAATCATGGTAGAAAAGGCGTTCGCCGCTTTTGCCACGCAGCCTCAGGAGTTTTCCATCAACCTGTCCTACGTGGATATTACTGACCCGGAAACCCTCGCTCTGATTCTGGAGCATCTGCGGGCGAGCAATATTGGTGAGCGGGTGATCTTTGAGATTCTCGAATCTGATGGCATCCGCAATTACGGCGACGTCTTGAGCTTTATCGAGAAAGTAAAGTCCTTTGGGTGCCGAATCGCCATTGACGACTTCGGCACCGGCTATTCCAATTTTTCCCATTTGCTCAAGATGAACGTGGATTTTATCAAGATAGACGGTAGCCTGATTCGCTATCTGGCCCAAGACCACACGGCGTTTCTTGTGACCAAGGGGATTGTGCAATTTGCTCGAAGCATGGGGATCAAAACAGTGGCAGAATTCGTGCACAGCGAAGCGGTGCAGGAACGCGTGGTGGAGCTGGGCATTGATTTCTCGCAGGGGGAATACTTCGGTATGCCTGCGGCGGAGCTATTAAGTCGAGACGGGAGAAGACGAGGATAAATTGAGCCAGTAGCAGAAAGTCCTGTTTGAGGTCTTAAAACGGGTGGGACATGGAGTTGCTCTGCTGAAGCGTTTAATCTCTTATTCCAGAAATTGTAGGCAGTGATCGAGGGGGCAGCCGTTGGGTTTTGATTTGTCGACGTCCTTTCAGCCTCTTATTTGGTAATGTGGCACAGGGTGCGAATCGGGTACTTGCATGCTACAAATGACGTAACGTTTTTGAGGGATTGCCATGAAGACCATTATTTCCGAAGAGGCGGTGGTAGAATTTCTGCAGTCCAATTCGGCCTTTTTGGAACGCCCTCACCATCGATCTGGCAAGATTTCGATGACGTTTATTATCTTGTAACACTTCTGTAATGTAAGTAAATTCACGGCTTATAAAGCCAGGCAGTCAATCTGGAGAGGCCGAATGCAACTATTGTCGCCGAGTCGCCGCTTCAGCGACGATGCTTACGATAAACACGGTATATTGAGGAAGGAAATCTACGAGAAGGAACTGGCACGATTAGAGGAGGAGCTGGCCAAGCTCCAGCGCACCATTACCGACGAAGGCCTGCGCATTGTGGTTTTATTCGAGGGCCGCGACGCCGCTGGCAAAGGCGGAACCATCAAACGCATTACCGAGAAGACGAATCCTCGTATTGTGCGTACGGTCGCACTTGGCAAACCGTCCGATCGCGAGCGCAGTCAGTGGTACTTTCAGCGATACGTGTCTCACCTGCCTGCGTCGGGAGAGATGGTGCTGTTTGACCGCTCCTGGTACAACCGGGCCGGCGTTGAACGGGTGATGGGGTTCGCTTCGGCCGAGGAGGTCGAGCTGTTCATGCACACCTGCCCCGAATTCGAGCACATGCTTGTCGAGGAAGGCATTATCCTGCTGAAGTACTGGTTCTCGGTCAGCGAGGAAGTTCAGGAACAGCGCTTCCAGGCCCGTGCCGCCGACCCTACCAAGCGCTGGAAGATCTCCCCGATGGATCTCAAGTCGCGCGAGCTGTGGGCCGAGTACTCAAATGCCAAAGACGAGATGCTGCGCTATACGGATTTACCTTACGCGCCGTGGCGGATGGTGGATGCCGACGTCAAGCGCCATGCACGGCTGAACTGCATCAGCAACCTGCTGGAGCAATTCGATTATAGTCGCGATTTGCCGCCAGTTCCGGATCTGCCTCCGCGCGAATGGGCGCACGACGATAACCGCACGGCGAAGCCCCACGAGTCTTATATCGATCGTTTGTATTGAGGGCTTTCGACGGCCGTTGGGTTTTGATTTGTCGACGTCTTTGCAGCCTCTAATATGGTGATGACAAACACACCTATTTCTTCGTTTAATGTGAACCTAACCCCCTTAATTTATGAAATAGGAGTTCAACAATGGCGGAATTATCACTCAAAGAACAACTGAGCAATGCGGTAAAAGACGCGATGCGAAATAGGGAAAAGTTTCGGCTTGGCACCCTGCGGTTGGTTCAGGCTGCGGTTAAACAGATCGAGATTGATGAGCGCCGCGAGGTGAATGACGAGGACGTTCTGAAGGTGCTGGACAAAATGCTCAAGCAGCGTCGCGATTCTGCCAGTCAATACGACGATGCCGGCCGCAAGGAGCTGGGCGACATCGAGCGGGACGAAATGGTGGTTATTGAGGAATTCATGCCCGCCGCCCTGACTGAAGACGACCTGGACGGCTTGGTCCGTGCGGCCGTCAGCTCAACCGATGCTCAGGGAATGCAGGACATGGGGCGGGTGATGAACGAGCTTCGCCCCCAGGTACTTGGTCGGGTAGACATGGGCCATCTGGGCAAGAAAGTGCGGGCCGCGCTGGCTTGACACCTTCTTGTGAATTTGCAGAATTAAGAGGCGAATGGAGGTCTGTGTTTTGAATACAATAGGGAATGATTTCATCCCTAAAGTGATTCGGGCTCTCCTTCGCTTCCCTCATAACTCAGGCTCCAGCCAATGCTTCAAAATCCTACACTCCGGCCAAGGCCGTTCAAAGTGCTCTGCTCGCGGGGCTCAAACTATTCCCGAAAATCTGCCCTGATTTTATGTCTTAATCGGGCAGGCCCATACGCTTTATAGCGCTACCGCGTTTTATTTTCCAGTGGCACATTGCACCAGACACATGCAGCACCACAAAGTCGCCGAGCAATGAAAAGGTGGCAACGGTTTTGTATTTCGTGCGGTGGGTCTCCGGAATGATTTCATCTGCGATCAACAGCAACAAGCGGACGGGCGGTGCCAAATTCGTCGAGGTGATACGGATTTTATACGTAAACAAGATACCTATTGTAAAAGCGAAGCAAACCGGTCCGGAGCCCGACGGGACCTCCGGACCGGTTGCCGTCTATCAGCCAGCGACGTCGAAGCGGTCGTGCATCATCACTTTGTTCCAGGCAGCAACAAAGTCTTTGACCAGCTTCTCGTGGCCGCCTTTCTGCGCGTAGAACTCGGCCAGCTGACGCAACTGCGCGTTGGCACCGAAGATCAGGTCACAGCGTGTGGCCTTGAATTTCGTGTCGCCGCTCTTGCGATCATCCAGCGTGAATTCCATGCCTTCCTCGTCGACTTTTTTCCACTCAAACTCCGGGCTTGTCAAGTTCACGAAGAAGTCGTTGGTTAGCACACCCGGCTTGTGCGTGAACACGCCGTGTTGCTTGTAATGACCGTCCGAGTTGATGTCCAGCACGCGCAGACCACCGGTGAGAGCCGCCCACTCCGGCGCGCTCAGACCCAGCAAGGCAGCACGATCAAGGAAGATCCGCTCCGGCGAGACGTTGTAGTTGACGTCGTGTCGATGGAAATTACGGAAACCGTCTGAGACCGGCTCTAGCCAGCGAAAGGTCTGCTCATCGGTCTGTTCAACCGTTGCGTCGTTACGACCCGGTGTGAAGGGCACCGTCACGTTGATACCGGCGTCCTTTGCCGACTTCTCGACACCGGCGCAGCCGGCGAGCACGATCAGATCGGCTAGCGCGACCTTCTTGTTGCCCGACTGGGCAGCGTCGAAGTCGCGCTTGATGCCTTCCAGCGTGTTGACGACCTTATCCACTTCCCCCGGGTTGTTAACCGGCCAGTCCTTCTGGGGTGCAAGGCGGATGCGGGCGCCGTCGGCACCACCGCGCTTGTCGGAGGTGCGGAATGTTGAGGCGGCGCCCCAGGCCACACCGATCAGCTCGGAGACGCTCAGGCCAGTGTCCAGAATCCTGTCCTTCAATGAGGCAATATCGTTGTCGTCGACCAGATCGAAATCCACAACCGGGATCGGGTCCTGCCAGATCAGATTTTCCTTGGGTACTTCCGGGCCGAGATAACGCGACTTCGGGCCCATGTCACGGTGCGTGAGCTTGTACCATGCACGCGAGAACGCGTCAGTGAAGTAATCGAAGTCCTCGAGGAACTTCTCGCAAATCTTGCGATAAGACGGGTCGACCTTCAGCGCGATGTCGGAGGTCATCATCATCAACGGGTGATCGACGCCCTTCAGATGCGCGTCGGGCGTACGCGGGGCGTCAGTGTTCACCGGCGTCCACTGCAAGGAGCCTGCCGGGCTGCGGGTTTGTTCCCACTCGAACTTGAACAACGATTCGAGATAATCGTTATCCCAGACCGTTGGGTTCGGGGTCCAGGAGCCCTCGATACCATTAGTCATCGTATCTTCGGCTTTGCCCTTGCCACGCGGATTGTGCCAACCCAGGCCCTGCGCTTCCATGGGCGCCCCTTCCGGCGCGGCACCGATCTGATCCGGCGGCGTCATGCCGTGCGATTTGCCGAAGGCATGGCCACCGGCGATAAGGGCTACGGTTTCTTCGTCATTCATGGCCATGCGGCCAAACGTGATGCGGATATCGACTGCCGAATCTTCCGGAATACCCTTCTTGGCCGATCCTTCTGGATCGACGTAGATCAGGGCCTGATTTGAAGCGGCCAGCGGCGCTTCCAGATCGTAATCCTCGTCGCCGGCTTCACCGGTCCAGCGCAGGTCACGGTTGACCATCTGGTCCGGATGACCTTCCAGCGGGCCGTGCGGGGCATCCTCCGGTTTCTTGCCGAACCAACCCTCCGGGCCCCAATAGGTCAAGGTGTCCGGCTCCCATGCGTCAATGCGACCGCCGGCAAAGCCGAAAGTCGGGAACCCCATGATTTCCAGCGAGCAGTTGCCCGTGAGCACGATCAGATCCGCCCAGGAGATGGACTCACCATACGTCTGCTTGATGGGCCAAAGCAGACGACGGGACTTGTCGACGTTGCCGTTGTCCCACCAGCTGTTGATCGGCGCGAAACGCTGCATGGCTTCGCCGGCACCGCCACGGCCGTCCGCGATGCGATACGTACCGGCGGAATGCCAGGCCATGCGGATCATCTGCGGGCCATAGTTGCCGTAATCGGACGGCCACCAGTCCACCGACGACGTCAACAGTTTTTTGATATCCTTCTTTAGCTCGGCCAGATCCAGCTTGTTGAAGGCGTCGGCGTAGTTGAAGTCCTTGCCCTGGGGATTGGCTTCGCGCGGGTTCTCGTGAAGCAGTTCAACCTGCAGACGGTTGGGCCACCAGTTCGGCAGGGTCGGCTCGGAACCTGCAGCGCCGCCCACCGTATTACCGGCGAAGGGGCACTTGCCTCCGATTTTGATTTCTTCGCTCATACTAAGCTTCCTTTTATAATTGACGACTGCCTTGCTACCGTATGCCAGCGTCGTCGAGTTGCGGTTGCTGCTCGCGCTTGACCGCGCCAGCACGCACACAGTAAGCGGCCTCAAGCCGTCGTACTTTCCCCGGAGCTACGTGTGTCGCTTAGACAAGCAAGGCGCATCATGCAGACGTAAAGCGCCGCCCGTGCGCCCGTAGTTCCTGGTTGACGGTCGAAATTTTTTATTTGCCACGAATATGATCATTGGCGATTGGCTTGAATGAGTCAAGAAAACGCCAACGCTGAGAAATTATCGGATCGATAGAGTCAGTCAATCGTTTGCCCAGTACCTGGAAAACCGGGACAGATTTATTTCCTGAGATTAAAAGTATAACCAGGCCAGGCATAACCGCCGCTTCTGGGCTGGCCTTTCGCATTGCGTGTTCCGGCCTGTACTGGCAGCGTTATGAGTTGCTGTGAACCCTGCTATTGTGCGGGGGAAAAGGAGTTTGGGCCCAGAACTCCTCTGGTTGGTACGCAGATCATGACGAACGTCGTTTAGCTTCGATCACGGACAGCAAAGGCGTGGCGTTTAAGGTCTTTGATAATCTCGGGCACCTTGAAGCAGAAACTTCAAGGCCGCTTTTAAAAGGTAAATAACGACATTCATTTACGGGGTAGTCTGTTCCAGCACGCCATTCGGATACCGATGCAACAACCTGCGCTTCAAGACGGTATCTAACTCCTAGACTTCTGCTTTATCCCGATTACGCGTAATTTAGACTTTCTCTCCCGCAGTACCCACGTATTCTCCTGCGACGCTTCCTGTCAGCTGTTTTCCCTGCCACTGCATTCCGTTCATGTTTCTGAAGGAGTCTGGTCGATGTTTGATGATCGCAATGTTGCCCTGATGACCGGTGGAACCCATGGCATAGGCAGAGGCACTGTGGCGTATCTGCTGAAGCGGGGCTGACGTTGGCGGAATGGCAGAAACGACTGGATGTGCTGCCACCAAGGCCGGGCCGGTAAACCCGACGACATCGCGGCAATGGTGCATTATCTGATGTCTCCCCAAGCGGGGTTTATCACCGGACCAAACATCGTGGTGGATGGCGGCATGGTGCGCGAGATGGTCTACGAAGAGTAGGAGTCATCTCTGGCAAACAATCATCCCCTTTTTCCTTCAGCATGGAGTTTCGCAGTCGACCTCATAGGATGGCACGGTGCGTGCGCTAACGAACAGACAGACAAACGTAGGTCAGATCATAGTTGCCTTTGTCCTTAACAGCTTTGTTGTCGAGGGGCATAACATCTGCTCAAGCACACGAAGTTTGGCTGGACGCATCGCCCTATTAATCTGATATGGGCCCGAGCGTTAAATGTTAACTTCATATTGAAAAGAGGCTTATATGACCATCCTTCGCACCCTCACAACCAGCGTAGTCATTGCTGCCATGCCAACTTTCGCTTTCTCGCAGGGCACTACGGCACCGAATGCCGATCTTCCTGCTGTCGTGCTGGAGCAGACCACACAGCAGTTCATCGATAGCCTGAAAGGGTCGACGCCAATTAACCAGCTGCCCTATGAGAAGGCGCGTCAGGTCTTGATCGATACCCAGGCCAAGGGCAACACCACCATGCCCGACGCGGACGTGAAGGAGATGATCCTCAAGGTTGGTCCCACCGGTGAGGTGAAGGTCTATACCGTCCGCCCTGCGGGCAATAAAGGCAAGTCACTGCCGGGCGTTGTTTATTTCCACGGCGGCGGTTGGGTGCTCGGCAACTTTGCCACCCATGAAAGATTGATGCGTGATCTGGCGGCACAGGCGAATGCCGCGATGGTTTTTGTGGAATACAGCCCCGCACCCGAGCAGAAGCATCCCGTTCAGCTGGATGAGGTCTATGCCGTGTTGAAGTACGTTTCAGAGAACGCCGCCGAGTTCGGCATTGATGCCAATCAACTGGCCATCGCAGGCGACTCGGTCGGCGGTCAGATGGTAGCCGTAAGCGCCGTGCGCGCCAAAGTCGATGGTCTGGCGCTCGACTCAATGGTCCTGTTCTACCCGGTCACCACCGCAGACCTGACTAGTCACTCGTACGAGTTGTTCGCAGAGGGGCCTTGGCTCACCAAAGCCAGCATGGCGTGGTTCTGGGAGGCCTACCTGGAAGAGGATACTGACATCGGCGATCCCTCGGTTTCGCCGCTGAACTACGGTGCGGAAGAACTTGCAGGCCTGCCGCCAGCGCTTGTCATCACCGACGCCAACGACGTGTTGCGCGATGAGGGTGAGGCCTTTGCGTCTAAGTTGACGTTGGCCGGAGTGAAGACGCAGAGCACGCGTTACAATTTCACGACGCATGATTTTGTGATGCTCAACGCCTACGCGCAGACGCCTGCGACGACGGCGGCAATAACTGAGGCGGCAAACTTCCTGAAGGATCACTTCAAGGAATAACTGGAACACAACAAGGTTGCCGCCGACATTCACTTCGGACAGGCGGCTCCAGTTGCGATCCAAAATTTTGTCAATTCGCCAAAAATTTCCTGCGTGCCGGGAGCTGGGGTGCGTCCTTTACCCGGGTTCCACGCCCAACCAACAAGGCCGTCGGAGGCATTGTGTTCCTGGATCTCTGCAAGCGTCCGGTTACCGTTGCGTTCCGGATCCTTCAGCTGAGTGCAGATCTCGCCGACGCTGAGCCCAATCCAACCCATGCTGACAGGAGGCAGATGCCACGGCTGATGGCCAGGAATGCTCCCTTCGCCGCCGACAAAATCGACGTTCTCAGCACCGTGGCAGGATGAGCAGTGCAGCCCTGGAGGGCCAAAGCCAGCCTCATTCCAACGCACAACGGGTGGGTTGTGAGGCCGCATCTCATCACCCTGCATCGGAAGATTTCCGACGGGATGGCAGTTCATGCAGCGGGGGTGGGTGATGACCTTCGCCATTTCATTGAACAAAGCTTGCGAGCGTTCAGACGGGTCTTCAATGTTTTCGAACTCACCGGGACCGCGTAATTCCTCTGCCGCGACCGGTGTGGCCAGAACGACGGCCGCGATTATCAGGCTTGTCACGCGCATGTCAGGACTCCAACGCTTTGAGAACGTCTTGCGGACGCATCGGGATAGACCGTAAGCGGGCTCCCGTTGCATGAAATATTGCATTGCCAATGGCAGGCGCCACGCCGATGACGCCCGGCTCGCCAAGGCCGACCGGCATGTAGTCGTTCGTCACGAAGTCGATATGGAGTTCGGGAACCTGATGCATGCGCATCGGTGTGTAGGTATCAAGATTTTGATCGCGTGGCAGGCCGTTTTCGATTTCAGTGCCTTCGTGAATTGCCATAGAAGCCCCCCACAGAAGTGCACCCTCTGCCTGGGCAAGCGCTCCATCCGGATGCGCCAACGTGCCCGCATCAATACTGGCCCAGAGATGCTGCAACGTTACCTCGCCGGTGTCGCGGTCAACGCGAACTTGCGCGACGGTGGCGATCCAGGTGGGCATTGCACGTTCTTGGCCGGCGGTAATAGCGATGCCCATGCCGGTACCCTCTGGAAGGTCCTCCCGCTTGGCCCATCCCGACTTTTCAACCACACGATCGAGCACTTCGCGCAGACGCGCAGCACCGCCAACGGCGTGCGGAGCTTCACCGGCGTTGCGGCCTGAGGCATTCAGCAAAGAACGCCGGAAAGCCGCCGGGTCCTGTCCAAGTTTGTTGGCGACCTCGTCCATGTGCGTTTCAACAGCCCAAAGCGTATAACCCGGGGCGACCGAGCGTAGGTTGCCAGGCAGAAAGGTTTCGTGCACTTTCTCGTTCTTCACTGTGCGAACACGTATGGTCTCGGCCGTATACCAGTGATCCGCACCGCTGATTGAGAATGGGTCGACCTTGCCTCCGTTTATGCCGTCAGCCAGGAAGGCGGGCGCGATCGGTGCAGTGGACCAACCTGCAGCACAAGCGTGGTCGTAAGCCCGCATCGCTCCGCTTTCATCCGTGACTGATCTGATTTTTTGCACAGTTGGAGAGCGAGGGCAGTCGAACTGTGCGTCGTCGGGACGGGCCATGACCATTTTGACCGGACGGCCGATGGCTTTTGCCGTCAGCGCCGCGGGGACCACGAAGTCACAAAAAAGACGTCGCCCGAACCCGCCTCCGAGGTAAGACGTCTCGAATACGAGGTTCGCCGGGTCGATCTCCAATGCTTTAGCGACAAGGGGTAATGTCAGTGACTGCCATTGATTCCCTGCGTGCACGCGCCACGTGTCACCATCCTGCCAGACAAGCGCGTTGCCGGGTTCGAGCTGCATGTGAAGCACGGTATGGGTCTGGTAAAGCCCCTCGTGCACTTTCTCGGCAGTGTCGAGCACGGCATCGGGCTCGCCCTCGAGCACGAAGAGTGACCCGGCGGTGTTGTCGTTTACCAATCGTTCGCCTTCGGCCAGCAGGTCTGCCTCGTTCGTGTCTTTGCCCGAGCCGCCTTCCCAAGTGACGTTGAGCAAATCGACAGCCTTCGAAGCGGCGGTCCAGCTTTCCGCTACTACGACCAGCCAGCCTTGGCAGGTGTTGGTAGGATCGTTGATTTCAACCGTCTGAATGTATCCCGGAACGGCTTTCGCGGCGGTGTCGTCCCAGTTTGTGACCCTGCTACCAAAGCGGACGGGCGGCATCACCGGACGGGCATACACCATGCCGTCGATGGTGCGATCGATGCCGTAGATCGCGCTGCCGTCGACCTTTGCCGGCACGTCACGTGCGACGGTGTCGCGGTTCAAAAGTCGCCGTTCAGACGCGGGTTTCAGCTCGATCGCTTTTAGCTCTTCTTTGCTAAACTGGCGGTCGACGGAGCCGCGGGCCACAAGCTCACCGTAGCTGATCGATTGTTTACCGTGGATTACCTTACTTTTGCGTGCGATGCATTCCGCGGCAGGCACGCCCATTTCACGGGCTCCCGCTTCGATCAGGGCCATGCGTCCGGCAGCGCCGGCGCGGCTGAAGGCAAAAAAGTTGTGGTTCACCGACCAAGAGCCACCCGTGATCATGTAACCCCACTTGGGGTCCGTATCCACGTGGACAAACTCGACGTCGTCCCAGTCTGCTTCAAGTTCCTCAGCGATGATCCGGGACAGCGCCGTACCAACGTGCTGACCCATCTCCGCCATATGGATGTGCATAGTGATTTTGCCATCGGCTGCAATCGCATACCACACCGTCGGCTGGAACCCTTCGCCCATGGCTTGCCCTACCGGGGCGCGTGCGAAGGCCAGAGTGCTTAGAACCCCGGTGGTAACACCGGCGCCTGCGAGGGCAAGGAACCAGCGGCGCGTCATTGAAAAATTCGAGTGCTGGGTCATTGTGTGTTCCCTTCGTTCTGGGGTGCTGCGGCAAGTTTGATCGCCTTGCGAATCCGGATGTACGCCATGCAGCGACACAGATTCCCCGCCATACCTGCAGAGATTTCTTCGTCTGTCGGCTCCGGGCTTTCGGCAAGCAACGCGGCCGCTTGCATGATCTGACCAGACTGACAGTAGCCACACTGGGGCGCCTGCGCTTCAATCCAGGCAGCCTGAACCGGGTGAAGTTCGCCCTGGGCCATACCGGCGGAGGCTGCCAAACCTTCAATTGTTACGACGTCGGCACCCTCAATCGACGAAATCGGTGTAACACAGGATCGACGAGCCTGGCCGTAAACGTGAACGGTGCAAGCGCCACACTGTGCAATGCCGCAGCCAAACTTTGTCCCAGTCATGCCAAGTTCGTCGCGCAGAACCCATAGCAGCGGGGTATCGCCTGGAACGTCGACCGCCACCGATCGTTTATTGAGCGTAAATTTGACCACGTTTCATTCTCCTGTCGGTGGCGCGACATCCGCCCGATTTTTATCTTCGTGTGATGAGCAAGTGACCTGTGTGGGGTCTGTTCGCTAGCGAACACTCTGACCACAAAACCGGGGCAGAAGTGCTGTTCGCCTTTTCTGGCGTCCTTGGTAAGGATTTCAGGAAAATAGAAAAATTGGAACAGATTTATTTAAGGATTTACTACGCTATTAACTGACAATCGCCCGTCAAAAACCAACAGTGTCACTTCAGCACGGACGGCCGGTTATTCAGCCACCGCGCGCCCCAAAAACCGCTTCACCGTCAAGCCTTGAAATAGAATGGAAAACACCACCACCACGTAGGCCATCGGTAGAATCAGATCCCGCTCCGGCCCTGCGGGTAGCGCCAATGCCAATGCAACGGAGATGCCGCCCTTCAGGCCACCCCACGTTAACGCCAGAATGGAGCTGGAGGTATGTTCCTGGAACGGTTTTAACGCCATCACGGGAACACCCACCGCCACCAGTCGCGCCAGAAGCACCAGCGGAATCGCTGCAAGTCCGGCCAACAGCACCGGTAATTCAAACGTGACAATCAGGACTTCAAGACCAATCAGCAAAAACAGGACCGCGTTCAACACTTCATCGATCAATTCCCAGAACGTATCCAGTTGCTGCTCGGTTTTTTTGGACATTGCATATCGTCGACCATGGTTGCCGATCATCAGTCCCGCGACCACCACCGCTAACGGGCCGGACATATGCAACCTGCTGGCGAGCGCGTAGCCGCCTGCTACCAGGGCAATGGTTACGAGAATTTCGACCTGATAATTGTCGAGCCGGCGTAGTAGGTAATACCCCGCCCATCCCAGTATAAAGCCCAACACCAATCCACCCACCACTTCCTCCAGAAACAGCAGGCCAATGCCCTGAAATGTAGCCTCTCTGTCTCCCTGTGCAATGCCTAGAATGGCGATAAACATGACCACCGCAACGCCATCATTGAATAGGGACTCACCCGCAATTTTGGTGGACAAGGCTTTCGGTGTGTCCACCGATTTAAGAATGGCCAACACCGCCACAGGGTCGGTGGGCGCCACCACGGCGCCGAAGAGCAGACAGTAGATAAACGGCAATGGAATAGTGAGCCAACCCAGCACCACCCACATGGCACATCCCACTAAAAATGTGGTGACCACGACACCCAGAGTCGCCAGCAGCGCCACCAGCCATTTCTGGTCGGCCAGATCGTCAAGATTTACGTGCAGGGCACCGGCAAACAACAAAAAACTCAATAAGCCGTTCAGCAACGTTTCACCCAGGTCAACCTGCGCAATCAGCTGCTCTGCCCAGTGGGTCAGATCTTGGCCGCCCAGGTGGTTGATACCGACCAGAGCCAACGAAAACGCCAGCGAAAATGCCATTATGGCAATACTCGTTGGTAAACCGATAAACCGAGCATTGATGTAACTGAACAATGCGGAGAGGCTTAGTAGGATGGCGACGATTTCAAACAGTGTCATGTATTCCTCAGAAAAACCGGGACAGAATTTTTGTCACCCGCCCAATAAAACGGCGGCCCAGATCACAAGCACCACTGCTGTAACCACTATGACAGCAGACACTTTGTGACGCTCGAAGATGGCTTGCGCGTGATTGCCGGCAATAAGAACCAGCATTCCCAGACCATAGTATCTCACTGCCCGGGACAAAGCAGACGCGAGCATAAACAGGAAGAAGGAATAACTCGTGGCCCCAGCTGCGAGAATGGCAATTTGAAACGGAATCGGAATAACCCCGACACTTATAATGAACCAGAATCCGTCCACCTCCAGCGGAATGGGTATGAGAATGGATTCAAGAAAAGACGCAATACCCAGCCCCCAGAAAGCGTGCCGGGAGTAGATCAGTCGTATCGCCCAACTTTTAATGCGTGCCAGTTCCCCGGGGGAGGGCGTGCAGCTCTATCTGTCATTATGTTTTCTGAAATAAGTAATCATGCTGGCAGTGGTGGACTGAAAGACGTGACACTAGTATATGGGTATTCGGTGCAGCAATACGGGAAATCGGGACTGAGTCTGTGCTCCGGAAAATAAATCTGTGTCGACTATCTGGCTGGCTTTTCTCGATAGTGCCTGTGCCGTAGACTTTGACGATGTTCGAGGAAATGAGTTACACAGCCCTGGCGGGCCAGATTGTCAGCTTTATTGCGCTGGGCTTCTGCATTGTTGGCTTTACCAGCAAGCACGATGACCGGCTGATGATGCTGTTGATTGCGGCGAATGTGGCCTTTGCGTTGCAGTTTGCGCTGTTTGGTAGTTGGACGGCGGCGATCCTGAGCTTTCTGGTGATCGGCCGCATTATGCTGGCGCGGCGCTATATGGGCAGCTGGCAGGTGATGCTGGTGGTATTGGCTGTAAATCTAGTGGCTGCGTTACTGACCTGGCGCAGCCCGGTAGATTTTTTCGCCATTGCGGCGGCTATTTTCGGCACCCTGGGCATGTTCATGCTCAGGGGTATTCCCATGCGGCTGATGCTGGCCGCCGCCGCGGTTGCCTGGATGCTGAACAATATTGCCATCGGTTCGGTGGGCGGTACGCTGGCGGAAGCTATGGTACTGGTCGTTAACTTCATTACCATATACCGGCTGGCGAAAATAAAACGGCGTTATCCCGAGGCTTTCGAGAAAGCAAAAGAGTCAGGCACCTAGAAAACCCAGGTGCCTGAGCCACCAAGGCGTTCGCAAACGTGTTTGTGAAACATGAAATCGACCGGTCGCGCTGTCCAAATGTTGGCGCAATGGTCATGCCGCATTTTCCCTTGCACGCGAATCAATCGCTCTGGTTTAAATCTGATGCTTGCGCCGCTGTACTCCAAGCCCAAATAGACCCAGGCCCAACAAGGCAATCGTTCCAGGTTCAGGGACTGTCACCGATGTACCTGTGCCAACCAGCTTTGATGAGCCCACTCCATCAAAGGCTCCGCCTTCAATACTTTGCACGCGCATGCCCACTCTCTGGTTCGAGAACTGGGTCTGGTCCAGACCGACAATCGTCAGATCAAAGCTTAGAGTCTGTATAAAACCATTCGCGCTACCATTGGTTCCAGTTAGTACCGCAAAGTCCCAATTGGTCTGGGTGGGCGACCCCCCATTCAGGTTTACGTTACCCCCGAGGCTCGAACTGACTGCGTTCTCGCTGAAAAAATAGCCATTCACTATGCCAGACGGGTTTTCGTCACCGAACGTTGCTGTCGACCCTGTAAGCGCACCAAAGTTCGCAAAGTCGAACCAGAGCGCCAGAACATCGCCTTGGGTGAGGCCTGCGTTGATCGGGGCTGCAATGTTCGCAGAAATCGTGACCGTATCAGTGCCGTTGTCCTCAAACGTTACCTCACCAAAAAAACCGCCACCGTTAGTAAAATCCTCCAGTTGCGTCGTGATGGCCGCGCCATGGGCAAACGACGTGATTGCAAAAATAGATGCAACGGAAATGATTCGTTCGAAATAGTTCATTGTTTTTACCTCTCGCAATTCATATTTGGACCCGCAAATAGCCTAAGCAATAACGGCGCCATAATGTCTTGCTATATGTTTTCCAATAGCTTGCGAATTCGTTAATTCAATGGCTGTAAAAATTATCGACACAAATTCCGCCAGCAATAGTGATGACAGCATTTTCGGTGTCTATAAAACCTCCGTTTCCAAACAGGGCGCGGCCGCGTTTGCCGGTTGGTGTGGCACAGGATCGATCAGTTATTCTATCTCCCCTATGCCGATTCACCGGAACGTTTGATTCATGCCCGACACCATCGTGATGTTCTTCTTGCTTGGATTGATCGCGGGAGCCCTGCGCTCTGACCTGACGATCCCAAAAGCCGTTTACGATATTCTCAGCCTTTTGCTGATGCTGACCATAGGCCTCAAGGGCGGCATGGCCCTGCATGGCAATCTTCATTGGCGTTTGATTGCTTTCGCACTTTGTATGCTCCCGATCCTTTCCGTGCCAGGGCTTTTAGTCGGCCTGTAGTGTTAGATTCAACGCGATCCAGATTTATAAACTGTTTTTCTTTTCCGGTTTTTTCGCGATCTAGTATGAACACTCTAATTTTTCACCGTATTGTAGATCTTGAGATCGAAGTTCGACGGACTTTAGTCGACAAACTCGCTTGGTGAACCCTTCTTCAATCAAAGCGATCATTAGCAATCAGGAGATTCAAAATGGGTAAACTCAAGACATATCAGCAACAGATTCAGGAAATTGTCCAGAAAGGTATTAATGCTGCAGAAGCGCAACAGAAAAAGCTGTCTGCCAAGCCTTTCGATTATGCCGAGAAATTGGAATCTGGCGCTCGCGAATACACTGTTAAATCATTACGCGAGCACTACTACGGTTACAGTGAAAAGCTGTTTGAACAGCTTCGCAGCCTGAATTTACGTATGGGTAGTTTTGCTGCCGATATCTTGTCAAAAATTGAGAAAGAAGCGGTTGAAGGCACCGATACGGTCGCTGACGCAGTATCTGACGCCGCTGATGATGTGACCAGCGTAGCGCAGTCTACCAAGCACAAGGTTAACACCAGAAAGCCGACTGCTACTAAAACCCCGGCCAAGAAGGCAACCACCACTGCTTCTGCCTGATAGAAAATAATTGTGTGTCCTTGGGAGGCCTTAGTGCCTCCCTTTTTTGTGCGTCCGACATAAGCAAATACCAGCTGAAAGGCGAGGAACTCCATCGGTTTCAGTCCGGGGAGACATGCCAGCGCAGGCCCAGCCGCTCGCTCCGTTCCAGCTCTGCGATCACCTGGGCCCCGAGCAACAGGATAATGGAAGCAATTTCCAGGCTGATCAGTATCACAATGATGGTAGCCAAGGAGCCATAAATGACATTAACGAAGGATATATTGAGAAAGTAGTACATCAACAGCAAACGGGTCGCTTCCCAGAGAATGGCTGCAACCAGACCACCCACGATGGCCCTTCGGGTAGAGATACGCACAATGGGTAGAACCTTGTAAATGGCGCTGAACAGAATAAATACGCCAACAAAACTGATCAGGTACAGAATCAGCCCCGGAGCTTCGTAAAATGCGTTGATCAGGCTGAACAGCAGGGTTAGGGCCAGCAAACCTGCGCCCAAAATCAAGATGAAAGCATAGGGCAGGAAGGCAGACACCCAGAAACTGCGGCGGGGGTTGTCGGGCCGATGGAAAATAATGGCAATGGAGTCTTCCAGCATACGAAAAGCAAATGAGCTAAAGAACAGCATCACCGGCACGCCGACAATACCGATGATATCCCTTGACTCCATAAAAGCCCGGACTGCATCGAGCAGCAGGCTGGCATTGGCCGGGGCAAAATGCTGTGCCTGCACCGCCATGACTTCCAGCAACTGCTCTTCGTTCACTACGCGGGTAAGCAATACCGCCAGCAGGGCAAGCATCGGAACTGCCGACAGCAGTACGTTATAGCCAACCCCGCCCGCCAGCAATACCCCATGATTGCGCAGAAAATTGCGTAAAACCCGGTGCACGAATTGAAGACACTGTCGAACCGGGCTTATGTGTGGCTGCTTGCTGTTGGTTGTGTCTGTCATGGGCTAATCCTGACACAGATTGTGAGCCCCAATAGGGAACGGGATTTCGCCAGCCTTTAGGGTTTTTCCACAATGCTCTTCCGTGAAAACCGCCAATGGATTCGCTCCCATGTGCTACCAAGTTATATCAGGTAGAGGACAGCAGTGCGTTAAAATTGCGACATGTGAATGAGATTAACATCAGGTTACATAGCGCTAATTTCTCAATTGATATGAGTGCAAATTTGATTGGCCATAACCCGGGGCTATGACTCGATATTACCGGCATTGTAATAAACATCCTGCCATCGCAGTTGTCCTCTAAGTCGTCGCCACTTTCTAACAGAAGCTGATACTGCACGGCTCGTTGAATGCAAGTTTTGTGGCGCAGAGAAAGCAATTGCAACGAAATCGGCCTACGCTTTGGTTATTCTGGTTTTGGAGCTTATTAGTATGAAACAGCGTCACTGGTTATTGCCCATCGGTCTGGCACTCACGCTTACTGCCTGCGGGAATGTCGCTCAACTCTCCGTTGCTGAAGGCACAGGCCCTGATCCAATATTACCCAGCCCGAGCGAATCCCTGATTCCCACCGTCAATATTGCCAAAGCCGCTGGCTGGCCTTCCGGCGGAAAACCCGACGCCGTTGCGGGAACCCAAGTGGTCGCCTTCGCAGACAACCTCGAACACCCTCGTTGGCTCTATGTTCTGCCGAATGGTGACGTGTTAGTCGCTGAAACCAATGCGCAGCCGAAACCGGGCGGTGGCGGGGGAATTCGCGCCTGGATCCAGGGGCTGATAATGGAGAGTGCCGGTGCCACCGTTCCCAGCGCCGACCGGATTACCCTGCTGCGGGACAGTGATGGTGACGGCGTAGCCGACGAACGTTCGACGCTACTGAAAGACCTGCACTCCCCGTTTGGTATGGCGCTGATCGGGAACGACTTCTACGTTGCCAACACGAACGCCGTCATGCGCTTTCCCTATGAGACGGGCCAGACACGCATCACCGCCGAAGGCACCAAAGTCACCGATTTGCCAGCCGGAAAGATTAACCACCACTGGACCAAGAGCATGGTTGCCAGCCCGGATGGCAGCAAGCTTTACGTCGGTGTGGGCTCTAACAGTAATATCGGCGAAAACGGTCTTGAAAAGGAGAAAGGTCGCGCGTCCATTTGGGAAATCGACCCCGAAACCGGTCAGCACCGCGAATTTGCCACTGGCCTGCGCAATCCCGTGGGGATGGCCTGGCAGGCGGAAAGCGGCGAGCTTTGGGTTGCTGTCAATGAGCGTGACCTGCTGGGCAGTGATCTGGTGCCGGACTACATGACATCGGTGGCGGATGGTGGTTTCTACGGTTGGCCCTTCAGCTATTTTGGCCAGAATGTGGATGAGCGGGTAAAGCCGCGGCATCCGGAAAAAGTGGCCCGGGCCATCAAGCCCGATTACGCGCTCGGGCCGCATACCGCTTCACTGGGGCTAACGGCCGCCGATGGCAACACGTTGCCTGAGCAATTCAACAACGGCATGTTTGTGGGTCAGCACGGCTCCTGGAACCGCAAACCCCGCAGCGGCTATAAAGTCATCTTTGTGCCCTTCGCCGGTGGTGAGCCGGATGGTCAGCCGGTCGATATACTTACCGGGTTCATCAATGCCGCCGACAAAGCTCAGGGTCGTCCGGTTGGCGTTGTTATCGACAAGCAGGGCGGGCTTTTAGTGGCGGATGACGTGGGCAATATCATCTGGCGGGTCAGTCGTGCCGAGCCGGCGACGCAGTGAATGGTGGTCTTTCCGCCCGAGGCACGTGCGTGTGGAAACCGGGTCAGGTTGACATGTCCCGGCATTGACCGGAGGATCGCAAAGTATGAGCAGAGCCACATATACACCCGAAAATCAGCATAACGGCGCGTTAGATGAGCTAGCGAAGTCACTCGACGCGGCCATCAACCGCTTGGCCGAAATCAATGTGATTGAGGGCGTGTCGCCCGTTTTGGAGGTCATTGAAGCGGCACGAGCCCTGATGTTCACGGACGAAGGCCTGGAAGCTCTTTACCAACGCGTGCCGGCGATTGAGGCGGCCGGGTGCTTTGGCGGCAGCGATTGGGATTATCCACAAACGTTGGTGCCTTCACTGGCCGTGCGCACGATTCGCCATGGCGAATCCGTGGTAACCCTGGTCGAAAGCCTGAGCCAGATTCGCCTTCTGGCGGTGGCTAAAGGCCACTACGTACACCCTTCGATTTCGGCAGAACACGCCCAGCATTTTCTTGCCCAGGTATTGGCGATGAATCTGGATCTGGTGGTCAGCGATCTTCAGGAGAGCGACCGGCTGCGGCCGGACGGGATCGGCTTCGCCGTTCAGGGTCTGTATCACTTTCTGCTTCAGCATCTGGGCTACGAGAATCTTCTGGAAGATCTGGTGGCTGAAGTCTGGCGGATTCTGGCGCAACGGCCGGTTCAGGTAGATGGGGTCAAACAGATGGTGACGCAGATCGCCGTCTGTCTGCAAAAGCCGGATGCGCTCGGTGGCAACGTCGGCGATGACGCACTGCAACTGATCCATGCCGTGTTCAGCCCTACCGAGGGCTGCCGCGAAGATCCCGGCTTAGATGTTTACGCTGAACGCCTGACACAGATGGACGATGCCACCTTGCTGCGAGAGGCCATCGCCTTTGCCAAGGCCATGCACAGTACCGGCCTGGTTTCACCCTATATGCCGGGGTTTATACGTTACCTGCGTAGCCGTTGGAACGACCTGATTCCCACGGCTTTGGGCCTGAGCCACACGGGCGCCGACGCCTTTCACTGCTATCCGGCGTTGATTCATACCCTGATTGATGAGGCCTTGTTCACCGAGACCAGCCAGTGTGCCTATGGCCTGGCCATGATGCTCGAGCGGGGCATCCTCTATTCGCCTCCGGTGGCGCCGTCTCTGTGGCGCCAAATACGACTGTCGCTGTGCGAGGTCGCAGCCGAGAAGATTGTGGCGGTCTTTGGGCGCAGCCGTTCGCCGGAATGCTTTCTGCTTGCGGATGTGCTCAATGTGCTCGGGCGCCCGCTAGGGGTGGGGCAGGGAAACTATCCTACTTGTCAGTCGACGCGCGCCTTGTCTATGTGGGCTTACAACATGCCGGCGGAACTGCTTCGAATTCTTGCCTGGGCGGCACGTGACGACGAGGTGGTGATGCGCTTTGAGGGCAACAGTATTTCTTCGCGGGATCTGGGCGCCGGGCTGGCCAGCGAGCCTCCGGTGGATGTAGATGCCGTTTCACTGCTGACTGTGCCGCATCTGGACCGCATTTACTTCGAAATGGGTCGTCGCAGCGCTGGGCGTGGAGAAGATCCGCATAAATGGGTTAACTCCGCATTCCACGGTGATCATGTGGGCCACGGGTTTCGTATCGTCGTCGACATATTTACCGGTGGTTTGAAAGACTTTGAAGGGTTTATACGAGATTTTTATGCCGCCTATCATCCCTTTTACAACGGTAATATTCCGGTTATTAATCCTCAGCCGGCCGGTATTGCAGTGACCGACAGCGCCACACGCTTTCTCGGCTGGCACGCCATCACTATCCAGCGGCTTGCGCTGGACACCGATGAGGTTATGCGCGTTTATTTCTTTAATCCCAACAACGACAGCGGGCAAAACTGGGGTCAGGGAATTGTCACCTCGACCCAGGGCCACGGCGAGCTCTACGGTGAGGCCTCGTTGCCGGTGGCCGAGTTCGCCTCGCGGTTGTACGTGTTTCACTACGACCCGCTTGAAAAGGGTGAACCGGGTGATATTCCAGCCGATGACGTAAAACAGGCCATGCACCTGGCCCAAAACAGTTGGGCTTTGGGGCGTTTGGGTCTGTAAATTAAGCTTTACTTCACGTAAGTCGCGGCTAAACTGGGAAATAAGGGAAACAGACCTCATCAAGCAGGCGTTTTTCCGTATATGTAATTTTTTTCGCTTTTTACCGACCATAATGACAATTATTGAGGTGTGTTTATGAAACGCCATGCGTTCTCTGCCGTATTTACCGGCACCCTGCTGAGTGCTGCCATGTTTGCATCACCGGCGATGGCCCAAGACAAAGAACAGTTCATTACCATCGGCACCGGCGGCCAGACCGGCGTGTACTATGTCGTCGGTCAGTCGATCTGTCGTTTGGTCAACCGTCTGGAAGATGCCAATATCAAGTGTAATGCGCCGTCTACCGGTGGTTCTGTTGCCAACATCAATGGCATCAAGTCCGGCGAACTGGATATGGGTGTGGCTCAGTCCGACGTTCAGTATCAGGCCTATAATGGTACCGGCAACTTCGAAGGTGATGCCTACACAGACCTGCGTGCCGTTTTCCGGGTTCATGGCGAGCCTTTGACCCTGCTGGCCCGCGCCGATTCTGGCATTACTACCCTGGATGACCTTGCAGGCAAGCGCGTCAATATCGGCAACCCCGGTTCTGGCCAGCGCAACACCATGCAAGTGGTGATGGACGCCAAAGGCTGGACCATGGATACCTTCTCCCTGGCGTCGCAGTTGGATGCCGCCGAGCAAGCCGCGGCGCTCGCCGATAACAACATCGATGCGATGGTTTATGTAGTTGGGCACCCCAACGGCTCAATCCAGGAAGCGACCACAACCGTTGATGCTCGCCTTATCCCGTTGAACGACGACGATGTTAAAGGCATCGTCGCCGAGTATCCGTACTATTCCGCATCGGTGATCCCTGGTGGCCTTTACAAGGGCAATGACAAAGACGTTGAAACCTTCGGTGTGGCGGCGACTTTCGTAACCACCGCTAAGGCTGATGACGAAGTTATCTACCAGACAGTCAAGGCCGTTTTTGATAATTTCGATCGTTTTAAGCGTCTGCACCCGGCCTTCGAAAACCTGGTCCCCAAAGAAATGGCGACACAGGGGCTTTCAGCGCCGCTGCACGATGGCGCTGCACGCTATTATCGTGAGCAAGGCTGGATTGAGTGATTTTGCTTTAACGGCTGTTTCTGATGGCTGTTATAGCTGAGTGACCGATGCGCGGATGCTTGTAGGTATCCGCGCATTGCGTTTGTGGAGCCGTTTCCAAGCGCAATAATAATATCAATAGCAACCTGACTGACGGCGGATAGGGCTGAGTATGACTGACGAAAATACAAAACCTCGAGACTCGAGTGCCGATTTGGAGGACATGGTTGCCTCCAGTGACTCGGGAGCCCGCAAACCAGCTGGCATGCCGGGGAAGTTATTGGTTAGCATTGCAGCGGCATGGTCGCTGTTTCAATTATGGATTGCTTCTCCGGTGCCTTTCATTTTGGGTTTCGGTGTGTTTAGTGCCACGGAGTCCCGCTCCATTCACCTGGCCTTTGCGCTTTTTCTGGCTTACATGGCCTA
This sequence comes from Marinobacter sp. M3C, assembly GCF_023311895.1. Lineage (GTDB taxonomy): Bacteria > Pseudomonadota > Gammaproteobacteria > Pseudomonadales > Oleiphilaceae > Marinobacter. The sequence goes on from NZ_CP092284.1 coordinate 3,991,798, forward strand.
TCCCGCATTTAAGCGTTCGCCCCGCGATCGAATCCCCATTCAGGATTGGGTGCTTGCTTCGTTGGCGGCCTTCTGCGGCGCTTACATGTTTATCTTCTACGAAGGGCTGTCTCAGCGCCCCGGTGCGCCGATATTGCAGGACGTGATCGTCGGGGTGGCTGGGATACTGCTGCTGCTCGAAGCGACCCGCCGCGCGCTTGGTCCGCCGCTGATGATTGTGGCGTCGGTCTTTCTTATTTATAGCCTTGCTGGTCCCTGGATGCCCGGTATTCTATCCCATGGCGGGGTTAGCCTTTTTGGGCTTATTAATCACCAGTGGTTGACGACCCAAGGGGTTTTTGGCATCGCGCTGGGGGTCTCGACCAGTTTCGTGTTCCTGTTTGTGTTGTTCGGCGCTTTGCTCGACAAAGCCGGAGCGGGCAACTATTTTATCAAGGTCGCGTTCTCGCTGCTTGGCCATTACAAGGGCGGGCCGGCCAAAGCTGCCGTAGTGGCGTCTGCCATGACCGGGCTGATTTCCGGTTCATCGATTGCCAACGTGGTCACCACGGGCACCTTTACCATTCCGATGATGAAACGCGTCGGTTTTTCTGCCGAAAAGGCGGGTGCTGTCGAGGTGGCGTCTTCGGTCAACGGTCAGATTATGCCGCCTGTTATGGGCGCAGCCGCGTTCCTGATGGTCGAGTACGTGGGTATTTCCTATGTCGATGTCATCAAACATGCCTTTTTGCCGGCTTTGATCTCTTATATCGCACTGGTCTATATCGTTCACCTGGAGGCACTGAAGGCCAACATGCAGGGCCTTGAGAGCAGCAATCCGCCTAAGCCCCTGGTACGCAAGGTGATGGGTTTTCTCGGTGGGCTTTTGTTGATGATGGTGACGGCTTTGGTCGTCTATTACGGCCTTGGCTGGCTCAAGCCGGTTCTTGGCGATGCCACTCCCTGGGTGGTTTCGGTTGGGCTGGCGGTGATCTATGTCGCTTTGCTCAAACTGGCGGCCGGTTACCCCGAACTCGAGTTGGATGATCCCAATCAACCGATCTATTCGCTGCCGCAAACCAGGCCCACGGTGTTAGTTGGTTTGCAGTACATCCTACCGGTGGTTGTGCTGGTGTGGTGTTTGATGGTGGAGCGCCTGTCGCCGGGCTTGTCGGCTTTCTGGGCCACGGTGTTCATGGTCTTTATCATTCTTACCCAGCGCCCCATTACCTCGATCTTCCGCGGTCGCAGCAAAATGGCAGCAGATCTGCGTGAAGGCGCCATGGATTTGTGGGTTGGCCTGGTTACCGGTGCCCGCAACATGATTGGCATCGGTATTGCCACGGCCACTGCTGGCATCATCGTTGGGGCTGTGTCGCAGACCGGGGTAGGGCTGGTACTGGCCGAGGTGGTAGAAATCCTCGCTATGGGGAACCTGCTGCTGATTTTGATGCTTACGGCGGTGCTCAGCCTGATTCTGGGCATGGGACTGCCCACAACGGCCAACTACATCGTAGTTTCGGCGCTGCTGGCGCCGGTTATTGTTCAGCTGGGGGCAGAGAACGGGCTGCTGGTGCCTTTGATTGCCGTGCATCTGTTCGTGTTTTACTTCGGCATTATGGCCGACGTGACGCCGCCGGTGGGGCTGGCGTCCTTCGCGGCGGCGGCGGTTTCCGGTGGCGATCCTATCCGAACCGGTTTTCAAGCCTTCTACTACAGCCTTCGTACTGCGGCCCTGCCATTCCTGTTCATCTTTAATACGGACCTGCTGCTGATCGATGTAACCTTTTTGCAGGGCGTTCTGATCTTCGTGGTGTCGACAATAGCCATGCTGATCTTCGCGGCGGCGACTCAGGGCTACATGGTCATTCGCAGCCGTTGGTATGAATCTGCCGCATTGCTGCTGATCGCGTTCACGCTGTTCCGGCCCGGGTTTTGGATGGACATGATTCATGACCCTTATCAGTCTATGCCGCCCGCACAATTCGTAGAGGCCCTGGGCGCTGCCGATGAAGATTCGACCCTGCGCTTGCAGATTGCAGGTCGCGATGCGTACGGCGATCGCATGACCACCTACATGACTCTGCCAGTGCCGGATGGCGACACCGGGCAGGAGCGGCTCGATAACCTGGGCATGGACCTGTTGATCGAGGGTGATACGGCAATCGTTGATATGGTGGCCTATGGCAGTCAGGCGTCGGATCTTGGCTTCGACTTCGACCAGGAAATTATAGAGGTGCTGGCCCCTGTTGACCGCTGGACCAAGGAGCTGATGTGGATTCCTGCCTTCCTTGTATTTGGGCTGGTCATAGTGTTGCAGCGCCGGCGTCGTGATAATACGGCGGCTACCGCCATTGCTTGAAGGAGATTGCCATGTACAGCAAAATTATGTTGCCAGTGGACCTTAATGAGGAGGAATCCTGGTCGAAAGCGCTTCCAACGGCTTTGACGCTATGCAGAAGTTTCAACGCCTCGCTACATTTGGTCACGGTTCTGCCGGACTACAACATGCCCATAGTGGGGTCTTACTTTCCCAAGGACTTCGCTTCGAAAGCACATGAGGCGATAGCCGAGGCTCAACGCGCGTTCATTAAGGCGAACGTGCCCGCGGATGTAAGAGCGCAAAGTGTCATCGTTGATGGCTCGCCCTGGGAGGCGATCATCAAGGTGGCCAAGAAACTCGAGATCGATTTGATCGTTATGGCATCCCATAACAAGCGCAAATTTGCCGATTATGTGCTGGGTCCCAATGCCGAGCATGTGGTGCATCATGCCAGAATGTCGGTAATGATCGTGCGCTAAGCTTAAGCTGGGGCGTTTACGGCATGCGACGACTGTTTTCCTGCGCCCCTTTCACACGAACAGCGGGTCATTCCAGACCGGAGTAAAACCGCTCGATGAAAAGCCAGGAGTTGCATCTACTTTATGTGTTCGATGCGATCATGACCGAGCGTTCGGTCACTCGTGCGGCCGAAAGCCTGGCAATGACGCAGCCGGCGGTTTCCAACGCGATTTCGCGAATGCGACAGGTCTGGGATGACCCGCTGTTCGTGCGAAAGGGGCGCAAAATAGAACCGACATCCTATGCGTTCAGCCTTTGGGACCGTATTCGGGGCCCAATCTATGACCTGTCAACCGCCGTCAGATCCACTAAGTTCGACCCCGCTCAGGCACGCCGGACTTTCCGGATTGCGGTCACGGATCTCACCGTAGAAATGATCTGGCGCCAACTGGCTGAAAAACTCGAGCGAGTGGCTCCAGGCGTTGACCTTCACGCTGTTCCTTACACGCCGGAAGGAACCTACAGTGATTTACGCGAAGCCAACGTAGATCTCGCCATTGGACCAATCAGCCATCACGACAATAGCCTTAGAAGTATCTGGCTGTTCCAGGGGGGTTATCAGGTTGCAATGCGGGCCGACCATCCTCTGGCAGGTAAACCGCTCTCTATGGAAGATTTCATAGATGCGCGGCACTTGCTGGTGACGATGTCCGGCGAAGCTCACGGGCTTGTCGACAGCTATCTTGATCTAAAAGGGCTGAACCGGCGCATTGCGGTAACGGTGAATGAGTTTGTGGGAGTACCCAGCTTGTTGTGTCACACCGACCTAATTTGTGCAGTTCCGGACGTTATTCTTCGAAGTGACGACTTCACACGGAATTTGTGGGTCACGCTTTTGCCGTTTAACCTTGATCCCAGTAGCCTCTACCTGTTTTGGCACGCCAGGCACGACCGTGACCCCGGCATTGTCTGGTTGCGAGAGTTGATCGAGAACTCGCTGAAAGAGCGTTACTCAAGCATCATGGACATGACTGACTAAATCATCATTTTTGATGATATTTAAAGTACAAAGTTAAGCCCAGCGGGTCGGGGGAAATACGTTTTACCGCCGAGCAGCTGATAAAAAATACATCCCGACGGCTGAGTTCTTAAGCACAATGGCTACGCTATTCAGATTTTAGATGTGCGTTGGGCCGATGTGTGGTCAACGGCAACAATCTCGCCGCGAATTACAACGTGGCCGCTGTATGGGGCGGGCGCTGCTGGCTGCTCGGTCTTCTGCTCGTCCGACTTGCGGTCTGCCAAGCTGGCAGAAGCGGGAAGGGCGAAAGCGAACAAGACGGCTACGATTGCGGTTGCTGTAATTTTACGCATAATTATTATCCTAAGGATCATCGATTGGTTTGTCGGGGACTGGAAACCACGTGGGTGCTTTCGAATCCGATGCAAGCATTGTCGGGGTGAAGAGCTAGGATGAATAATTGTTGCCTGGTATTTCTGGTATCACTGTGAGTGATGAGTTAGATGATAAAACACAGAGTCGTCGAGTAGCGTTGCCTCAATTTTTTGGTGTATGCCGACTGATTGCCAAAAACGCCTATGACGACACTTGATCAAGCGACGGCTCAGCGCCTCTTAGGCATGGCAATGCAGGAGATTTTCTATGTACATGGTTTTTATTCTAATCGCCCTTATCGCGTTCATTGTGTTCGCAACGAGCAAATTGCGCCTCAACCCTTTCATTACACTTTTGCTGGCATCGTTCATTGCCGCGTTCGCATTTGGCCTGCCCCTCGATTCCATCGAATCAACGATTCGCGGTGGTTTTGGTAAAATTCTCGGCTACATCGGTCTGGTTATCGTTTTGGGTACCATCATTGGTGTCATTCTTGAACGCACGGGTGCCGCTATTGTGATGGCTGAGACCATCATTAGATGTTTGGGGAAAAAGTTCCCTACCATGACGATGTCCATCGTTGGTTTTATTGTGTCTATTCCGGTGTTTTGTGATTCTGGTTTTGTCATTCTCAACAGCTTGAAGCGCTCCATGGCGAGAACCCTTAGCGTATCCCCCGTCGCAATGACGGTGGCACTTTCTACCGGTTTATTTGCAACCCACACCCTTGTACCACCCACGCCTGGCCCGATTGCGGCCGCAGGCAACCTGGGGTTGGAAGACAATTTGGGGCTGGTTATCGGCGTCGGCCTTGTTTTCGCCATAATCGCGGCGATGGCGGGTTTGGTTTGGGCCTATTTTTCACGAAACCTGCCCAGTACAGAACTGGATCAAACAGAAGAAGCGTTTGAGGAAGGTAAAGAGCATTACGGTGAACTGCCTGGCCCATGGAAAGCCTTTGCCCCTATTTTTGTACCTATTGTCCTTATTTGTTTGGCCTCAGTAGCCAGTTACCCAACCGCCCCGCTGGGTGATGGGTTTCTTTATGAAGCGCTGAATTTTCTTGGTAAGCCGCTAAATGCTCTGTTGATTGGCCTTGGGTTTGCAGTACTGCTGATTCAAGGTGATGAGAAACTCAAAGGGTTTGCCCGTCACACCGAAAAGGGCCTGGTTGTCTCAGCACCGATTATTCTGATTACCGGTGCGGGTGGCGCATTCGGTGCTGTGCTTGCCGCGACACCGCTGGGTGATTTTCTTGGCCAGAATCTGTCTACATTGGGCCTGGGGGTTATCATGCCTTTCATTGTGGCCGCTGCGCTCAAATCGGCACAAGGTTCTTCAACCGTCGCCCTGGTTACCGCTTCTGCGCTGGTTGCCCCGTTGTTGCCGCAATTGGGGTTGGACTCAGATATGGGCCGCGTACTAACGGTCATGGCCGTTGGTGCCGGTGCAATGACCGTCTCCCACGCCAACGACAGCTATTTTTGGGTGGTGTCGCAGTTCAGTAAAATGGACGTTGCAACGGCGTATCGCTCACACACAGCGGCGACACTTTTCATGGGCCTGGTAACGATTACTGCCGTGTGGCTAGCATCCCTGGTAGCTCTGTAAGGGGAACTAGCGATATTCAAACAACTTGGTAAGGACTGAAGCATGCGCGTACTCATTGCCCCTGACTCGTTCAAAGAGTGTCTGACAGCGAAAGCCGTCGCTGACGCGATCGCTGTAGGTTGGTTGCGTGGTGCTCCGGCTGACCAGGTGATTAAAATCCCCCTGGCAGATGGCGGCGAAGGCACAACAGCCACTCTTGTTGGGGCTATGCACGGCACGTTGCACCAGGCACGGGTAAGCGGCCCTTCCGGCGACCCGGTCAACGCCAGTTACGGGCTGATAGATAATGGGAAAACCGCCATCGTTGAAGTGGCAGAGGCAAGCGGCCTGCACTGTGTGGCCGAACCTGACCGCAATGCGATGACAGCGTCCAGTTATGGCACCGGCCAGCTCATCATGGCTGCTTTGAAACACCGGCCGAAGACCCTTATTGTTTGCTTGGGGGGCAGTGCCACCACCGATGGTGGCGCGGGTTTGCTGCAAGCTATGGGTGCACAATTATTGGACAGTAAAGGCGGGCCCATACCTCCCGGCGGTGCGGGTTTAAAGTACATCAGCCACTTTGATATTGCCGGCACGAAAGCAAGCCTGGCGGGTGTAGATGTCGTGGTTGCTTGCGATGTGACCAACCCCTTGCTCGGCGACCTGGGTGCCGCCGCAGTATTCGGGCCGCAAAAAGGTGCCTCACCAGGCGACGTCAAAGTGCTCGACAACAACCTTGGGCACTTTGCCAGGTGCGTGGAACAAAATGGTTACGATATAAGTAGCTTTGCAGGAAGTGGCGCAGCAGGCGGCATTGGGGGAGCGGTCGCCGGGATTCTTGGTGGGCTTTTAAAACCCGGTATCGAATTGGTGATGGCCGCCGTGGGTATGGACGCACAGATGAAGGCCGCCGACTTGGTGATTACGGCCGAGGGGGCGATTGACGGCCAAAGTGCTTCTGGTAAAACGCCGACCGGCGTTGCCAAACTGGCACAACTCTATCAGGTGCCTGTTATTGGCCTTGCCGGCATGTTGGGGGGCGAAAATATGACGGCCATTCATGAGGCGGGCATTACGGCGGTTTTCTCGATTGCCCCTGGGCCAATCAGTAAAAGTGACGCTATTGCGCGTGCAGCGCACTATCTTGAAAGCACCAGCGAGCAGCTGGCTCGGCTTGTTTCAAGGCTGAAATAAAAAACCGAAATATGCGCAGGTTGCGCTAATATTAGTAAATCTACACCCATCAAAATTGCCTTTCGACAGACCCCCATATTTGACCTAAGCTTGTTAAAGTTACAATCTTTTGTGGTGGTGATATCAACGTAAAACCATCCAGTCCGAAGGCTAAATTGAGCTGTTTTGATCTCCGAGCAAAAGCTGGATTTTGAAATTAGAGTTTGTAGTATCGCCACACTTTGTAGTATCGCCATATAGAGGAACACCATGTCTTACTTCACAATAGCCGGAGTTCAGATGCATGCTTTGCATCATGGCGACAACACCGAAGCCATGCGTCAGCGCGTTAATATTTTGATGGCGCGCTTCCCCCAAGTTCAGATGGTCATGTTCAGTGAGCTGCTGGCCAAAGGCCTGATCATCCCCGAACCATCCCCTGACAGGGAGCTGTGGACGCTGCCTCTGTTAACGCGAGGCGGCGTCCACAAAAAAGAGGCAGACACCCCTTCGGGTTCTGCCTCTTTTTTTATCGTTGCTGTGGCGATATCTGACCGGTCAGCCTAGGCCGCCCATGCACAGGTATTTGATTTCGACAAAGTCGTCGATGCCGTACTTGGAGCCCTCGCGTCCAATGCCGGACTCTTTGACGCCGCCAAAGGGAGCTACCTCGGTGGAAATTATCCCTTCGTTGATGCCCACCATGCCGTATTCCAGCGCTTCGGCGACCCGCCAGATACGGCCGATGTCCCGGGCGTAAAAGTAGGCGGCCAAACCGAAGGGGGTGTCGTTAGCGGTTTGCACGGCTTCAGCTTCATTGGAGAAGCGGAACACGGTCGCCACCGGGCCGAAAATCTCTGCATTGGCGATGCTCATGGCGGTCGTAACCTGGGTGAGGATCACCGGCGCGTAGAAGTTTTCTCCAAGTCCCTCGGCGTTGCCGGTTTGATGCAGGATGGCACCCTGGTCAACGGCGTCGGCCACCAGTCTTTTTACTTTGGCCACTGCTTTGGCGTTAATCAGGGGGCCGATGGTGACGCCCTCGGTCAATCCGTCACCGACCTTCAATTGGGCTACGGCACTGGTCAGCTTTTCGACGAAGGTGTCGTAGACGGAATCTTGCACCAGAATGCGGTTGGTGCAAACGCAGGTTTGACCGGCGTTGCGGAACTTGGATGCCATCAAACCGGCCACTGCTGCGTCCAGATCGGCGTCGTCGAAGACGATAAAGGGGGCGTTACCCCCAAGCTCCAGAGAAATCTTTTTGACCGTATCGGCGCATTGGCGCATCAACAGTTTGCCCACCGGGGTTGAGCCGGTAAAAGAGAGTTTGCGTACCCGGCTGTCGTTACAGAGGGTTTGACCGACGGTGGCGGCATCTTGGCTGGTGATCACGTTAAAGGTGCCAGCGGGCAAGCCGGCACGGGATGCCAGTTCGGCCAGAGCCAGAGCGGAAAGGGGAGTGTCTTCCCCGGGCTTGACGACCACCGTACATCCTGCCGCCAACGCCGGGGCGACTTTACGGGTGATCATGGCGATCGGGAAGTTCCAGGGTGTAATCGCTGCTACTACGCCAATGGGCTGCTTAAGAACAATAATGCGCTTGTCAGGGCCGTGGGACGGGATAACGTCGCCGTAAACCCGTTTGGCCTCCTCGGCGAACCACTCGATAAAAGACGCGCCGTAGGCCACTTCGCCTCGGGCTTCAGCCAGGGGCTTGCCTTGTTCGCTGGTCATCAGTTGTGCCAGGTCTTCCTGGTGGGCGAGGATCAGTTCGAACCATTTGCGCAGCGCTGTGGCACGCGCTTTGGCGGTCAGGGCGCTCCATGCGGGCTGCGCCGCTGCAGCGGCATCGATGGCGCGGGTGGTTTCCGCCGCGCCCATGTCGGGCACATCGCCCACTCGGTCGCCAGTGCTGGGATTGGTGACGGAGTAGCTTTGGCCGTTGGCCGCCGCGCACCACTTGCCGTTAATAAAAGCCTGCTGTCGAAGCAGCGCTGCGTCTTTAAGCGTTAGTGTCATTGTAAGTACTCTCGTTTGTGGTTGACCGATGGCCGAAACCCGCCGATGCTCCTTTTGTTGCTCGGGCGGGCCTGAAAATAATTCTGTTCATGTTCTGTGGGTTAAATTTAAAAAAGTTTTTATTTCATAGGATTACATGGCTATCTTAATGTTAAAATTAAGAGTTTAGTCTGGGTTTTAAGCATTTTGTTCGTAATTTCCTGTTAAAGCTAGATACAAAAGTTAAATCGCCTGTTCAATCATGTTTTTTAGTGATTTTCACTCACAAATCTAAGGTAAGCTTCTTGGGCTTAGTTTAAGTCCATGTAAGTTTCGTAACTTATGACGTAACAAAAAAAATCAGAGAAAAAAACTATGATGCGTAAATTAGCAACGTCACTCGTGTTTTCTTGCATTGCGTTCACCTCCGTGAATGCGACAGCCGATCAACTTGACACCGTGATCCAGCGGGGAACACTGAACTGTGGTGTGGTTCTCGATTTCCCACCGATGGGCTATTTTGACGGAGACAATCAGCCCGCAGGTTTCGATGTAGGTTATTGTAACGATCTGGCTGACGCCCTCGGCGTGGAGTCAAACGTACTCAATCTTACTTGGGGTGATCGAATCCCATCCTTGATTTCCGGAAAAACCGACGTTGTTATCGGCTCTACTTCCGATACTCTAGAACGTGCAAAATCCGTTGGATTCACCTACCCGTACTTTGTTTTCAAATTCCAGGTAATTGCCCAAAAAAACAAGAATATCCAGTCGTTTGACGATCTCAAGAACCTGAAAGTTGGCGCTGCACTGGGTACTACTTACGAAACCGAATACCTTGCCTACGCCGAGAAAAAAGGCTGGGGAACGGATAATTACACCGCGTTCAAGTCTGAAAACGACGCCTACCTGGGTTTGTACCAAGGCAAAGTGGATGCGGTTATCTCAACCAACACCAATATTGCCACCAAGCTACAAAGCGCAGAGTTCAAAGACTTTGTTGCGGGCCCTTTCGTACCTAACTATGACGACGTTGTAGGTCTGATCGCAAAAAGAAGCGAGGGCGCTTGGATTAGCTATCTGAACCTGTTTCTGGTGCATCAGATTCGCGATGGCAACATGAATGCGCACTACAACAAGCACTTCGGTTCAGATGCACCTGCTGATCTGATCCAGTCCTTGAGGGATAACAAGTAATAACGACATCGGTGGCCGCCAGTTAGGCGGCTGCCAATATTACTTGTTGACAGGCCAAACGCATATATCCCTGCGTAACGGCTTCGAGATCTGATAGGTGCTTTGATAAATCACCCATCAGAGCCCTTCTTAACCACAGAAAGTGGCCAAGGTATGGATTATGAATTTCACTGGAACGTCGTGTTCCAGAATATGCCTGAGTTGTTGAATGGGGCCTTTGTAACCCTGCACGTATCTGTGCTCGCAATGCTCTTGGGTATTGTGATCGCGATACTGTTGGCGATTGCCAAGATGAACAACAGCAAGCCCTATTGTTATATAGCGACTACCTGGGTCGAGATAGCCCGAAACACTCCAGCGCTTTTCCAAATTTATATGGCTTATTTCGGGCTGGGAGCTTTAGGCATCCATTTAAGCCCTTACGTTGCAGTGTTAAGCGCACTGATTTTTATCAATGCGGGTTATTTGACCGAGACTTTCCGCGGTGGATTTCAGTCCATCCCCAGCACACAGTACAGCGCTTCCAAATCTTTAGGTATGACCAGTATTCAGGTGTATCGATACATCATCTTGCCGCAAATGCTCCGACGAATCTATCATCCGATGACTAACCAGTTTGTCTGGTCTATTCTGATGAGTTCATTGGGTATTTTGGTTGGAATGGGCGAGCTTTCCGGAACAACCCAAAGACTCCAGTCATTGTCATTCCGGACGCTTGAGTTCTTTATGGTGGCAGCGGTTATGTACTTCATCATCACTAAGCTGGTGCTGTTCAGTTCGTCACTTCTTTCCCGCAAACTATTCAAAGGGGAAATCTGATGAACTCTTTGTTTACGCCTCTGTCCTGGAGCGATACCGGTTTTATTCTTACCGGTATCATGAATACGGTGACCATATCGATAGTAGCGATCGTGTTGGGAACCCTGCTGGGTTTGGCCGTTGGTTTTTTGCGCGCTGAAAGCAGCAAAGTTGTTAACGTACTGCTTGGTGGTGTGCTGGATATACTCAGAAGTGTGCCGCTGATCATTCAGCTGATTCTTTTTTCGACCTTTATTGGCGCAATGGGATACCCATTAGCCCCGTTTGTGGCTGGCTCTATCATTCTTACGCTCTACACCATGGCGTTCATGAGCGAAGTTTTTCGCAGTGGCTTCGAAAGCGTGCATCAATCCATGCGGACCTCAGCCCGCTCATTGGGTATGTCATACTGGCAAACCATCTTCTATATTCGTTTACCCATCGGTTTGCGCGCAGTCTTTCCCTCCTGGTTGGGCGTTGCCCTAAGTGTCATCAAAGACTCGGCTCTGGTCTCTGTTATTGGTTATATGGAGTTGCTGCGTACGTCTGATCAGCTCATCTCCCGTACCCAGCAACCATTAGAGATTCTTATCGGTGTTGGTATCTTTTACTTTATTATTTCATACCCCTTATCGTCATATGGTCGGTATGTTGAGAGGAAAATGGCAATATGATTAGTATCCAGAATGTCCATAAATCCTTTGGTGATCTTGAGGTTCTGAAAGGCGTTAGCCTAGATGTTAAAAAAGGCGAAGTTCTCAGCATTATCGGCGGCTCCGGAAGCGGTAAGTCGACTCTGTTGTATTGCATCAATGCGATCGAGGGTATTCACAAAGGTAAAATCTTTGTAGATGACGTTGATGTTCATAGCAAAGAGACCAACAAAGATAAGCTGCGTCAGAAGCTGGGCATGGTATTTCAGCAATGGAATTCCTTTCCGCACATGACCGTGCTGGAAAATGCGGCTCTGGCGCCCAGAATCGTCAAAAAAATGAGCAAGGCGGAAGCGATTGAAGTTGCCAAAAAGGAACTCGTTCATGTTGGCCTGGGTGACAAGTTTGACGTTTATCCTACCAAAATGTCTGGCGGCCAACAGCAGCGCCTGGCGATTGCCCGCGCCCTTGCCATGAAACCTGATTACATGCTTTTTGATGAGGTTACATCCGCTCTTGACCCTGAATTGGTGGGCGAGGTTCTGGATACATTGCGCCTGTTGGCGGATGAGGGAATGACCATGATCTGCGTGACACATGAAATGAGTTTCGCGCGTGATGTGTCGGACCGCGTGGCTTACTTTCACGAAGGTGTTATTGCCGAGCTCGGTGAGGCTAAACAGGTTATTACCGATCCGCAAAACCCGCTAACTCAGAAATTCCTGTCAAAAGTACGCTGATAAGATATTGCTGATTTGAATTTGTAAGGGGCCGAGTGAAAACTCGACCCCTTTTTTAATGTTCTTGTTACCGCATTGCCTCAAGCGCTTCTCGAAAGGGCGGGCTGTTATAGCGTGGGCTCCTGTCACCGGTTTCGTTACGGTTTACGTTCAGACCCCCACGTCCTTTATATTCTCCATCACCACAAATGTGCTGGTCTGTAAAACGTGGGGTAGGGCCGAAATCTGTTCGCCGAGAACTTGCCTGTATTCAACCATGTTACGGGTGCGGACTTTGAGCAAATAATCGAAATTACCAGCAATCATGTGGCACTGCTCAACGGCAGAGATCTGATTGACCGCTACGTTGAATGCGGACAGAGCGTGGCTGTTGGTGTCGCTCAGTTTCACTTCCGTAAATGCTATGTGGTTTTGTTGCAACTTGGTGTGATTAACCAGCGCTGTGTACCCGGTAATGTAGCCCTGTTCTTCTAGCCGGCGCATGCGTACCTGGCAGGGCGTCTTGGACAGTCCAACCCGGGATGCCAGTTCTGTGACCGTGACTCGCGCGTTCTTCTGCAATTCGCGGATAATTGAGTGATCAATCCGGTCCAGTTCCACGATCTTTATCTCCTGCTGGGTGTGCTCCGGTTTGGTTGAACTTTTCCGCAGTTCGTACGTAAAATCTGCCAGATGCTCAAGAACCAATTGCATGGGATCTGATTTTGCTTCCACTTCTTATCTGCAAATCATCAGCTTTAGGTCTACGCTAAAAGTTTAAAAGCATGCTGTGATTAGGGGGTTAGTGGCACTTAAATGTTCAGATTTGGGAGTTTAGCCTATCTAATCGCGCTGCCTCAGAGTTTTTGTCATTTTTTATCCCTAAGAAAAGATAAAATGGCCTGTAAATTCCTTTTTTACAGTGAAAATGTTTCTGCTGTTCTCGGTAGAATGCGAGCACGGTGAGCAATACAAACAATGAAGAAGAGGGTACAACCATGAGACCGCTGCAATCAGAGACTCCCGCACTTGTCGACAGCCGACAGGCGCTTCGCGATTACTATCTTGCGTTTGAGCATGTCGTGGTTCACGAAATGATTGATGGCGCTCAATTATCCCCTTCCGAGAGCAAGGCCATCTCTGCTAGAGCGGCCGACCTGGTTCGTGGCGTTCGGAAGAACGCCAAGCCCACCATCATGGAAAAATTCCTGGCCGAGTACGGGCTGACTACGAAAGAGGGTGTTGCTCTCATGTGCCTGGCTGAGGCCATGCTGCGTGTGCCAGACGCTACGACGATCAACGACCTGATCGAAGACAAGATCACGTCTGGGTGCTGGGGTGACCATGTGGGCAAGGCCTCTTCTCCTTTGATAAATACGGCGACCATCGCCCTGCTGCTGACCAGCAACCTGCTCAAGGATTCCGAGCGCAAAAACGTGGGTGAAACCCTCCGTAAGCTTCTGAAGCGTTTGGGTGAGCCGGTGATTCGTACGGTGGCAAGCCAAGCTATGAAAGAGATGGGGCGGCAATTCGTGCTCGGGCGCGACATCAAGGAAGCCCAGAAAGCCGGTGAAGGCTACATGAAAAAGGGCTACACCTACTCCTATGACATGCTTGGAGAAGCGGCTCGCACGGATCATGACGCCCAGCGTTACTACAATGCTTATTCTGACGGTATCGACAGTATCGCCAAACATTGCAGCGGTGACGTTCGCAAGAATCCGGGCATTTCGGTCAAGCTCTCTGCGTTGCTTGCAAGGTACGAGTACGGCAATAAAGAGCGGGTCATGAAAGAGCTTGTGCCCAGGGCTATGCGACTGGTCAAAAAAGCGGCCGCCGCCAACATGGGCTTCAATATTGATGCGGAAGAGCAGGATCGCCTAGACCTCTCAATGGACGTTATTGAGGCTCTTTTGAGCGATCCTGAACTGGCAGGCTGGAATGGCTTCGGTGTGGTTGTGCAGGCTTACGGTAAGCGTGCACCTTTCATGCTGGACTGGTTGTACGGAGTAGCCGAAAAATACGATCGTCGCATCATGGTGCGGTTGGTTAAAGGTGCCTACTGGGACGCTGAAATCAAGCGCGCCCAAGTGATGGGCCTGGACGGGTTTCCGGTGTTCACTCGCAAGGCCTGCAGTGACGTGTCGTTCCTGTCCTGTTCCACCAAATTAATGAACATGACGGATCGCATTTACCCTCAGTTCGCGACCCATAACGCGCATTCCGTGTCGGCAATTCTTGAGCTGGCCAGAGTCCGTGGTGAAGCCAACTACGAGTTTCAGCGCCTGCACGGTATGGGTGAATCTCTGCACAGCCAGGTAATGGCCGAAAGCGGCGTACCTTGCCGGATTTATGCGCCGGTAGGTCCCCATCATGAACTGCTGGCCTATCTGGTACGTCGCCTGCTGGAAAACGGCGCCAACAGTTCCTTTGTAAACCAGATTGTGGATGAAAGCATTACGCCTGAAATGATCGCAAAAGATCCGATCGAGCTGGTCAAGGAAATGGGTGACGACATTTCCAGTAAAGCGATTGTGCGTCCATCCAAGCTTTTCGGTGAGCATCGCCGCAATTCGAAAGGCTGGGACCTGACTGACCCGGTCACTATCGAAGCTATTGATAAGGGCCGCGATGTTTTCAAAGAGCACCACTGGAAAGGCGGGCCGCTGATTGCGGGTAAGGTATCGGGCACCGAAGTACAGGTAGTTCGCAATCCGGCCAACCCGGAAGATTTGGTGGGGCATGTGACCCAGGCCAACGAGGCCGATATTGAAACGGCAATCTCTGCCGCGCAGAAAGGTTTCAAGTCCTGGTCTGCCACGCCCGTAGAAGAACGCGCAGCCTGCCTGCGCAGAGTCGCGGATTTGTATGAAGAGAACACCCTAGAGCTGTTTGCGCTGGCCACCCGGGAAGCGGGTAAATCGCTGTCGGACGCCGTTGCTGAAATTCGTGAAGCGGTGGATTTTGCCCACTTTTATGCCAACGAAGGTGTGCGCTATGAAAACAGCGGTGAAGCCATCGGCCCGGTGGTGTGCATCTCACCCTGGAATTTCCCGCTGGCTATCTTCACCGGTCAGGTTCTGGCTAACCTGGTGGCAGGTAACGTCGTTCTGGCCAAACCAGCCGAGCAAACCTCGCTGCTGGCCGTTCGAGCCGTAGAACTGATGCATCAAGCAGGCATTCCCAAGGATGCGATTCAACTGGTGCCGGGCACCGGTGCCACCGTGGGTGCGGGCCTGACCTCGGATTCCCGCATAGCCGGCGTCTGTTTTACCGGTTCTACCAATACCGCTAAGGTAATCGACAAGGCCATGGCCGAACACATGGCACCGGATGCCGTTTTGGTGGCAGAGACCGGCGGCCTGAACGCCATGATCGTGGATTCTACTGCACTGCCGGAACAGGTGGTTCGTGATGTGCTGGCCTCTTCCTTCCAGAGTGCGGGGCAGCGTTGTTCGGCGCTGCGGATGTTGTATGTGCAGAAGGACATTGCCGATAGCCTGCTGAAAATGCTGTATGGCGCTATGGAAGAGCTGGGCATTGGTGATCCGTGGCTGTTGTCGACAGATGTAGGCCCGGTCATTGATGAGCCCTCCGCGAAGAAAATCATCGATCACTGTAAGAAGTTCGAGAACAAGGACCAGCTTCTGAAGAAACTGTCAGTGCCGCACAAAGGCAACTTTGTGTCTCCTGCGGTGATCAAGGTGAACGGTATTGGGGATCTGGAAGAAGAAATTTTCGGCCCGGTTCTGCATGTGGCTACTTTTGATGCGAAAGAACTCGACAAGGTAGTGGATGACATTAATGCGAAGGGTTACGGCCTGACCTTTGGCGTTCACAGCCGGGTAGACAGCCGAGTTGATCGTATTTCCCGTCGCATCAAGGTGGGTAACATCTACGTTAACCGGAATCAGATCGGTGCGATCGTGGGTTCTCAGCCGTTTGGTGGCGAAGGTTTGTCAGGGACGGGTCCGAAAGCCGGTGGCCCGCAGTATGTGCGTCGGTTTATGAAAGGCGAGACGGTTCAGCGGCCGGCAGAATCGGGCGGCAAGAAAGTGGATGCAAGAGCGCTGGAGAATCTGATCGGCAAGCTTGGCAGAATGAACACCCAAGTGCCAAAAGCGCGGGTCGAGGCCATGCAATCGGTCTTCGACAGTGTTCCGGAGCCACTTGATGCGCACGAAGAGGTAATGCCGGGGCCAACCGGTGAAAGCAATATTCTGACCAACCACGCCCGTGGCACTGTGCTGTGTCTGGGTCCGGATAAAGAAACAGCGATCGAACAGATGATTATGGCATTGGCTCAGGGCAACAAGGTAGTGGTGGTTGCGCCGGGTGTCAGTGACACAGTAGATCGCGCTGCCAAGGCTGGTTTGCCGGTGGTTGGTGTGGAAGGCGAGCTGGAGCCGGATGCTCTTGAAACCGTCAAGGGCTTCGAGGCAGCGGTTAGCTGCGGCGAGCATTCAGTGCTGAAACCGTATCGGCAGGCGCTGAGAAAGCGCGATGGTGCACTGCTGCCGCTGATTACGGAGCATAAACTTGATCAGCGGTATGTGATTGAGCGCCACCTGTGTGTTGACACAACGGCTGCTGGCGGTAATGCCAGCCTGATTGCTGCGTCTGAGTAAGCGACACCGTGACAAGGCGCAGGAGGCCCATGGAAGGGCCCCCACGCCCGGTAATGAGACGACCTAGACTGGTTCCGCTGCGATCTCCCGCAAGGCTTTGACCAGCGTATCCGGTTCCTGGGCCCCAGAAATCATATATTTGTCATTAACGATATAGGCAGGCACGGCTGAAACCCCGGCTTGCTGGTATTTAGCCTCGTCTTGTCTTACATCATCCGCATACCGGTTTGAGGTAAGAACCTCTCGGGCGTCAGAACCGTTCAAGCCAATCTCCTCCACGCATTGAACAAGAATGTCCGCCTGGGCGATATTTTCGGCGCGGCCGAAATAGGCTTCGAAAAATGCTTGCTTCATCGCCGTCTGCTTGTTGTGCTGTCCAGCCCACTTTACCAATCGATGAGCGTCAAAAGTATTGCGCGTATAGCGTTCCTGCAGTTTCTCGAAATTCAGGCCGAGGCTGTGGGCGACGTCAATCATCTGGGCCTGATTTGCCCTCATTTCGTCTTCGCTGCGCCCATATTTGCGGCTCAATGCCGGGAGTATGGGTTCGCCGTCGCCGGATGGATCCGGGTTGAGCTCGAACGCGTGCCATTCGATGGTAAAATCCATTTCGTTTTTCAGCTCTTCCATGGCTTTTTCCAACCGTGCATAGCCAATCGCACACCATGGGCAGGCGATGTCTGACACAATATCAATAGTTACATGTTTCATGGAAAGTTCCTCCAGTTTCTGTTCAGATTCAATTCTGACCCAAAACTGCGTGAAGATAAAATTGTGGCCCGACAATCATTGATCCGAAAATTTCTACGCCGCTCTACCTGGTTCCTTGCCGGCTGTGTGCTCTTTGTGTTGATGATGATACTGCTGTTCCGGTTTGTGAACCCGCCAACCTCTGCGTTTATCCTGGCTTATCTGGTAACTGATTCAGACCCTGAGCTGCAGCATGACTGGGTGGCGCTATCGGATATCTCTCCCTGGATGCCGCTGGCCGTGGTTGCCAGCGAAGATCAACGATTCCCTGAGCATCATGGTGTTGATTTTGCGGCTATCCGCAAAGCCGTTTCAGAGCATAAAAAGGGGCAAGGCTTGCGTGGCGCCAGCACCATTACCCAACAAACCGCTAAAAACCTGTTCCTCTGGAATGGTCGCAGCTTTGTTCGCAAGGCTCTGGAGGCCGGCTTGGCCATAGCCATTGATGCGCTTTGGCCAAAGCGCAGAATCCTTGAGGTTTATCTGAACATTGCCGAATTTGGCCGCGGGGTTTACGGGGTGGAAGCGGCCAGCAGGCGCTATTTCGGTATTCCAGCCAGCCAGTTGTCGCAAACGCAGGCGGCCCGGCTTGCGGCGGTTCTTCCGAACCCGAAAGTGCTCAGCGCCGCACAACCTTCAGCTTATGTATGGGGTCGGGTTGCGTGGATTCGGGGCCAGATGGAACAGTTGTCCGGGCTGCAATACCTGCGATGCTTAGAAGACTAACCACGATCAGTAACTCTGGACTAAAATCCGGGACAGATCTATTTTCTGCTAACCTGTCCTCTACCCTCGTTTTATCATCTGGTTGTGGAGATGCAATGGCAAAGCCCACCGAAGCTCGACAACGGGCGATCCTTGCACGGCTGGATAGGTTTAGCCGCTTTACCGACAGCAGCATTGGCATCCCCTTTACTCGCTTCAAAATTGGGGCTGAAGCGGTTATCGGCCTGGTGCCGGTGTTGGGAGACATCGTGGGCTTGGCGTTGTCCGGTTACGTGTTGATCGAAGCGCAACGGGCCGGTGCCAGCAAGGATGTAAAGCGGCGCATGCTGCAGAATATGGGTATCGATTTTATAGGTGGCCTGTTACCCGTGGTGGGAGATGCCTTTGATGCCATCTACAAGGCCAATACTCGTAATACACGGTTGCTGAGACGTTATCTGGAAGAGCAACTCGCTGTAGAGCCACCTGCGCCACCTTTTCCCTGGAAGATTTTGGTGGGGTTGGCCGTTTTGTTTGGGATTATTGTGGCGGGCCTGACGCTCGTTTTTTGACAAGCCAGCAAAGCTTTTCTGTATAAAAATTAATCAATTTAAGCTGATTGTCAGAATCCGCCACCGTCGGGTGTCCGTAAACATAGGTGTAATTACCCGAACTAAACGAAAGGATGTTGACGTGAAAAAAACAGGAATCGTAACGTCGTTTGTAATTTCTTCGCTGATGTTGGGCGCTGGAGCAGTTGCCCTACCGGCTTTCGCTGAAAATCATGCAATGGGAAAAACAGATAAGATGAATATTGTAGAAAAAGCGGCAGAGACAGATAGCTTGAGCACATTGGTTGCTGCGGTTAAAGCCGCCGGCTTGGTAGAAACGCTTTCCGGAAAAGGCCCGTTTACGGTATTTGCCCCCAACAACGCCGCTTTTGAAAAATTGCCCGCGGGCACTGTTGAAACCTTGCTGAAGCCAGAGAACAAAGAACAACTTAAGTCGATTCTGACCTATCACGTATTGGCGACCAAAGCGCCTGCGGCGGCAGCGATCAAGATGGTTAAGGATGGCGGTGGATCGGCCTCGGTAGCGACGGTTCAAGGCGAGGAGCTTACGTTCAGCCTCAAGGGTGACTCGTTGATGATCGAGGACTCAAAAGGAAATATGGCCACAGTGGTGGCGGCAGATTTGATGCAGTCTAATGGCGTAGTCCACGTGATTGATACGGTGCTGATGCCGTAGAGCCAGAACTGAAAGAGATTAAATAGAAAAAAGACGGCCTTCGTGGCCGTCTTTTTTTGGTTGGGAATAATATTGGTTTTTTCTTAACCGACAGTAAGGCATCGTAATGGATCACTTTGCAGAAGGACGATTGCATCAGATGTCTGTCAGCAGGATTGTGACCAAACCATGACGGCCTATTTCATTCAGGCGTTTATTTATCTTTTGGCTGCGGTGATCGCAGTGCCTTTGGCAAAGCGCTTCGGCCTGGGTTCCGTGCTTGGTTACCTGGTTGCCGGCGTGGTAATCGGGCCGGTTATGGGGTTGGTTGGGCAGGAAACCAGCACTATTCAGCATTTTGCGGAATTCGGTGTTGTCATGATGTTGTTTCTGATCGGTATGGAAATCGATCCGAAAGCGCTTTGGGCCATGAGGGTGCGCCTATTGGGGCTCGGCGGTCTTCAGGTTACGTTGACGGCGGCCGCAGGGATGGCCGGGGCCTGGTGGCTTGGTCTTCAGTGGCAGACGGCCCTGGCGGTTGGCCTTATTTTTGCGCTGTCGTCTACGGCCATTGTGCTGCAAACCCTGGACGAGAAAGGGCTGTCGAAGACGGAAGGTGGCCGCAATACATTTTCTGTGTTGCTGTTTCAGGACATCGCTGTTATTCCCATGCTAGCCCTGATTCCGCTGTTGGCGTTGCCAGGATTGAAGGGTACTTCCACTTCTGGGCCCAGCCAAGACGCGGGCCTGAGCCTGGTGGCTGGCCTTTCGGGCTGGGCTCATGCCCTTGTGGTTGTCGGTGCGGTCGCTGCCGTCATTGTTGGCGGCTATTACCTGAGCCGTCCGTTGTTTCGTTACGTGGTGAAGTCCGGGTTGCGAGAGGTTTTCACCGCCACAGCGCTGATGTTGATTATTGGTATTGCGGCACTCATGAGTGTTGTAAACCTCTCGCCCGCCTTGGGAGCCTTCCTGGCAGGTGTGGTTTTGGCCAACAGCGAGTTCCGCCACGAGCTGGAAGCCAACATCGAGCCGTTCAAAGGCCTGTTACTGGGTCTGTTTTTTATCACTGTGGGTGCCGGAATCAACTTCGAGATATTGCTGGCCAAGTGGGGCACCATCGTTTCTCTAGGCGCGGCGGTTATTGTGGTCAAGGCGCTGATTCTACTCGTGCTTGCGAAGATGTTCAGGATTCACAGCAGCAACGGCTGGCTATTTACTCTGGGGTTGGCGCAAGCCGGCGAGTTCGGTTTTGTGTTGCTCACCTACAGCGTGCAAAGTGATGTCATTCCGCTAGAAATTTCCCAGATTCTTTCTCTGGTTGTTGCGCTGTCTATGTTCCTCACACCTCTGTTGTTCATCGCTTATGACCGCATTGTGCTGCCCCGTTACCGACGCGCGCAAAACGATGATCGCGATGCGGACACCATTGATGAACAAGCCCCGGTTATCGTGGCGGGCGTGGGGCGGTTTGGGCAGATTGTTTGCCGTTTACTGCGGGCCAGCAGTATTCCTATCGTCGTGCTCGATCATGAGCTCGAGCAGATTGAAAATGTACGACGAATCAACATCAAGAGTTTTTTTGGGGATGCCAGTCGCCCTGATTTACTGGAAAAGGCGGGTATTGAACACGCACGTCTGTTGATTGTGGCGATTGATGATCGAGACCGCGCTGTAGCAATGGTGAATCATGTGAAGAAGTTCTTCCCCGGTGTATGGGTGCTGGCGCGCGCCTTCGACCGTGGCCACGGATATCAGCTTCTGGAGGCGGGCGCTGATGATGTGATGAGCGAAACCTATCACTCTGCTCTGGAGCTGGGTGGCCATGCGCTTACGGCGATGGGCGTGCACCCCATGCGGGCAAAACAGATGACTTGGGCGTTCGTCGAGAATGAACGGGCCCACGACGCAGAGTTATTCGAAGCCTGGAAGGAAATCGAGGAAGGCATTAACTTCAGCCCCCGCTATGGCGAGCTGTTCATGAAGCTCGAAGAAGCGTTGAGCACGTCCATGCAGCGGGACTGGGAAGCACCAAGGCCTGAAGATGTTCCTGTATGGACGCCCCCCGGTAAGGATTAAAAGCCATTCCGCCACGTTCAATTGTGTCTTTATGGCAATAGTGTTCAGCTGTCAGATGCCTTAACGTCTAGCGATCAATAGCTGATAGCGATCCCTTAATCATCATAGGAAAGACTTGTTTATGAGTACCTACAAAGCGATCAATCTGGTGAAACACCTCAAGGGAAAGCCCGGACCGGAGCTGTTTGAGGTGGTGGAAAAAACCGTACCGGAACCTGGCGATGGCGAATTTCTGGTTAAGCAGGCTTACATGTCTATGGACCCGGCCATGATGGGTTGGATGACCGGCGACACCGATAGCTATATCCCACCCGTAGAGCTGGGAACGGTGATGCGTTCATCTGGCGTTGGTGAGGTGGTTGCCTCCAGGCACGCTGATTTTGCCGTGGGCGATCGGGTGATGGGAATGTTCGGCTGGCAGGAAATGGCTCTTACCGACGGCAAAGGTATCAACAAGGTGGATAAAAAAATACCACTGGAAATGGCGCTGGCGGTTTTTGCATTGCCGGGCCTGACTGCCACTCAGGGGCTGTTCGGCTGTGGTCATCCCAAATCGGGTGAAACGCTGGTGGTGTCTGGAGCGGCGGGCTCGGTCGGCTCGATTGTCGGCCAGTTGGCCAAAGCGGAAGGCCTGCGAGTTATTGGTGTTGTTGGCAGCCAAGAGAAAGCAGACTGGATTATTAACGAGCTGGGTTTTGACGGTGCTGTAAACTATAAAACCGACGACCTGAGCGCAAAACTGGATGAATTGGTGCCGAATGGCATAGACGTGTATTTCGAAAACACCGGTGGCCCGATTCAGCACCACGTGTTCGATCGCATGAACGCGCACGGCCGTATTGTGGTGTGCGGGATGATTGCCGATTACACCGCCGAAACGCCGCGCCCTGGCCCAAGCTGGATGCGTGTTATCAAAAAACGTTTGACCATCCAGGGCTTCACTATGCCCGACCACATGCACAAGGCGCAGGAGCTGCAAGCCAAATTGGCCCCTTATGTTCAGAACGGCGATATCAAATATCGCACGCATGTTCTGGAAGGGCTGGAGTCGGCTATGGACGGCCTGAACCTGTTCCTGAGCGGTGGTAACAAAGGCAAATTGATGGTGAAAATCTAGTATTTCTTTTCAACTAGAAGCAAGGAAATTCAAATGAAAGCTGCTCGTTTTTATGACAAAGGTGATATCCGGATTGAAGACATCCCCGAACCGACGGTAGAACCGGGCACTGTGGGCATAGATGTAGCCTGGTGCGGTATCTGTGGTACCGATTTGCACGAATTTATGGAGGGACCTATATTTATTCCTCCGTGCGGCCACCCTCACCCGATCTCAGGGGAATCTGCGCCAATAACAATGGGGCACGAGTTTTCAGGCGTGGTTTACGAAGTGGGTGAAGGTGTAGACGACATCAAAGTTGGCCAGCACGTTGTTGTCGAGCCTTATATTATTGCGGATGGCGTAGACACAGGCCCGGGCGCAAGCTACCAGTTGTCCAAAAACATGAACTTTATTGGCCTTGGTGGCCACGGTGGCGGCTTATCCGAAAAAATCGCAGTCAAACGTCGCTGGGTGCATCCGATTTCTAACGCCATTCCCCTCGATCAAGCCGCTTTGATTGAACCTCTTACGGTTGGCTATCATGCGTTTGTTCGCAGTGGCGCCAAAACCGGTGATGTTGCCCTGGTAGGCGGCGGTGGCCCTATTGGTTTGCTGTTGTCTTCAGTATTAAAGGCAAAGGGGATAACCGTTATCCTTACGGAGCTGAGTGCGAAACGTAAAGAAAAAGCGAAAGAAACCGGCGTTGCGGACTATGTTCTGGACCCTTCTGAAGTCAACGTTATCGAAGAGGTTATGAAGATAACTGAAGGGCGGGGCGTGGATGTTTCGTTTGAGTGCACCAGCATCAACGACGTGCTAGATACACTGGTCGAGGCGACAAAACCGAGCGGAACCGTTGTTATCGTATCGATTTGGAGCCACCCGGCGACGGTGAATGTACACAGCGTTGTGATGAAAGAATTAGACGTGCGCGGAACCATTGCTTACGCAAACAACCATGCAGACACCATCAAGTTGGTGGAAGAAGGCAAAGTGAACCTGGAGCCTTTCATTACTCAGCGAATCCAATTGGACGATCTGGTTTCTGAAGGTTTCGAAAGGCTGATTCATAATAATGAATCAGCAGTGAAGATAATTGTTCATACATAACAGGCATCGTTACATAAGAAATTTAAAACAATGTCGATTGTATGAATATCGCAGAAGAAATTGGTTAACGCTAAGTTATAGCCAATAAGTATTAGGGCTATAACTTAGCTTTTTTTTAGCGTTCAGATGCCCTCTTCCTGCATTACAAGGAATTGGCGCACATCAACCGGTTAGGACGCGCGGATGAAGTCCCGCAACCGCGGCGCAATGGATTCGCGCCATTTACTGCCGTTGAATACACCATAATGGCCAACATCCGGTTGCAGGTGATGCAGGCGGCGGGAGTCTGGCACATTGACGCACAAATCTTGCGCGGCATAGGTTTGTCCAGGGCTCGAAATGTCGTCTTTCTCACCTTCGACAGTCATCAGAGCCGTGTTACGAATGGCAGCGGGATTCACCAGTCGACCGCGGTGCTTGAAGCAGCCCCGAGCTAGATGAAACTCCTGAAAGACGCGCTCTATGGTGTCCAGATAATAAGTGGCTGGCAGGTCCATTACCGCCAGGTACTCGTTGTAGAACTCACGGTGGCGGCTGACCTTCTCGGTCTCTTTGTCGCGAATGGACCTAAATAGGCCGCGATAGGCATCAACGTGGCGGTCGAAATTCATGTTTACAAACCCGGTCAGCTGCAGGAATCCGGGGTAAACCTCGCGCATGGCTCCGGGGTAGGGCGCGGGTACCGGATGGACCAGATTGCGTTTGAACCACGCCAGGCTATGTTCGGTGGCCACTTTACACGGCGCGGTGGGGTCGACGCGACCGTCTATGGGGCCGCTCATCAACGTTAGCGATCGCGGGGCGGCGGGGTGGCCATCCTCTGCCATGATGGCGGTGGCAGCAAGCACTGGTACCACGGGCTGGCAGACGGCCAGTACGTGGGTGTCCGGCCCAAGGTGGTCGATGAAGTCGATGACGTAGTCGATGTAATCATCAAGACCAAAATCACCGTCTGACAGCGGAACCTTGCAGGCATCGCGCCAGTCGGTAATGTACACGTCATGTTCCGGCAACATGGCCTCCACGGTGCCACGCAAGAGCGAAGCAAAGTGGCCGGACAGCGGCGCTACGATCAGCAGTTTCGGGTCATTGGGCCGCGTTACGTCACGTTTAAAGTGTTTGAGCTGCGCAAACGGCTTGCGGCACAAGATGGTTTCATGAACGTCGACTTGCTGGCCGTCACAGACGGTTGTAGTCAGATTGAAAGCCGGTTTCGAGTAGCGGTGGGTGAGATCTCCGAACACATCGTAAGCCGAGGCAATGCTGCGTGACCCAGGAATGCGGGATAAGGGGCTCAGGCGGTGTTGGAGTAGGGTGCTGTGGGCGCTGGTGAGCATGCGCATGGGCTTGAGGGCGGCGCGGCCTATCTCGTGGGCAAAGTACATCATGTGATTGTCCTGCTTGAGTTCTGGGTTGCGACACTGTCGAGCAGGTTCCTTAGCTCTTGCATCACCTGATGGTTATTTTCGAGGCGCGGTCCCGGTACAAATACCGGTAGGGCAGCGCCTGTGCCCCGGTGAGCCTTGGGGAATAGGTACTAATAACCTAACATATTTTTTTGAGAGAGTAGTAAGCAAATTTTGTGCCCACTACGCGTTTTACGGGCGCGTCCTTTTTACCCATCAGTTTGTACGGTGATCACGCCATAAAAGAATCAGCAATGCCACGGCCGCCATAAAGCCAACGAAGACGGAAAAGATAATACCGGTTGCTTTAAGGCTGAGCAGGCTGGCCATCAAGCCGATGCCAATCACCGGCACTGAGATGGCGATGTAGGCAACAATAAAGAAGGTTGAGGTTACCGCGGCGCGCTCCGCCGGCGGACAAGCTGCGTTTATAGCGCCCAGGCCGGCGCGAAAAGCGATTCCCTGGCCCATGCCAGCGATGACTGCACCGGCCATGAACAGGGTGAGCGACTGAAAATGGATACCCAGCGCTACGGGCGTCACCCCGGCAACAAGCGTGGCGCACCCGATGGGTAAACGCAGGCGCAACGGCAGTTTGCCCTGCAAGAACTGGCCGAGTGTTGAGGCAATAAAGATACTGCCCGCGACAACGCCGACCAGCAGACGGTTGTCATAACCCAGCACTTTGCCCATCATCGCTGGCGCAATCGAGGTGAAAAAACCACAAACCGCAAAACCAGCAAAGCCGGCGATGGCGGCAGGTACAAACACACCGCGCACCTCCGGGGGCACATTCAGGCGCTGAAGTGACAGCTTTGGCTGAGTCGGTCTTGTTACGGTTTCCGGCGCTCGCCAGATACAGATGAATGCCAGAAGGGCAAGCGCGATGTGTATCAGGTAGGTTAATTCCAGTGGAGAGGGCAGGTATTGTGAAAGTGCGCCCGCGAGCATAGGGCCGAGGCCCAAACCGCCCATATTCGCGGCGGTGGCAAAAAACGTGGCCCGCTCACGCCAGTGTGGTGGTGCCAGTTCCAGCACGGCCACGGTCGCGGTGCCGGTAAAAATACCCGCGGAGAGCCCGGACAGGACACGGCCCACAAGAATCATTGCTAGCCCGTCGGCCTGCCAGAACACCAGGTCGCTGATAATCGAACACACGATGCCGGCAAACAGCAACGGCCGGCGACCCAACTGATCAGACCAGCGCCCCGTGATGACCAGTGCTGCAATGACACCGAAGGCGTACGCAGCAAAGATAATGGTGATCATTAACTGAGAAAACCCGAAGGCGTCCTGATAGATGGGATAGAGCGGGGTCGGCATGGTGGTGCCGATCATCACCACGCTGAACGCGAAGGCGGCGCCGAGAAACACCAGGAATGCTGATAAGCTGTGAGGGTCTGTGTGGGCAGTTGATGATTGCATAATGGTCTGGTGAAGGTTTCGGAAGGCTGATTCGTAACAAAGAACTAACCGCAGAGAGCATTGTACATAGGTCGCAGAAGCCCCTCTATGAATGAAAGCCGGGTTCTAGCGTTTTCTTAACGCTACACGCCCCCGCAGGCAAAGAACTTCTTGACTAATTTTGGCCCAATCAATAAGATTCATTATAAATAGATGTTAAAGGCCAAAACCGAGGTGCAATCAATGGTTCAATCATTTGAAGACGTATTCAAAGGAAAAAAAGCCGCGGCAGTGCAAGCAGATTCAGCTCAGCACTTCGACCCAAAAGCACAAAAAGAAGCCGCTGTTGAAGCCGAGATAGCGCCCAAAAAGAAAGGTAAACACGGCGATCCGGGCGTCTGCTGCGGTTCGTGCTCGTAAGCCGACAGCAGTATCGCTTTTTGAATGGCTAAGACTGCAAACACGCGCGAGCTGTTTGCAGCTTCTTGATATTAGCGCCGCTATTTTTAACGCCTTCCGGTTAAGTCGAGGCTGATCTATTTCGGCCGATGCATCTGAAATTTTTGCGACGCGTCCACTGCAAAGTAGTCCGCCGGTCCGCCGCCGCGAAGAATGGGTTCGCCCGCCGCAGTATCGTAAATGCCATCAACTAGCAGGTGTTGCGCTATGTGCACGCCAACCACCTCGCCAAACACCATCCAGGTATTGACCTTCTTCCCGTCGGCGCCTGCCAACTGAAGTATCTGCGTGACCCGACATTCAAATGTTACCGGACTTTCCGCCACGTGCGGCACGGAGATAACCCGCGAAGGCCTCGGCGTCAGCCCTGAAAGAACGAATTCATCCACTTCAGGCCCGACGGCGGCGCAGGTTTGGTTCATGGCCTCTGCCAAGGGACGAGTCGCCAGATTCCAGCAAAACTCACCGGTTTCCTCGGCATTGCGGACGGAATCCTTGTAGCCGATGCTGGAGAATCCGACGATCGGGGGAATATAGTTAAAAGCGTTGAAGAAGCTATAAGGCGCAAGATTAAGCACGCCGTCACGGCTTTTGGATGAAATCCATCCAATCGGCCGCGGGGCAACCAGGGCATTGAATGGGTCATGTGCCAGTCGGTGGCCATTGGCGGGTTCGTAAAAGTGAATATCTTCCGGCATAACAGACTCCTGACAAAAAACTCGGGCTTTACGCATGGGTGTCACCAGGCCACCGTTCGGAGTGACCCGGTCAAGTAGGCTTTTGAATTAGAACTCCAGGCAGATTTTCCCGAAGTGCTTGCCGGATTCTTCATGGCGAAAAGCAGCAGCAATTTCTTCCAGCGCAAAAGACCGGTCAAGAACCGGGTGCATGCCGTTTGCTTCAATTGCGTGAATCATTTCTTGCTGATGGGTTCGGCTGCCCACAATCAAGCCTTGCAGGCGAGCCTGTTTGGCCATCAGTTTTGCGGTGGGAATATCGCCAGCCCGGCCGGTGAGTACGCCTATAAGCGCGATATGGCCGCCAATGCGAACGGCGTCAATGGATTCCGGCAGAGTGCCAGGGCCACCCACTTCTATAACGTGATCAACACCTATGCCGTTTGTCAGTTCCTGAACCTTTGCGCCCCAAGCCGGGGTTGTTTTGTAATTGATGGTGTGGTCTGCACCCAATGCTGTAAGCCGTTCCAGTTTTTCGTCTGAAGACGAGGTGGAAATGACCCGCGCGCCCATCATCTTGGCGAACTGCAGCGCAAACACAGACACCCCACCGGTACCCAGCGTGAGCACGGTATCGCCTGCTTTTAAGCCACCGTTAATAACCAGTGCCCGCCATGCTGTTAAGCCTGCGGTGGTTAAAGTGGCCGCTTCAGCATGGGTATAGCCCTTCGGTGCGAGGGTAAACCAGTTGGTTGGGCGAACGACCTGTTCGCGAGCGTAACCATCCTGACCGTCACCGGGCGTGGTGCTAAAGTTATCAATAGGGGCGGGGCCAGTCAGCCATTCAGGGAAGAAGGTTGACACCACATGATCGCCAACCTTGAACTCGCTGACACCCTCACCGACAGCATCCACGACACCAGCGCCATCAGCCATGGGAATGCGCTGGTCTTCGGTTGGGATTGCCCCGACAACCACTGCATAATCGTGATAGTTCAGGGAGCAGGCATGAATGCGTACCCGTATTTCGCCATTCTCCGGCTCGCCGGGCTCCGCGCTATCGTTAAGGCTGAGGTGTCCCAGGCCGCCGGGGCTTGAAAGGGTAATGCTTTTCATATTAATGGCCTTTGATGGTTGCTGCGAGTCTAGTCGTTGTGCCCGAAGCTTACTGAAGTCTTTTGGTAAATGATAATGAACAACCTGTACTGCGAGAGCCAGCAGAGGATTTTCTTATGTACGCTCGTTAAATGGGTTAAACGACATCGTATTTTCCACCATCTACTATATATCCCGCTCGATAACCGTGCTAAAACCATTTCCCCCCGACAGCAACCTGCGTTTATAGGCTCGGGCACATCGTTTTTACCCATCAGAGATAGCAGCATGTCCGACAAGTTCTTTTTTAAAGGCAGGCAGGATGCCCGTCAGCACCATACGGCGCGCGGCGGTTTTCAAATTAATGCCAGCAAAAAGCCGGGTAGTAAGAAGTTCCCGTTAACGTTGGTTGTTACCAGTGAAGCACGAAAGCAAGAAGTTGAAGTTCTCGTAGCCGAAGCAGATCTGTTCGCCAGCATTACGGTAGACGCAAGTGCGGATGCGGTTGAATCCATTGGTGAGCTAACGACGATTCTAGACAAGGGTGTAACCGTAACGCAGGCCAAAGTACCTGCCCGAAACGATCCTTGCAGTTGCGGCAGCGGTGTTAAATTCAAAAAGTGCTGCGGTTAAGCCGCGGGGATAGTGTATGCGCGTTTGTGGTGTTGAATTAACCGGCAGCGATGCCGTGGTGTGTTTGCTGAACCTGGATCAGGGGCATTTCAGTCTGCCAGACAGTAAGGTTCGTAAGTTAAGTCTGAAGAAAAATCACACCCGTGCTGATCTGCAGGAGTTTCAGGTGTTGTTCGTGGAGTTTCTGGTGGGGCACGGCGTTAATAAAGTGGCTATTAAAGAGCGTATGCCAAAAGGCAAGTTCGCTGGCGGTGCCATCAGCTTCAAGTTAGAAGCAGCTATTCAATTAATGACCAGTGCCGACATTGAGGTTGTTTTGCTTCCGCCTGCACTGATTAAATCGACGCTCTCATCGAACCCTTTGCCTGTTCCGTTTGCAGACACCGGTTTGAAGATTTTTCAGGAAACCGCGTTTACCGCGGCTTATGTGGGGCATATGGCAAAGTAGCGCCTGCAATGTTCAGGTTCACGTGTTCACTTTGAGGAATTAAAACGCTTTATGCGATCTGTAGTACTTCTTGATGGTGGCCTCGGCCAGGAAATTTACCGGCGTGCTGCGAATGTCAGTTCGCCGCTATGGTCGGTTGCGGTCATGCACGAGCAGCCAGACGTGGTTACCGCAGTACACGCTAACTTCATCCGCGCTGGTGCCAAAACGTTATCGCTGAACACTTACACCGCTACGCCATCCCGTTTACGGCGGCACGGCCAGTTGGAACAATTGGCGGCTATTCACCAACACGCTTTCGAGTTGCTGGGGCAAGCTTTAGAAGCCACCGGTGCAGATGTGGATATTGCCGGTTGCCTGCCGCCCCTAGCCGGAAGTTATCAGGGCCAGCCGGCGCGTTCGTTTGAAGATTTGCGGGGTGAATACGCGGTGCTGGTAAAGCAGCAAGCCGCCGCAGACGTGCTGTTGATTGAAACAATGACCAATACCCTGGAAGCCTGTGCGGCCTGCGCCGCCGCGAGCGAGTTGGGCAAGCCTTATGGTGTCGCGTTCCGCCTTGAGGCAGACGGAAAGTTAATGTCTGGTGAAATCCTGGCTGAGGCGGTTTCCGCAGTTTCACCATACTCGCCCACGGCGATAATGTTGAACTGCTGTGATCCCGAGTTAATTTCTGCTGCAATGCCCGAGCTGGTTAGGTTGTACCCGTGCGTCGGAGGTTATGCCAACGCTTTCAAGTCTGTGGATGCCCTGGCGCAGGGTGGTTCGGTGGATGCACTGGAGGCGCGGGAAGATATTTCCCCGCAGGCCTATGTGGCCCATGTGCGCCAGTGGCTGGCTGACGGGGCGACGGTTATTGGCGGCTGCTGCGAGATTACACCGGAGCACGTCCGGCACATCGTGGCGGCCCTTGCCGACGACTATCAGTTTATTCGGTTCTCCCAGCAGCCTGTGTCAAACTCCTGAGCAAGAAAACTCGAATCCAAATCGTTAAACTGATGGAATTCTTATGAGCAGCAATGAATTAACCGACGTGCTCGAAATGAACGGCGAAGAGCGCTACGACTACTTTTTGAGCGCCGTGCTTGAAGAGCGGGATATCTGGATACTGATTAATGCCGACAACCGTTTTCTGAAACTTGTTTCAGAAGATGAGGGCGTGGCGCACATGCCGGTGTGGCCTAGCGCCGAGTTCGCCGCGGAATATGCCAAAGGCTCAGACGATTTGACCCCGAAAAGCATTTCCCTGCCAGACTTTTTCAAAAAATGGGTGCCGGGCTTGACCAAAGATAAACTGGAAGTGGGCGTGTTCCCCGGCGCGGAAGGTACTTTGTGGATAACCTCGCCGGAAGAACTAAAACGCGATCTGCAAGAAGAGATGTCGAGCTTTTAGCGAAGCGATTCGGCTATTTTGAGCCTGTTAGCTGACTAACTACTTATTTGTTGTTGCCGGATTTTCCCTCAAGTTTAGCGCAGGCCTTCCCCAATTTCCGAAAGGAAGGCTCGGATTTTTGTTACCCGTCGCACGATCTTCAATCACCAACAGTCATTTGCCAGGAAGCACAGCCTTTATCGCCGGAGAAGTTTCTTCTCGGGCTAGTGATGGTATCTCAACAAAAAAATGTATAGGCTTCTGATGTCTTAAGACAAGCCGGTTTTCGGAGTAAAACCGGTGTTCACCCAAGGAAGGAATATCTCATGAGCAACCTCATGGTCGCCTGCGTTGGCGACACCCACGTTTGCCCCATCCCCGGCCACGGCAGCAGTCCCATTATTGCGAACGGCGCTACCGCCAATGTAGACGGTGTACCCATCGCCCGGGTAGGCGATGCCTGTGGCTGCGGTGCCGTGATTGTGCAGGGCTATCCTCTTGCCCTCTTGGATGGTCGCCCCCTGGCCCACATGGGCAGCCCAACCTCTCACGGTGGCCAGATCATCACCGGCAAACCCCGTGTCCTATTAGGCGTAGCCACCTTTACGGCACCGGTGGTGGATTTCGCCAAGGCTGGCGCCTTGAACAGCCAGGGCCAACTGACCCCGGAAGCTGAACAGGCGCTGAACAAAGACCCTTTCGGCTTTGTTGAGTGGGCCAAAGCCAAAGGCGCACTGGTAGACGAAGGCCTGGAAGGTGCGACCCCGGAAGAAATCGAAGCTTCGAAGCGCTATTCAGAAGGCCGGTCTGACCTGCGTCCCAAAGTGACCGTTGAAGCCGGCGTGTTCTTCGACGGCACCGGCAACAGCATCGGTAACACCGGTGCCTTTGAGCGAAACGTGGATGAATGCCTGACCGCTCAGGCGGCAGGAGCCATCAGTGAGGAAACCTGCAGCGCTGAAATCTCGCAACTGATGGAGGGGAGCTATCTTAATGCTGAGACCAATGTGGCAAAGCTCCACACGCTCTATCAACCCTTGTCCACCGACACGGTCACCGTAGAGAATCACCGTATTCGCGCGTATGTCTCGGGCGTTGGCACCAAATCCGGTAAAGAGGATGACGCCTGGGCCATGGGCACCGGTATGGGGGAGCGAGGGATTCTAGCCAAGATTATGTTGGGCTGCCAGAACTTAGCCGACGAAATATATAAGGGTGCAGGTACTCGGATAGATAACCTTGTTTTGGATATTTTCGGCTTTAGCCGGGGCGCGGCCACCGCCCGGCATTTTGTGAACGAAGTGCAGGATGGCGTTGGTGGTGCGTTGGGCCAAGCATTTCAGGAGCAGGGCATTGCCTGGCCAAAAAACGTCACCATTCGTTTCTTGGGACTGTTTGATACCGTCGCAGCAGTTGTAGACGTGCGGAGTGGCGACTTTTCAGCTCACAATGCCAACAATGGTGACGTGCGTGTAAATATCGCCGCCGACGCAGTTCAACGAGCAGTTCACCTGACCGCCCGAGACGAATGGCGTTACAACTTTTCCCTCAACAGCCTGCGAGGGCCAGATGGCCGCCTGCCGGGTCATTTTAACGAGTGGGTACTGCCCGGGGCGCACTCCGACATTGGCGGTGGCTACCCCGAAAATTTCCACGAACACATTAAAGTAGTCCAGTCCCGTAAGTTCCTCGGCCGCCACCCCAGAGAAAGCTATGAGTACGCAACAGTACTGATGGAGCGCAGGCAGTTGATTGATCAAGGTTGGCTGGGGCCAAATAACCCTGAAGCCACGTTAACGGTTGAAGAAGCTTACCGGCGGAGGCTAAAAGAAGGCGAAGTCGAATTGCAGTTCCAACTCTGGCTGGACCGGCGAGTACAGACCGAATATTCCCGTGTGGCCCTGCGGCAAATGTACCGGCTGGCAAAAGATGCGGGTGTGCCACTGAATACCGTGAAACCAACAGATATCGGTTTTTCATTATCTGACGAACTCCAACCCATCGCCACCCAGATCACTCGTCACATCAACGAAGGTCATCCACTGCAATTAATGCCCAAAGAAGAAGCCTTACTTCGCCAACGCTACATTCATCACTCGGCCCATTATCAGACCGCCGGACCACTTTTTCCATTCAAACCCGCACCCGGTGGCGTGCGGGACATACATCCAAACAGGGGGCTCAAATGATGAAAAGGTTCGTGATGTTTGCAACGATACTCTTTATGAGTGTGTTGTCGGGCGGCTGCTCCGTAGCGAGCACTCCCAAATGGGATCGCCCTGTAACGTACGGCGTTCGAGTAGCTGTCCCACGTCATTACGACGCCTGGGTCAAAAGATTACGGTTTGAAGCGACAGGTGAGCGAGCCTGGTGGTGGCCGGTTGGCATCACTAGCTGTTGCTGGAAAAGCCGAGGAACGGGGGGGGGAGAATTGGAGCCCATGCCCGATTATATCCACGTAACATGGTATTCCTTTGCCGAACAGCAATCCTATACCCGGCTGATCCACATTCCTGACCCGGATGCCTTGCGCGAGCGCATGGAACAACCCGCGCCCGTGCATAAGTGGGGCAAACTACATAACTTGCCTCGATATGACTTGGTTCTGGGGCTCGCCCCCGGGGGCACGGTTGTCCTATGGATTATGAATTGGGGTGAAACCGCCATCGAAGTGGGGCGTTATAAGGCGGTTCCTTTTAACAATAATGACAGATACGAGGGTGCCCTGGAGTCTTATATGGAACGTGAGGGTGATTACCTAAAAGAACACGGCCTTCAACTTGACCGATGGTAAAGATGGTTTTCTACCGGTGCGCGTGGGTACTGCTCGGTGCCCACTTCCACATTGTGGAGGCTACCCCACAAGTTCCGCGGCTACCATCCCAGAGACAGTTATGAGTTCGCAAAGGTACTGATGGAGCGCAGGCAGATGAGTGATCAAGGTTGGCTGGGGCCAAATAACCCTGAAGCCACGTTAACGGTTGAAGAAGCCTACCGGCGTCGATTGAAAGAAGGCGAAGTCGAATTGCAGTTCCAACTCTGGCTGGACCGGCGAGTACAGGCCGAGTATTCCCGTGTAGCCCTGCGGCAAATGTATCGGTTGGCAAAAGATGCGGGTGTGCCACTGAATACCGTGAAACCAACAGATATCGGTTTTTCATTATCTGACGAACTCCAACCCATCGCCACCCAGATCACCCATCACATCAACGAAGGTCATCCACTGCAATTAATGCCCAAAGAAGAAGCCTTACTTCGCCAACGCTACATTCATCACTCGGCCCATTATCAGACCGCCGGACCACTTTTTCCATTCAAACCCGCACCCGGTGGCATGCGGAACATCCATCCAAACAGGGGACTCAAATGATCAGAAAGCTCGTAATGCTTGCAACAGTACTCTGCACAAGTGCCCTGTCAGGTGGCTGCACTCTAGCGGGCACTCCCAAATGGGATTACCCGGTTACGTACGATGTTCGAGTGGCTGTCCCACGCCATTATGATGCTTGGGTCAAGCGGTTGCAGTTTGAGGCGACAGGTGAGAGAGCCTGGTGGTGGCCGGTGGGCATCACCAGTTGTTGCTGGAAAGGTCTAGGGAGAGGGGGAGGCGAACTGGACCCCATGCCCGACTACATTCATGTTACGTGGTTTTCTCTCGCTGAACAGCAATCCTATACCTGGCTTATCCACATCCCCGACCCGGAAGCCTTGCGTGAGCGAATGGAGCAGCCAGCACCTGTATACAAGTGGGGAAAACTACACAACTTACCCCGATACAATTTGGTTCTGGGGCTTGCTCCTGGTGGCACAGTCGTCCTATGGATTATGAATTGGGGTGAGACCGCTATTGAGGTGGGGCGTTATCAAGCGGTGCCGTTTGACGATGATGCCAGATACGAGGGTGCCCTAGAGTCCTATATGGAACGTGAGGGTGACTACCTGAAAGAACATGGCATACCTTATGAGCGTTGGGAATAGTCTTGAAACTGTTTGTCGCCAGCTTTTCAGTGACATGCGGAATTCACTCTAGAGACAGCTATGAGTACACAAGAATCCTGATGGACCGTAAGCGGATAGCACCAGCGAAGGCTGGTTGGGGCTATACAATCCTGGAGCCACGCTAATCTTGAAAGAAGCCTACCGGCGTCGATTGAAAGAAGGCGAAGTCGAATTGCAGTTCAAACTCTGGCTAGACCGAAGAGTACAAGCCGAGTATTCACGTGTAGCCCTGCGGCAAATGTATCGGTTGGCGAAAGATGCGGGTGTGCCACTGAATACCGTGAAACCAACAGATATCGGTTTTTCATTATCTGACGAACTCCAACCCATCGCCACCCAGATCACTCGTCACATCAACGAAGGTCATCCACTGCAATTAATGCCCAAAGAAGAAGCCTTACTTCGCCAACGCTACATTCATCACTCGGCCCATTATCAGACCGCCGGACCACTTTTTCCATTCAAACCCGCACCCGGTGGCGTGCGGGACATACATCCAAACAGGGGGCTCAAATGATGAAAAGGTTCGTGATGTTTGCAACGATACTCTTTATGAGTGTGTTGTCGGGCGGCTGCTCCGTAGCGAGCACTCCCAAATGGGATCGCCCTGTAACGTACGGCGTTCGAGTAGCTGTCCCACGTCATTACGACGCCTGGGTCAAAAGATTACGGTTTGAAGCGACAGGTGAGCGAGCCTGGTGGTGGCCGGTAGGCATCACTAGCTGTTGCTGGAAAAGCCGAGGAACGGGGGGGGAGAATTGGAGCCCATGCCCGATTATATCCACGTAACATGGTATTCCTTAGCCGAACAACAGTCCTATACCCGGCTGATCCACATCCCTGACCCGGATGCCTTGCGCGAGCGCATGGAACAACCCGCGCCCGTGCATAAGTGGGGCAAACTACATAACTTGCCTCGATATGACTTGGTTCTCGGGCTCGCCCCCGGGCACGGTTGTCATGTGGATTATGAATTGGGGTGAGACCGCCACCGAAGTGGGACGCTATAAAGCAGTCAAAATAGACACTCACCCTGAGTATTATGAGAAGAGAACTCAACGCTATTTATCGGATAATGGCTCCTATCTCAAACAGCACGGTCTTCAGCTTGACCGTTGGTAAAAATCATTGGCCAACGAGTTACAGGAGGATTAGACCTTTTATCACCACACATCTTTGGGTTTCCACCTGCTCCCAACACAATGACGGCCAGCAGCAGATTGCAAACAAGCATCGTACGGTTCGGCTCGCGGGTGGTGACACCACATATTTCCAGCCCACATTCAATGTTTAACTCGATGCCTGTGACATAGTTTGACTCATCAGGTCCGAGGCAAAGGGCGGCGTAAGTTACGTCTGCGGCTTTGCCATCGAGTCGATATATAAGGTGGCCCTGTGTTTACTAAGCTGTGGTCACGTACTTCAAAACCTCAACCACCTGTTCAGGCGTCTGTGCCCATGCCATGGCGGCAGAGTCTACTTCTTTCAGCGGGTGGACAATGTCGTTGCCGTGCAGGGTAATGTAAGGCGTGCCCATGGCGGCGCAAAAGCCAGCGTCAAAAGCGGCGCTCCACTGTTTGTACTTGTCACCGAAGCGAATCACTGCAAGGTCGCACTGCTCCAGCATCGTTTTCGTGCGAATGTTGTTCACTTTGGATGACTGATGATCGCGCCAAAACGCCACATCGGGCTTGCCCAGCATATCGCCCGCCGCATCGCTGGCTTCGTGGTTTGTGACCGGAGCAGTGAATTCCACGGGCAGGCCAGCCGCTGCTGCGCCCGCCTGAATTTGTTCGCGCCAGTCTGTATGAATTTCGCCAGAAAGATAGACAATCCAGATCATCGGGTTCTCCTGAGGTAATAATTGAGCAGATTAACTGCGGTACCAATAAACGCGGATTTATCATACGTTAGTGGGCAGAGGAATTCATGGCTTGAGAATCTCTATCTCCCGCGCCCAGCGCTGCATAAATAACCGGCGCCTTAAGGGATCATCAAACGCCAGTAGTGACGCGTTAATGGGAATGGGGTAAAGCCGTTCGCCAATCTGGTCGCGCAGGCGTTGGGCGGTGTAGGGCCCAGTGACTTCTGGCAGTACGCTAAACAGTGGGGTGTCGCCGGCAAGCACGCGTTGGCCTTCGGCGCCAAGCAAGAAGTTCATGAAGGTTTTTGCGGCCTCTGCATGGGGCGCGTTCCGGTGCACAAAGGCCATGCGCATCATCACCAGGGCGTAATCCTGGGGAATCTGCACGATCAACTCCGGGTGGCTACGAGCCCATTGCAGAGCATAGGACCCCAGCAGGTTATAGCCCAACCAATAGGGGCCATCGGTGAGTCCGTCAAGCATGGCCTGGGTGTTGTTTTCCAAGCTCATATCGGCTGCGCCCATGGCAGCAACCAAATCCCAGAATCGGGGTGAGTAGCGGGCGTCTTGTTGGAACAGCATCAAGCCGATACCGCTGCCGGTAGGCGAATAAGTGGTGACCCTCCCGCGCAGTAAGTCCTGATGAGTGCTGAGCAGTTTGTGCACATCTGCGTGGGTGGTTGGTGGCATCATGTGGCGCGCCAGTTCAAGCCTGTACACGGTCACTATGGGTTCGAAGGTAAAACCAAACACTTCGTTGCGCCATTTGGCCCAGGCCGGCCAATTGCGTGCGGCGTCGCTGCCCAGCGGTTGCGCCAAGCCTTGGTTCACCAGAGCCATTTGCCAGGGCATGGCGGAGCTGATTACCACGTCAGGCGCCGGGTCGGTATTTTGAGCCCGCTGGTTGACCTCCAGGGTAGAGCGGTCGTAATAGGTCAAGGCGATATCCGGGTGTGCCTGTTCAAACGCTTCGAGCAGAGGGGTGAAAATTTTCAGATCCAGGGCGGCTTCGATAATGAGCGGTGTTGGGTTTTGTGCGGTTGCTACGATGGGCAGCAGGTACAGCAGAATTATGCCTGCGCGCAGGTATGGTGTCATTTCAGGTTTGCTCTGATTGCGAATGTTGCTGCGTGGATGACAGCACAGGGAACTGAACGCCAATCCACAAACCCTGGCCAGGTTCGCTGCGCATCTGCAGGGTTGCGTTGTGTGCTTGTGCGATGGAATCCACAATGGCCAAGCCTAGGCCGGAGCCTGCGGTGTCTTGGCGCCCGCCGCGTTCGAAGGGCTGGTGTAGTCGTTCAAGCAAGGCATTGCTAACGCCGGAGCCGGAGTCCTGAATGCTCAGTGTTATCAAACCTGCAGACTGCTTCAGGCCTAGTGTGATTTCACTGCCGGCGGGGGTGTAGAGAAGAGCGTTATCGATCAAATTGCCGATCATTTCCCGCAGCGACCAGGGTTCGCCCGAAATAACAAGCGGACTGTCTGGCATTACGGCCAGACCCAAGTCATGATTTTGTGCGGTATCGCGCTCCGCCCATTCCATCACGGTCTCGCGCAGCAGGTCGGTCAGGTTGAGCCTGGCGTGTATTTCGCCCGTGCCGTGGCGCAGGCGTGCCAGACTCAACAGCTGACCAGCCAGTCGGCTGGTGCGTTCGCTGCTGTCGTGAACGGTTTGCAGCGCTTGGCGCCAGTCTTCCGGCTTGTTGCTCAGCAGTGCCAGTTCGCTGACGCTCTGCAGGCCCGCTAATGGGGTTTTCAGCTGGTGGCTGGCGTCTGCGGTAAATCGCAGTAAGGTATTGCGGCCCTGGCGCTGGCGTTCAAACAGTACGTTCAATGTTTCCACCAATTCGTAGAGTTCGCCAGGCACTTGCGCGCCCACGGGGCTGACATCGTTGGCTTTGCGCTGGAGCAGAGTTCGTCTCAGGCGACGCACAGGTTGTAACGCCATGCGAATGGCCAATATGGACAGCAGTGCAGTCAGGGCAACCATAGCCAAAAAGCGGGTCAGGGTGCCTAAAAAGAGTTCTTTGGCCAGCGCCTCGCGGCCCGACATGGTGTGGCCCACCCAGATTTGCACCGGTTCGCTGGATTCCCAGCCTGCGGATCTGAGTTCCCGGCCGTATAGGCGAATGCGTACACCACGGTTCTGGGCGAATTTCCACATGGGGTTCGTGCTGAAGGCGTCACCCAGGCTCTTTGCCATTGCGCGATTCAGATTACCCGTTATCTGCTGGCCTGCGGCGTTCAAGAGAGTGTAGAACACCCGTTCTTGATGATCGGTGGCCAGAATCTGGAGTGCAGCGGCGGGTATTTCCACTATCGGTTCGCCATCTTGCCATTGTACGGCTTCGGCGATGGTCAGGCTTGCAGCCTGCAACTGGCTGTCATAGGCCCGGCCAGCGGCACGCTGAGCGCTGGTGTAGGCTTCAATCAACAGGAAAGTTCCCAAAAGACCCACGGCAGCCAACAACCAGCCGGCCAGGCGTTGCTTAAGCGTGCCGTCAATCACGATCACTCTGGGTCGTCCTCCAGCCGGTAGCCAAGCCCGCGCAGAGTGCGAATACGCACACCACTTCCACTTAAGCGCTTACGTAGACGGCTGATATAAACCTCCAGGGCATTGGGCCCGACTTCGCCGAATCCGAACAGTCGGTCAATTAACTGTTCCCGTGGCGCAATGCGCTCGGCGTGCAGCAGCAGCCCTTCCATCAGCCCCAGCTCTCTGCGCGGTAAGTCCAGGCGTTCGCCGTGTAGGGTCACGTCGCCTGATTTTTGATCAAAACACAGCGGCCCAAAGCGCAGGCGGTTGTCGGTGCGCTGTTGGCTGCGGCGCATCAGAGCGCGCACCCGCGCCTGCAATTCTGGAAGCGAGAAAGGTTTGGTCAGGTAATCGTCGGCGCCGGCGTCTAGTCCCTGTACGCGCTCGGCCACCCCATCGCGGGCAGTCAGAATCAACACGGGCGTGGCGTTGCCGCGGTTGCGAATTTCCGTTAGCAGCGCCAACCCACTGCCATCGGGCAGGCCCAAGTCTAATACCACCAAATCAAACTGGCTGTGGGCCAGAGCCGTGCGGGCCTCACTTAAACGATGAAACACCTCAACCGTATTGCCCAGCGGCGCCAGGCTCTGGGTCAGGGAAACGGCAATCAGCGGGTCGTCTTCGA
Source organism: Marinobacter sp. M3C (assembly GCF_023311895.1). Taxonomy (GTDB): domain Bacteria; phylum Pseudomonadota; class Gammaproteobacteria; order Pseudomonadales; family Oleiphilaceae; genus Marinobacter. Next base: position 4,032,205 of record NZ_CP092284.1, read on the forward strand.
CGATAAGCAGGCGCATTGGGACGGTGTCTCATATTGGGTGAGAGTGACAACGATAATTATAGAGGTCTGACAGGTTGATGACAGGTTAGGTCTCTAATATCAGTAGCGTCACAAACAATAGTAACCGCAAGAAGGTGCAGTCTCACCCTTGTGGACAACAACGACACGGGAGTCTTTTATGAAACTCAATTCCGTTTTTCTGCGCTGGTCGGCCCCGCTTGTTATGGGCGCGGCTTTGGTTTCTGGCAATGCCGCTGCCCAATCCGGCGCCACCGAGTGCATTGCTCCGGCCAAACCTGGCGGTGGTTACGATTTGACCTGCCGCCTTGCGGCCAACGGCTTGCAAGACACAAACCTGATTGATCGCCCGATGATGGTCAGCTATATGCCCGGCGGTATCGGCGCGGTTGCTTACAACCACGTTAACGGCATTCGTAGAGACGACCCCAGCCTGATTGTGGCTGCCAGTACCGGTGCTGCAGTAAATCTGGCACTGGGCAAGTTCGGCAAGTACGACGGTGGCGAAGTTCGTTGGTTGGGTGCGCTGGGCGCGGATTACGGAGCCATTGTGGTTAGAGCCGACGCGCCTTGGGAAAATCTCGACGAGCTGATGAAAGATCTCAAAAAAGGCCCCAGCGAAATTGTATTCGGTGCGGGTGGCACCGTAGGCAGTCAGGACTGGATGAAAGCAGCTCTGATAGCCAAGGCCACCGATATTTCACCCCGCGACCTGCGCTACGTAGCCTTTGAAGGCGGCGGTGAGTCACTGGCTGCTCTGCTGGGTGGACATATCAAAGTGTTCACCGGCGATCTTTCCGAGCTGCGCCCGCATCTGGACAGCGGCAAGATACGCGTGCTGGCGGCACTGTCTGACGAGCGCGTGGGCGGTCCTTACGCCGACATCCCCACCGCCATTGAGCAGGGCTATGATGTTGAATGGCCCATTTGGCGCGGTTACTACATGGGCCCGGACGTCAGCGACGAGGCCTACAACGCTTGGGTAGACCTTTTCAAAGAATTGTCTGAAAAAGAGAAGTTTGGCGAACTGCGTGCAGCCCGAGGCCTGTTCCCGATGGCGCGCTTCGGCGAAGACTTCGACACCTACGTGAAACAGCAAGTTGCACAGTTCAAGCAGCTGGCTAAAGAGGTAGGGCTGACAAAATGAGAATCGCCGCCGACCGGATTTTAGGGATTGCCCTGATTGGTCTGGCGGCGCTGGCTGCTTTTAACGCGTCGCAGTTCGAGGTTTTGTTCAGCTACGAACCGGTAGGGCCCAAGGCCTTCCCGATTCTGTTGGCGGCCATTCTGGCCAGCTTGTCGCTGGTGCTGGTGTTTCGTCCCGGCAAAAACGGCGAATGGCCAGACAAACACGTTGCGTTAAGGCTGCTTGCGGTGCTGGTTGTTCTACTGGTGTACGCCATGCTGTTTACCCGCCTGGGCTTCATGATAACCACTTTTGTGATGGTGCTGCTTCTGGCACTTTTGTTCGAGGCGCCCTGGAAAAAGGCGTTGGTCACAGGTGTGTGTCTGGCGGTGGGTAGCTACTACCTGTTCACTAAGGGGCTGGGTATTTCTTTGCCAACCGGTCTTTGGCTGCCCAAATTTAACTGAGGCCCGCGCCATGTTTGATTTTCTGATTCAAGGTTTTGATGTCGCGCTTACGCCCCTGAACCTGGGGCTGGCGTTTATGGGTGCCTTGCTGGGCACTCTGTTTGGCGCTTTGCCGGGCATTGGACCGATCAACGGCATCGCGATTCTGATGCCGCTGGCCTACACGCTGGGCTTGCCGGCGGAATCTGCGCTTATTCTGCTAGCGGGCGTGTACACCGGCGCCGAGTACGGTGGCCGCATGTCCAGTATTCTGCTCAACGTACCCGGCGATGCCGGCGCGGTAATGACCACACTGGATGGTTATCCACTGGCGAAAAAAGGCCTGGCCGGGCCGGCGCTGGGGCTCTCTGCCGTTAGCTCGTTTGTGGGCGCGACCGTTGCTATTATTGGCCTGACGCTGTTTGCGCCCATGCTGGCGGAAGTGGCGGTGCTGTTTGGCCCCGCTGAATTCTTCGGGTTGATGGTGTTCGCCTTTGCGTCTATGTCCGTGATGATGGGTAATGACCCGGTCAAAACCGGCATTGGTGCTGTTCTGGGTGTGCTGGTGGCTATGATTGGTGTTGATTCCGGCACCGGTGTTATGCGCTTCACCCTGGATATGCCAGAGCTTTACGACGGCGTCGACTTTGTGGTGATGATCATAGGCCTGTTCGCCATCAGTGAGATTTTGCTGATGCTGGAGCACGCTCACAGCAAAAAAGCGGAAGACGACATGCCGCCGGTGGGCCGGGTGATGGTTCACGTGAAAGAGATTATGTACTGCAAATGGGCAATGCTCCGCAGCAGCATTATCGGCTTTATTGTGGGCGTACTGCCAGGGACCGGCGCCTCTGTCGCCAGCGCGGTCGCCTACACCACTGAAAAACGGTTGTCAGACAAAGACAATACCTTTGGCACCGGCGATATGCGCGGCCTGGCCGCTCCGGAAGCAGGCAACAACGCTGCAGCTGTAGGTTCTTTTGTGCCAATGCTGACTCTGGGTATTCCTGGTTCCGGCACCACCGCCGTGCTGTTGGGTGCGCTGATGCTGTACAACATCACCCCGGGGCCTATGATGTTCACCGAACGCCCGGAGGTGGCCGGTGGCCTGATTGCTTCCCTATACATCGGTAACATCGTACTGTTGTTGTTGAACCTACCGCTGGCCGGCCTGTTTGCAAAAGTTCTGACCATTCCACGCTGGGCGCTGGTTCCAGGCATAGCCATTCTGGCATTTGTGGGGGTGTACCAGTTGCACTCAAGCTTGACCGCGATCTACATGATGTTGGTGATTGGGGTGGTGGGCTTCGCACTGCGCAAGCTAGGGTTCTCGCTTGCGCCGATCATTTTGGGGTACGTGCTCGGGGGCCTGATGGAAGACAATCTGCGTCGTGCGTTGTCCATCAGCGGTGGTGATATGAACATTCTGTGGCAGTCTGGTATCTCTATTGGGTTGTGGATCGCGGCGGCGTTATTGGTGACGATGCCGTTGATTATGGCAAAACTGCTGCCCGGCAAGTCGCTGACTCATGCCTAAATACGAATAAAGTGAAAAGAGCAGAGAGAGCGGCGAAAGTGGTGGAAAAAGCAAGAACGGTAAGCGCCATGAAACGCGGGTGCTTGAATGCGGCCAGGCGGTTGCCAACGATGTTATTGGGCGTTTTCGGCGGTGGTGTGGCTTACGTCATCCATATGCCGTTGCCCTGGCTGCTGGGTTCGCTGATTGTTACCACGGTGCTGAGCCTCGGTGGTATGCGGCTACAAGCCCCCACCACCATGCGCAAAGCGGTTCTGGTGGTAATCGGCGTGATGCTGGGCACCGCGTTTACCGCGGATATGAGCGGCGATATCAGGTTGTGGGCCGCCAGCCTTGGCATCATGCTGGTTAGTACGGCAATTATGATGGCAGTGTCTGTGTGGATGAGCCGGCGCATAGCCGGTAATTCCATCGACACAGCGGCTTATGCCGGCATGCCCGGCGGTGTTTCTACGGTGATTTTGATGGCGTCTGAAACCAGCGCTGACCTGCGCGTCGTGGGGCTTACCCACGCCATGCGTATTTTGGTGCTGTTACTGGCAATTCCCCCCTTATTGCAAATTATTGGTCACGTTAGCCTGCAAGCGCCGGTTATGTCGCTGGCCCAGTGGTTTAGCTTTCCCGATTTTATAGACACCTTGTGGCTGATTGGCGCGGGTTTAGTTGGCTTCTGGCTGGGGCGTCTGCTGCGCTTGCCCAACCCGCTGCTGTTCGGGCCAGTTATAGCGTCCGCGGCACTGCACATCACTGGCATCAGCGACGCCAGCGTACCGCCGTTTATTGTGGCTTTCGCCCAAGTGTTGATTGGCGTTTCTGTAGGTGTTCGCTTTGGCGGCACCTCGTTGAAGGAGGTGGGATTTAACCTGTTGATTGCATTCGTGCAGGCGCTGGTGTTGCTGCTGATCGCCTTTGCTGCCGCTTGGGTGGCCTACGCGCTGACGGGCTATTCGGCCGCTGCTGCGCTGTTGGCGTACATGCCTGGCGGGGCGCCTGAGTTGAGCCTGGTCGCTTTGTCGCTGGGTATCGAGCCGGCCTTTGTCACTTCTCACCATTTGTTGCGCATTACCGTGCTGATTCTTCTGACGCCAATGCTGGTCGCCTGGATGAAACGCCTGCACCGCTAAACCGGTTAGCTGCGGCAACTCACTTGCAATTTTCCCGTTTGGGCCGATGATAGATAGTAGGATAACCATCTTTGAGCCGCTGCGAGCCGCTGTGCGCCGATATGAGGAAAGCCATGGATTTCAAAGATTATTACGCCGTGCTCGGTGTGAGCGAGTCTGCCTCTCCCGAAGACGTTAAAAAGTCCTATCGCAAACTGGCGCGGAAATATCATCCGGACGTGAGCAAGGAAGACAACGCCGATGAGATGTTCAAAAATGTCGGCGAAGCCTATGAAGTTCTGAAAGACCCGGAAAAACGCACCGAATACGACCAGTTGCGCAAGTACGGCGCGCAACCTGACGGTTCATTCCAGCCACCCCCTGGCTGGCAGAGTGAATCCGGTTTTGGCCGCGGTGGCTACACCGAAGCCGATGCCAGCCAGTTCAGTGACTTTTTCGAGCAGATGTTTGGCCGTGGCCAGCAGGCCGGTGGCGGCGGTTTTCGTCAGAACACGCGCATGCGCGGTGAAGACATTCATGCCCGCCTGGCGCTATTTCTGGAAGAAGCCTACAACGGTTGCGACAAACAGGTGTCGTTCGTTGTGCACAGCGCAGACGAGCATGGCCGGGTTGCGGCGCGGCAGAAAACCCTCAAGGTCAAAATCCCCGCTGGCATGCGCGAGGGCCAGCACATTCGCCTGAAAGGCCAGGGTTCGCCCGGCGTGGGTGGTGCCAGCGCCGGGGACCTGTTTATTGAGATGGAACTGGCGCCTCATCCGCAGTTCACAGTAGAAGGCAACGACGTGCTGATCACTGTGCCTATCAGCCCGTGGGAGGGCGCGTTAGGTGCCAGCATTACAGTGCCGGTAGTCGGTGGTAAGGTGAGCGTGAAGGTACCGAAAGGTTCTTCCAGCGGTCGCAAGCTGCGCCTGAAAGGCAAGGGCTTGCCTGGCAAGCACGTGGGTGACCAGATTGTGACGTTGCTGGTGACGCTACCTGAGGAGCATTCGGAACAAACGCTGGCCATTTACCAACAGCTGGCAGACGCCGAAAAAGACTTCAACCCACGCGCCAAACTGCACGTGTAACCGGAGGTTTGGGATGAGCAGACAAGACCGCATTTTGACTGTAGAAATTACCGATACCGACGGTGGTGTGTTTACATTGCACGAGATTTGCGAACGTGGCGAATGCCACGCAGAATTCGTGATTAAGCTGGTGAACTACGGCATTGTGTCGCCCATTGAAGAGGACCACCCACCGCGGGACTGGCAATTCGATGTAATGGCTTTAACACGCCTACAGCGGGCGCTAAGACTGCAGCAGGATTTGAAACTGAATTTGCCGGGTCTGGCGGTATCGCTCGATTTGCTGGATGAAGTTCAGCAAATGCGTAGGGAAGTAAACCGCCTTAACCAGCGCCTTCGACAGCTATCAGGCGAATAGGCTAAACGTAAGTATTCGGCTCGTGCTGATGACAGCAGCGCCGTTGTTTTGTATTCAGGCGCTCTTTTCGAGCGCTTGAATTTTCGCATACAGGCTCTCTGCCTCTAACATCAGCGTGCTGTGGGTGCGTAAATCCCCATTGCGCTGATAGTGAAGTGCTTTTTCCAACTTGGCCTCGTAAGCTTTTTGCAGCTTTTTCTTCGGATCGCTTTTAAATAATCCCAACATTGAATCTTCCTTAATTAGTAGAATTTTGTGTGTATACGGCAAATACATCGAATCCGATGACTAGGCCGGCACTACAGTTTATGCTCTACTGCTAAGCTTTTAACACGCAACGGAGTTGGTTTTCATGGGTGAAGCAAAACGTCGCCATCACAGCGGTTCCGCTGGGGCTCATAAACCGTCCAGCAAGTGCTCTCTGGCCTTGAGTGTTATGACTTTGATTGTCGTCGCCATGTTGATTGGCCTGTTTTTTATAACGTCTGGCCCGTCGCCGGATTCTGATGAACTGCCCGTTGCAAAAGAAGGTACACCGGAGTTTCCAGCTGGGTTGGACCAGTTTGGTGTTTCAGTGGGTGCAGCGGATGCGCCGGTTGTGGTGCGGGAATTTGCGGATTATCAGTGTCCGGCCTGCGCCCGCTTCGCCGACGCTAGCCAACGCTTGAAAAAAGAGTACGTGGAAAGCGGCAAGGTGCGTTTTGTGTACTTTGAGCTGCCGTTATCACAGCACGCCAACGCCATGCCGGCGGCCCAAGCCGCGCGCTGTGCGGGCGACCAGAACGCCTTTTGGCCCATGCACGATGCGTTGTACAGCAATCAGTCGGCCTGGGCGGACGTTTCAGATCCGCAGGCAACGTTTACCCGCTATGCTGGCGACCTTGGGCTGAGTGAAAATCGATTCAGCCGCTGCATGGCCACCGAACTGCACCGCGAGGCCATTGAACAAAGTGCCAAAGTAGCAACGCAGTTGCGAGTGGTCAGCACACCCACTGTGATGGTCGATAACATCGTCCTGACCCGTCCGGGCTGGGGTCAGCTGTCGGCTGTGGTGGAACGCGAACTGGCTGCCAGCCGCTAAATTTCCTGGTGATATCTGGCTGCAGCGCACTGCTGCGGCCACTCCTGACTTGATCCATCGCCTTAATTGGCTAAAATTACTCCCTCTTTGAATACCAGACTATCCTAACCATGCTCCGGATTTACGGTCCGGCCCGCAGGAGATTGCTATGACCGATGTCGTTGTTGTGTGTGCGCTGTATAAGTTCGCTGTTCTGAACGACTACCAGGCCCTTCGCCAGCCGCTGCTGAGCCTGATGCTGGAAAAAGGTGTGCACGGCACATTATTGTTGGCCAGTGAGGGCATGAATGGCACCGTAGCCGGCAGCCGCGACGGCGTTGATGCGGTAAAGGCCTGGATTAACAGCGATGACCGTTTCGCCGGTATTGAGTACAAGGAATCGTTTGTCGGCGAGCAGCCGTTCAAGCGCACCAAGGTCAAGCTGAAGAAAGAAATTGTCACCATGGGCGTTGAAGGTATTGATCCAAAGCGCATCGTGGGCACCTACCTGAATCCCGAGCAGTGGAACGAATTGATTTCCGATCCCGAGGTGGTGCTGGTCGATACCCGCAACCAGTATGAAGTGGAAATCGGCACCTTCAAAAACGCCCTTAACCCCGCCACAGATACGTTTCGCGAATTTCCCGAGTACGTAAGACAGAACCTTGATCCGGCCAAACACAAGAAAATTGCCATGTTCTGCACCGGTGGTATTCGCTGTGAAAAATCGACGGCCTATATGAAAGAGCAGGGCTTTGACGAGGTGTATCACCTCAAAGGTGGCATTTTAAAATACCTGGAAGAGATGCCGGAAGAGAAAAGCTTGTGGGAAGGTGAATGTTTCGTATTTGACGATCGTGTCACGGTCAATCATCGTCTCGAACGTGGCGATTATGACCAGTGCCACGCCTGCCGTCGCCCGATCACTGAAAATGACAAGCTGCGGCCGGAGTACAACAAAGGCGTGAGCTGTCACCAGTGCGCTGGCGTATCAAGCGAGTCCCAAAAGGCACGATTCGCCGAGCGCGAACGGCAAATGCGCCTGGCCGAGGAACGGGGTGAAGTTCACGTAGGGGGCGATGCGGCCCGCGTTGTTGCTGAACGCAAAAAACGCAAGCAGGCCGAGCGTGCACGTCAGGCCAAACTAAGCCTGGAAGGTGAAAAAGCCCGTTCCTGATGGGCTCAACGCTTTTATCCAGCGCAAGCCGTGAGCATCGGAAAAGCCGTTAGCGGTCTGCGGCTTTAAGACCTTCTAGGTCTCGCCTTTTTGGCGGCCAGTGCCAGCGTTTCACCGTAAATTCGACGCACGTCTTTGGCAAACTGCTCGACTGAATAGTCCCTGGCAAAGGCCAGGGCCTGTTCTGCCAATTGTTGGCGCAGCTCATCCTGTTCCAGTAATTGTTGTACTCGCTCGCACCACAGGCCCTGTTTCTCCGGTGTTTTAAAACCGTTGAAGCCTTGGCGTACTACGTCATCAATTCCGCTTGAGCGCACGGCCACTACCGGCAAACCTGCCGCCATGGCCTCCAGAATCACCATGCCCTGGGTTTCTGATTTCGACGCAAACACAAAGATGTCGCCCAATTGATACCAGGTGGCCATAGCCTCTGGCTCAACGCTGCCGGCCAGGGTGATGTGCTGCTGTAAACCCAGACCGTCTATCTTTTGTTGCAGGCGTTCACGCTGATGGCCTTCGCCAATCATGACAAAGTGAAACGCAACGGCGGTTTTGCCGCGCAGTTCATTCAGCCCATCGATCATGAAGTCGATGTTTTTCTCGCTCGACAGTCGCGACACACTCACCAGCACTTTCTCGTTTTTCAGGCCCAATCGTTTGCGCAATTTTTGCACATCGGCGGGGTTCACCGCCTGAAAACGCTCATACTCAATGCCGGTAGGCTGCACGTAAACGGGAGTTTTCACCCCGATCATCCGCAGATATTCTTCAATCGAGTAAGTGGGAACAATCACCGTGTCGCACTTGTTGGCAAAGCGTTTGATCAGCGCGTGGGAAATCAGATTACGAAACAGCATGCCTGGCAGGGGGACAAAGTGCGCGTAATGCTCTAGCCGTGTGTGGTAGGTGTACACCGCGGGTACTTTTAACCGGCGGGCCAGAAACAGCCCGAGCGACCCCAGCCAGAAGGGGTGGTGCAGGTGAATAATGTCTGGCTTGAAAGCCCGCAGGCGTTTGCGAATGCGGCTTAAAAATATATTGGCCAAGCGGAATTCGCGTTTGGAGCCCATGGTGAGCAGCGCTGGTACCCGCAGGACGCTTTCTTCCTGTGCCGGCTGGTTCTGATAACGCGGCGCCACCACCAGCACACTGTCGCCCATGGCTTCCAGTCCCCGGCGCAAACGGGCAATGGATATAGGCACGCCGCCAATAAACGGCAAATAATTGTTGGTGAACATGGCCACCCGTATGGGCTTTTGCAAAAAGGGCGTGGCGTCCAGATCGTAGTCTGGGTAGTAGTTTTTACCAACGAAGATAAGGCCGTAAAGCTTAATAGCGATGGCGGAAAACACAGCTATCAGTAAAAAGAAATTCAGGTAGCCGGTGTAAAACAGCGAATAGATAAAGAACCACAGGCTTTCCAGTTTTTTCAAAAGCGGATGCTGGCCCACTTCCAGCTTTTGCAGCGTGTGGCTGACGTTGCCGTTAGTATCAATTTGCAGCATCAGATAGTGGTAGAAACTGATGTCGTCATTCAATACCAGGCCGCCCGCACCGCCGGTGGTTATAAATAGGGTGCTGTCGATTATTTGCTCGTCGTAAAGGGACAGGTTTGCAGAGATGACCGCGTTTACGTCGTACTTCTTGACGATGTCCAGCAGTGCCTCACGGAATTCCGGTGGCTGTAGATAGTCGTCACTCTGGTCAAAAGGCGCACTTTGGGATGGGTGTAACGGCGGGTCACCGATAAAGATAATGCGGGCCTTGGAGGTGTCTTCGGCCAGCAGTTCATCGAGCCAATGCAGCTGCCATTGCCAAGCGGTTTTGCCGGTACTGTCGAGGAAGATTAACCGGCTGACGCCGGCGCGTACGCTGTAAAAATGCGGGCCGAAATGATCGTAAAAGCGGAAGCTGCCAAAGTTGTCATATTCGTTGTCGCCAAAGGTCATCAACCAGGGGATGTCCAGGTGCCCCAGCGAGCCAAACAACGCCCGGTATTTGTCCTCGCCACCGCCGCTGACCGCATTACCGGCGGACACCATAAAGTCGTATTCGGCCGCGTTTAGCGCCGGCACGATACGTTCCTCAAAAATACCGATGGAGTTATTGATGTTGCCAACCACCGCGAAGCGCAGTGGTTGGTCGTTTGCCAGGGCCTCGCTAATACGCTCTGCCTGCTTGGAATGCAGCGAATTGAAGTCCTTCATAAACAGGTTCAGGTATACTTTGTAGCCCACCAGCAGAACCACCACGGTGAGGCAAAGGTAAAAGAGCCATTTCAGAAGCCGTGGGCGATTCATGGTTCTGCTCGCCGCTGCCGTATTAACTCCTGTTGCATGACCACCAGGCCAATCAGCATACCGAGATAAATGGTCAGAAAACGCCAGGCCACAATCACCAGCAGAAGATGTGAGGGTGCCAGGATCTCGCTGAAAAAACTGCCAAACACGCCTTCTGAAATGCCTGATGCTCCCGGGGTGGGCGAGAAGTACATGATGAAGGTTGTGACCACCACCAAGCCTAGCGTTGTTATATAGTCCACCGTGTAATCCAGGCTGTGGAGCAAAAGGGCCGGAAAGCTGAACAGGCTGAGCAGAAAAACAGCGGTAAATAACACCGACAGCGCAATAAACATTGGCTGGCCGCGCAGATAGTCGCCAAAACTGGCGGAAAACCTCAGCATCTCCCGCTTGGCCTTGAACTGCCAGTGTCGGTGGCCTTCAGCGCTTATCAGCTTCAGGCGCCACAAAGCCGTCAGTAGTTTCGCCAAAGGCGCCATAAGCCACCGTGTGCGCAATAACAGCACCGCGAAAAACCCCAAGTACAGCAAAATGAGGAACGTCAGTGCGATACCCACATTGCCGCTGATTGCGCGTCCCTCCAATGCTTCTAATGACAGCAGAAACACCGGTGTCAGCGAAAAAATAAAGATAACGGCCAACAGAGTGCGGATGGTAGTGGCCGCGGTTGCGGTGCCTATGGGTACGCCGTGCTTGTGCAGATACCAGATTTGGGCAAAACCGCCGCCGGTGGCCATAGGCGTGACGTTTGAGAAAAACAGATTAATAAACACCAGCCGGGCGATGACCGCGGCATTCAGCCGGTGCCCCAGTGCGCGCAGAGTAAAGTGAAGGCGTAGGGCGTCCGTGCTGAAGTAAACAGCAAGCAGAGCGGCCAGAGGCAGCAGCGTAGCCGGCTCCAACAGGCGGTTGTCAAAGCTCAGGCTTTTGCCTGCAAAATGGGTATAAACGGTGTAAAGGCCAACGCTTGTGAGCGCGACGAACAAAAGGCTGAATAGCGCCAGACGTTTTCCAGATGTGCCCTTTCGATTTGAATTGATAGCACGTCTTCTGGTGGTTTCAACCTGCGCTTTGGGTATTGGTTCGGGCGCTTTCGGGCAGGTTTGATGTTTTTCAGTGGGCTGGTTCACAGCGGAAGTACTCACGTCAGGCGTATAAGAGCAACATGGCCAATTTAGAGTGTGTAGCCTAACATAACCTTGAAAAGCCCTCGGCGGATCACAATTAAACCTTGTACACCTGCCATTCATCGGCTGCGTGCTTATAGGCATTGCGCGGCTTACCAACAGGTTTTCATTATGCCAAAACACTTTGAACAGGCGCCCGGACTTCATCACGAGCCGGTACCAGAAACTGAAGGCTTCGTATTTAACCAAACCATGTTACGAGTAAAAGATCCTCAAAAATCCCTGGATTTTTACAGTCGGGTTCTGGGTATGCGTTTGGTCCGCAAACTTGACTTTCCGGAGATGAAGTTCACCCTGTATTTTCTGGGGTATCTGGATGATCGTCAGGCCAGCATGGTGCCGACCGATGATGCCTATCGCACCACCTACACCTTTGGCCGCGAAGCCATGTTGGAGCTGACTCATAACTGGGGCACGGAGAACGACGACGATTTTGCCTACCACAACGGCAACGACCAGCCCCAGGGCTTTGGCCACATTGGTATCGCGGTGCCGGATGTTTACTCGGCCTGTGATCGGTTCGAGGCTTTGCACGTCGATTTTGTGAAAAAGCCGGATGACGGCAAAATGAAGGGCCTGGCGTTTATAAAAGACCCCGACGGCTACTGGATTGAAATTCTGCAGCCCGATATGCTTGAACACCAGCGCAAAGACTGATGCGCGCGGTCAGCCTTTAACGCCCACTCGTTAGTTGGCTGGCCGTGGTTGGTTACCGTAGCGTGACGCTACCACCACCGCTACGGTGAGTATAAACGCGCCCGCAAGGCCGATTGTGCCTAATTCCTCGCCCAGAATCAGCCATGCCAGTAGTGCGACAAATAAGGGTTCGAGAATAACGATGATGCTGGCCAGGGTGGCCGGCGTTGTCTGCATGCCTGCAAAAAAGCATAGGTAGCCGATACAGGTTGGCACTACCCCGATGTAAATCACCATCAGCCAGTGCTGCCATTGCAAGTTTTGCACTTCGGCAAAGCCACCGCTGAAATAGACCGCTGGCAGCAAGACCAACGCAGCGGTGAAGAAGCACAGAAAAGCGGTGGTAAACACCGGCGTTCGCGCAGAGTTGTAACGGCTGGTCAGGTTGAACCCGGTGTACACCGCCGCGGCCAGCAGCGACATTAAAATACCGGCCAGGCGTAGCGTACCCGCAGTTTCCATATCGCTTAACACCAGCATAACGGTACCGGCTATGGCAACGAACAGTGCCGCCAGGGTAATCGCGCCCGGTTTTTCACCCAGTATGGGTGCCGCCAACAGGGCCACAAACACAGGTGGCAGGCACAGTGAAATCAAAGTGGCAATGCCGGCGCCGGTCAAATCTACCGCCACCAGATAGCTGCCCTGGTAAAATGCTTGAAAAATGCCCAGCCCGGCCAGTGGCACCAAAGCGTTTAACGGAATTTCTCGCAGGCGGGTGAGCGGCGCAGGGCCGTCTGTCGGGTTTTGCCGTTGCTGGCGGGCCAGCCGGTGTTGTTCGCGGCGCATCAACAGCCAGAAAAACGGCAGGGCTACCATTAATCGGAGTAAGCCCAGGGTAAGGCCTCCCAGATCAGAACTGGCAAACAGAAATTTAGCGACGATGCTGGTGGTAGACCAGAGCACGGCCGCAAATGCGATTAGCAATACGCCCCTGAGCATAAGAACATCCGGCAAAAAGAAAGGAAGCTATGATAGGCGTTGGGGCATGTTGCTACTAGCCCGTTTGTGTTTGTTCAAAATAAAACACAGGTCGCGCAGCTTAGCTCGCAGCCATTGGCGTAACCGCCTCAGGCCGCGCTGCGACCGCTAAGCTGCGCTAGCAGGCGCCCGATGCTCCAAAGTACAGCTTGCAACAGAGGCGTTATAAGCCAAAGAAGGCCGCGCAAAATATAAAGAGCCGGCATTAGCAGCAATAACCAACCAACAATTTGAATCAGCAAGGCCGGTGCGCCAATCACGTCGGCCAGTTCGACCAGGAAGTCGTTAATCAGGCTGGGATGGGTAATAACCAGATAGCCTGCGCCTACAATCAGTGGCCATTTGGCATAGCGGGCACTACTGAGTACTAAGCGGCCACCGCGACTGAAGCGTACTGCCAGAGCCGCAGAGCGCGTGCCGCGGCTGGCATTCTGGGTGGTTGCGGCAGCGAATCGACCAATACGCAGAACTTTCACCGCGCTGGCGAACACCACCACATCCAGCGCCGCCCAGCCAATATCCCCGGCGCCAATGGGTTCATTCATGCGATGGCGTTTTTCCAGTTGGCGCAGGCCACCGGCGAAAAACTGGTTCAGGCCTTCCAGAACACGCTCGCTGGCAAGCCATTCAACCTTGCCCTCAGGATTAACCAGAAATTGGCCCAGAAAATCATGACCTTCAGTATGAATATATTGAACCGCGTACCAGCCGCGCTCGGTGGGTGTTAGTGGCCGTGCAGAATCAACGATCGCCAAGCTGTTTTCGTGATCGGTAAACCATTTTTTAAAGAGCTGATATTGCGTGCCAGCCCGGTTCACCCATTCAATGGATTCAACAGAATTGGACACAAAATATTGGATGGGTGGAAACACCGAATCGCCATGTTGCCGCAGAATTTCCTGAAACTCCGGCTCGCCGCCGTAAGTTTTTAGCAGCTGTCGGGCCATACCCGGGTATTTCAACAGAGCCGCTCTTGCCTTTAGTACCAGCAGCGGATCCTCGGCCATATCTGCTAGGACAGCCTGCAAATCAACGGATTCATGCTCAATGCCGGGGAACTCGCCCAGCACATCGTTGGCGTGAATGCGGATGAGTTTTTGCTCAACCGGAACGGGTTCGGCAGCAAGGCTGAAAAAAGTGGCCATTAAGGCGGCCAATACAAAAACAGCAAAGAGTCTTTTCAACCTGGTTCCTCCTTAGTTCTTACTTAGTTACGACTTGGCTCCATCAGGCCTTGAAAGAGCGCGTTGGCGCACAGAGATCATTAGGTACATTATCAAGTCATTGCAACAGGAGATCACATCATGCGTGTATTAATTGCTGGAGCCAATGGCCAGATAGGCCGTCATTTATTGGAAAAGATGGCAGACACCGAGCACGAGGCACGGGCCTTGATTCGTGACCCGGAGCAGGGGCCTGATCTGCAAAAACTAGGCGCTACCGAAACCGTGGTGGGGAACCTGGAAGGTGATTGCCGCGAAGCGTTACGCAGTTGTGAGGCGGTTATTTTTACCGCAGGTTCAGGCCCCAAAACCGGCCCTGAAAAAACTGTCGACGTAGATCAGAACGGCGCCATCAATCTGATGGACACCGCAAAACAAATGGGTATCAAGCGCTTTATAATTGTCAGCAGTATGCGCGCAGACAAGCCTGGCGACGCCCCTGAAAAGATTCGCCATTATCTGGAAGCAAAACACAAAGCGGACGAGCATCTGATGGCCAGCGGCCTAACCTACACCATTGTACGCCCCGGCCCACTTACTGAAGATTCGGGCAGCGGTAAGGTCGATATTCATGAAACCCTGGACCGCTCAGGTGACATTCCCCGGGAAGACGTAGCCAATGTACTGTTGGCGGTATTGAATTCAGACAACTGCGATAACCGTACATTCGAAGTGCTCTCTGGCACTACGCCGGTGGACGAGGCGTTGGCGGCGCTGTGATGTCATCGGTTCTGTCCTAAGCCCCGTAGGTTAGACGACAATTTAATCGACGGCGAACAGTGATGGAGAATAAGAGTGCCTGAAGGACCCGAGATACGCCGCATGGTCGACGATATTCAAAACGCCGTTGGCCAATGCAAGGCGGACAAGGTGTTTTTTGCATTCGACCGCTTCAAGAGCTTTGAACCAACATTGGCCGGCCGCCTGGTAACGGCGGTAGAGGCCCGCGGTAAAGCCGTACTGGTGTTTTTTTCGGCCCTCGGCGATGACGGGCCTTGGTGCGTGTACAGCCACAACCAGCTTTACGGCCAGTGGCGCATTAGCAAAACGAATGCCCAGCCGAAAACCGGGCGGCAACTCCGCTTTGCGGTTATCGGGTCAGAAAAGGCCGCTTGGCTTTATAGTGCATCTGACATTCAACTGGTGCGGCCTGACGATCTGGAACAGGTAGCGTATTTGACGCGCTTGGGCCCCGATCCGGTCAACCAGACCGTTTCAGTTGAAAACGTGCTCGCGCAATTTGACGATAAACGCTTTCGCGGCCGCGGCTTGGGCGGTTTGCTTTTGGACCAGGGGTTTGTCGCCGGCGTGGGCAATTATCTGCGCTCGGAAATCCTGTTTGAAGCGGGCTTGATGCCGTCCGTAAAGCCAAAGGACTTGCCATCAGAAGCCCGCGAGCGCCTGGCCAAGGCCATTCTGGTTTTGATCGAACGGACTTACCGCCTGAAAGGCATTACCAACGATCCTGAGCGAGTGAAAAGGCTAAAACGGGAAGGGCGTACTTTTTCTCAGCGCCGATTTATGGTGTTCAATCGCGACTCTGAGCCTTGCTACGAATGCGAAACGCCCATCGTAAAAATCAGCGTTGCCAGCCGGCGGTTGTATTATTGCCCCCTGTGTCAAGCGGATTGAAACTTTAGTGCGCTTGATATTGTTCGATTAATGCCTCGGGCTGAACATAAATTGATCAGCTTGCTCGAGCTGATCAATTTCACACCACATCCCCGCAAGCCCTGTGTTTTAGGGGTTCATTAGACCTATCCTTGCCCTGCTCACAATGTTATCCACAGCTTCTGTGGGTAACTGTTAGTGGATAAGTTATACAAATAATGAGGCGTTGTCGCTTTGGCGCTGCGTTTTGTTCGTGGGCGTCTAGCGACTGTCTAGATAGTGCATCCACAGCAGCCGCGCAGCGACGGCGCGCCAAGGCGACCAAGCGTTGGCAATGCCCACCTGTTGCTGGTGGGTTGCGGGTGCGTCCAGCTGTTTGATCTCCTGCATGGCCGCTGCCAGTGCCAAATCACCCAGCGGCCAAACATCCGGCCGGCGCAATGCCATCAGATAGTATACGTCAACGCTCCATGGGCCCAGCCCGGGGACAGCCAAGAGCGCGTCGCGCCCTTCGGTATCGCTCAGAGCGTCTAACTGCGCCAAATTGAGTTTTCCGGTATGAATGCGCTCTGCCAATCCAAAGCAGTAACGGGCTTTTTGACGAGTTAGCCCAAACGCCTTCAGTTCCTCCTCACCGGCTGAAACCATCCGCTGCGGCGACATTTCTCCCAGGTGGGCACATAGCCGTTCGAACACGGTTTGCGCGGCCTTTATGGAAATTTGTTGCTCCAGAATAATGTGCACCAGTGAAGCAAAACCAGGCTCCCGAGCCCACAGCGGCGGCGCACCCAAGCGGGTATAAATACGGCCAAGGTCCGCATCCACAGCGGCGAGCTGTTGTGCCCCGTAGTCAAGACTTTCAAGGGTGAGCGAGGTTCTTTTCATTAAAACAATCCAAGCTGGGGCCGTTGCGCGGCCAGATCCAAAGCGGCTATCTGTGGTAAGCGGTCTTGTAACAGCCTACTCCAAAGTTGCGCCAGTGCCAGTGCATCGCCGTTGTCGGGCATATGCATGAACACATAGGGCTGTTGGCCCTGTTCAATCCACTGGCCGACACGTTCTACCCAAGGCGCCAGAAACGGACGGTTCTGCTCAAGCCGGGGATGGCCGATGTAGCGGATCATCGGTGGAGCGTCCACCGGCAGGAGATGAACCGGAACCCTCGGCTTTTTGCGCTGGGCATCGCGAATGATATCGGTGCTGGGTTCTGCCGAGAAGAGCGCCCGACTGTCCAGACAGACACGGGCCTTGTTGCGTTCACGCAGCCCGCGGTTGAGCGCTTTTTCGGCCTCGCCCTTACTAAAAAATGCGCTGTTACGAACTTCTACAGCGCAGGAGAGAGATTCTGGCAATTTATCCATAAACCGCCACAGCCGATCCAGATGTTCCGGCTTAAAAGCCGCCGGCAGCTGAATGAACATTGGGCCGAGCACGTCATTCAACGGCGAAAGTATATCCAAAAAGGCGTTTGTGTCAGCCGTTATTCCTGACAGTAATTGATCGTGAGTAATTCGACGGGGAAATTTGAACAGAAAGCGAAAATCGTCTGGCACTTGCAAGCGCCACTGGCGGCACTGCTCCTGGCTGGGCGTGGCATAAAACGTCGTGTTGCCTTCTACACAATTCAGCACCTGGCTGTAACGGGCCAGTGGTGCCTGGCCTGGTGGTAACAAGGTGTTCCAGGCCGAGTCTTGCCATTGCGGGCAGCCGAGGAAGTAGGGTAAAGCCATTGATTAATAATTTCCTGATATAAACCGCCTGTTCGAGATGAATGGCGCTTGTCGGCTGGTTAGCTTGTAAGTTTGCGCAGAAATAACGTGTCCATCCAGTGTTTTTCAGGGTTTTCAAGTTTTGCTCTTGAATGTACGCACTATAAAATCTAATTTATTGCTTCGGTTAAGAGTTCAGATACCGAACTTGGGTAGGTAGTGGAGTATGGGGGTGTCAACGAGTAAATTCTCAGAACGAGCTCTTGCCTCATTCACAATCTCGGGATCAAGATCTGGCAAACGTCGATCAATACTTCTTTGTACAGCGGAACTGCCGGTTTGTCTGTGCAGGGCCAGCAATGTTGCAAGGCCATCAACTGAACGAGTTTCAGGATAACGGTACATGCCCTCGGGGCCATCCATAAGGACCAAACCGTAATTATATAAGGCGTCGAAATAGTCGGTTTGCCCCATGCGATCGACCCATTCGTGGCAGTCTTCAAATCGTCCGTCCTTGTAATATTCGACGGCCAGATTTTCAATGGCCTTTGGGAACCCTTGTTCTGCTGAGGCTTTGAGCCATTTCAGGACATCTTTTCGGCGGCTAGCTTCTGTCCAATAGAAGCCCATTTCTCTTTCACTCAGCAAACCAATAGCAAGCCAATGCTGAGCTACTGCATCGCCGGCTTCAGCTGCTTTTAAAATCCAATTAAACGCTGCTTTTTCATTACCTTGCATCCAGGAAACAGAAAAAAGTTCCATCATAGCGACCGCGTCACCGGTTTCAGCGCGAGCTAATGCCGTTTCTTCCGCACGATCTAGCCACTGCTTGTGATCGTAATCGCAATCTCGGAGTGTTCCGCACATATTGCCTTTTTGGGCAAACCGCAGCATTGCATAGACTTCTCCTCCATCGGCGGCTTGGCGGTAGAAAGTATCAGCCTCACCAGTAATGAAGGAATAGCGTTTGCGCAATATTTCGCCGACCCAGTATGATTCCGCTATCCATCTTAAACACTGTAAGATCGAAGCTTGTTGGAGCTATAGCATTTCATCTGCAGATTTAGACTCTTCTCCTTCTCTGCCTCTGAAGGTGACCGGCTCAGACACCAAGTTATGCAGCATTGGCCCAATTGCTTCGGGCTGCAAGCCTGAGAACCAGGACCTGTACGAATCCAACGATACTCGCGGGCGATCGTCAGAAACCACTCGTGTACCTTCATTGATTTCAATAGCTTCCGTTATGCTCGTCGCTATAATCCCTGCGTTTTTACCGCTGTTAAAGTCACGATAGATTTCTTCAACAAAGTCATAAGTCTGCGTGGCTAGAAAAGAGATATTCAGGGCCGAAGAAAGAAACAAATTAGTCAACATGCCAAGGTATTTGAACGCATCGTCGTCAATCCAATAGACGCGGCGGTAGCCGTTGTCATGAAGTTCCATTTGGAGCAGTTGTATCCACAGCGGGATGGCGTTGAAGGCTATTTCGAATCCGATGGAATATCCACCACCCAGGCCGGCAACGATGCGATGCTTAGCGTAAAAAATCAGTCGCCCGTTTTTCAAACCGATGCCGATGTCGCCTTGTGCTCCGACGCCGCCGGAACCGATCAAGTCGGCACTCATGGTGCCTAAGCTTATCCATTTGGGGACATCTTCGCCGATCAACTTCCACTTTCTGGATTTGCGCAGACGGTCTGGTATCGCCCATTTCATGTCAGCGTGAGCCATCAGGCCGGTCTGGGCTCCGGCGAAGGTGTCGAACTCTGCCCCTGTGGCTTCGCGGTTTTTGTAATCTATGCCTGTAATCTGGATGCCGGCTTCTGGGGAGGCTTCTACGCCAATGGAACGGCTGAGCAGGATGCGAGCACCGACGTACCCCCAACACTTTACATTCAGTTCGCAAGAGAAGTGTCCCAGTTCCAGGTGGCCGCCGCCGCTTTCTGTTACGTAGGACATAGTCACTGGCTTTGCTTCTTCCGGCTTTGGAAACTTCAGGGAAATTAGATCCAGTTGGCCTTGGCGGTAAACCAGATCAGCGCCAATGCTGGCCTGGCCAAATGTATAGCCTGCTGTTGCCTGGCTGCCGCGCACACCAAAGGATGGGACGCTGTCTGGGCCGTCAATGCCTGTAAGAATATTGATTGTTAGATTGTTTTCCAGAGTTTTTCCCAGCTCTCCGGGTATTCCACTAATCACAAGGCGGATAAATTGCCCCGTGTAGCTGTCGTCAAAACTCAACAGGTGGCGTTTCGCTTCCGCCTCAAACAGGAAGCTTCGTAGCTGCGTACCCCAGTCCAGAAGTTCTTCCGCGCTTCTTCCGATCAATATGCCGGCGGTTTCGATGGCGTTGCAGAAGGTTTCTGGTTTGAACAGTCCCTTTTTATCGAACCAATGATCTTTCAGAGAGTACCTTTGAGCACCGCTGTCCAGTAGCAGTTTTTCCAACGCTTTGTCTTCGCCAGGTTTCTGTGCGGCTTTTATCGAGATGGCTATATCGTCAGCGGAATGAAGCTTCTCCGCCTCACCTAAAAGCTTTCTACCGCCGTTCAGGTCGAGCAATGAAAAATGTTTAAGCGTGGACCCGCCGCAGGGCATGGATAATTCGCGCAACGGAATACCTGGGCGAGCCAATGTTTCTTGTGGGGTAATCTGGTAATCGTTGGGTTCCCAAACAAACATTTTTGGCGGCAACAGGGCTTCGGCATTTTTTTGCGCGGTGTGGCGTAATGCTTGTTGTTGTGTCTGAAGGTCCTGAATGTCGGTCTGGTATTTCAAAAGAGCGGTTGCCGGGACCGGCCCATTGCCGCCAAGGGCGCTGAACCAGGAGTGGCCCTCGTTTTTCATGTCATCCGTAAGCGAGCCGATGCGCCAGTGCAGTTTTTGAAAATTGGCTAATTGAACGATCCCGTCACTCGTGCTTTGCCGGCCGCTGGCCAGTGCGTATTCTGGTGTTGCGATGCCTATATTTGCCAGATCAAGAATGGCAAGGGCGTATTCGCGCATCTTATCTTGCAGCGATTCTAGCTCGACAAGGTGTTGCTCTACCTGTGTCATGTCGGGCTCATCCCTCGCCAACTCGTATTCCATCAACGTGCGATTGTTGCGGATCGTGTTTACGAAAATAGCCGTACGGGTTTCGTTGGCGAGCTGGCCGGTTTCAAATTGCTGCCTGGCTTGCTGATAGTCTCCTTCCGTCGTTGTCCATACGCTATGCGCGCTCGGCTCAATATTTTCATTAGTTTCGATCATGCCCCAGCCTCACAGGAGCAAGGTTTGTTTCACCTGCAGTAATTAATGCAGGTGTTTCCTGTGCCTTTGCTGCCATCGCACTCCCACTTCCCGGCCCACCTCCCGAATTCATCCGCACCAACGGCCCGGAAATGGTTACGCCACTCGGATCCACTTTCACAAAGCTGCATGCAGTGGGCTTATCAACTGATAATAAGACTGACGCTTACGGCAATTCCTCCAAATGAAAAAAGCCCCAAAGTCGGTATGAACGCCCAAAGAAATAAATAGCGAGAAACTTCTGCGTTGACGTTTCCTATTTTGCTAGCTGCGCGACGAAAATGACCGGGCAGGTTGCGCATTGCTAAAAACGAAAAAACCTGGGTGGTCCGAACGAGTCTACCGAACGGATCACCGCCCCATAAATTACGCCCAGTTGATGGGTTTAGGGTGGCCGCTGATATAATTTTTTCAATTTCTCTAATCTTCGGAAACGCCACAGTCATAATGATTAACGTGCAAAGAAGGATGAGCCCGAACGCGACGAACATCGCGCAGGCAAAAATAAACTCCACTTGATCAGTCACGATAAACACCTTCGTAAATAATTTCTCCTCCACTCTCTCCAGCGCTACCACCACCGATGCCTCCCGCTACTGATCCTGCGCCACCGACGATTATTGCGCAGGCGAGCCCGCCGATGCCAGCGGTTGTCAAACCAACGGCTGCACACCCAGCAAGGCCGGCTGTCGCCCCCAACGTGCCTCCTGCTGTGCTACCGATTACCCGGCCACGCTGGCTATACTTTACTTTAGTGCATTCTTGATCCCTGCCGGTTATGCAGGCTTCCTTGATCCGCATTTCAGTCACTGCGATATCAAGTCCAATAGCAAGGTAACCGCCAAATTTGGCATATTTCGCGCCTGTGGCCAGCTTGTCGTAGTGGGTTGCATAGCCCGGGATATTGCCGACACCGGATTGTTTCCAATTGTGCACGATACTTTTAGAAGAGAGTCCAAGGGCGATTTTAAGTTTCGGGTTATCGCCCAGTGACATGCCTTTGCGAGCGATTTTCCCCAGTGAGAAATTCAGTCTTTTGAAAAGTCCTTGGCGCTTCTCAAAAAATTCTGAATTATTGAGGTGGCCATGCTTTTTGTAACTATCCTGATGGAGCGCCTCAAGATCTCTTAACGTAATTTCGATAGACTTGATCTGGTTTGCGATCATCACTGAGCCAGCTCCCACACCAGTTGAGGCACTTGAAGTCAGTGTTTCCAGCAAATCATAATGATCGATTAGAAATTGAGCTTCTTCCTCGTCCAGCGTTTGCACTCTCTCATTAACCTGACTGGCAACATTCATCAAATCGGCTTCGTTCTGGGTGCACTCCAACATATTTGGATCACCGAGTATTATCATTTCACCTGGCAGAAGCCGTTCGCTGATGTTGGGGTTCAGGCGGTCAAAACTGTCCGGCTTGGCAGAGGTGTCGCCATACAAGCTTTGCAGCAAAGCATTTTTGCTCATGACCTTTCGAACAACGTGAAACCCTGGCTCAGCGTGATCTGTTGTGTCTTCTTTGCTGCCTGCGCTGCTCGGTTTTGAGGTGCTGGCTGTACTCGTTTTGACTGCTGATTGGCTTACATTACTTGAATCGTGTTGATGTAATTTGCAGCGCCCACGTTCATCAAACTCACAGTCGGAAGCGGTCAGGCTGACAGCATTGGCAGCCTCTCTTAATACGGTTTTTGTTGGCGCTAGTGTTGCTTTTACAGTGGCAGTCGCCGCCGAGGCGGCGGCGAAACCCGTTGCATTTGTAGCGACTGAGGCTGCGTCCGCGCGCTGCCCCACATCAGCCAATCCGCCCGGAGCCGTCTTTTCTCCGACTGCAGTCATGGCATGCGGCAGGTCCGGGGTCGTCAAAGCTGCAGCGGTGCCACCCCCAGCCCCACCTCCGGAATTCATCCGCACCAGCGGCCCGGAAATGGTTACGCCACTCGGATCCAGCTTCACAAAGCTGCCACCGGCTTTCAGCGTCACTTCTGCACCGGCTTCAATAACAATCTTCAGGCCTGCTTTGTGGTGGATTTCGTTGCCGGCTTCGATGAGTTGGGCTTTGCCGAATTTGCTGTGGTGGCTGCCGTTAACCGTGAGGCTGCAGTCGCCGCCGATTTTTTCCCGGTGTTCGCCATCTACGGTTGTGTGATCGTTGCCTTTGACGTGGCTGAAGCGGTCGTTCTCAACGGTCAGATGGCTGTCATTTTTGATGACTTCGGTGCGATTGTTTTCCGTGAGCAGGTCCAGATCTTTCTGGGCGTGGACGTAGATGTGTTCTTTGTTGGCTTCGTCTTCAAAGCGTAGCTCGTTGCTGCCTTCGCCCTTGTGGGTCTGGGTTTTGAGAGTGGTGCGTGTTTTGTGCTGGGGCAGGGCGTAGGGCGGTGTGTTAGTGGCGTGGTAAGTGCGGCCGGTGATGATGGGTTGGTCTGGATCGCCGTCCAGAAACGACACGATCACTTCGTGGCCCACTCTTGGTAAAGCCATAAAGCCGTACTGACCGCCTGCCCAACCCTGGCTGACTCGCAACCAGGCGCTGCTTTGTGCCCCGCTTGATTCAGAGCTCTCTGCCTGGCCTGTCCGTGAACGCTGATCCCAAGGGAAGCGCACTTGAACCCGGCCGTGTTGGTCGCAGTGGATTTCCTCACCATCAGGCCCGGTTACGATGGCGATTTGTGGGCCGTCCATCAGCGGCCGGTGAGTGCATCGGGGGCGCCAGTTGATGTTTCCGGGAACCGCGCTGAAGCGGTTGTGATAAGTGGTTGGTTTAGTACCGGCTTCTTCTTTCAGTGCTTGTGGCTGGCTGCCGCTGTGGGCAACGTGGGTTATTAGCCAGTCCTGATTTAATTTTTCGTTGTTGTGGTGGGTGAGCTGCACTTTGGCGCCGCAGGTAAAATCAGCGCGGTTGCTTTCGCCGCTGGCGACGCTGACGTCATTCCTCAGCGCATCTAACTTAGCTTCGGTAAACCGTTTTCCGCTGGCATCGGTTTTAAAGCGCCCGGGGTATTCGTAGTGTTGGTAGTCGTCGCGCTGAAGGCTGCTGGCGGTGTGTTCTTGCATTAATGCATAAGCAGGATTGTGAAAGGTGTAGTCTTTCATGGCCACCGCTGCAGCTCTTACCCGTTGCTCGTACCGCAGGCGAAATACCGCGGGTCGCCGACTGCTGCCGCCGGCTTTGGCGTTGTATTCAACGGCTTCTAGCCTGGGGGCGTTGCGATGGTTGTCGGCTAGAATCAGAGCGGGTTGTTCCTGGTCGTCAACGCTGCCGTTTTGATAACGCCCGTGTTGATAATAAAAATGCCAGCCCTCTTCGGCGGCCAGTCGCTCAAGAAAAGCAAGATCGCTTTCCCGGTGTTGCACGCAATATTCTCGTTCTGGCGGTGTGTGTTGCAGGTCAAACACCGCATCGGCAATGCCCCTTTCGCGTATAAGCGTACTCAGGATGGTGTCGGTGCTTTGGCTTTGGAATATGCGGCTGTTGTGCATCAGCCCCAGGCGCCATAGAGGCGGCTGAATAACCACTTCGTAGTGAGTACGGCGATGCCCGCTGTCGCCGCGGACAAACTCGCTGACAACACCGGTAAAGCGGCGAATCGCTGTGCCGTCCTGCCAGATAATGAGTTCTAACCACTGCTCTAATGCGTCGGCGGCCGCCAGCGTCGGCAGGTTGCTGGCCATTTTAAGACGGCCATGAACCAGCTCCGACAGGCCTTCGGTGAGCTCAAAGCCGACTACGGAGAAAACATTTTCGGGCAGTTCGCCAACACGGGCGGTGAACTGCAATCCTTTTGCTTGGAGCATATCTTCAGTCCTTGAAAATATGTGAGTCTGTTGAAAAATCCGGGTTGAACGTTAACAGCGTAGTTGAGATAAATCCAGCGACCAGCTCTCGATTTTGAACACAAAGTTTTACGTCGCTCTAGCGCATTATTTCAGATCGTCCTTCCTCTATAAAGATAACAAAACGGCGGAGAACTGTGCGGGTGTCGCCGTCTCTACTTGCGCAAAAACATTTTAAGAAGATGGCTCTGTCATTATGCCGTGAACTTCGGTGTGACTTCAGCTAAAGGGGGTTTTTCAATCTGAGGGAAGGGCAGTATGAACAAAGTACATCCGCAGAATGCGCTTCAGGGGAATTGGCGGACGTCGTCGTTTGCCGCGGGAATCTGGGTAGTAATAGGGCGATAGTGCTTTTAGCCACCGTGACCAGGGCACGATTTGTTCAATCCCGGTCAGAAATCGGGAGTTTGATTTTACCAAATCAGCGACTCAAGCTGACTTGATCAGCGTCTCCCTAGACAGTCTAGCCCCATGCCTGACATGAAACAGACTTTAATCTGACCCAAGATTGTCATATTGCCGTTTTATGGTCCATTCGAAAGCCAATCACATCGGACACACTGAGGCGACCATGGAATTTCGCAAATCTTTTCTGACTCTAGCCATTACGAGCTCCTTCATTGCATTGACCGGCTGCGGTGACGATGGCAATGACGGTGCTGATGGTGCATCTGGCACCAGCCAGACCCTCATTGAACTCAATGTGTTGGGCAGTTACGCCAGCGGTGCCTTCGACGAAAGCGCGGCCGAAATCGTCGCCTATGACACTGCTAACCAGCGTTTGTTTGTGGTCAATGCCAACGACTCCACGGTTGATGTGCTGGACATCAACGACCCGAAAATGCCCACCAAGCTGGGCACCATCGACGCATCCGCTGAAGGCGCATCCGCCAACAGTGTGGCAGTGTATGGCAACCTGGTTGCCGTCGCTATTGAAGCGAATGTTAAGCAGGACAACGGCAAGGTCGTGTTCTACAACACCACCGCTCTGAACAAAGTGGGCGAAGTTACCGTGGGCGCATTGCCGGATATGGTCACCTTCACCCGGGACGGCAAAGCCTTACTGGTCGCCAATGAAGGCGAGCCAAGTGACGACTACACCAATGACCCGGAAGGCTCTGTCAGCATCATCGACCTGTCCAATGGTGTGGCTTCCGCGACAGTAACCACTGCAGGCTTCACGGCGTTTAACGTTGCTCAGGCCGCACTTGAGGCTAAAGGCTTGCGGGTATTCGGCCCGGGCGCAACACTGGCGCAGGATATGGAGCCGGAGTACATTGCGATTGCCATTGATAACCAGACCGCTTGGGTTGCCCTGCAGGAAAACAACGCCGTGGCTGAACTGGATATTGCCGCCGGTGAAATCACCGCTATCCTGCCGCTGGGCTTCAAAGACCATAGCCTCATCGGCAACGAACTGGACGCCAGCAACGACGACGGCGGTATCAACATTCGTAACTGGCCGGTGAAGGGTATGTACAACCCGGATTCAATGGCCAGCTACGGCTACAACGGCAAAACCTATTACCTGACTGCCAACGAGGGCGATTCTCGGGATTACGGCGGCTTCAGCGAAGAATTCCGCATTGCTGACCTGACCCTGGATGGCACGGCGTTCCCGAACGCCGCCGAACTAAAGGAAAATGCCAACCTCGGCCGCCTGAACGTTACATCCACCTTGGGTAACGGCGGTACCTGTGATCCAAGCAACCCCGCTAACGTGACGCTGACTGGCGGTGAATACGACACCAGTTATGTGAAAACCACCTGCGTTTACGAAGAACTCTACGCCTACGGCGCGCGGTCTTTCTCCATCTGGTCATCCGACGGCAAGCGGGTATTCGACAGCGGCAGCGAGTTTGAACGGATAACCGCCAGCTTGATTCCCGATAACTTCAACAGTCAGAACGACGAGAACTCGTTCGACAACCGGTCTGACGACAAAGGCCCGGAGCCAGAAGCCATCACAACCGGGGAGATCAACGGACAGACGTTTGCCTTCATCGGCCTTGAGCGGGTCGGCGGTATCATGGTCTACAACGTGACCAATCCGCAGAACCCGGAATTCGTGCAGTACATCAACAACCGCGACTTTTCGGTATCACAGATTGACCTGGAAAACGGCATGGCCGGAGATCTCGGGCCGGAAGGCATGGTCTTCATCCCGGCGGGCCAGAGTCCGAACAGCAAACCCATGCTGGCGGTAGGTAACGAAGTGAGTGGCACCACAACACTCTATGGCATCGACGTGATTGAACAGACGGCCAACTAAAACCCGCATTGCCCGTGACACGCGCCGGCTGGCCCAAAGCCCCGGCGCATTTTCGTCCCGTCGTCATTTTCTTTACGACCTCATCCGATTTCGCCTCCGTGGTGATTGATATGCCGACTCGGCGGGATGATCAGCCGGCCCTTCTGCATTCTTCTGATGTTTATGGCAGTGGCGCTATTCCGCACGTTACGCCAGACGCGACGGAGCAGAAACGTCTCATATTGTCGAAATGGGCTTCACCTCCAAAATTAAGCGGTGTCGCAGATCTTGCGTTTCACGCACACAAAAAGCGCGTTTCCAGAGTCTTGGTCCCAAGGGGTAATTTTGTCGTAATCGTGTTCGAAAATGTGAACGTCAAAATACGGCACCAGGAGCTCGTTCAATTGGTCGAAGCTCACTGCCACCATCGGATGCTCGTCCTGCCACGTTTGCATAACGCCGTTTGTGGCTTTGCTTATGCCCAGTTTAAGCGATTGCCGGTCGCCCGTGCCGCCATAATGCCAGGCTGAGCTGAAGGTAAAGTGGCTGCCCTCATGGCTGGCGGTGTGGCTGACGCAGAGGTTGTTGTCGATTTTGTGTTTATCAACCGCATTAAAGCAGAACACGCCGCCTGGCTTTAATGCCTGATGCACGCGGACGAGGCATTTTTGTAACGCTTCAAGTTCGCTGCTGTAATGAATGGAATACAAAAAGCAGGTGATCAGGTTCAGCGTCTCATTCACTTGAAAATCGCACATGTCGCCCAGTACAAACTGCGCTTCCGGGCAGCGGATTTTTGCCATTTCCAGCATGGGCTGGCTAATGTCCAGCCCGCGGCTGTGGTAGCCGGCATCGATAAAGTAACGCACGTGGGGGCCGGTGCCGCAGGCCAGGTCCAGATGAGTATTACCGCCATTACCGAACAACTGATGCAGGCGCTGTGCGCTGTGGCTCTGGGCCTGGTAGTCGATGTCGGCACACAGCAGATCGTAATAGCCTGACAGGTCGGTGTAGAGCGCGTTAGAGGACATGGGAGCCTGAGTGTGTAAGCGGTAAATAGAGTGTGTTTGTGATAAATAGATTGGGGCAGCATCCTATCCCAAAGCGCTGCATTTGCGAAGAGTGCGGCGCCCCAGGCAATCTAGATTGCTTGCGCGGCCTCCTGCCGTGGATTGCGGGGGTAATAGCGTTCTGGCAGGCGTTCGATGTGGGGAAAGAAGCGAGTGTCTTTGTAAGGCATTTTCATAAAGCCGGACACGCCAAGGCCAGTGACCTCGTCGACGGCGGCCAGAATTTCGTCCAGGTGCTGGCGGAATTCGTCCTCTTTGGCCGGGTCCAGCAGGCGGTATTGGCTGTGAATTTTCAGGTGTAGGGGTAGGGCTTCAAAAATGATCATGCCGGTATGGCGGATGCTGTTCAAGGCTTCAAGTGCGGTGATAATGGTGGGCGGCAATACCAGAAACTCTTCCGGGTCTGGGCCGTCTTCAAAGTAAGAGTGCACTCGTGAGCGGTCTTCTACCTCTGGCGCCGAACTGATCTGATATGGCAAATGCATGGTCGGCGGCGTCACAAACGGCTGGTCGGCTTGATCGCGTTCAATGTGCAGTGTGTCGCGGGCGTTGAATAGGCAGCTTTTAAAGATGCCTTGGCGGTAGATGGCCTGGGCCAGGTTGACCATGTTGTTCACGGCAGTGGTGAAGGCGCTTTTCAGTTGTGGGTCGTGCAGGTGCAATGAGGTGTCTACATAAATGCCGTTAGGCTCCCAACGCACCGCCAGACCGCCTTCTACCGGGTAGCGGCCAAGGCGGCTGACCGCAGCCAGGAATGCTTTTTCGGTGTCGCCCATGCCCTGCATGAAGTTCTTGTAGTAACGGTCCAGCTGCACGTCGTTGACGTCGTCCAGAGTGTTTACCGCGCCTTCCTGGCGCAGGAAGGATTTGCGCGAGCTGTACACCACCGTGTCGATTTCGCGCCCGGGCTGGCGCATCCACACGGGCACCAGTGGAACGGGCGCAGGTTCGAGCAGATCAATCATCACCGTGCGAGCCATTCTGGGCATTTCCCGAATGTAGTAGTCACCGGCTTGCTGGCGCTGCTGGGGATCGGGGCTAAGCATGCCGTCCAGCATTCGGGCGAATTCCATGGGCAGTCCCAACGAGTCGGCGGGTATTGCCTGGTGGCCAAAGCGGCAGGATTGGCCGGAGGCCAGGGCGTAAAGCGTGGCTGCGGCACCTTGCTCGTCAAAGCGCGGCGATGACAGGCCGCCGTAAAGCTGTTCCTCGCCAATAAAGTACACATCGCCCAGCCGAGCGTTGGTTTGTTGCAGATTGTCCGACATCAGCTCCATCACGCTATTGTTGAGGAACTGCTGGCTGGCGTCCAATTGAGCGAACACCGACGAGCCCCAGTCGATCAGGGCGATGTTTTCGTGCTTGGCGTCGAAGACCAGATTGGAGGGTTTGATGTCGCCGTGCACAATGGGCCGTTTGCCATCGGTGGGTTCCCGGCGCAGGTTGCGCAGGATGTCGGCCAGCTGGTCGGCTATGCGGATGATCAGCCGCGGCTTCAGGCGCCCTTCGCGCAGCGATACCACTTCCAGATTTAACCCTGGCGCTCGTTCCATCACCAGAATGGGCTGGCTGCGCGCCCGTTGGAAAGCAATCAGGCGCGGCACCCGCGAATGCTCTACCTGTTCCAGAATATAAGCTTCGTCTTCCAGGCGGTCGTGCAGGTGGCGCGGCAGATTGATGCGGATAAATTTGAACACGTGTTCCAGATCGCTGGCGCCTTCCAGGGTTAGTTTGCCGGAAAACACAAAGCCGTATGCGCCTTTGCCGATCATCTCGATGTCGCGGTATCCCAGCGTTTGCAGTTGGGTGGTACAAAGCGCCACCCAGTTTTTCAGTTTGCGCGCGTCGTCGTGACTGAGCAGATAAATGGACTGCTCTTCGGGTATGTAGAACTGTTGAATCTGCGAGGGCGGCGCTTGCTGCCCCCGCATTTTTTTCGGCCGGGCCATCTGGCTTAGCCCAAGTGCAAGAGCATGGACTGTGGCGATTCCAGATAGCCTTTCCAGCAATTACTGAAACGGGCAATGGTGCCGCCGTCGATTATGCGGTGATCCCCTGCCCAGCTGACGGGCATAATAGCGCGCGCAGTTACATTGCCTGCCTGATCAAAGCGCGGCAATGTTTGGGTGCGGCCTAAGGCTACAATCGCCACTTCCGGTGCGTTGATGATGGGTGAAGCGTAGGTGCCGCCTAATGCCCCAATGTTGGAAATAGTGATGGTGCCGCCTTTCAAGTCGTCTTGAGCCACGCGGCCTTCGCGGGCAGCTTCGGTCAATCGCGCCACTTCATCGGCAATTTCCAGCAGGCTGAGATGTTCCACCCCTTTGATGTTGGGCACCATCAGCCCGGCTTTGCTGTCCACCGCCATACCAATGTTGCATTGGGGCTGGTAATGGATTTCAGTGACCTCGTCGTTTACCCGGCTGTTCAGAATTGGGTATTCGCGAATGGCCAGGGCCATGGCTTTCATGATGAACGGCATCAAGGTAAGCCGTGACCCGCTGGCTTCGGCCAGGGGTTTGAGCTGCGCGCGCAGCGCCAGCAGTTCGGTCACATCGATATCTTCACTGAAGATAAAGTGCGGGATGCTGGAGGCGGCGGCGGCCATGCGCTTTGCCATCACCGCCTTCATGCCCTTGATAGGCTCTACGCGTACCTGCTGGTCAGCGGCGCTGGTGCGCTTCGCTGATTGAGTGGGTGCGGGCGTGTCTGTTTGGCCTTGTCGTCGTTTCAGGTGAGCCAGCACATCTTCTTTTAGCACCCGGCCGTCTCTGCCGGAGCCGCTGATGTGACCCAATGACAAGTCGTACTCGCGCACCAGGCGTCTTACTGCCGGGCTGGCCGGTGTTTTAGTTTCCGCAGCGCTTGTTGCTTCACTAGGGCCGGCGCTATCGCTCGCCTGTTTTTTTGTTTCAGTCTTTTGAATGGCCGGCGTTGAGCTTGCGGTGGCCTTTTCTGAGGCGGAATCGTCGTTATCGTTGTTGGCGTCGTCTTCTTGTTCGCTGCCCTCTTCTGACAACTCAAACAGCGGCGCGTGCACCTTGGCAATGTCGCCTTCTTTGTAATAAAGGCGCTTGATCTGTCCCTTGTGAGGTGCGGGTATTTCCACCAGCGCCTTGTCGGTCATTACTTCAACCACCGGCTGATCCTCTTCGATCATGTCGCCTTCGCTGACCAGCCACTTCACCAGTTCGCACTCCACAATACCTTCGCCGATATCGGGCAGTATAAAATCACTCATGTTTGTTCTCCTGTCCTGATACCGGGTTAGAATTCGACGCTGTCGCAAATGGCTTCATACACCTTCAACAGATTGGGAAGGTGTTCTTTTTCCAGCACCAGCGGGAAGGGCGTGTCCATTCCGGCTACCCGGGCAATAGGCGATTCCAAGTACAGAAAGCATCGTTCTTGAATAGTGGCCGCGATTTCGCCGGCAAAGCCGCCGGTTAACGGGGCCTCGTGGGTAACCACCAGGCGTCCGGTTTTGAGAACCGATTTGACCACGGTATCGATGTCCCAGGGTAAGATGCTGCGTAGATCGATCACTTCGCAGGAAATGCCGTCTTTTTCTGCCATTTCGACGGCGTGTTCGATCACTTCCATTTGTGCACCCCAGCCCAGAATCGTTATATCTGTGCCTTCTTTGAGCACTTCGGCCTCGCCCAATGGAAGTTGGTAGGCTTCCTCGGGCACTTCGCCCACGGATGCCCGGTACAGGCGCTTGGGCTCAAAGAACAACACCGGGTCGGGGTCGTGAATGGCGGCCAATAAAAGGCCTTTGGCCTGATGTGGATTGCGTGGTACTACCACTTTCAGGCCTGGTGTGTGAGCAAAATAGGCTTCCGGCGATTGGGAATGGTATAGGCCACCGGCAATGCCACCGCCGTAAGGTGCGCGAATGGTCAGCCCGCCAACATCGAACAGGTTGCCGGAGCGGTAACGGAATTTCGCGGTTTCGTTCACGATCTGGTCAAAAGCTGGGAAAATGTAATCGGCGAATTGTATTTCCGCCACGGGCACCGAGCCTTGCGCCGCCAGACCGTTGGCGAAGCCGATGATGCCTTGTTCCACTAAGGGCGTGTTAAAACAGCGCGTCTTGCCGTATTTTTGTTGCAGATTGCTGGTGGCGCGGAATACACCGCCAAAAATGCCGACGTCTTCGCCAAAGCACAGCACCCGCTCATTCGCCGCCATGGCAGTATCCAAGGCGTTGTTAATGGCTTGCAGCATGTTCATTTTCGCCATTTCAAGCCTCTCCTTTTTGGGTGCTGGCGGGTTTGCCAGTAATGGCCGGATCGTTTGCGCTTTTTGGGTAGGCGTCCGGATGCCGGCGAATGTGCGCTTTCAGTTTCTCGAATTGCGCATTCAGGGCGGGAGGCACTTCTTTGTAAACATCGGTGATCAAGGTTTCCAGTGCCGGTGGTGGCCGCTTCTGCGCTTGTTTCATGGTTTCAAGAACTTCGCGGCGCAGGCGTTCCTGTAATTCCTTTTCTTCGCTGTCAGTCCACCAATCGTGCGACTTCAGCCAGTTTTGAGTGCGCAGAATTGGATCTTTTTCACGCCAGATGGCTTCTTCGTCTTTGCTGCGGTAGCCGGAGGGGTCATCGGAAGACGAGTGGGCGGCCAAGCGGTACGTCATTGCTTCAATCAGCACCGGGCGGTTCTCTTCAACGGCCAGTTGGCGGGCTTTTTCGGTGGCCTGGTACACTGCCAGAACGTCGTTGCCGTCTACCCGAATTACGTCCATTTTGTAGCCGTAGGCCCGCGGTGCTATACCGTCGGCAGCGAACTGCTCGGAAGCCGGTGTGGAAATGGCGTAACCGTTGTTGCGGCAGAAAAAGATCACCGGTACCCGGTGAACGGCGGCCATATTCAGAGCCGCATGGAAGTCGCCTTCGGAGGCGGCACCCTCACCAAAATAGACGAGAGTACAGTGGCCTTCACCGGCCAGCTTCTGGCCATAGGCATAACCGGTGGCCTGGGGAATCTGGGTGGCCAACGGCGACGAAATGGTCATGTAATAGAGTTTTTTCGAACCGTAATGCACCGGCATCTGCCGGCCCTTGCCGTAGTCTTTGTCGTTCCCGAACAGTTGGTTCATGAACTCGTCGATGGTGAAACCACGGTAGGCCAGCGCACCTTGTTCGCGGTATTGGGCCATAATCATGTCGCTATCACCCAGTGCTGCTGCACTGCCAATAACGGCGGCTTCTTCACCGGTGCATTGCATGTAAAAACTGAGCCGGCCCTGGCGTTGGGCGGCTAACATGCGCTCGTCCAGAATGCGGGTAGTGACCATGGCGTGATAAATGCGCAGGGTTTTTTCTTTGCTTACATCCGGCGCTTTACCGCCTTTGTACAGCGAGCCGTCCTGTTTGAGCAGTTTGAAGGTGGAAATTCGAAACTCCGCGCCATCAGTGAAAATGGGGGAGTGCACGGTTTTTGACTTTGTTGTTGTCATTATCCTCGTCCTTGGGTGGTGGCTTGAGGAACACAGAGCCCCTTGTGAGGGCTTTGGTTTTGTCAGGTTAAGGGTGTTAATCTTTTCCAGAGTATAGAACGCATTGTGCGAAATCGCCCACAGAAAAGTTGACCTTAACGTAAAGTGCGGCTTTTGAGTAGTATCTTGAATAGTATCTTGAGCAGTATCGTAACTAGTATTTTAAGCAGTATCCTGAACAGTATCTTAAGTGAGGCAATTTCATGGTGGATGAAAACCGGCACATCGTTTGCCCAAACTGCAACAAAGTAAATCGGGTTCCTGCCAGTCGCTTGTCAGCGGGTGGCACCTGCGGCGCGTGCAAACAGTCGCTATGGCCAGATAATGTGCCCGAGTTTACTGAACAGGCGTTTGCCACTCACGTCGCTCGTAGCGACTTACCGGTGCTGGTAGATTTTTGGGCCAGCTGGTGCGGCCCGTGCAAGGCGATGGCGCCGCAGTTTGCGCTGGCGGCGAAAGGCTGGAAGAGTAAGGTGCGGTTTGCCAAGCTGAATACCGAGCAGCACCCAGGCCCGTCGGGGCAGTTTGGGATTCGCAGTATTCCCACGCTGATTCTGTTTCGCAATGGGCGCGAGTATGCTCGCCAGAGTGGCGCCGTGAATCAGGCTCAGATTGATCAGTGGCTGGGCGCTCAGTTGAAGTAGCCTGAGTGCCGTCAGTCGTCCTGTTTGTCTTGTTTGTCGAGAGCTTCCTGCTCGGCCTTGCGTTTGCGTACTTTTTCCAGTTTTTCGCCAGACAGGCTCATATTGTTTGACGTGTCACGCAGTATGACCAGGTTGCCTAAAATCAGCGCCAGCGAGACGAGTAAGATAATCCATCCGATCATTGGCATAGCAATTGTCCTTATACAGAAGACATAACTCTGATAATGCACCTGTAATCTGAAACACGCCAGTGCGCTGTTGGGTATGCGTCACTTATCAACCGGTCACTTTCCCACCAACTTCCGTCGGTGCCCATGGCTACAGGGTTGTGCGAGGCTGTCCTAAGGCTTCTCACAAGGTTATCCACAGCTTTTGTGGGTAAAAATTCACGGCTCAGCCAAAGATCAAAACGCATTGAAGCTATTAGCTTATGCTTGGTTGCGTCAGTTTACCTATCGGTTGATTTCCACCACAATCGGCGCCACTCAAAATCAGGAACGGGTTTTATGGCACACGATTATTCAATTTTGTCGGGAATCAGCCGATGAAAGCTTTGTTTCGGGGCTACCTCAATTCGTCATTGATTCTGCGCATCAGTATTGCGTTGGTGTTGGGCATCGCCGTTGGGCTTATTGGTGGCCAGCCTGTGGCTGACTGGTTGGCACCGTTTGGCGAATTGTTACTGCGTTTGCTGAAATTCCTGATTGTACCCATCGTGCTGTTCACTTTAATGGTGGGTATCAACCAGGCCAATATCGGCAGTATGGGGCGGGTCGGTCGCAAACTGATGCTGTATTACATTGCATCTTCTGCACTGGCGATTATTGTTGGGTTAGCCGTTGCAACCTGGCTTGAGCCAGGCAGTGGTATGACGCTGAATGAAAATGCAACGATAAAAGTTCCGGACAACCCCGGCTTTGCGGCGGTGTTGCTAAACATTATTCCGGATAATATTTTTACGGCTTTCACCGAACTGAATTTGCTGGGGATTATTTTTACCGCCATTGTATTCGGTATTGCGCTGTTGAAGTTGCGGGAGTCAGAACAGCACGCTGAGCTGGGCGAGCACCTTTATAAGGTGATTGAGGGGCTCAGTGAAATGACCCTGAAAGTGATGGCAGGCGTGTTGCAATACGTGCCCATCGGCGTATTTGCAATTGTGGCGAAAACCGCCGGTGAGCAGGGTATGGCAACGATTATGGCCCTGGGCGACATGGTGGTGGTGCTGTACATTGCGCTGGCCGTTCAGCTGGTTGTGTATTGCGTAATCATGCGCGGTTTTGGTGTAAACGTACGTGGATTTTTCCGCGAAGCCAGAACGCCTATGGCGACGGCTTTCGCCACCCAGAGCAGTTCCGGCACCTTGCCACTGACCATTACCGCAGCGCGGAAGCTGAATATTCCCCAGCGGATATACGGTTTCAGCTTGCCGTTAGGTGCCACCATTAATATGGACGGTGCTGCCATTCGAATCGCCATTTCCGCCGTATTCGCCGCCAATGTGGTGGGTGTTCCGCTGGATTTGATGACCATGGCCGAGATTGTGCTGATCGGCACGCTGACATCGATTGGCACCGCGGGCGTACCAGGCGCCGGTATTGTGATGATTGCCACGGTGTTTGCACAGGTGGGCCTGCCGATTGAAACTGTGGCCCTGCTGGTGTCTATTGATGCGTTGGTAGGTATGGGCGCAACCGGCCTGAACGTGACCGGTGATCTGGTGGGTACGTCTATCATCGCGCGCTCTGAAAGCCGGCGCGATACCTGACCGAATCAACGGCTGATAAAAACGGTGAAGAGGATGAAGCCTCTTCACCGTTTTTTTTTGACTGACGGAAAGGTATTACTGTTTTTAATCGACGTACAATCGCTATTTACAGGGGAATGAATAATGAAAAAACGGGTTGTTTTGATTACCGGCGCCAACCGCGGCATTGGCTTGGAGCTGGCGCAGCACTATAGCCGTGCTGGCCATTACGTTATTGGCGTATGCCGCCAAACCTCTGACGAGCTGGACGCCGCAGCGGCGCGGGTGATAGAGCATGTGGATGTAACGTCCGATGAAAGCGTGGCAGGGCTGGCGGACGCATTGGCAGGCGAGCGCATTGATCTTTTGATCAACAACGCCGGCTTGCTGCAGGAAAACGAGCTGGGCAGCATTGATTTCGATTCCCTGCGAGCACAGATGGAAGTAAATGCTTATGCGCCGCTGCGAGTGACAGAGGCGCTTATGTTGCTCATACCGTCTGGAGGAAAAGTTGCCAACATTACCAGCCGATTGGGCTCAATAACCCTGAACAATTCGGGGGCCAGGTATGGCTACCGGGCCTCTAAGGCAGCACTGAATGCGTTTGGCAAATCCCTCGCGGTAGATCTTGAACCCAAAGGCATTGCAGTGGCTCAGTTGCACCCAGGTTTTGTGCAAACCGGCATGACCAAAGGCAGGGGCGAAATCACAACTGCCGAATCCATCAGCGGGCTAACGGCGCGAATTGAGGCGCTGAATTTGGATAACACGGGTTCGTTCTGGCATCAGACCGGTGAGCGGCTGCCCTGGTGAGGTTAATGCCCGCCGTTAGCACCGGCGGGCATTTGCGATCACTCTCTGAAATCTGATTGCAGGTCAGACAGGCTTTGCGGCTGTCGCCCGGCGCCCAACAATAGCGCCAAGGCCCAGCAGCATCAGCCAGATCACCGCCGGTTCGGGTACGGCACGTACCGAATTGCCTGAGGATAGCAGTGCAAATGCCTCTAATCCCAAGAACTTGTGAGCGGCGGTGGTGGGGTGTATTTCGTCCCAGAACAGAAATGTGTCGGCGTTATTACATGCGGTTTCAGTTATGAAGTTGTCCGATACGGACCGACACTGGTCGGTGGTATTGGTAATTCCTGAGGCGACGGCAGTACCGTCCAGAACAGATCCGAATAT
Source organism: Marinobacter sp. M3C (assembly GCF_023311895.1). GTDB lineage: Bacteria > Pseudomonadota > Gammaproteobacteria > Pseudomonadales > Oleiphilaceae > Marinobacter. The sequence continues at coordinate 4,069,344 of NZ_CP092284.1, forward strand.
ACCGAAAACATCCAGGTAAAATATAGAGGCTGAGGTGGTTGTGCTCAAACTAATCAGACGCTGCTCCAGGCCGATATTCCAGGCTTCGCTGACGGCGGTCGCTGCGGCCCTATTAGCTGAGCCGGCAAACTCCGGAATCAGGCCAAGGTCCGGCAGGTTGGGCACCAGAAGCGTGCCTACACCGTTGCCCACTAGCCGGCTCATAACCCCCACAAAACTGTCCAGTTGGGCGTTAATGGCGGCGATCGGATCGGCAACGCCTGCCAGGCCACGCATGTCATTGCCGCCGGCCCAGGTAATATAGAGGTCGTTTGCGTTGGCACTGCCCGCTAAATCGTTGTTGTAGAGTGTTTCCTGAACCAGTATGCCAGAAGTGGCGCCAAAGAGGCCGGGATCGTTGTTGACCTCGGCGCCAGCAAAGGCGTAGTTATTACCGCCGCTTTCCGAATTGGTCGCGCGTGGTATACCCAATGCGTCAGCCAAGTATTCGTGCCATACCGGGCCGTTGGAAAAGCGGCCATTGCTACCATAGCCTACGGCGTTGGCAACAGGGGCAGAACTGCCAAATGGCACCTTGCTTCGGTTATTCCCGGTATCAGACAAGCTATCGCCAAACACAAAAATGTCGTTAAACGACAACGGACCGGCGAGGGCCAGGCTGCTGGTAAGAATGATCGATGTGGCAAAAATGACGCGTTTAAACAGCGGGACGGTTCTGGTCTTTCTGGTCATGAAGTACACCTTTTTTATTATCAGGCGCCAACAAAAAAGCTCGCCGTGACCCGGGATTGGGTCGCATCGAATAAGCAAGCAAAAGTAAAGCCGTTTCACGGATAATGTTCAGAAAACAATCGATTAGTGAGAGAGCTGCAGATTTTTTAAGCAGATTTTGAAGGAACATGTAAAAAAAGCTGACGTTGTGGCGTCAGCTTTGCTTCGATGTTTGCTAATCTTCTTCGTCGTTCGCCTGCTGTCGATCCAGGCGATCGCGTTCTTCTTCCTTGGCGGCATCAATCACCGCCATCACCTCGCCTAAGTCTGCACTGTGGGTGTCGTGAATAAAGCACCCGGTCAGTTTGCTGGTGGGGTGTAGGCGGCCACTTTCGTACAGCTCCCAGATTTCTTTGCCGTAATCGGTGTTCATCAGCTCCGGCGCGTACTTGCCAAAGTAACGGCGCATGTTGTCTACGTCTCGCTCCAGCATTCGCTCGGCGTTGTTATTACCAGAGGCGTTTACCGCCTGGGGTAGGTCGATAATTACTGGCCCCTGATCATCCAGCAGTACGTTGAACTCCGACAAGTCGCCGTGAATCAGTCCGGCGCTGAGCATGCGCACGACGTCGGCAATCACCTGCTGGTGGAAGTCCAGCGCCTGTTCGCGGGTCAGTTCAACGTCGTCCAGCCTGGGCGCGGCTTTGCCATCGGCATCGCTGATCAGTTCCATCAGCAGTACCCCATCAACAAAGCCTGATGGCCGTGGCACCCGCACACCGGCATCCGCCAGGCGGTAAAGGGCGTCTACCTCGGCGTTCAGCCAGGCGTCTTCATGCTCTTTTTGGCCGTAGCGGGTTTTTTTACCCATGGCGCGGGCACGGCGACTGTTGCGTACCTTGCGGCCTTCCTGGTATTCCACGGCCTGCTTGAAGCTGCGTTTTGACGCTTCTTTAAACACTTTGGCGCATCGAACCTGGTCGCCACACTGCACCACGTATACCTGAGCTTCTTTGCCGCTCATGAGCTGATACAGCACGCTGTCTATCAGCCCGTCGTCTAAAAGGGATTGTAATCGTTTTGGTGTTTTCATAGGGCCGCAATCTTACATTAAATCGGTTTTGGTTGTGTTGATCTGTGAGAGCTACCAGCAAAGCGCTTCTGACGGTAGAATCACCGGGTCTGAACCCGTGCCGGCATTTGCTTGGCACCGGTTTGTTTATCATGCTGTTTTGGAGCTTTGAAAATGCCTAGAGCAAGTGAAATCAAGAAAAACTCTGCCATCGAGTTTGAAGGTCGGGTGTATTTTGTCAAGGACATCGAGCGGTCTGTACCCCAAGGCCGGGCTGGCGGCAGCCTTTACCGCATGCGGTTGTATGATGTGGTTACCAACAGTAAGAAAGACGAAACCTTCAAAGACGGCGATATGCTGAATCTGGCGGACTTGACTCGCCGTACTGCGTCGTTTTCTTACGCCGATGGCGAAGAATGTGTGTTCATGGATACCGAAGACTACACGCAGTACATGTTGAATAAAGGCGCCATTGCTGAAGAACTGCTGTTTGTTACCGAAGAAACCCAAGGCATGATGGTTGTGTTAATTAAAGATACACCCGTAGCGCTGGCGCTGCCTCCCACGGTCGATTTTGAAATAATGGACACGGCTCCCTCGGTTAAAGGTGGCTCTGCCACAGCCAGAACCAAACCGGCGACTATGGTCACAGGCTTGGTGATTCAGGTGCCTGAACACATTTCCACGGGCGACCGCATCAAAGTGAATGTGGAAGAACGCAGGTTCATGGGGCGGGCGACCGCGGAGTAACGGGCATCTGCCTAGTAAGTCGTGCCAGGAGGGCGCAGCCGCTATGTTTGAAACGCAATCTGAAGCAAAGCCTGAAATACAGTCTGAAACACGTAAAGCGTTTGTTGCTTTGGTTGACGGCGGCCAGATTGCGCCCATAGATTCAAACCGCGCCGCGGCGATAGCCGGTGTGTTTCCGGCGGGCCGGCAGTGGCTGCGCTTTTTAGACGTGTTGCTGTTGTGCCTGGGTGGCTTGGCGCTGGCCTTTTCCGTACTGCTTTTTGTAGCCTTCAACTGGGGTGAGCTGGGCCGACTGGCTCGTTTCGCGTTGGTCGAAGGAGCTTTACTGCTGGCGTTTGTGGGTTACTGGCTGGCCGGGCGCGAAACCTTGGCTGGCAAGGTTGCGCTGCTTTCGACCGGTCTTCTGTTGGGCGGATTGCTGGCGCTGTTCGGGCAAACCTACCAGACCGGTGCCGACCCCTGGCAGCTGTTTTTTGTGTGGATGTTACTACTGACACCCTTTGCCCTGATTGGCCGATTTGCACCGCTGTGGGTACTTTGGGCCGTTTTGGTCAACTTCGCGCTGACGTTGTACTTTCAGCCTAGTGGCCGCTTTTCAACGGAGGCTTATGGGCAACTGTTGTGGGTCCAGTTTGCCGCGAACGGGTTTATGTTGTGTGCATGGGAGTGGCTAGCCGGCCGTGCGCCCTGGCTTAATCAGCGTTGGGCGGTGCGGTTGTTGGCAATGGCTACCTTAATGCCACTGACTCTGCGAGTAGTTGAAAGTGTGTTTTCTAGCAGTGATTTATGGCTTCCCGCGTTGGTGTTTCTATTGGCAGTGACGATTGTGTATGGGGTTTACCGCTACCAACGCCAGGATTTGTTTATGCTGACGCTCGCGGCGGCTTCGGTGATTGCGATTGTTGTCAGCCTGCTGGTTAAACATCTGGTGTGGCACCTCGACAACAGCGGGGGTGTATTACTGATGGCTATAGCGTTGATGGCTCTGAGTACGTTGGCCGTTAACTGGCTGCGGTCTATTCACCGGGGATGGCAGGTATGAACGCTGAACATCAACGGCTATGGAGCAGCTTGCAACAGCAAGGCTTGGTAGAGGGGTCGCCGCCAGTGCCGGGGGAGGCAGGTTCGCCCTGGTACATCTCGGTGTTTATGGGCTTTTTTGGCTGGCTGGCGGCGCTGTTTTTGTTTTTGGCCATCGCGCTGCTGTTTTTCTTCGACCTGGAGTTAGATTGGTTTTTTGAAAGCCCGCTATTGCTGTGGACAATAGGGCTATTGTTGATTGGCATTGCATTCTGGCTGTTGCGAAGTGCGGCCAGCGAGTTCGTAAGGCATATGGCGTTGGCGTTTAGCCTTGCAGGGCAGGGTTTTGTGGCCTGGGGCTCGTTTGGGGGCGCTGATGCTATAGGTGCCACGCTGTTGATTACTGGCTTTCAAATATTTTTAGCGGTGTTTATGCCGGACTTTATCCACCGCGTGTTTTCAACTTGTATAGCCGCACTTGGCTTGCTTGTGTTTGTCGAATTGCCGCTACTGAACGTGGCGGCGGGCGGCACTGTGTTGGCATTTACCGGTTGGGTGTGGCTGCATGAATTCCAGTTGCCGCGTATGTTGCCAGCTCTGCGAGCCTGGGGCTATGGCGGCGTGCTGGCACTGGTTACCAGCAGAAGTGAGGTTGTGCTCGGTCTGAATTGGTCGGTGTGGAACGGAGCTCTTGATACGCTGCCTGCGATTTATGGCTGGTCGGCACCGTTGTTGGAGGGCTTGGCTGCTGTTTATATTGTGTACAGCGTTTGCCAGCGCCTGCAGACAGCGGTTTGGGTGCAAATATTGGCGCTTTGCGCCCTGACAGCCCTGGCGTTAGCCAGTGCCGACGCGCCGGGCTTGCTGGTGTGCATGATGGTGATTGTGCTGGGCCAAGCTGGCAGCAACACCTTGCTGAAAAGCATCGGTATTGCGGGCCTGTTGTTTTACGTCAGTGCTTTTTATTATCAGCTGCACGTAACCCTGATGGTTAAAGCCCAGATTTTGCTAGCCACCGGTTTACTGCTGTTGGCCGTGCGCTGGTTGATGTTAAGACTGGTGAATGGACAGGCGGGAGAGCACCCATGAAACAATGGTTAAGCCGCCGAATTATTGGTTTGCTAGCCTTGTTGGTCGCTTTGGCGATGGTGAACCTGTCGGTGTTCCAGAAAGAGCAGCAGTTGGCTCATGGCAAGGTGGTTTATCTTGATTTAGCGCCGGTAGATCCGCGCTCGCTGATGCAAGGCGACTACATGACCCTGAGCTTCGCTATCGGCCAGGAAATTCGCCGTGCCTTTGGACACAATGCGCAGGCATTTTTAACGGCGAAGACGTCAACCCACTACGTCATTGTTACCCTCGACAGCCAGAACAGGGCGAGCTTCAAAACGCTGTTCAACGGACAAGATTTGGCCCTGGAGGAGTTGTTGCTGCGCTACCGGATACGCCATGACATCGTGCACTTCGCCACCAACGCATTCTTTTTCCAGGAGGGCGATGCTGAATATTACGAGGCCGCCAGGTACGGTCAGTTTCGGGTGAACGAACAAGGCGAACCCTTGCTGGTGGCCCTGTATAGCGACGAGTTGAAGCAGCTGGGCCCACCCGAAAAAACAGATCTTTGAACGCGAAAACGCCCAAACGTGCTGGATAATACGAAACTAGGTGTGTAGTCTAGTCTGCCAATTTTCGAAACTGGTCGATACATGTCTTTAAGCAGTGCAAGTAATACCGATAACCCCCGTTCTACCTCTTCTGATTCTTCCCCCGCTGGTTCCGCAGATGCTCACCGTTTTGGCGATCCGGTTGTTCTGGTTCTGACCATTGGCTTTATTCTGCTGTTCGTAGGCTGGTCGCTGACGGATGCGGCCAGTCTTGCCTCCGTGATTGACGTGGGTTTTGCCTGGACGGCCAAGTATATGGGCACCTTTTTCCAGCTGTTGTTGTTGCTGACGTTCTTCATTGCTATGGGCGTGGCCGTTAGTCGCGCCGGTGCCGCCCGCCTGGGTGGTATGGATAAGCCTGAATTCAGCACTTTCCGCTGGCTGTCAATGATTCTGTGCACTCTGTTGGCGGGTGGCGGTGTGTTCTTTGCCGCTGGCGAGCCGGTGTATCACTTTGTGGTAACGCCACCGGCGTTTGATACCGAAGCGGCCACGGCACAAGCTGTTGCGCCGGCCATGGCGCAGTCGTTCATGCACTGGGGCTTTTTGGCCTGGAGCGTACTGGGTTCATTAACAGCCATGGTTCTGGCTCACGCCCACTACGTTCAGGGCAAACCACTGCAGCCGCGTACCTTGCTGTACCCGGTATTTGGCGAGCGCGTCATGAGCAGCTGGTTGGGCGGCGTTGTTGATGCCATGTGTGTGATTGCTGTCGTAGCCGGTACCGTCGGTCCCATTGGTTTTCTGGCCACGCAGATGAGTTTCGGCCTGCATGAGTTGTTTGGCGTAGCAGATGAATTCAGCACCCAATTGATTATTCTTGGCCTGCTGGCTGTTGTTTACATGGCTTCAGCGGTTAGTGGTATTCACCGTGGTATTCAGCTACTGAGCCGGTTCAATGTCATTCTGGCACTGGTTATCGGTGCGGTGATCTTCGCGTTCGGCCCCACCCTGTTTTTAGTCAATACCTATGTGGCTTCTATGGGCGAGTACCTGACGTCGTTCTTCGCCATGGCCACTATGACCAGTGAAACCGCGCCGGAATGGTGGATGAAGTGGTGGACGGTGTTCTTTTTCGCCTGGTTTATTGGCTACACACCGCTGATGTCAATTTTTGTAGCGCGCATTTCCCGCGGTCGGACTATTCGACAGACCATTTTGGCGGTATCGATTTTGGCGCCAATAGCCACCACTATCTGGTTTACTTTGTTGGGTGGTTCGGGAGTGTATTACCAGCTCACGGGGGTGTTTGATCTGACCGAAGCGCTGAACGCGTTCCGCTTTGATCAAGCCACACTGACCGTTGCCAAGAATTTGCCCGGCGGCGTAATGATGGCCGCAGCCGTACTGCTGCTGACCACTATTTTCGTGGCTACCACCGGCGACTCTATGAGCTACGCCATTGCCACCGTAGGCGCAGGCCACGATGAGCCACATTACGCCGTTCGCGCTTTCTGGGGCGGAGCCATGGCAATTATGGCGGCGATTCTGTTGTACATGGGTGCCGGTCAGATTGGTGTGTTGCAACAGTTCATTGTGCTAACCGCCATTCCTGTGTCGCTGATTATTCTGCCGTCGCTGTGGACAGGTCCGCAGGCTGCGTTTGCCATGGCGCGGGCGCAGAAGCTGATATAGCAGGTGGGTGTTCGGTCGGGCGCCAATGGCCATCTATAAGAGCTAAGGCCTGGCGGGGCGCATTCAAGCCGGTAGGCGCTGCATCCGATAGCGCCTTTCGGGCCGGCCAACACTGCCGTAGGTAACCTCGGCCACCAGGGTTCCGGTGCCCGTCATGTATTCCAGATAACGCCTGGCTGTGGTGCGCGATGCACCCATGGCGCCGCCTACTTCTTCTGCACTCCAGGGTTTACCATCCGCAATCACCTCACGAATCCGGTCCAGCGTAATCACATCAATACCTTTGGGCAGTCGGTGATGGCTGTAGTGCCCATTTTCGCCGCTGTTGCGTGGGAGCAGGGCGTCTACTTCGTCCTGACCTAAATGCTTCAGTGCCGATAGGCGTTCAACATGGTCACAGAAGCGGTTAATGGCCTCTTCCAGGCGTTCGAATACCAAGGGTTTCAGAATGTAATCAAACACGCCACCGCGCAAAGCGGTCCGCAATGTTTCTACTTCCTTGGAGGCAGTGATCAGGATCACGTCGCTGCTGCTATTACTGGCGCGCAGCTCACGCAGTAAATCCAGGCCGTTGCCGTCGGGGAAATACACGTCTAGCAGTATCAGGTCAGGCTTTAGTACGTCCGCCTGTTCGCGGGCATCGGCCAGGGTGTGGGCAATCCCGCAAAGTTCCACCTGCTCCAGCCGCTGGATAAAGCGGCGCTGGATTTCCGCAATCTGACGGTCATCTTCAGCAATCAACAGTCGGATGGGGGTCAAAGTTGGCTCCTGCCGGTGGGTGTTTTTGGTAAGTATAAGGTGAAGCGGCTACCGCCGGGGTTATCCAGATTTTCCACCGTCACAGATCCACCCCAACTGTCCAGAAACTGGCGAACCAAGTGCAGCCCAAAACCGTGATCGGTACCTGTTTTGCTGGTAACACCCTTTTCAAACATTCGGTTTTGAACCTCCGGGGCAATACCTGGGCCTTGGTCTTCCACCTCGAAAATCAGTTCCTGCCCAAGATCGGTCATTGACAGTTGTACCCGGCCATTGACGCCGGTATGCCGACGGGTGGCCTCCAACGCATTATCAATCAAGTTTCCCAGTACGCTGACGAGTTGCTCTCGCGGTAAATTGTGCGGCAGGTCGGTCATTTGGCTATCTGGGTCTATGTCCAGATGCAGGCCCATTTCTCGGGCACGGTTGTGTTTGCCCAGTAGGCAACCGGCAATGATGGGGTCGGGCACGGCTTCCAGCAGCAAGTGAATCAGCGCCTGATGACTGCTGACTTCGCTGCCAATAAGGCCTAGAGCATCGTTATAGGCGCCCAACTGTATCAGCCCGGCGATGGTGTGCAGTTTATTAGAGTATTCATGAGTTTGGCTGCGCAGAGTGTCGGCGTATTGCTGGATGCGGGTGAGCTGCTGGCTGACTTGATCCAGCTCGTTACGTAAACGGAAGCTGGCCACCACGCCGATGATGTCGTCGCCTTGGCGCACCGGCAGACGGTTGACTACCATCTGGCGGTTGCGCAGCCACACTTCGCGGTCGAAATCCGGCGTGCCAGTGGCCAGAACAGACATCAAACCGCTTTCCGGCAGTATGTCGTGAATTGGGCGCCCAGCCACAGGCATGTCGGTATCCAGCCCGAGAGTAACCAGAGCTGCGCGGTTCACCGTCGTAATAATGCCGTCGCGGTTAATGGCGATAATACCTTCACGCACGGATTGCAGCGTAGCATCACGTTCCTGGAACAAACCGGCGATTTCCTCCGGTTCCAGGCCTAAAATAGCGCGCTTGAAACGACTGGCAATCACTACTGCTGCCAGGATACTGATTAGCAATACCACCCCCATCACCCCGTACAGCACAAAATTGTAGCGCTGCACGGTGGCTTCTACTTGGCTTACGCTGTAGCCCACCGACACAATTCCAATAATGGCACCGCTGCCGGGTTCAAATACCGGTGCTTTGCCTCGCATGGATTCGCCCAGGTTGCCCATGGCAAGGGCGACATAGCCCTTACCTTCCACCAGTGCACGGCGGCCGTAATCGCCTTCGTCGTCGGCCATGGAGCGACCGATGCGCTCGGGCGAAGGGTGCGCCAGGCGAATAGCGTTGTGATCGCCGATCACAATAAACAAGGCTTCGTTGGTTCGGGCCAGAGTGCGGGTGAGGGTGTTGAGGTCGTCAAGATTTCGCTGTTGTATACCACGGATAACCGCCGGGCTGGCGGCAATGGTTTTGGCGACCATCAAGGCTCTCTGGCCAATCTCGTTATAAAGGGATTCGCTCAGGTAATAACCGGCAAACACGCCAATAAACACGGTTTGGAGAGCGCTCACCAGGCCAAGAGTGAGAATCATGCGGGTTTTAAGTTTTGTGCGTCGCTTTACAGGCATGGGCGTCCGTCAGCTTGGTTCATCGGCGCTGCGCGCACGGGCTAATCAGGTTAAAACACCGTAACCAGTTTTGCCCGTGAACTTTATGCACAGAATGAATACTAGTTTTTTTATATCCGTTACGCCCGCAAACTTCAGCAACTACGCATTGCCTTCTACTCTGCTTGCTGAAACACCCTTCTTAATGAAACAACAAGGTGACGTATATGTTTATTAAAAGAACAATAACGCTTGCGGCGGCGGCCGCTTTCAGTATGTCTGCCATGGCTTGGCAACCCAGTGGAAAAGTAGAGTGCCTGGCTCCTGCCGACCCGGGCGGCGGTTGGGACTTTACCTGCCGCAGCGTGGGTAACGTAATGCAGCAGCTTAAGCTGGTAGAAGGCTCTGTACAAACCGTTAATATGGCTGGAGCCGGTGGCGGTGTGGCTTATGCCCACACGGTCAGCAAGCGTAAAAATGACGACAAGTTGATTGTTGCTGCATCTACCGCGACAACCACTCGCCTGGCACAGAAACAGTTTCCGGGTATGGACGCGTCTATGGTGAAGTGGATCGGCGCTTTGGGAGCCGATTACGGCATTATTGCTGTGAGCAAAGATTCCAAGTACCAAAACCTGAACGAGTTAATGGACGCGCTGAAAGAAGATCCGCGCGCGGTCAAGTTTGCCGGCGGCAGTGCTCGCGGTGGTTGGGATCATTTGAAAGTGCTGATTGCAGCAAAAGCGGCGGGCGCTGAAAAATTGCCGTCCATTCCTTACCTGTCATACAACAATGGCGGCGAAGCCATGACTCAAGTTGTGGGTGGCCAGGTGGATGCCTTTACTGGCGACGTGTCTGAAGCCACTGGCTTCATGGAATCCGGTGATTTACGTGTTTTGGCGGTGCTGTCCGAAGAACGCTTACCAGGCAAGTTTAGCAACATACCTACTGCCCGGGAGCAGGGTATTGATGCGCTTGGCCCTAACTGGCGCGGGTTTTATATGCCTAAAGAAACCTCTGAAGAAGCTCAACAATACTGGGTAGAGGCAATGGACACTCTGTACGCCAGCGAAGAATGGAAAGCCGTAATGAAAAGTAACGGTCTGATTCCGTTCCATCCCAAGGCCGGTGAGTTCGAGAGCTTTGTAACCAATCAGGTGCAGGACATTGAAGACCTGTCCCGGGAAATCGGTCTACTAAAATGACCGGCATGGGCGACCGTATTCTAGGCTTGTTTCTGCTGGTTGTGGCGGTTGCCTATGGCTGGGTAGCGCAGCAGTGGCCTGAACCCTTCGGCGGTGCCGAGGGTGTAGGGCCAGAAACGTTTCCCACCATTCTGGCGATTGTGCTGGTGGTGGGTAGCCTGTACCTGATGATCAAACCAGACGCCGATGCCAAATGGCCGGTGGGCAAATCAGCCCTGGAACTGGTGATCTCGATCATTGTATTGGTGATTTATGCGCTGTTGCTGGAGCCGTTGGGCTTTATTATATCCACCACGTTGGCGGTCGGCGTTTTAAGTTGGCGCATGGGTGCACCACCATTGCGGGCATTTGTGACTGGTTTAATCAGTGCCGTTGTGGTGTTCGGGTTGTTCAATTATGGCTTGTCGCTGAGCCTGCCTAACGGCCTGCTGGGAGGCTCCTAACCATGGAAACTATGGGCTTTCTGATGGACGGGTTTGCGGTGGCGCTAACGCCGTACAACCTGATGTTTGCGTTATTCGGGGCCTTTGTGGGCACTCTGATTGGCTGCTTGCCAGGCTTGGGCCCGGCTAACGGCGTTGCCATTCTTATTCCGCTGGCCTTCACCTTGGGGCTGCCGCCGGAAACGGCGATGATTCTGCTGACCTCGGTGTACGCCGGCGCTATGTACGGCGGGCGAATTTCGTCCATTCTGCTAAATATACCGGGCGACGAGCCGGCCATGATGACCTGCCTGGACGGTTATCCCATGGCGCAACAAGGCCGTGCGGCAGATGCTTTGGCCATTTCAGCGATTGCGTCCTTCGCGGGGAGTCTGATCGGCACGATAGGGCTTATTATATTGGCGCCGGTGCTGGCGCGATTCGCACTGACCTTCGGGCCGGTGGAATACTTCGCCCTGTTTTTGCTGGCATTCGCCACTCTTGGCGGTATAACCGGCAAAAATCCGATGAAAACGGTGATCGCAGCAGCGCTTGGCATCATGATTTCTACCGTGGGTATCGACATATCCACCGGCACCCAGCGTTATACCGCCGGTGTGCTGGAGCTGTATGAAGGTATCGACTTTATATTGGCGATTGTTGGGCTGTTCGCCATATCCGAGCTGTTGTTTTTTGTTGAAGCACGAATGGGCAAAGGCCGCAGTAAAGTGAAGGTGGGGAAACTGACGCTGAGTTTCAAAGAAATTGTGTCGACCATTCCTACCCAACTGCGCGGTGGTGTGCTGGGCTTTATTGCGGGCGTGTTGCCGGGTGCCGGGGCGTCTTTGGGCAGCTTCATCAGCTACACTTTGGAAAAAGCAGTGATCGGCAAAAAAGGCCGCTTTGGCGAAGGTGACATCCGGGGTGTAGTGGCGCCGGAAGCGGGCAATAACGGTGCGGCATCGGGCGCTTTGGTACCCATGCTGACCCTGGGGGTGCCGGGCAGTGGCACTACAGCGGTGTTGCTGGCCATGCTGATTTCCCTGAATATCACGCCGGGGCCGTTAATGTTCACCCAGAACGCTGATATTGTGTGGGGGGTGATTGCTGCGCTGTTGATTGGCAACGTATTGCTGCTGATACTGAACATTCCGATGATTGGAGTGTTTGTGCGGCTACTGTCGGTGCCGCCGATGTACCTGCTGCCGATTGTGACTATGGTGGCATTTGTGGGTATATATTCCATCAGTCATAGCACCTTCGACCTGTATTTCATGATTGTATTTGGAGTTGGCGGGTTTATTCTGCGCAAGCTGGAAATTCCCATGGTGCCCATTATTCTAGGCCTGCTGCTGGGGCCAGAAATGGAAAAGAACCTGGGTCACGCGTTGATATTGTCTGACGGAGACTGGATGACGCTCTGGTCTAGCCCTTTGGCTATTGGTTTGTGGCTGGTCGCGGGTTTGGGCCTGGTGCTGCCAACGCTGGTTGGGCCAATACTGCGCCGGCGCATGCGTTCAGCTATCAAGGAGGGCCCGGTGAGCGATTAAACGCTCCGGTAAGTCGCCACGGCGGATAAATTACGCATGTTGCACCGGGCTTTGCCCGGTGTTTTTTATTGAAAAACCGTTACACTCGAACACGTTTATTCTAACCGCTCAGGATGTTATGTCAGATCTTTCCCTAATTCAGTACGGTTTGATTGCGCTGATCTTCATTTGGAGCGGTTTTGTACGCTCTGGCTTGGGCTTCGGTGGGGCCGTATTGTCGTTGCCGTTTTTGCTGCTGGTGAAAGACGCCCCGCTGGTCTTTTTGCCGATCATAGCCGTTCACTTGCTGGTGTTTTCATCACTCACTATTTGGATGAACAACCGCCGCAGTCAAAGCCAGAAAGGTGGTAATAACAGTCAGACATTAACCGGCTTTGGCCCGGATGCAGCCGCAACAGCCCCGGAAAGCAAGGTAGAAAGCACGGTGGATTGGCCTTACCTGTGGCGTATGCTCCGCATTATGATAGTACCCAAACTGATTGGCGTGTTTGGACTGTTTACGCTGCCAGCGAATGTGCTTAGCTCGATCATATTTGTGATTGTTGCGATTTATTCGGTGTCTTATGTCCTCAACCGGCCTTTTCGCAGCAACAGCAAAGCGGTGGACGTGGGCTTGCTGATGGCCGGTGGTTACATCAGCGGTACCTCGCTGATTGGTGCACCATTGATTATTGCGGTGGCGGCGCAGCATCTGCCCCGGGAAAAGCTGCGCG